>CAWERW010000009.1:0-207703 GCA_963811595.1 uncultured Solirubrobacteraceae bacterium
GCGATCAGCACCATGCCCGCGATCAGGTTGCCGAGCGTCTGCTGGGCAGCGAGACCGAAGACGACCGCGGTGATGGCACCGCCGACGGCCAGCGTGGCGGGATCGAGCCCGCCGACGCGCAGCGCGAGCAGCACCGCGCCGCGATAACACGAGCCGGATGAGGAACGCCGACCGTGCCGGCGGTCGCCGGGTCCATGCGCCGGAACAGCGCCGGCGCCGCGAGCGGCCGAGGTCACGCGCGAGCCGCCAGCCGAGCGACGACGATCGGCGACCGCGGCGCCGACGCGGACCGGCGTGTCGACGCCGAACAGCTCCTCGCGCCGGGCGTAGCACGAACAGGACCGCCATCAGCGGCACGATCACCAGCAGCTCGAGCTTGGCCTGCTTGGCGCTGCTGGGCGGCTGCACGGTCAGGCTCCGCGCCCGCGCCGCGGGGCGATCGTCGGGACGTGCGGCTCTTGAATCGCGGCATCATCCACAGCCAACACGGCTTCCGGACGCGTTTCACCACTGTGATCCCCGTCACGGCGCGGCGCCGTCACGCTCGGCGGGTGTTCACGGCCGCGCTCAGAACAGCGCCTCCTGCGCATCCGTCGCTCCGCTGCTCCGCCGCGGCCTCGGCCGCGCGCTCGCGGGCCTCGCGCCGAGCGCTCGCGGCGCTCGATCACGCGGTGCCTGAAGCGCTCGGCGGTCGCCGGTCCGCAGCCCGGCGCGCCGGCGGCGCGCTCGATCGCGCGGCGCTCGCGCCTCCGGCAGGTACGCGCCGCGGCGCGTAGAGCTGCTCGTAGCGCGGCACAGGTCCGGCCGGTGCTCGCGCAGCCAGTCCATGAAGACGTCCCTCGATCGTCGCCGCGCAGGAACAGCGCCTGGCCGCCGATGCGCGTCGCGCCGGCCTCCGTCGCCAGCTCGCACGATCTCGCTCGACCTGCTCCGGCGCGTCGTTGATCCCGGGCATCAGCGGCGCGATCAGGACCCCGGTCGGGATGCCGGCCGCGTTGAGCTCGGCCACCGCCTCCAGCCGCTTGCGCGGGTGCGGCGTGTGCGGCTCGGTCGCCCGCCACGCCTTCTCGTCGAGCGTCGGGATCGACAGGCACGCGCTGAACTCCGTCGACCTCCAGCGATCTCGCAGCAGCAGGTCCAGGTCGCGCAGCAGCAGCGGCGACTTCGTCAGCACCGAGCACGGGTTGCGCGCGTCGCGCAGCGCCTCCCAGATCCCGCGCATCAGCCCGTAGCGCCCCTCGACCCACTGGTACGGGTCGGTGTTCGTCCCAGCGCGACGTGCTCGCCCTTCCACGACGGCCGCGCCAGCTCCGCCCGCAGCACCTCGGGCGCGTTGACCTTGACGACGATCTCGCTGCTCGAAGTCCCGCCCGGCGTCGAAGTCGAGGTACTCGTGCGTCGGGCGGGCGAAGCAGTTGTGGCTGACGACGCCGTTGGCGATGAAGTCGCCCGTGCCGGTCGTGATGTCGTAGAGCCGCAGCGCCATCCCGAGCGGCTCGATCGACGACGACCCGCAGGTCGCGCGTCGGACTTCAGCGCGACGCCCTCGATGGTCGCGCTTGCGCGTGATCGCCGGGTCGGTCGAGGTGGAAGAAGCGCAGCTGCTCCCGCAGGCCGCCGCGGACCCGGACGACGCGGCAGCCGTTCGGCGCGGTCGAGTCCTCGACGACGTGTCGAAGCCGAAGCTGTCGCAGGCGACTCCTGCGTCCAGTGCGATGATCGCCGCGTCGGTGTTGCAGATGCGCAGCGACGCCGCCGCAGGAGCCCTCGGCGTCGAAGATGCCGGCGAGGAAGCCCTTGCGCCACGGCGTCGTCGGCGCGTCCGGCCAGCGGATCAGCTCGCGCGATCCGCCTCGACGTCGCGCGCGCGCCGGGTGCGGATCGCGTCGCATCGCGCGGTGCGTCGCCGTCGCCGCGGCGAACGCGAACCGCTGCGTCGCCGCGACCTCGACGTCCTCGAGGTAGCGCTGCGCGCGGCGCAGCGCCTCGACGTCGGCCAGCGCCAGCCGGAAGCGGTGCACCGTGCCGTGCTGCGGCCGGCGGCGCGTAGTCGTAGCGTCCGAGGTGGCCGTCGCCGCGGATCAGCCCGCACAGGTAGCCGCGCCGGTAGTCGGCGTCTCGCGCGGCGGCGTCGGCGAAGCGCCCGGTGCCCGAGCAGCTGTTGTTGCGTCGTCAGGTACGGCCGCTGGCGCGGCCGCGCGCCGCGCCCGATCGACGTGCTTCCAGCCGCGGTCGGTGAGGAAGCGGTGGTCGCCGCTCGTGATGAGCTCCGTGCCGTCCGCGAGCGTGACCCGGTACGCCGGCTTGATCGTCGACCAGTGGTCGAGCACCTCGGTCCGCACGTAGCGCCGGTAGCGGCCCGCGCGCACCGTGCCGTAGATCTCGTCGCCGACGCGCAGATCCGCGATCGGCCGCGTCCGACCGTCGGCCATCAGGACCGGCGTGTCGCCCCGCAGGCAGTAGGTGCAGGCATGGGTGCAGCCCCGGTACGGGTTGACCGTCCAGCCGAACGGGAGCTGCGATGCCGCCGGGACGCGGTTCAGCGCGGACTTGGCGTGGATCTCGTGGAAGTGGGTGTCCAGCGCCTCCGGGGCGTCGAAGCGGCGGACGACGGCGTCCGTCGAAGCCCGGGAGGCGCGCCTCCCGGTCCCGCTCCGCGATCTGATCGTGCCAGCGCACGAACACATGTTCGCACACGGGGCGGACGGACGACGCGCGTCAGGCGAGCGCGCGCGAGCAGCGACGCCTCGCCGGCGAGCGTCTGCGACGTCGCCGCGGTGATCTCGACCGGCGACGATCTCGCCCGGCGCGGCGAGGCCGGCGAAGTTGACGACCTTGTTGTGGCGCGTGCGGCCGCGCAGCGCGGCCGGCGTCGGTGCGCGAGGTGCCCTCGACGAGCACGTCGAGCGTGCGGCCGACGAAGCGCTGCGCGCGCTCGCGCGCGCGGCGCTGGACGACCTCGACGAGGCGCTCCATCCGCTCGACGCTGACCTCGTGCGGGACGAACTCGTCGGCGAACGTCGCCGCCTCGGTGCCGCGGCGCGGCGAGTAGATGAACGTGAAGGCGCCGTCGAAGCCGACCTCCTCGGCGACCTCGAGCGTCTCGCGCGAAGTCCGCCTCGGTCTCCCCCGGGAAGCCGACGATGATGTCGGTCGTGATCGCGCAGTCGGGCACGTGCTCGCGGATCAGCGCGACGCGGTCGAGGAAGCGCTCGCGCGTGTAGGTGCGGCGCATCGCGCTTGAGCACGCGCGAGGAGCCGGCCTGCAGCGGCAGGTGGATGTGCTCGCAGACGGCTCGCGAGCTCGGCGTGGGCGCGGACGACGTCCTCGTTCATGTCGCGACGGGTGCGGGCTCGTGTAGCGGATGCGGTCGATGCCGTCGATCGCGTCGACGCGCGCGCAGCAGCTCGGCGAACGACGCGCGCTGCGGCCGCAGCGCGCGTGCCGTAGGAGTTGACGTTCTGGCCGAGCAGCGTGACCTCGCGCGACGCCGTCGGCGGCCAGCCCGCGCGACCTCGGCGACGAGCTCGTCGAGCGGCCGCGAGACCTCGCGGCCGCGCGTCGACGGGCACGATGCAGTACGAGCAGACCATGTTGCAGCCGGCGGAGATCTGCACCCAGCCCTGGAAGTCGCGCGCCGCGCTTGGCCGGCAGGTGGCCGGTGAAGCCCTCGAACTCGAAGAAGCCCTGCGCGGTCAGCGAGTCGCTGGTGAGGAACTCGGCGAGCTTGTGGACCTGGCCCGGGCCGAAGGCGACGTCGACGAACGGGAACTGGCGGAAGACCTGGTCCTTGACGCGACTGCGCCCAGCAGCCGCCGACGCCGATCACGCGCTCGGGGTCGCGCCGCTTGAGCGCCGTCGCCTCGTGCAGGTGCGCGACGAAGCGCTCGTCGGCCTTCTCGCGGATCGAGCAGGTGTTGAAGAGGATCAGGTCCGCGTCGTCGCGCTCGGGCGCCTCGGCGTAGCCGAGCGACTCGAGCATGCCCTTCATGCGCTCGGAGTCGTGCTCGTTCATCTGGCACCCGAAGGTGGTGACGTGGAAGCGCTTCATCCTCGCAGGCTCGACGGGTAGGCCCGGCTCATCGCGCGTAGTCGGTCGCCCGCGACTCGCGGATGACCGTGACCTTGATCTGGCCCGGGTACTCGAGCTCCTGCTCGATCTCGCGCGCGATCTCGTGCGAGAGCAGCACGGCGCCGTCGTCGTCGAGCGCGCCCGGGCTCGACCATGACGCGGATCTCGCGGCCGGCCTGCATCGCGTAGACCTTGTCGACGCCGTCGTGGCGGGTGGCGATGTGCTCGAGGTCGCGCAGGCGCTTGACGTAGGGCTCGAGCGACTCGCCGCGGGCGCCCGGGCGGGCGCCGGAGAGCGCGTCGGCGGCCTGGACGATGACGGCCTCGACGGTCTGCGGCTCGACCTCGTTGTGGTGGGCCTCCATCGCGTGCGCGACCGCCTCGGCCTCGCCGTGCTTGCGCGCGAGGTCGCCGCCGACGAGCGCGTGCGGGCCCTCGATCTCGTGCGAGACGGCCTTGCCGATGTCGTGCAGCAGCGCGGCGCGGCGGGCGGTCTTGGCGGACGCGCCGAGCTCGTCGGCCATCATCGCGGCGAGGTGGGCGCACTCGACCGAGTGCGCGAGCACGTTCTGGCCGTAGCTCGTGCGGTACTTCAGGCGGCCGAGGATGCTTGATCAGCTCGGGGTCGAGGCCCTGCGACGTTGGCCTCGAAGGCCGCCTCCTCGCCGCTCTCGACGATGTGGCTCTCGAGCTCGGACTTCGCCTGGTAGAAGGTCTCCTCGATCCGGGCCGGGTGGATGCGGCCGTCCTGCGAGCAGCTTCTCGAGCGTCATGCGCGCGACCTCGCGGCGGACGCCGTCGAAGCCGGAGAGGACGACGGCGTTCGGCGTGTCGTCGATGATGAAGTCGACGCCGGTGAGGTGCTCGAGCGCGCGGATGTTGCGGCCCTCGCGGCCGATGATGCGGCCCTTCATGTCGTCGGCGGGGAGCTGGACGACGGAGACGGTCGTCTCGGCGGCGTGGCCGGCGGCCATGCGCTGCATGACGACGGAGAGGATGTTGCGCACGCGGCGGTCGGCGTCGCGCTTGGTCTCCTCCTCGATCTGGCGCACGAGCCGCGCCGAGTCGTGGCGGAGCTTGTCCTCGAGGTCCTTGAGCAGCATCGTCTTGGCCTGCGAGGCCGAGGCCGGCGACGCGCTCGAGCGCGCGGATGCGCTCGCTCGCGCGCGACCGTCGATCTCGCGCTCGCGCTCGGCGAGCGCGCCGCTCGCGCTCGGCGAGCTCGGCCAGGCGCGCGTCGAGCTTCTCCTCGCGCGCGATCAGCCGCTCCTCGGCGCGGCCGATCTCCGCGCTGCGCGCCAGCGCCTCGCCGTCGTCGGCGCGCCGGCTTCGGTCGACCGGCTGGCTCGCGCGTCGGCGGCAGGCTCGCCGCGAGCCGCGGCGCGCGCTGGGCGAGCAGCGTGCGCGCCGCCAGCAGCCGCGCCGCGAGCCACCACGGCCCCCGCGACGACCGCCGCGATCACGATTTCCATTGTCCGTTCCTCTCCCCGCCGCACGGCTCGCGGCGCCGGACGCGAGTCCGTAGTCCCTCGTTGGCAGGCGGCAGACCGAGCCGGACCCGGCACGAGCGGAGAGGACAGCAGGAAGGCGGATCGCGGCCACCGCGTCAGATGGCGGCTAGCTGCGCTGTTCGGTCGGTGTGCCTGGCCGCGCCCGCTCGGTGCCGGCGTGCTCGCTCGAGAGGTGTCGTTGGTCGCCGTCAGGTCTGAAGCTGCTGGATCCGCTTTGAAAGTGGCTGATTTGCTGGCGTTTCAGTGGCCGCGACGGCCCGGTCTGTCGCTGCGCCGATCGTAGTACCGCGAGCCGTCGCGTGCGCAACGCACATCGCGCGGCTGCGAGCGCGCCGCGTCAGTCGAGACTCGTCGCGCACGCCGGCGTGGCGGCGCAGCGCGTCGTACGCGAGCTCGAGGCTCGTAGCCCTTGCGCACGAGCACGCCGAGCGCGCGGTCGCGGTCGCGCGGCGTGCTCGGCGGGTCCGGGAAGCGGCGGCGCAGCAGCGCGAGCGCGGCGTCGCGCTCGTCCTGCGCGGTCCTGCTCGCCGACCGCGGCCGCGATGTGCTCGCGGTCGACGCCGAGCGCGCGCAGCCGGCGCTCGATGCGCTCCGCGCCCCAGCCGTCGAGGCGGCGGCGGTCCTCGGCGAAGCGCTGGGCGTAGCGCGGCGTCGTCGAGCTAGCCCTGCTCGCGCAGCTCGTCGAGCACCGTCGTCGATCGCCGCCGGCTCGACGCGCTTGCGCTCGAGCAGCCCGCCGCAGCTCGGCCACCGTGCGCTCGCGCCGGTTGAGCGCCGCCCAGGCGAGCGTCGCGCGCGTGCTCGCAGGCGCGCCTCGGGATCCTCGAGGCGCCGCTCGCACGGGCCGGCTCACGGCGGCTCCAGCGACGGCCGGCGGCGCCGGCCGCGACTCCGCCGCGACCGCGGCCCGGCCGACCTCGGCGCGTCCGCGTCGCGCTCGATCGGCGCCACGAGGTCCCGGTCGATGCCGAGCGCCGCGTAGATCTTGTCCTCGATCTCCTTCGCGATCTCGGGGTGCTCGTCGAGGAACGCCTTGGCGTTGTTGCGGCCCTGGCCGAGCCGCTCGTCGCCGTAGGAGAAGAACGAGCCGGACTTGGTGACGATGTTGTGCTCGATCCCGAGGTCGAGGATGCAGCCCGAGGTCGAGATGCCCTTGCCGAACTCGATGTCGAACTCGGCCTGGCGGAACGGCGCCGCGACCTTGTTCTTGACGACCTTGACGCGGACGCGGTTGCCGACCGCCTCCGTGCCGTCCTTGAGCGTCTCGATGCGGCGGATGTCCAGCCGCTGGGACGAGTAGAACTTCAGCGCGCGGCCGCCCGGCTGCGTCTCCGGCGAGCCGAACATGACGCCGACCTTCTCGCGGATCTGGTTCGTGAACAGGCACAGCGTCTGCGTGCGGTTGAGGTTGCCGGCGAGCTTGCGCATCGCCTGGCGACATCATCCGCGCCTGCAGGCCGACCGTCTGGTCGCCCATCTGGCCCTCGAGCTCCGCGCGCGGCGTCAGCGCCGCCACGGAGTCGACCGCCACGACGTCGACCGCGCCCGAGCGGACGAGCATGTCGGCGATCTCCAGCGCCTGCTCGCCGTAGTCGGGCTGGGAGACGAGCAGCTCGTCGATGTCGACGCCGATGCGCTGCGCGTACAGCGGGTCCATCGCGTGCTCGGCGTCGATGAACGCGCACACGCCGCCGAGCTTCTGCGCCTCGGCGATCACGTGGTAGACGAGCGTCGTCTTGCCGGAGGACTCCGGGCCGTAGACCTCGACGATGCGGCCGCGCGGCATGCCGCCGATGCCGAGCGCGAGGTCCAGCGACAGCGCGCCCGTGGGGATGGCGTCGACGTTGACCTGCGCGCCCTCGTCGCCCATGCGCATGACCGAGCCCTTGCCGAACTGGCGCTCGATCTGGGTCAGCGCGCCCTGCAGGGCGGCGTCGCGGGCCTTGCCGGCGCTCCTCGGCGTGCTCGTGGCGTGCTGCTCATCGGGCTGCTCCTCTGAAGTCTCGTCGCAAGGTCGGACCGCCCATGATGCGGCCGCACCGGACGGAACGACAGGTGTCAGCGCACCGGTGACGGAACCGGACGCGAACGTGAAGACTGCGCGACGATGCGCGCCGAACACGCTGCGCCAGCGCGACGCCACGGCGGAGCTGCGCGGGGCGACCGCGCGAGACCGGGCCGCGCGAGAGGCCGGAGCCGCGGCCGCGGCGAGGCCGTGCGTGCCGGCAGGCGGACGCGGCGGCCGCCGAGCCGCCCGCTCAGCCGCCCGCCGCGACGCAGACGTGACCCGCCCGCGCGCCGCCGGCGCGGCCGCCGATCCGCAGCCGCAGCGCGCCCGCGCCGCGCCGCACGCCGCTGATCCGCACGCCGGGGACCGCGCGAGGCGCCGCACGACCACGCGGCCGCCGCGCAGGCGAAACGTGCCGCCGCGCAGCCCGGCGCCGCGATAGGACAGGAAGCGCCGGCGAGAGCGAGAAGGCAGGTCGTCGAGCGTGACGTCGAGCGCGGCGGCGTGCGGCCCACGCGCCCGCCGAGCCCGCGCCAGCGGCGCCGACTTGCCGCAGCGACGCGCGGCGGCAGCGCCGACGGCCGGGCACGCCGGTCGCCACGCGCGGGCACGTCGCCGCGCCACGGGCCGCCCGCGCAGGAAGCGCGACGAGCCGGCGCACGCCGCAGCCGCACGGGTCGCCGCCGACCACCGCGTGCCCGACGCCGGGCACGACCACCCGCGGCGCGCCCTGGAGCGCCGCCGCGACCCGCGCGGAGCTCTCCGGCGGCGTGCGCAGGTCCTCTCCGCCCTGCAGGATCAGCGACGGCACCGCCGGGTACGCGCCGCGGGCGCCGGGACCGGCGGCGGGCGGCTCGCCTCGGGCCAGCGCAGGCAGAGGTCGATCTCGTCGGCGCGCGCCTCCTCGAAGCCGAACGGGAAGAACGCGCCCGGGCCCAGCGCCGTCGGCCTCCGCGCGCGCCCCGGCGAGCGCGCTCGCCGAACGGCGCGCCGCGCGGCCACGGCAGCGGCGTCTCCTCGCAGACGGTCGCGTAGCGCGCGGCCGAGAAGCTGCGCGGCTCGGGCAGCGAGGCGAGCCTCGCGGCGCGTCGGCGAGAGCGCGGCAGCGGCGCCGGGTCGCCGTGTCGAGCGCGGCCCGCACCGCGGCGGGCATGCCCGCGCGCAGCGCCGGGTTGTAGTCGGAGTCGAACATCAGGTCGGCGAGCCCGAGCGCGGTCAGCGTCGCCGGCCGCCGAGCGCCCGCGCAGCCCGTAGACGACACCGCGCTGCGGCGCGCTCCGCAGCCGCGCGACCAGGCGGGCGAGGTCGCCTCCCGGATCCGCGCTCACGCCCCGGCAGCCGTCCGGGCACAGCGCCGCCAGCGGACGCGAGGTATCGCGCGGTAGGGCTCGAGGCCGAAGACGTCGGCGTCGTCGGGATCGAGCACGGAGTCGAGCGCCATGCCGCTCGACACGGTCGGGATGGGCGCGTGCGTAGGCGAGCGCGAGCTTCGTGCCGTAGGAGATCCCGAACAGCGTCAGCTTCTCCACGCCGAGCGCCACCCGCAGCGCCTCGATGTCCTCCACGGACTCGCGCGTGCCGTAGAACGCCCGCCGCGCGCCGAGCCGCCGCGCGCACGCCGCGCCCGCCGCCGGCGAGCGCAGCCGCGGGTCGCGCTCGAGCGTCCGGGCAGCGCAGCAGCCCGGAGCCGCCCGTGCCGCGCTGGTCGTAGGAGATCAGCTGGTAGTCGCGCCCGAGGCCGCCGAGCTCGAACATCACGTCGCCGAACTCGCGCACCCCCGCGCCACCCGGCCCGCCGGACAGGTAGAGCAGCGTCGGGCGCCCGCTCGGCTCCTCGAAGCGCGCCATCCGCAGCGACACCGACCCCTTCACCGCGCCGGTGCGGTCGAGCGGCACGGCCACGCGCGCGCACTCGGCCTCGACGTCCCCGCAGTCCGACCAGCGCAGCCGCGCGGCGGCCGGTGCGGCGACGACGAGCAGCATCAGCGCCATCGCGCCGATCGCCGCCGCCCAGCGCGCAGAACCGCTCATCGGGGCCGACTCTAGTGCGAGAGCTCGAACCTCGCGAGGGCCTCGTAGCGCGCGCCCTCGCGGCGGAGCTGCGAGCGGTAGAGCGTGAGCGCCTCGCCCCGGAACGCGAGCGCTTCCGGCGCCGGCAGCTCGCCTCGCCCGGGCTTCGCGTCCGGCCGCAGCCGCGCCACCGTCGCGTGCGGCCGGTAGGGCCGCGCCTCCGGCTCGTAGAGGCGCCGCGCCGCCAGTCCCTCGCTGACCGCTCGCTGCAGCGCGCGCAGCGAGCCGTGCGGGTCCTCCACCTCCGCGGTCAGCACGCGCGGGCGCTTCGGCGGCAGCGCGAGCGCGCCGCCGAGCGCCAGCCGGGGCGCGTGCATCGGCGCGGTCCGCAATACGTCCACCACCTTCGGGACGTCCGCCTCCGGACGATGGCCGAGGAACGCGAGCGTCAGGTGCAGCGCCTCGTCGGGCACGGGCCGCCAGATCGCCGGATCCGCCGCAGCCGTCCGGAACGCCGCCAGCGCCGCCCGCGCGGGCGCCGGCAGGTCAAGCGCGACGAACAGCCGCAGCTTCACGCAGCATCCGCCGCAGGCCGTGCATCACCACGGTCGTGGTGCGCTCTCGGATCGTCTGGCGGTCGCCGGGGAGCAGCACCGTGCGGTCCCAGCGCTCGCCGCCCGCCACCGCGACGCTCAGGCAGACCGTCCCGACCGGCTTCTCCTCGGTCCCGCCACCCGGGCCCGCGATGCCCGTGATGCCGATCCCGACCTCGGCGCCGAAGCGCTCGATCGCCCCGTCGGCGAGCGCCGCGGCGACCGGCGGAGACACCGCCCCGTGCGCCTCGATCAGCTCGGCCGGGACGCCCGCCAGCGCCGTCTTCGCCGCGTTCGAGTAGACGACGAGCCCGCCCAGCATGTACTCCGAGGACCCGCCGCGCTCGGTGAGCCGCGCGCTCATCAGCCCGCCGGTGCACGACTCCGCGACCGCGACCGTGCGCCCCTCCAGCAGCGCGATCACCTGGTCGTCGACGGTCGAGCCGTCGTCGGAGAACAGCGTGTCGCGGTGGCGCTCGCGGATCGCGGCCTCGAACGCGTCGTAGACCTCCGCCGCCGGCGGCTCGAAGACCGTGGCGATCTCGATCTCGCCGCGGCGCAGGCAGGTCGTGATCTCGAGCTGCTCGAGCGGCACGCCCTCGGCCTCGATCTCGCGCAGCGAGCGCGCGATCTCGGACTCCGGGATGCCGAACAGCCGCAGGATCCGCTGCTCGAGGGTGCCCGCACGCGCGAGCAGCTCGGCCAGCACCGGCGTCCCCACCGCCGTCTCCCACATCGGCTGCAGCTCGCGCGGCGGCCCCGGGAGCACGACCACCATCGGCGTCCCCGGCACCACGAGCCCGGGCGCGGTACCGACGGGCTCGAGCACGGTCGCGCCCTCCGGCACGAGCGCCTGCTTGCGGTTGGAGGCGCGGATCGCGTCCTCGTCGAGGTTGCGCCAGCGGCTGCGCATGCGCTCGAGGATGCGCCAGATCCGTTGCTCGAGCGCTTCGTCGAGCGCCAGCGGCCGTCCCGTGAAGCCGGCGACGACCTCGGCGGTGAGGTCGTCGGCGGTCGGGCCGAGCCCGCCGCTGGTCACCACGAGGTCGAGATCGGCCATGAACTGCAGCGCGTTGAGCATGTCGTCCGGGCGGTCGGCGACGACGACGATCTCGGCCACCTCGACCCCGCGCTCGCGCAGGCGTTCCGACAGCCACGGCCCGTTGCGGTCGGCGATGATCCCCGACAGCACCTCCGTGCCGGTGATGAGGATGCCCGCCCTCACCTGTGAGCCCTCACGAGCAGGTCGGCCGGCGCGCCTCGGACAGCTCGCGCGGGCGCCGCCCGGGGCGCAGCTCGAAGCCGACCGGCGTGGAGCGGTCGGGCACGTCGACCGTGCGGCCGCCGGAGCGCATCCGCGCGTTGCCGTTGCCGAACGAGACGCGGAAGCGGCGACCGCGGTAGCGGCGGGTGGTCTCGCCGGTGTTGAGGTCGCGGTTGTCGATCAGCGCGCGGCCGTCGGCGTCGACGAGGCAGACGTTGACGAGGCCGGTCGGCACGATCTGGAGGGTGACACGCTTCGGCCGCGCGGGGCGCTCGCGCTGCTCGCCGTTGCCCTCCGACGGCGTCGCGGTCGGGTTCTCGACCGTGTTGGGCTCGCCGCCGCCGGAGTCCTCCTCGCCCCACGAGCCGAGCGCGTACAGCGCGCCCAGCACCAGCACGAGCGCGAACACGACGGCCAGGCTCGGGCCGAGCCACGGGCGCCGGCGCCGCTCACGGCGGGATCCACGCCCACCCGGCCGCGGCGCGAACGGGGTCAGCTCGGTCGTCGAGGGCCGCTCGAAGCGCTGCTTGTACTCCTCCACCAGCAGCCGCGAGTCGAGCCCGAGGTAGTCGGCGTATGACCGCAGGAACGTCTTGACGAACGTAGGGCCGGGCAGCAGGTCCCATTCCTCGTTCTCGAGCGCACGGAGGTACTTGGCCCGGATCTTGGTCCCCGCCTCGACCTCCGTGATGTCCACCCTGTTGCGCATGCGCGTCTCGCGCAGCGTCTGGCCGATCTCCGGCATGTCCTCGGGGAAGGCTACGTCAGTCGGCTTCCTCGCCCGCAACGGGCACTGCGCCGCCCGAGCGCTCCTCGAGCGCGGCGAGGACACGTGGCAGGTCGGTCTCTGAGACCAGCACCTGGCGGGGCTTGGAGCCCTCGTAGCCGGAGATCACGCCGCGGCGCTCGAGCATGTCGATCAGCCGCCCGGCGCGGGTGTAGCCGAGCCGCAGGCGGCGCTGGAGCATCGAGGTCGAGGCGGTCTGCATCTCGGCGACGAGGCGGATCGCGTCGGGGAGCAGCGGATCCTCGTCGGGGTCGAACTCGGGGTCGGCGCTCGTGTCGACCGTCTCGTCCTCGACCTCCTCGAGCAGCTCCTCCTGGAACTCGGGCTCGCCCTGCTTGCGCCACGCGCTCGTGAGCTTCTCGATCTCGGACTCGTCGACGTAGGCGCCCTGGATGCGCTGCAGGCGCGAGGTGCCGACCGGCGAGAAGAGCATGTCGCCCTGCCCGAGCAGCGACTCCGCCCCGTTCTGGTCGAGGATCACGCGCGAGTCGGTCTGCGAGGACACCGAGAACGCGATCCGGCTCGGGACGTTGGCCTTGATCATGCCCGTGATGACGTCGACGCGGGGCGACTGCGTGGCGAGCACGAGGTGGATGCCGACCGCGCGCGCCTTCTGGGCGAGGCGGATGATCGAGTCCTCCACGTCGGCGGGGGCGACCATCATCAGGTCGGCCAGCTCGTCGATCACGCACAGGATGTAGGGCAGCGGCGCCTCCTGGCGCGACGCGCGGACCTTGTTGAGCTCGATCAGCGAGCGCGTGCGCGCGAGCGACATGTACGAGTAGCGCTGCTCCATCTCGCGCACGAGGTTCTGCAGCGCGGTGGCGGCCTTGCGTGGGCTCGTGATGACGGGCGTGAGCAGATGCGGGATCGAGTCGTAGTGGTTGAGCTCGACCTGCTTGGGGTCGACCAGCACGAGCCGCAGCTCGTGCGGGGTCGCGCGGGTGAGGACGGAGGCGAGCATCGCGTTGACGCAGCCCGACTTGCCCGCGCCCGTGGTGCCGGCCACGAGCAGGTGCGGCATCTTGGCGAGGTCGGCGCCGATCGCCCGGCCCGCGACGTCCTTGCCGAGCCAGACCGTGAGCGGCGACCAGCCCGCGGGCGTCTCCTGCAGCACGTCGCCGAGATGCACGATGCGCCGGCGCGCGTTGGGCACCTCGACGCCGACCGCCTGCTTGCCGGGGATCGGGGCGAGGATGCGGATGTCGGAGGCGGCCAGCGCGTAGGCGAGGTCGTCCTTGAGCTGGGCGACCTTGGCGACCTTGATGCCCGGCGCGAGCCGCAGCTCGTAGCGCGTGATGTGCGGCCCGGCGACCATGCCGATGACCTTCGCCTCGATGCCGAAGTGGCCGAGCGCCTCGGTCAGCTGCGCGGCGACCCGCTCCTGCCCGGCGGTGTCGGGCTTGCTCGCGTCGGCGGTCGAGCGCTTGAGGAAGGCGGGGTCGGGCAGCGTCCACTCGAACTCGGGCGAGTCGGTCACCGAGGCGCGGTAGCGGCCCTGCGGCGTGAGGTCCTCGGGGTTGGGCGTCGTGCGCGCGACGCCCGGCTCGTCGGTCTCCGGGTCCTCGGCGAGCTCCTCGAGCTGCGGGACCTCGTCGCGCAGGTCCTCGACGGTCGGCTCGAGGTCCACCGCCTCGCCGAGCACGTCGGGCAGCGTCTCCTCGTCCTCGGGGAACGTCCGGGCGACCGCGGTCACGCGCGGCGGCGGGCCCTGCTCGAGCGCGGAGAGCTCCTCGGTGGCGGGGCGGCGCTTCTGGACCTTCGAGCGCACCTCGCGGGACGTGGTAGAGACGGAGTCGCTCGTGAACTTGATGACGCCCGCCACCGACGCCCCGGTGAGCAGCAGCACCGCGGCCGTGAGCAGGAAGAGCGCGATCGTGTGGGCGCCGAGCGTGCCCAGGAAGGTCGAGGTGACGTAGTAGAGCCCTTCCCCCGCGAAGCCGCCGCGCGGCTTGATCCACTCGGGCTCCCAGGAGATGCGCGCGCCGCCGGGGCCGAGCCCGAGCGTGCCGGCCGCGAAGGCGAGCACGAGCGCGACGAACAGGCAGATCGCGCCGGTCTTGAACGGCCGTACGGCCGGCAGCACCGGGCGCAGCACGAGGATCGCGCCGGCCGCCATCAGCGCGGTCGGCACGAGGTAGTGCACGGCGCCGATGCCGAGCTTCATGCCGTCGACCGCCGCGTCACCTGCCTGCCCCCCGTCCCAGTCCAGGTAGACGACGAAGGCGAAGAAGATCGCGGTCGCGACGAGGCCGAGCCCGATGACGTCGTAGTGGCGCTGCTCGAGCTTCGGGAGCCGCAGCGGCGGGGCCGAGCGCCGGGCGCGCGCCTTCGTCCGCGTCTTCGGCGCGGGCTTGGACTTGGGGCGGCGGCGGGCGGGCGGCATCGGGGCTCGATCCCCTTCGACGCCGGGCCGCCGCCCCCTGCCTCCTCATGCGCGGGTAAAAGTTGCCGCTCTGCGGCTCTTACGGGCCTAACATCAACGGGATGGAAGCCTCAGAGCGCCCCGTCCGCGTGCTGGTCATCGAGGACGACCAGGAGATCGCCCAGGTCCTGCAGCGCTCGCTGCGCATGGAGGGCTACGACGTCAAGCTGACCGGCGACGGCTCACAGGCGCTCGACGACACCCAGGCCTTCCTCCCCGATCTGATCGTGCTCGACCTCGGCCTGCCCGGCATGGACGGGATCGAGATCGCTCGCAAGCTGCGCGAGGACGAGGACGACACGCCGATCCTCATCCTGACCGCGCGCGACGCGCTGGACTCGCGCGTCGAGGGGTTGGACGTCGGCGCGGACGACTATCTCGTGAAGCCGTTCGAGCGCCAGGAGCTGCTCGCGCGCATGCGCGCGCTGCTGCGCCGGCGCCCGCCGCGCGGGATGGCGCCGCTGCGCGTGGGCGATTTGACGCTGAACCCGGACACGCACGAGGTCGTGCGCAGCGAGCGCTCGATCGACCTGACCCAGCGTGAGTTCGAGCTGCTCGAGTACCTGATGCGCAACGAGCGGCTCGTGATCTCGCGGCAACGGCTGCTCGACGAGGTCTGGGGCTACGACCCCTTCTCGATCACGAACACGATCGAGGTCTTCGTGTCGAACCTCCGCAGAAAGCTCGAAGCCGGTGGCGAACCCAGGCTCCTTCATACGGTCCGCGGCGCGGGCTACGTCCTCCGCGTATAAGCGGCTCCCGATCCGCTGGCGGCTCGCCGGCGGCTCCGCGGCGCTGACGCTGGTGATCCTGTGCGGGTTCGCGGTGATCGTGGGCGTGTTGACGACGCGGCGGATCCAGGCCGACTTCAACCAGCAGGTCGCCGAGGCCGCCGACCAGCTCGCGAAGCAGACCGACCTGCAGTACATCGAGCGCGACGGGAAGTCCGTGGTGCGCTACCGAGGACCGAACCTGGGGGCCTACGCCTCGGCCCAGAGCGCGGTCGTCCGGGTCGTCACCGAGGACAACGAGGTCATCCGCTCGTCGCCGGACGCGCCGTACCTGTCCCCGCCGCTGGCGGAGACGCTCGAGTTCGCGGGCTACCGCGTGGAGTCGCGGCCGGTCAAGGTCGATCCGATCGGGGGCTACGGGTTCGTCCAGTACGCGCGGCGCCTGTCCGACGTGCAGGACACCGCGAACCGCGTCCGGTTCTTCCTGGTGCTGGGCGTGCTCGGGGGCACCGCGCTGGCGCTGCTCGCCGGCGTTGCGACCGCGCGGCGCGCCATGACGCCGATCGCCGAGCTGACCGAGACCGCGCGCACGATCGAGCGCACGCGCGACCCCTCGCGCCGGATCCCGCATCCGGAGGCCGAGGACGAGGTGGCCGAGCTGGCGCGGACGCTGGACGGGATGCTGTTCGCGCTGGACCAGGCGCGCGCGGAGACGGAGTCGACGCTGGCGCGGCAGCGCGAGTTCGTCGCGGACGCTTCCCACGAGCTGCGGACGCCGCTGACGTCCGTGCTCGCGAATCTGGAGCTGCTCGAAGAGGTCCTGGACGGCGAGCAGCGCGAGGCGGCGGCGTCGGCGTTGCGCTCGTCGCGGCGGATGCGCCGGCTCGTGGCCGACCTGCTGCTGCTGGCACGCGCCGACGCGGGCCGGATCACACGCCACGAGCCCGTCGACGTCGCCCGCGTGATCACGGAGGCCGCCGGCGAGCTCGAGCCGGTCTCCGAGGGCCACCCCATCACGGTCTCGGCGCCCGCGGGCGCGACGATCTCGGGCGCGCGCGACGAGCTCCACCGGCTCGCGCTGAACCTGCTGGAGAACGCGCTGCGCCACACCGACCCCGGCACGGCGGTCGAGGCGTCGGTCGAGCGGGTCAACGGCCAGGTCGTGCTCTCCGTCGAGGACGACGGCCCGGGAATCCCCGCCGATTTGCACGACAAGGTGTTCGAGCGCTTCTTCCGCGGCGCCGGCGATCGCTCCGGATCATCCGGTCTGGGGCTCGCAATCGTCCGAGCCGTCGCCGAATCGCACCACGGAACGGTCACGCTCGAAGATCCGCTGGACGGTCGCGGAGCCCGCTTCGTGGTCCGCTTCCCCGCGGAAACCGGCTCGTAGCAGTGATGCACCAAAAAAGAGCCCCCGGGTTTGAAACCGAGGGCTCAACACTTCTGGACGGATGTCCTATTCAGGGTCCGTCCTGGGTACCCCTACAGTGCCAGTTGTCTGAAGCAAGCACTACCGCCGCGAGGTGTTGCAGCACCTTGGCAGGGGGCGACTAGGGGGTACATCATGGCCTGGAAGAGCTAGTCCTTGACCGTTGTAATTTGAGCCGAGCGTCCTCTTGAGGGCGCTCGCTCTCGTTACGGGGTCTTATCGACAGATGGACTCCGTGGGTTGACCGAACAAACGTCCACCCGGAATGCGGTACTTCATGCCGCCACCGCACGCGGTCTGGCGTAGTCCTCGACGCGCTTGTCGAAGGCCAGCTCGCGCTCGAAGTCCGTCTCATCGGAGTGGCGGAACGCGATGCCGTACTGCTCGATCATCTCGACGAACACGTCGACCACCATCGGGTCCAGCTGCGAGCCGGAGACGCGCCGGAGCTCGGCGAGCGCCTCCTCCGAGCTCACCGGGTCGCGGTAGGAGTCACGCGCAGTCATCACGTCGTAGGTGTCGGCGGCGGCGAGGATGCGCGCGCCGAGGGGGATGTCCTCGCCGGTGATGCCGTACGGGTAGCCGCAGCCGTCGTATCGCTCGTGGTGACTGATCACGATGTCGGCGACCGGGCCATAGCCCTCGATGCGCCGCACGAGCTTGGCGCCCTGCTCGGGATGGAGCTTCACGATCTCCCACTCGGCGTCCGTCAGCTTGCGGTCGGCGACGAGGATGGAGTCGGGGAAGATGAACTTGCCAATGTCGTGGAAGAGGCCCGCGGTGTGGATCAGGTCCTGCTCGCGCTCAGACAGGCCAAGCAGCTTGGCGACCTCGCGCGAGTAACGAGCGACCGCGGCGGAGTGCCGTGCGGTCATGGCGTCGCGCATTGAAAGGGTCTGGAGGACGGTGTTGATCAAACCGACCTGGAGCGACGCCAGCTCGCGGGTCCGGTTCTGCAGTTCCTCGCCGCGCTCGTAGGCCTGGATGCCGGCGCGGAGGAGGTACTGGCAGACGAACAGCACGACGGCGATGAGCCCGACCGCTCCCACGCCGACGCGCTGATAGACGAAGGCCACGCCGGCGGTGAGCAGGGCCATCGCGAACTCAACCGGAAGGACCGTGAGGTAGAGCGAGCGGAAGCTCTTGAAGAACTGCGGTCCGCCGGAGGCGGACTCGAAGACGGCGACCATCGAGAAGTTGAGCAGGTTGGTGATCATGAACACCACGAGCACCGCGATGGGGAAGTCGATCGTGCCCTCGCTGCCGGGGATGGGACGTCCGTGCAGGGCGTTGATGAGAAGGCCACCGACCAGCGGGAAGGTCATGAAGACCGCGAGGTTGTTGAGGGCCTTGTCCCAGCGTCGGCGGGACACGAAGGTGTCAACGAGGCTCGCGGTCGCGCCGATGGCCACCGCGGGCGCCGGTCCGAGCAGGGCCATCGAGAGGACGAAGGCGAGGAAAGCGCCGCTGATCCGGAAGCCGCGCCAGTCCATCGTGACGAGGTCGCTGCCGACCGTCAGGAACAAGAGAAGGAGCACGAGCTCGATCGGCTGCCAGTCCGCTGCGCGAGACGAAAAGACGGCCACGATCGTCGCGCTCAGGAGCACGGTGAGCTGGACTGCGAGGATGACCCGCGCGCGGGTGGTCACAAGTCCGTCCATCGGCGGCGATAACGGGAGCTTTAGGCGTAAATTGCGGCAACACGGCGCTTCGCGACGCGTCCAAGTGTGGCTCAGGGGCCCATCCCCGCTTGTAGCAATAAGATCGGGCGCTCGTGGGGGGTCGCCTAGAACCTTTGTCCAGACGCCCATTCGGGCGGCTGCTGGGCTCCTACACGATCAACGAATTGGGCGACAGCGTTGGCGTTGTCGCCCTTGCGTTGCTCGTCTACGAGGAGACCGGAGAGGCGGCCGCGACGGCCGCCTTGTTCATCGCTGCGAAGTTCGTCCCGGCGTTCGTCGCACCCGGTCTGACCGCCCGCATCGACCAGCTCGACCTGCGGCGCACGCTCGGGGGTATCTACCTCGCCGAGGCGCTCGTGTTCGGGCTCCTCGCATGGGTGGCCGACGGCCGCTACCTGCTCGCGCTCGTGCTCGCCCTCGCCGTGGTCGACGGCACGCTCGCCGTGACCGCCCGGGCGCTGACTCGCGGCGCGGTCGGCACGCTGCTCCAGCCGGTCGGTCTGCTCAAAGAGGCGAACGGGCTGCTGAACGTCGGCTTCGCCGCGGCGTCCGTAGGCGGCGCGGCGCTCGCCGGCGTCCTCGTCTCGCAATGGAGCCTCTCAGTGGCCTTGCTCGCCGACGCGGCGTCGTTCCTCGTGATCGCGATCGTGCTCGCCCGGACGCGCGGTCTCCCCACCGCCGAGGTCGAGCGGCAGCGCTGGCGTGAGCGCTTCCAGGGCGGGCTCTCGTTCGCGCGGCACAGTCCGCGGATCCGCCTCCTGCTGGTCGGCGAGGGCATGGCGCTCATCTTCTTCACGCTGATCGTCCCCATCGAGGTCATCTACGCGCGGGAGAGCCTCGGCGTCGGGTCGGCGGGCTTCGGCCTCCTCCTGGCCGCCTGGGGCGCCGGGATCGTCGTCGGCAGCCTCTTCTATCTCGTCGTCAAGTCCCGCAGCACCGCCGGGCTCATCATCACCTCGACGGCGGCGATCGGACTCGCGTACGTCGGGATGTCCGTCGCCCAGACGCTCACCGTCGCCTGCCTCCTCGCGGTGCTCGGAGGCGCAGGTAACGGGGTCCAGTGGATCGCCGTCGTGACCGGCCTGCAGGAGGCCACGCCACTCGACCTCCAGGCACGCGTCGTCGGCCTGCTCGAGTCTCTCAACGCGGCACTCCCGGGCGTCGGCTTCCTGCTGGGAGCGGTCATCGCGACGCTCGCGACGCCGCGGACCGCGTACGCGGTCGCCGGCTTCGGCGTGCTCTTCCTCGTGCTCGTCGCCATCATCCTGCGCCCCCGCCTCCGCACCCGAGCGTCGCCTCCGGGTGACCCGGACGCCGTCATCCTCCCCGACCCCACGAGCCGCACGGCCGACGACGCCGCGACCGTCGAGGCGGCGCAGCGGCCTTAGGGCATGCCCCTCGACCACGTCGCCCTCACCGTCAGCGACCGCGAGCGGTCAGCCGCGTTCTACGGCGAGCACTTCGGCCTCACCGAGCGCGTCCACGACGACGAGCACCTGCTGATCCTCGGCGACGCCGACGGCTCCCTGCTCGCGCTCTGGGAGGGCGAGCCCGCAGCGGACGGCCTCCCTCGCACCAACCACTTCGGCTTCCGCCTCCCCCACGCCGACGACGTCCTCGCGGCCCGCGAGCGCTTCAAGCAGGCCGGCATCGCCGAGACCGAGTTCCAGCCCTACGGTCCCGTCCGCGTCCAGGTCGCCGATCCCGACGGCTATCGCGTCGAGGTGTACGCGTTCTAGCGTCCGCGGTTCTCCCAGCGCTCCTGCCCCGGGAGCGCGGCGAGGGCAGCAAGCATCAACCCGACGTACACGGTCCAGACGGGCGCGCCTTCCGAGTAGACGCCCCCGTCCCCACGGCGATCACGCCGGCCAGGACGAGGTAGGGCGCCACGATCTGCCACCACACCCGAGAGAACATCGCGCTAGACCTCGACGACGACCGGCAGCACCATCGGCCGCCGCTTGAGCTTGTCGTAGATGAACGCCGCGAGGTCGTCGTGGAGCATCGACTCGAGCACCTCGATCTCCGTGATCCGCTCCGTCGCCGCGCGGTCGAGGGAGTCCTCGACGGCCTCGCGGAGGTCGTCGACGAAGTCCGCGTTGCCGTCGAGGAACGGCACGCCGCGCGCGAGCACCTCGGGGGCGACGACCGACGAGCCGTCCTGCTCGGACACCGTCGCGACGATGATGAAGATCCCGTCCGCGCTGAGCATGCGGCGGTCGCGCAGCGCGACGTCGGCCACGTCGCCGATGTCGACGCCGTCGACGAACACCATGCCGGCCGTCTCGCGCTGTCCCCACGCCGCGCCCGACGAGGTGATCTCGAGCGGCAGCCCGTTCTCGCCCTGGAACACGTTCTCGGCTGGCACGCCGACCGCCTGCGCGAGCTCGGAATGGAGCCGCAGCCGCTTGTAGTCGCCGTGCACCGGCATCACGTACCGCGGCCGCGTCAGGTTGAGCATCAGCTTGATCTCTTCCTGGTAGCCGTGCCCGCTCGCGTGGATCGCCTCGTCGCGCGGGGTGATGACCTCGCAGCCGATCTGGTAGAGCCGGTCGATCGTCTCGTTGACCGCGCGCTCGTTGCCCGGGATCGGCGTGGCGGAGAACACCACGGTGTCGCCGTCGTGGAGCTCGATCTGCGGATGGTCGCGGTAGGCCATCCGCCTCAGCGCGCTCAGCGGCTCTCCCTGCGACCCCGTCGAGATGATCACGACGCGCTCGTCGGGCCAGTTGGCGAGCTCGCGCGGCGGGATCAGCGTCCCCTCCGGCACGACGATGTGGCCCAATGTGCGCCCGATGTTGACGTTCTTGCGCATGGAGCGCCCGACCAGGCACACCTTGCGCCCGAGCGCCACGGACGCGTCGATGACCTGCTGCACGCGGTGGATGTTGGAGGCGAACGAGGTCGTCACGATCCGGCCCTCGCAGCGCGCGAACACGCGTTCCAGGTTGGGTCCGACCACGCTCTCCGAGGTCGATGTCCCTGGCCGGTCGGCGTTCGTCGAGTCGCCGCACAGCAACAGCACGCCGTCGCGCCCCAGCTCGGCCAGCCGCGACACGTCGGCGGGCGCGCCCCCGACCGGGGTCTGGTCGAACTTGTAGTCGCCGGTGAACAGGACGGTGCCGAGCTCGCACGTCAGCACGACGCCGACCATGTCGGGGATCGAGTGCGTGAGGTGTACGAGCTCGATCTCGAACGGCCCCGCCTGCACCTTCTGCCCGGTCGGCAGCACCTGCAGGTTCGCCTCGCGCAGCCGGTGCTCGTCGAGCTTCGAGCGCGCCATCGCGACCGTCAGCTGCCCGCCGTAGATCACGGGCACCGATGTCTCCCCCAGGTCCCGCAGCACCCACGGCAGCGCACCCACGTGGTCCTCGTGCCCGTGCGTGATCACGACCGCCTCGATCGCCTCGACGTTGTCGCGCAGGTACGTGAAGTCCGGCAGGACGAGGTCGATGCCCATCATCTCGGCCGTCGGGAAGCGCAGGCCCATGTCGATCACGACGATCCGGCCGTCGTACTCGACGACGCACATGTTCTTGCCGATCTCACCGAGTCCCCCGAGCGGGAGGACGCGCAGGGTGCCGCTCACGCCGTGGCGGCCCGCTGCAGCAGTCCGTGCCGCTCGAGCATCGCCCGGACCTCAGCCAGCTCGCGCTCGTCCGCCTCGACCATCGGCAGGCGGCAGCCCCCGACGTCGTGGCCGAGGAGGTTCAGCGCCGCCTTCGTGCACGTCGGGCTGGCGGTGAGGAAGAGCGTGGAGTAGACGTCGCGCAGGTCGGCGTCGATCTCGGCGCGCGCGTCGGGCTCGTCGAACAGGCGCTTCATCTCGGGTCCGATGATGTGCGACGCGACGCAGATGCCGCCCGCGCCGCCCTGGTCGAGGTTGGCGGCGAGGATGTCGTCGTTGCCGGCGAGGATCGCGAGCCCGTCGATCGGCTGCAGCTCGTCGGAGTTGGCCTGCTTGACGGCCTCGATGCCGTCGATCTGGGCCAGCTCGGCGAGCAGGTCGGGCGGCATGTTCACGGCGGTGCGGCCGGGGATGTTGTAGAGGATCACCGGGGTGCCCGCGGCGGCGCGCGCGACCTCCTCGAAGTGCCGGATGATCCCGCGCCGGTTCGGCTTGTTGTAGTACGGCGTGACGCTCAGCACCGCCTCGGCGCCGGCGTCGATGACGCCCTCGGTGAGGTGGATCGCGTGGCGCGTGTCGTTGGATCCCGCGCCGGCCACGATCGCGCCCTCGTCGCCGAGCTCGCCGGCCAGCAGCCGCACGAGCTCGATCTGCTCCTCGTCGGTCATCGTCGCCGCCTCGCCGGTGGTGCCGGCGATGACGAGCCCGTCGTTGCCGCTCTGCAGCAGGTGGCGGCCGAGCGCCACGGCCGCCTCGTCGTTGACGGAGAGGTCCGCCTTGAACGGCGTGACGATGGCGGTCAGCAGGCCTTCGTACGGGCGCATGGCCGGCATTCTCGCAGGGTCAGCCCGCGAGCGGATCCCCGCTCGAGAGCTTCGGCGGCTCGGTGCTCGGCCGGTCGGCGTCGTCGGGCGCGCCAGGGCCGGGAGGCGCCGGCGGCGCGCTCGGAGCGGCGCCGGGGGTGGCCGGCGAGGCCGGATCGGGCGTCGGGCCGGACTCGGGCGCGGGCGGCGTCGGCGGCTCCGTCGGCGGCACGCCGGGGGTCGCGGCCGGCGGCGCGGCGTCGGGCGGCACGGGCGCCGCGGCGTCGGGCGTGACCGGCGCGGGCTGGATCGGGCGACCGTGGTCGTCGTACTCGACGGGGGGCGCGCCTCCCGCGGAGCCGGCGCCCTGACCGCTGTTGTACTTCTGCTGCGCCTCGTCGAGCTTCGACTGCGCCTGCTCGGCCATCTTCTTGGCCTTGTCCATGAATCCCACGTCAGTGCCTCCTGGATCGAGTCCGGAGCCGCAGAGTCAACCCGACCGCCGCCGCTCCTTCAAGGCGTCCGTGAACCGCTTCGGGACCTGCGGGTCTTCCCCTGCCTCCCACAGCGTCACGACGAGGAGCTCGCCGCGCGGGCGGTCCCACAGGCACACGAACGTGATGTCGCGATCGCTCACGTACACGGAGCCGCGCTGCGCCGCCGCACCGGGCGGCGGCTCCTCCGACACGCGGCCCGCGGCCCACGCCGCCGACACGCGCCCCGCGATCTCCGGCCGCACGTCCAGCCCGCCGCGCACGCGCTGGCGGTAGCGCTCGACCGCATGGTCGGTGACGGCGATGAGCGGTGTGCTCAAGCCTCCGGCCACAGCAGCCGCTCGAGGCCGATCACCGGCGACTCGGGCAGGTCCGCCACGCGGCGGATCGCGAGCAGCACGCCGGGCATGAAGCTCGTGCGATCCGTCGTGACGTGGCGGAGCGTGAGCGTCTGCGCCACGCCGCCGAGGATCACGTCCTGGTCGGCGACGATCCCGGGCAGCCGGACCGAGTGCACGGGCACGTCGCCCTCCATCAGCTCGGCCGTGCGCGCGGCGGTGCCCGACGGCTTGTCGAGCTTGGCCGGGTGGTGGTACTCGATGATCTCGGCGCCGTCCATGTGCTTGGAGGCCTCGGCCGCGAAGCGCATCATGAGCACGGCGCCGATCGCGAAATTCGGGGCGACGAAGACGTTCGCGGACGCGCCCTCGCACGCCGAGCGCAGCGCGCCGAGGTCGAAGCCGGTGGTCCCGATGACGACGTGCACGCCGGCCTCGAGACACTCCTGAGCGTTCCCGAGCGCCTGGTCCGGCACGGTGAAGTCGACGACGACGTCGGCGTCGAAGAGGACGGAGCCGAGCGTCGTCCCGAAGGCCGGATCGGCCCGGCCCACGAGCTCGAGGTCCGCGGCGTCCTCGACCGCGGCGCACACCGCCTGGCCCATGCGCCCCGCGGCGCCGGCGACGGCGACCCGCGTCACGCCGCGAGCGGCTCCGCAACCGGGCACACGCTCGCGACGGCGTCGGTGAACGCCGCCTCGTCGGGCCCGATGCCGGCGGCCGACAGCGACGACGGCGCCCACAGCTCGTCGACGAGCGCCTTCGTGTCCTCCAGCGAGACGGCGTCGATGCGGGCCATGATCTCGTCGACCTCGAGCAGCGGCAGCCCGTACAGCACCGAGGCGCCGAGGCGGCTCATGCGCGCGCCGGCGGACTCGAGCCCGAGCACGATGCGGCCCTTGACGTTCTCGCGGGCCCGTGACAGCTCCTCCTCGGTCACGCCGTCGCTGCGCAGGCGGTCGAGCTCGTCGCCCACCACCGCCATCGCCGCCGCGAGGTTGTCCGGGCGCGTGCCCACGTACAACCCGATCTCGCCCGTGTCGATGAACTGCGCGCTGAACGAGTAGACCGAGTAGGCGAGCCCGCGCTCCTCGCGCACGGCCTGGAACAGCCGCGAGGAGGACAGGCCGCCGAAGATGGCGTCGAGCACGCGCAGCGCGAAGCGGCGGTCGTCGTGGCGCGGCAGCCCGAGCGCGCCGAGGCAGACGTGGACCTGCTCGGTGTCCTTGCGCTGGAACTGCAGCGTCGAGCGCGGGACGCCCGGCGCGGGCACGAGCGGCGGCGCCGCCTCCAGCCCCTGCCGCACCTCGAGCGTGCGCGAGGCGAGCTCGACGATCGCGTCGTGGTCGACCGAGCCGGCCGCCGAGATGACGATCGAGCCGGGCACGTAGCGGCGCGCGTGGAACGCGGCGATCTCGTCGACCGGCGTGTCGCGGATGACCGGGGCGCGGCCGATGATCGGGCGCCCCAGCGGGTGCTCGCCGTAGACGGCGCGGCCGAGCACGTCGAAGACGATGTCCTGCGGGTCGTCCTCGTACATCGCGATCTCTTCGAGCACGACCTGGCGCTCGGGGTCGACGTCGCGGAACGCGGGCCGCCAGATCATGTCGGCCATCACGTCGAAGGCCACGGGCAGGTGCTGGTCGAGCATCCGCGCGTAGACCGTGGTGCCCTCCTTGTCGGTGCCGGCGTTGAGCTCGGCGCCCATCCCGTCGAACAGCTGGTCGATCTCCGTCGAGCCGTAGCGCGGCGTGCCGCGGAACAGCATGTGCTCGAGGAAGTGCGAGAGGCCGGCTTCCTCCTCCGTCTCCCCCCGCGAGCCCGCGGCCACGAAGAAGCCCAGGGCCGCGGACCGCACGGAGGGCATTACCTCCGTGACGATCCGCAGCCCCGAGTCGAGCTCGGTCAGACGGTGCTCGGGCAAGTGCCCGTGCTTAGTTGCGGTCCGGGTCGCGATCGGCGCGCGGCGGGCGGCGCTCGCCGCCACGGCCGCCGCGGTCGCGGTCGCGTCCGCCGCCGCGGCCTCCGCGGTCGCCGCCGCCGCGGCCGTCACGCCGCGGTCCGCGGTCGCCGCCGCCGTTGCGGCCGCCGCCACCGCCGCCGGAGCCGACGCCCGCCAGCTCCTCGACGGACTTGCCGGCGATCTCCGGGTCCTCGGCCAGGCGCAGACCGATGCGCCCGCGCTCGCGGTCGACCTCGACCACGCGCACGGCGATCTCGTCGCCCTTGTTGAGCACCTCTTCGACGGTGTCGACCCGCTGGCCGGGCGACACGTTGGAGATGTGCAGCAGGCCGTCGGTGCCCTTGGCGAGCTCGACGAAGGCGCCGAACGTGGTCGTCTTGACGACCTTGCCCGCGAACTCGTCGCCGACCTCGACCTCCTTGGTCATCGAGCGGATGCGGTCGATCAGGGCGTCGCCCTGCTCGCCCGTCTGGGCGTAGACGAGGACCTGGCCCTCGTCGTTGACGTCGATCTGCGCCTCGAACTCCTCGGAGAGGCCGCGGATCGTCTCGCCGCCCTTGCCGATGAGCAGGCCGATCTTGTCCGGGTCGATCTGGATCGTCGAGATGCGCGGCGCGTACTTCGACAGCTCGGAGCGCGGCACGTCGATGACCTCGGCCATCTTGCCGAGGATGAACGTCCGCCCCTCCTTGGCCTGCGTGAGCGCGTCGCGCAGGATGTCGAAGGTGACGCCGGTGATCTTGATGTCCATCTGGAGCGCGGTGATCCCGTTCTCCGTGCCGGCGACCTTGAAGTCCATGTCGCCGAGGTGGTCCTCCACGCCGGCGATGTCGGACAGCACGACGTAGTCGTCGCCCTCCTTGATGAGGCCCATGGCGATGCCGGCGACGGGCCGCTTCAGCGGCACGCCGGCGTCCATCAGCGAGATCGAGGAGCCGCAGACCGAGGCCATCGACGACGAGCCGTTGGACTCGAGGATGTCGGACACGACGCGGATCGTGTACGGGAAGTCCTCCTGTGTCGGCAGCATCGGGACGATGGCCCGCTCGGCGAGCGCGCCGTGGCCGATGTCGCGGCGCTTGGGCCCGCGCATGAAGCCGGCCTCCCCGACCGAGAAGGGCGGGAAGTTGTAGTGGTGGAAGTAGCGCTTGGAGGTCTCCAGCCCGAGCGTGTCGAGCCGCATCTCCTCGCGCGTGGTGCCGAGCGCGGCGACGGACAGCGCCTGGGTCTGGCCGCGCGTGAACAGCGCGGAGCCGTGCGTGCGCGGCAGCAGGCCGGCCTCGATCGTGATGGCGCGGATCTCATCCGTGCCGCGACCGTCCGGGCGCTTCTTCTGGATCGCGATGCGCTCGCGGATGATCGCCTTCTCGAGCTTGTCGAAGGCGAGCTGCGCCTTGCCGCGGAAGTCGCCGTACTCAGGCGCGTCCTCGGGCCCGGAGTACTGCGCGAGCACCTCGGCCTCGACGGCCTTCGTGGCGTCCTGGCGGGCGAGCTTGTCCTCGACCGAGGTGGCCTCGTCGAGCTTCTGCCCGTGCGAGCCCTTGATCTGCTCGAGCAGCTCGGCGTCGACCTGCGGCGTCTCGACCTCGAGCTTCGGGGTCTTGCCGGCCTTCTCGCCGAGCTCGTTCATGGCGGCGACGAGCTTCTTGATCTCGGCGTGCGCGATGTCGAGCGCGTCGAGGATCTCGGCCTCGGGGATCTCGTTGGCGCCCGCCTCGACCATCAGGATGGCCTCGTCGGTGCCGGAGACCACGAGGTCGAGGTCAGCCGTGAGGAGGTCCTCCTCGTTCGGGTTGACGACGAAGTTGCCCTCGATCTTGCCGATCCGGACCGCGCCGACCGGCTGCGGGAACGGGATGTTGGAGACCATCAGCGCCGCGGAGGCGCCGTTCATGGCGAGGATGTCGTAGGGCACGACATGGTCGATCGACAGCGGGATCGAGACCAGCTGGGTCTCGCGGTGCCAGCCCTTGGGGAAGAGCGGCCGCAGGGGGCGGTCGATCATGCGGGCGACGAGGGTGCCCTTCTCGCCGGAGCGGCCCTCGCGCTTGAAGAAGGATCCGGGGATCTTGCCCGCGGAGTACATGCGCTCCTCGACATCCACCGTCAGCGGGAGGAAGTCGACGTCACGCGGGTTGCCGGCGGTTGCGGTGCCCAGCACCATCGTCTCGCCGGCGCTCACGACCACGGATCCGGAGGCCTGCTTGGCCAGACGGCCCGTCTCGAACGTGATCTCGGTTCCGCCGATGTCGACGGAGACCCGATGCACTTCAGACATATGTTCCTTTCACGCCCACGCTTCGGTGCGTGGGTCCTCTGCGTCTCATGACACTTCGGTATCGCTGCCCACATGGTAGTAGGACGGCTACGCTGCGGCGCGATGGCGGGCCGCATCGTCCTGTTCGGAGCCACCGGCTACACCGGCCGGCTGGTCGCCGAGCGCCTCGCCGGGCTCGGTGAGCGCCCCGTGCTGGCGGGCCGCTCGCAGGAGAAGCTCGACGCGCTGGCACATGATCTGGGCGGCCTCGATACCGCCCACGGCGACGTCATGCGCTCGAACTCCGTGTACGCGCTGGTTGACGAGGGCGACGTCCTCGTCTCCACCGTCGGGCCGTTCTCGAAGTGGGGCGAGCCCGCCGTGCGGGCGGCGATCGCTGGCAAGGCGGCCTACATCGACTCGACCGGCGAGCCGGAGTTCATCCGCCGCGTCTTCGACCACCACGGGCCGGCCGCGGCGCAGGCCGGGGTGCCGCTCATGACCGCGATGGGCTACGACTTCGTGCCGGGCGCGCTGGCCGGCGCGCTCGCGCTCGAGCAGGCCGGCGAGGCCGCCGTCCGCGTCGACGTCGGCTACTACGCGCTCGGCATGACCGCGCAGAGCGGCAGCGCGGGCACACGCGCCTCGCTCGTCGGCGCGACGCTCGGCGAGGGCTACGCGTTCCGCGACGGCGCGCTGCAGGTCGTGCGCGCGGCCGAGCGCGTGCGCTCGTTCACGGTCAAGGGCAAGGAGCGCGCGGCGATCTCGATCGGCGGCGCCGAGCACTTCGCGCTGCCCGCCGCCTACGCGCGGCTGCGCGAGGTCAACGTCTACCTCGGCTGGTTCGGCCCGCTCGCGCGGCCGATGCAGGCGGGCGCGCTCGTCGGCTCCCTGGCGACGAAGGTCCCCGGCGTGCGCGAGGCGCTCGAGTACGCCGGCGGGAAGCTGATGGCGCTCGGCGACGGCCCCGAGCCCGGGACGACGCCGGACGGCATGTCGTGGATCGCGGCCGAGGCCTACGACGCGCAGGGCCGCTCGCTCGCCGAGGTCCACCTCTCGGGCGACGACTGGTACGCCTTCACCGCGGGCTTCATCGCCTGGGCGGCGCGCGCCGCGGCCGGCGGGCGCGTGCGCGGCACCGGCGCGCTCGGCCCGGTCGAGGCGTTCGGGCTCGAGGAGCTCGAGCGCGGCTGCGCAGCGGCGGGCCTCAGCCGAACATCCGTCTGACCAGCGGCCCGAGCCGCAGGAGCCCGGCCGCCAGCGGCCCCGTCGGCTCGAGCACGCCCGCGTCCGTGATCCGCAGAGGCGGCTTGGCCGGGCGGTGGAAGAGCTTCCAGCGCAGGCGGTCCAGCGCACGCGCGGGCGCGAACGCCGCCGGCTCGCGCAGCGGCCAGATGTCGCACCGCGGCGCGCTCGACCCCGTCGCCTCGAGGATGCCGTTGACCGCCCGCCGTGCCGCCTCGTTGGCGCCCTCCATCGTGGCCAGGTCGGTGTGCGTGCGCACGTAGTCGGAGGCGAGGAACAGGTTGGGGATCCGCGTCACCGCGTCGGGCCGGTCCGCCCACGAGCCCGCGGTGTTGACCAGCAGCGGCTCCAGGTTGGCCGCCTGCGTCGGGTTCGGGAACTCGATCGCGGGGTCGAGGAAGCGCTGCACGACGTTGCCGTCGTCGAGGTCCTCGAGGTGGTCCTTGAGCTGTGCCCACACCTCGTCGAGGATCTCCTCGCGCGAGCACTGCATCGCGATCTTGCCGAGCCGCGTGCTGGGCTGCGACCAGTCCGAGACATCGACCGAGAGGATCCCCTCGACGCTGCCGTCGCCCGTCTGCGCGAAGTCGAAGTCGCGCCAGAACTGCCGCTGGGAGATCGAGGTCAGCGCCCACTCGGAGTCGATGTAGATCGCGTGGCCGTGGACCACCGGCACGTCCTCGCCGAGGTAGAACATGACGCCGTTCATCCAGCGCGTGACGAGCTTGTCGAGGCGCTTGAGCCGCGGCTCCGCCGCCCGCAGCTCCGGCCCCGCCAGCAGCCGCATGATCTCGACCGGGACGGCGGCGACGTAGTGGTCGGCGGTCACCCGCGCGCCCGCCACGGTGGCGCCCGCGATGCGCCCGCCCGCGAGCTGGATCCCCTCGACCGGCGCGCCGCGCCGGATCTCCACGCCGAGGTCCTCGAGGTGCGCCGCCCACGGGTCGATCCAGACGTCGCTCGTGGGCCCGTCCAGGACGCGGTCGGCGCGGCCGCCGGCGCGCGTGAGGTCGAAGATCAGCTGCAGCAGGATCGACCCGCCCGTGCGGGCGCTCATCTCGCGCGCCCGCGCGGCGACGAGCGTGCGCGTGAGGCCGTCGGCGAGGAACTTGCGGAACGCGGGCGAGCGCTGGTCGGCGCCGATGAAGGACCACCAGCTCTGGAGCTCCCACTGCCCGAGCCGCCGCTCGTCGCAGCTCGTCAACAGCGTCAGCAGGCGCTCGAGGAAGATCGCCGTCTCGTGCGGCGGGATCCCGAGCCCGGTCGCGGCGTCGAGCACGAAGCGGCTGATGAGCGCGAAGTCCTCGAGCGACTCCGGCAGATGGGCGGCGGTGATCAGCTCGTTGCGCCCGCCGGCCTGGGCGAGCAGGACGCGCTCGGCGCCCACGAGGTGGCCGTCGACGCCGATCCGCCGCATCGTGTCCGGCACGTGGCGGTAGAAGCCCGGGAAGAAGCGGAAGCCGTGCTCGGCGGGGAGATCGCTGCGCCCGCCGCTGCCCGAGCTCGGGACCGGCAGGCTGCGCGCCTTGCCGCCGAGGCGGTCGCGCGCCTCGTAGACCGTCACCTCGAATCCGCGCTCGGCCAGCTCGTGCGCGGCGGTCAGTCCCGCCACGCCTCCGCCGAACACCGCGACCCGCTCAGTCATCGCGTCGCCAGCCTAACCCGTATCCGAAGCGTGTTCAGTTATCACGTGCTCCGCCGCGAGCAGCGCCTGCCCGGCACTCCCGCCGAGGTCTTCCCGTTCTTCGCGGACGCCCGCAACCTCGAGGCGATCACGCCGCCGTGGCTGGGCTTCGAGGTCGTCTCGCCGCGCCCGATCGAGATGCGCGCCGGGGCGCTGATCGAGTACCGGCTGCGCCTGCACGGGCTGCGCGTCGCGTGGCTGACGCGGATCGAGGAGTTCGTCCCCCGGGAGCGCTTCGTCGACATGCAGCTGAGCGGCCCGTACCGCCTGTGGCACCACACGCACGAGTTCCGCGAGCTCCCCGGCGGCGGCACGCTGATGACCGACACGGTGCGCTACGCGCTGCCGCTCGGCCCGCTGGGGTCCCTCGCGCACCGGCTGCTGGTGCGCAGGGACCTCGAGCGGATCTTCGACTTCCGGGCGCGGGCCGTGCCCGCGCTTGTCACTCGACGGTGAGCGTGCCTTCCATCCCCGCGCTGCGGTGGTTGCCGACCGCGCAGTAGTACGTGTACTCGCCGGCCTGGAGGTCGGCGCTCGCCACCGACTCGCCGTCCTTGGAGACCGTGTCGCCCGCCTTCGCGCCGTCGGCGTCGATGACGACGTTGTGCGGCGCGTCGGACGGGTTCGCCATCGTGATCGTGACCGGGCCCGCGGGCGCGGTCAGCTCGGCCTTGTCGAACTTGAGCTCGGACGCGTCGGCCGAGATCGCCAGCTGCTCGCCACCGCCGCCGGACGAGTTCGAGGAGCCGTTCGAGGATCCGCCGCCGCCCGCCGGCTCCTCCTCGTCATCACCACCGCAGCCCGCGAGTGCGAGCACGCCGATCGCCAGGATCAGGCTGAACTTGCGCATCTGGTCTCCTTTCGTCAGAAGAGGCGTCCGGTCAGGACGTCCCTCATGTGTCCGTCGTCATCCCGGGAGACGACTCTGACGCGGTCGTATTCCCCTACTCGGGCCGCCGTCGTGAGCCGTACCTTGACGTTGCCGTGCGCGTCCGCGCGAAACGTGCCCGCGCTCGCGCTCCACTTCCCGCGCTCGCAGAGCATCTCGTAGACGCGCTTGGAGCCCGGCTTGAGCCCGCTCGCCCACAGGTACACGCCGGTCCCGCCCTCGACGCGGTAGAGCGAGATGCGGCCGCGGGCGGCGGGCGCCGCCGCCGTCGGCTTGAGCTGCACGACGTAGTTGCGCGAGGCGCGGGGCGGCGAGTCGTCGGGCTGGACCGCGAGCGTGACGGCGACCGCGAGCGCGGCCGCCAGCAGGCCGCTGGCCAGCGCGACGCGCGGGCGCGTCCAGGCGATCCGCGGCCGGCGCCGGCGCCGCCGCGGCGGCCGCGGCACGTCGGCCTCGCGGGCGAAGCGGTCCAGCAGCGACTCCTCGAGGCCGGCCGGGAGCGGCTCGACCGGGTGCGCGACGGGCTCGGCCAGGTCGAGCAGGCGCGGCAGCTCGACCAGCGAGGCGAGCTCGGCGGTGCACGCGGGGCAGTCCGGCAGGTGGGCGCGCACGGCCTCGGTCTCGTCCGGCTCGAGGCCCTCGAGCACGTAGCCGCCCAGCAGCGGCCGCAGCTCGGCGCAGGTCAGGCGGGTGTTCATCGGACCCCCATCTCCTCGAGCACGAGCCGGAGCTGGCGCAGCGCGTACCAGGTGCGGCTCTTGACGGTCCCCACGGGCAGGTCGGTGTGCTCGGCGATCTCGCGCATCGTCATCCCCTGCACGTGCGCGAGCCGGATCATCTGGCGATGGTCGGGGCTGAGGCGATCCAGCGCCATCGCGACCTGCCAGCCCAGCATCGCCTGCTCGACGCTCTGCCCCAGCGGCTCGGAGCCCGGGCCGGGCTCGTGCAGGGCGAGCCCCGGGCGGACGGACGCGCGGCGCCGCGCGTCGATGATCGCGTAGCGGGCGATCTGGTAGAGCCAGGTGCGGACGCTGGCGCGCTCGGGGTCGTAGCGCTCGGCGTGGCGCCAGGCGCGCGTGAAGACCTCCTGGACGAGCTCCTCCGCGGCGCCGCGCTCGCCGAGCGCGTTGACCGCGAAGCCGTAGAGCTCCCCCGAGTAGGCGCGGTAGAGCTCGCGGAGCGCCTCACCGGTGGCGTCCGTGCGCAGGCGCTCGATCAGCTGGGCGTCTGTGGCCATGGGCCCGGAGGTATACGCGGCGTCCTCAGTCCGGGTTCGCGAGGCGCTCGAGGACGCCCGGCTCCGGGCGGCCGGAGTGGCGCTCGCCGGCCGCGAACAGGGTCGGCGTCGTGGCGACCCCGGCGCGCACGCCGGCGCGCCAGTCCGCCGTGATGCGCTCCTCCACGGCAGCCGCGCGGCGGTCGGCGTCGAAGCGCGCGACGTCGAGCCCCAGGCGCTCGGCGCGCTCCCACAGATGCGGGTCCTCCAGCCGCCCCTGGTCGGCGAACAGCGCGTCGTGCATCTCCCAGAAGCGGCCCTGCAGCGCGGCCGCCTCAGCAGCGCGCGCGGCCGGCCAGGCGCGCGGGTGGCTGGAGCGGACGGGGAAGTGGCGGAACACCACGCGCAGCGGCAGCGCGCGCAGGCGCAGCTCGAGCGCGGCGCAGAACGGGCACTCGAAGTCGGCGTAGACGACCACCAGCCGCGCGTCCCGCGGGCCCCGGACGTGGTCCTCGGGGCCGACGGGCGGCAGCGGGGCCGAGCCGAGCTCGCTCAGACGGCCTGGGCCTCGAGGGCGTCGAAGATGAGGTTCGCGCCGGGCAGGTCGCCGGGCGAATCGGCCTCGTGGCTCCACTCCACGACGCCGTCGGCGCCGATGAGCACGAGCGCGCGCTGGGGAAAGCCGGCGGGGTGGTAGACGCCGAACGCCTGGCACGCCTCGCCCTTCGGCTCGAAGTCCGAGAGCTGCTCGATCTCGACGCCGAGCTGCTCCTTGAACGCCTGCTGGGAGGCGACCGCGTCGCACGACACGCCGTAGAGCGTCACGCCGTGCTTCGCGAAGTCCTCGCGCAGGTCGTCGTAGAGGCCGAGCTGGTTGGTGCAGACCGCCGAGAACGCGAACGGGTAGAAGACCAGGAGCGTCCGCCGACCCTGCAGGTCGGCGCGCGTGAACGGCCCGCCCTCCGGCCGCGCGAGGGAGAACTCGGGCGCCGGCTGGCCAGCGGCGATGATGGCCATGGCGCTAGCGGCGCAGGCCGAGCTCGCGGATCAGCGAGCGGTAGCGCTCGAGATCCTTCTTCTGGAGGTAGTTCAGGAACCTCCGGCGGCGGCCGACGAGCATCAGCAGGCCGCGGCGCGAGTGGTGGTCGTGCTTGTGCTCGCGCAGGTGCTCGGTGAGGTCGTTGATGCGGCGCGTCAGGAGCGCGATCTGGACCTCGGTGGCCCCGGTGTCGTTCGCGTCCTTGCCGAACTGCTCGGTGACGGCGCGCTTGTCCTCTTGAGTCAGGGTCATGTGCGACGCCGCAGGCTAGCAGAGCCCTCCTCAGCCCCCCGCACGGCGTTGCGCCCCGCATCCTTGGCTTGGTAGAGCGCTATGTCGGCCCGTTTGACGAGCGCGTCGGCGACCTCGTGGCCGTCCCAGGTGGCCCAGCCGACGCTGACCGTGGCGGTCAGGTTCTCGACCGCGGCCCGCAGGTCCTCGGCCACCGACGCCGCGGCCTCGGCCGGGGTGTCGGGCAGCAGCGCGAGGAACTCCTCGCCGCCGAGGCGGCCGAGCTCGTCCTCGGCGCGCAGGCGGTCGCGCAGCGCGCCCGTGAGCTCCACGAGCGCGGCGTCGCCGGCGTCGTGACCGAAGCGGTCGTTGATCTCCTTGAAGTGGTCGACGTCGATCATCGCGACCGAGAGCGGCCGGCCGTGGCGGCGGGCGCCGCTGATCAGGCCCTGCAGGCGGGTGAGGACGTAGCGGCGGTTGAAGAGCCCCGTGAGCGGATCCTCGTGGAGCATCGTCTCGAGCCGCCGGCCCTGCCCCACGAGCTCCTCCTGGAGCGTCTTCGTACGGTGCGCGGCGCGCACGCGGGCGAGCACCTCCGCCGCGGTGACGGGCTCCACGAGCACGTCCTCGGCGCCGCGCTCGAGCAGCTCCTGCGCCTGCGAGAACGCGATCTGCCCCGGGGCGACGAGCACGACCGCGGTCGAGAAGACGTCGGGGTCGCCCTTGAGCTCGTCGAGCAGCGTGCCGCCCGCGTCCGACTCGATGCACTTGCTCACGAGCGCGACGTCGGGCTCGAGCTCGAGGCACGCGTTGAGCGCCGCCTCGAAGTCCGCGGCCTCGACGACGTCGTACCCGCTCTCCCGCAGTGGGGTGGCGAGCTCGTCCCGCGCGCACGGGTTCGTATGCGCCACCACGACATTCACTGTCATGTCCTTCCCGTCCTCCGCCTTCCGTCCCGCCGACCCAACGGATGTACGGCTCACGCCGCGATCTCGCGCGCCTCCCGCACGTCGAGGTGCATCTGGTCCACCAGCGCCTCGACGGTATCGAAGCGACGCTCGCCCCGGAGCCGGTCGAGGAACGCGAGCCGCAGCTCGCGGTCGTAGAGATCCCCGTCGTAATCGAGCAGGTAGGCCTCGACGAGCACGCCGCGGCCGGTCACGAAGGTCGGGCGCACCCCGACGTTCGTGGCGGCCGGCCACCAGCGCCACTCGCCGTCCTCCTCGACGGCGGCGCGGCAGGCGTAGACGCCGTTGCCGGGGTACACGAGCGCGTTGTCGGGGACGAGGTTGGCCGTCGGGTAGCCGAGCTCGCGGCCGCGCTTGTCGCCGTGCTGGACGATCCCGCGCAGCTGGAACGGCGAGCCCAGGAAGCGGGTGGCCTGCGCAAGGTCGCCCGCCACCACGAGGCCGCGGATGTGGGTCGAGGAGACGATCTCGCCGTCGACCTCGACGAGCGGCACGATCCGCGGCTCGAACGCGCTCTGGCTGCGCAGCAGGTCGGCGTCGCCCTTGGCCTTGTGGCCGAAGCGGAAGTTCTCCCCCACCGACACCTTCGTGGCCCCGAGCGTGCCGACGAGGATGTCGTCGATGAACTCCTGCGGCCCCTGGGCGGCGAACGAGCGGTCGAACGGGATCACCACGAGCTCGCGCACGCCGAGGCCGGCGATCAGGTCGCGCTTGATCTCGAGCGAGGTCAGCAGCTTCGGCGCGGCGTCCGGCGCGACCACCTGTCGCGGGTGCGGCTCGAACGTCAGCACCGTGTCGGCGCCCGCGATCACCTCGCGGTGGCCGAGGTGCACGCCGTCGAACTCGCCGACCGCGACGTGGCGGTCGCGGAGCTCGACGTCGGGGAGCCAGGTCACCTGCATCAGCCGCGGAAGCCTACGACGGGTTTGAGGGTGCCGTCGGAGCGTGGCTCTGCGAGGGCGATCAGTCCGTGCTCGTCCACGAGCCTCACCGTGCCCGCGGCCGCTCCGGCGACGGCGACGCCGTGGCCGGCCTTGCGCGCATCCTCGCCCGCGAGCGTCACGGAAGGCAGGAACTCCAGCGCCTCGTCGAGCGGGACGATCCGCTCCGGATCGGCCGCCCCCACGTCGAACGGGCCGATCCCGGTGCGGCGGAGCTCGACGCAGTACGCGTCGCCGAGGTCGGCCACCAGCGAGCGCACGTAGGTCCCGGACGAGCACTCGATCGCGAACGCCGCGCGGTCGTCCTCGCGCGACAGCAGCTCGAAGCGCGTCACCTCGACCTCGCGCTCGGCGAGCTCGACCGCCTCCCCCGCCCGCGCCAGCGCGTAGGCGCGCTTGCCGTCGACCTTGATGGCGCTGTAGGCGGGCGGCCGCTGTAGCAGGCGCCCCGTCGGCAGCACGAACGGCTCGGACGGCATCCGCCCCGGCGCGAGCTCGCCGTCGACGTCGCCGGTGGTCGACGTCCAGCCCAGCCGCGCCACCGTCTCGTAGCGCTTGGGCAGCGCCATCAGGAACCGCTGCACCCGCGTCGCCCGGCCCACGAGCACGAGCAGCAGCCCGGTCGCGAACGGGTCGAGCGTCCCCGCGTGGCCGACCTTGACGCCCTTGCCGACCTCCCGCCGCACCAGCGCCACGACGTCGTGCGAGGTGATCCCCGCGGGCTTGTCGTAGAGGATGACCCCGTCGCCGCTCAGAGCTGCTCGGCGAGGCTCGCCCGCAGGACCTCGACGAGCTCCGGGTACTCCAGCGTCGTCGAGAAGCCGGCCGCGCGGCGATGACCGCCGCCGCCCTGGGCGCGCGCGATCGCCGACACGTCGATGCGATCGTCGGTGGCGCGCAGCGACACCTTGCGGCGCGACTCGCCGTTGCCCAGCAGGTCGCGCACGAGCCCGGCGACCGCCGTGCCCTCGAGCGCGCGCAGGTGGTCGACGACGCCCTCGGAGTAGGACTCGTCGGCGCCGGTCGCCTCGTAGTCGTCGCGGCTCAGGTGCGTGACCGTCAGCAGCCCGTCGTCGAAGCGCTCGACGTTGGTGAGCCCGCGCGCGAGCAGCTCGAGCTTGCCCTGCGGCACGCCCTCGAACAGGCGCCGGTAGATCGCGTGCACGTCGACGCCGGCCTCGATCAGCTCGCCCGCCATCAGGTGCGCGCGCGGCCCGGTGTTCTCGTACATGAACTTGCCGGTGTCGGTCACCAGCCCGACGTAGAGCGCCTCCGCGATCGGCCGCGTGACCTCGACCCCGAGACCCTTCATGAGGTCCCAGATGACCTCCGCCGTGCACGACGCCTCGGGCACCACGTGGTTGACGGTCCCGAACAGCGTGTTGTCGTGGTGGTGGTCGACGTTGAGGATGTGCGCGCCCTCGCGCTTGAGCGAGTCGGCCGGGTTGCGGTCGATGTTGCCGCAGTCGAGGAAGACGATCGTGCGCGCCTCGAGATCCTCCGGCGGCTCCGTGACGAGGTTCTGGACCTGGATGAAGCGGTACTCGTAGGGCAGCGGGAACTCGTCCTGCGCCATGTAGGCGACCGCGTCCTTGCCGAGCGCGGCGAGCACGAGCTGCATCCCCGCCAGCGAGCCGAGCGCGTCCCCGTCCGGGTTCTCGTGCGTGGCGAGCAGGAAGCGCTCGGAGTCCGCGATCTCGTCGAGCAGCTGCGCGCGCGAGGAGGCCGCGCCGTTGGTGCTCACGAGCCCTCCTCCTCCAGCAGCGCCTGGATGCGCAGCGAGCGGTCGACGGAGTCGTCGTAGAGGAACTCGAGCGTCGGCGTGTGCTTGAGCGTCAGCTCCCTCGCGACCCGCCGCTGCAGGTAGCCGTGCGCCGAGCGCAGGCCGTCCAGGGTGCGGCCCCGCAGCTCGTTCTCACCGAGCACGGAGACAAACACGCGCGCGTGGCGCAAATCGGGAGATGTCTCTACGGAGGTCACGGTCACGAAGCCCACCCGCGGGTCCTTGAGCCCCTGCGTGATCGCAGCCGACAAGACCTCCCGCATTGCCTCGTCGACGCGCCGCATGCGCCCGCCGCTCATCCTAGTGACTCCAGGTCAGCCCACGATGCGAGCCGCCGCTCGACCCGCGCGCCCTGGGGGAAGTGCGCGTCGAGGTAGCGCCCGACGTCGTCGGCCGCGCCCTCGCACAGCCCCGGCGAGCCGCCCGCCAGCGCGACGGCGAGCGTCGAGCGCTGCCAGGTGTCCTGGTGGTCGACCTCGGCCACGGAGGCGCCGTGGCGCTGTCGCAGGTGCGCCTTGACGCGGTTCAGCTCAGCTCGCTTGGCCTTCAAGGACCCAGACTCCGGGAAGAAGAGATGGACCTGCAGGAGGACGACGTAGGAGCGCTCCCCCACTAGGAGAGGGTGCGCTCGACCTGCCTGGTCTCGTAGACCTCGATCATGTCGCCTTCCTTGACGTCCATGTAGTCCTTGAGCAGCACGCCGCACTCGAAGCCGGACTGCACCTCGCGCACGTCGTCGTTGAAGCGGCGCAGCGAGGCGATCTCGCCGTCATAGACGACCGTGCCGTCGCGCACGAGCCGCGCCTTGGCGCCGCGGGTGGCGTGGCCGTCGGTGACCATGCAGCCGGCGATCACGCCGATCTTCGAGGCGCGGAAGGTCGCGCGGACCTCGAGCGAGCCGACCGCCTCCTCGACCTCCTCGGGAGCGAGCATGCCCTGCATGGCGTCGCGCAGCTCGTCGATCGCGCGGTAGATGACCGAGTAGCCCCGGATCTCCACGCCCTCGCGATCGGCGAGCTGAGCCGCCTCGCCGACGGGGCGCACGTTGAAGCCGAGGATGATCGCGTCGGACGCCGAGGCGAGGTTGACGTCGGACTCCGTGATGCCGCCGACGCCGGAGTAGATGACCGAGACGGTGACCTCCTCCTGCGGGAGCTTGGCGATCTCGTCCTGGAACGCCTCGAGCGAGCCGGAGACGTCGGCCTTGAGCACCAGGTTGAGCTCGTTGACGAGCGCGCCGCGCTCGCGGTCGAAGATGTCCTCGAGCGAGAACTTCTTGCCGCCGCGGCGGGCGAGCGACTCGGTCTTGATGCGGTGGGCCTTCTCGCCCGCGAGCGAGCGGGCGGTGCGATCGTTCTCGACGACGCGCACGAACTCGCCGGCTTCGGGCACGGAGTCGAAGCCGAGGATCTCGACGGGCTCGCCGGGGAGGGCCTGCTTGACCTTGTCGCCCTTGTAGTCGTGCATCGCCCGCACGCGGCCCCAGTGGGCGCCGGCCACGACGTTGTCGCCGACCTTGAGCGTGCCGCGCTGGACGAGGATCGTCACGACCGCGCCGCGGCCCGGGTCGAGCTTGGACTCGACGACGACGCCGGAGGCCTCCGTGTTGGGGTTGGCCTTCAGCTCCTCGACCTCGGCGAGCAGGATGAGCGACTCGAGCAGGTCCTCGAGGTTGGTCTTCGCCTTCGCGGAGACGTCGACGAACATCGTCTCGCCGCCCCACTCCTCGGGCTGCAGCCCGAGCGTCGTGAGCTCGGTGCGGACGCGGTCGGGCTGCGCGCCCTCCTTGTCGATCTTGTTGACCGCGACGAGCATCGGCACGCCGGCCGCCTTCGCGTGGTCGACGGCCTCGCGGGTCTGCGGCATCACGCCGTCGTCGGCGGCGACGACGATGACCGCGATGTCGGTGACCTGGGCGCCGCGGGCGCGCATGGCGGTGAACGCCTCGTGGCCGGGCGTGTCGAGGAAGGTGATCGTCTTGTCGCCGTGGTGGACCTGGTAGGCGCCGATGTGCTGCGTGATGCCGCCGGCCTCGCCCGCGACGACCTCGGTCTCGCGGATGGCGTCGAGCAGCGACGTCTTGCCGTGGTCGACGTGGCCCATGATCGTGACGACCGGCGGGCGGTCGACGAGGTCCTCGGCGGCGTCCTCGAACTCCGGCTCTTCGTCCACGTCGTCGGCCGCGTGGACGATCTCGATCTCCTTGTCGAACTCGTCGGCGAGGACCTGGATCGCGTCGTCGGCCAGCGTCTGCGTGAGCGTGGCCATCTCACCCAGCTGCATCAGCTTCTTGATGATCTCGGGAATCGGCACGCCGAGGTACTCGGCGACGTCCTTGACCGTCGAGCCCGAGTTGACCCGGATCGTGTCGGCCTGGAGCGAGGACTTGTCCTGCGGGACCGGCTCGACGTAGGCGCCACGGCGCCGGCGGCCGCCGCGGCGCGGCGGGCGGCGCTGGGGGCCGGGCGGTCCGCCGCCGGGGCCACCCTGGCGGCGCGAGGCCTGCGAGTCGATCACGACGCGGCGGACGCCGCCGCCTCCGCCGGGAGCGCGCTCGCCCTGCAGCGAGGAGCGCGTCGGGCGCTGGCGCGGCTTGTCGCCGTCGCCGGCGGGCGCGTCGGAGCCTGCTCCGTTGGAGCTCTGGGCGGCCGCCTTCTGGGCCTCTTCCTCGTGCAGCTGCGGGCGGCCGGTGAGCGCGCGATCCGCAGCGTCCTCGTCGACCGCCGAGGCCGCGGCCTTGACCTCGATCCCGGCATCGGCCAGCCGCTTCAGCACCTCGGCTGAAGGCATGTCGTACTGCTTGGCTAGCTCGTGGACGCGTTTCTTGGCCATGTGCGGGTGAAGTCTACGGTGTCTTTCGGGATCGATACGGGGGCTCTGAGGGCCCGGTTGAAGCCCCGCCCGGCGCGTGCGCGAGCGAAGCAGTCGAGGTCGGGATGGAGCCACGCGCCGCGACCGGGGAGCCGGCGCTCCGGATCGGGCACGACCTCCCCATCTACGTTAGCGAAGCGGCGCAGCGCGGACTGCCGCTCGCGGGCGCGGCAGCCGACGCAGGTGCGCTCGGGCTCAGGCCTGTCCGACGACGTCGGTGTCCTTGCTCTCGAGCGCCTGGTGCGCCTCGAGCCCGCAATAGCGCGAGCTGGGCTCGGCGGCGTTCGGGCAACGGCGGCCGTTGGTGAGGATCGCCGCGCAGCGGCCGCCCAGCTCCTCCTCGTCGCCGTAGCCACCCGACTCCTGCTCCTCCTTCGCGAACTCGGTCTCGGAGCGGATGTCGACGCGCCAGCCGGTGAGGCGGGCGGCGAGGCGGGCGTTCTGGCCCTCGCGGCCGATCGCCAGCGACAGCTGGTCGTCGGGCACGATCACCGTCGCCTGCTTGTTGGTGTCGTCGACCAGCACCTCGCGCACGCGCGCCGGGCTGAGCGCCTTGGCGACGAAGCGGGCGGGCTCGTCGTTGTAGGGGATGATGTCGATCTTCTCGCCGCGCAGCTCGGAGACCACCATGCGCACGCGCGAGCCGCGCGGCCCGACGCACGCGCCGACAGGATCGACGCCGTCGGCGTGCGAGACGACCGCGATCTTCGAGCGGTAGCCGGGCTCGCGGGCGACGTTGGTGATCTCCACCAGCTCGTCGGCGATCTCGGGCACCTCGAGCTCGAACAGCTTCTTGATCAGCTCGGGGTCGCGGCGCGAGACGATGATGCTCGGCCCGCGGGTCGAGGAGGAGACCTCCTTGATCACGGCCTTGACGCGCTGGCCGTGGTCGTAGCGCTCGCCGTCGACCTGCTCGGACTTCGGCAGCAGCGCCTCGACGCGCTCGCGCAGCTGCACGAGCGTGTAGCGCGAGTCGGACTGCTGGACGATGCCGGTGATCAGCTCGCCCACGCGGTCGCGGTACTCCTCGAACATCATGTCGCGCTCGGCCTCGCGGATCCGCTGCAGGATGACCTGCTTGGCGGTCTGGGCGGCGATGCGCCCGAAGTCGTGCGGCGTGACGTCGCGGGTCTCGATCTGGTCCTCGTAGGCCTTCAGGCGCTCGAGCTCGACCTCGGGCTCCTCGGGCTCGCGGACCTCGCCGGTCTCGGGGTCGATGCGCGACTGCTCGTCGGCCGCGGCCTCCTCCTCCTGCTCGGCGAGCAGGCGCTCCTCGAGGTCGGCCGGGACGATCAGCTCGTCGACGCGGAAGTCGGCCGACTCGCGGTCCATCGTCACGCGGGCGTACTTGGCGGCGCCGGGCTGCTTCTTGTAGGCAGACAGGAGCGCGTCCTCGAGCGCCTCCATGAGCTTCTCCTCGGAGATGCCCTTCTCGCGCCCGAGAACCCGTACGGCTTCGACGATCTCTTGCGACATGGCTTCTCAGTCTCCCAGCAGGTTCGAGCGATGGATGTCCGCGTACGCGATCGAGACGACGCCGGTGTCGGCGGCGACCGTGACCCCGTCGTCGGTCGCGCCGAGGAGCTCCCCGGTGAACGACGTGTGGCCGTCGTGCTCTCCGCGCGTTCGCACGCGGGCCCGGCGGCCGACGAAGCGGCGGAAGTGGTCTGGCTTGGTGAGGGGCCGGCGCGGGCCGGGCGAGGACACCTCGAGCGCGTAGGCCTCACGGACCGTCGCGAGATGCTCGGTCACCCGCTCGCACAGCGCGAGCGTGACCCCGTCGGGATGATCGATGAACAGCCGGACCTTGTCGCCGCCGATGACCTCGGCGAGCAGGACCTCGACCGCGGGCTCGACGGTCGCGAGCTGCTGCTCGATGTCGGCCTGGATCTGGCTGCTCATTTGTCTCGTCCCCTCCTTCTCTCTCCTTACATGAAGAAAGCGGGCGAGCGCCCGCTTTCCGCACCACGCCCCAGGGGTGGGGCAAACGAAAGCTGTGCGCTCTTTATAGCACCGGAGGGCCTATGCGGCAGCCCGTGCGCGGTCCCTGTAGATGCGGTAGTCGCGGCGGTCCGGACGCAGTCCCGCGGCCAGCGCGAGGGCCTTCCGGGCGTCCTTCGGGCGGCCCAGCTCGAGCAGTGCGCGACCGAGGCAGAAGAGCGCGTAATCGTTGGTCGGCGCACGCTCCACGAGCGCCTCGAACTCCGCCCGCGCGGCCTCGAACTGGCGGGAGCGGAAGTACGCGCGGCCGAGCGCCTCGCGGATCGACGTCTTGTCGGGATCGAGGTCGCGGGCCTTGGCGAGCGGGATGGCGGCGGCGGCGAAGTCGCCCGCCTCCAGCAACTGCGTCCCGCGCTGGAAGAGGTCATAGACGTCAGCCATGACCGTCAATTCTATTTCGCCGCGGCGGCAGCGCCCACCATGCGCGGAGTCGCCCGAGCGGCCCGCCGCCGCGCCCCAGCTCGCTGCGCAGGCCACGCCGCTGGGCGGGCGTGGGCCGCCCGCCGGCGGCCGTGTAGCGCTGGTCGCGCAGCGCGCGCACGTAGCCCACGGCCTCGGGCGAGCGGGAGAGCGAGGTCTCGAGCACCTGCAGCGTGGCGCCGGGTGCGGGCGCGCGGCGCGTGCGCTGCAGCGCGCGCTCGAGCTCGAGCAGCGGGCCCGGGCGGCGGCCGCGGCGCCGGTAGGCCAGGAAGCCGCCGCCGAGGACGAGCAGGGCGAGCGCGGCGAGGCCGGCGATCGGCCGCCAGTCGGTGCCCTCCTCGGCCGCGAGGCCGGTGCGCGGGTCGATCGCGCCGCCGCTCAGGTCGGGCGCGTCGCCGATCGCGGCGGTCCCGCGGTCCGAGCTCTGCGAGCGCGGCGGCGCGTCGGAGGGCGTCGGGTCGAACGTCACCCAGCCGTAGCCGGGGAACCACACCTCGACCCACGAGTGGGCGTCGAGGTCGCGCACGACGTACTCCTTGGCCTTGCGGTCGTAGGAGCCGGAGGTGAAGCCGGTCGCGACGCGCGCCGGCACGCCGCCCATCCGCAGCAGCAGCGCCATCGCGCCGGAGTACTGCTGGCAGTAGCCCGACTTCGCCTCGAACAGGAAGCCGTCGAGGGTGCTCGCCGTGTCCGGCGGCGCCTCGGTGTAGGTGAAGCCGTTCGCGAGGTAGGCCTCGATCGACTTGATGTAGTCGAGCGGATCCTCGGCGCCGCGCCGCAGCCGCTGGGCGAGCGCCCACGTGCGCCGCAGGCCCGAGCGCCGGATCACGCGCTCGGCGTCCTCGCGCCGCGGCGCGACGGTGCCGAACCCGGGCCGGAAGACCTCGGGGGCGACGGCGCCCTCGTCCCAGCTCGGGAAGAGGACGACGTGGGCGGGCACCCCGGGCGGCGTCCCCGACGCGTCCTCGCCCGCTCCCTCGCCGAGCTCGATCGCCCGGAAGCTGCCGAGCTCGCGGTCGTAGAACGAGCCGGCCGCGCGCAGCTCGCGCTCGAGCGGCTTGGGCGTGTAGACGTCGACGGTGTAGGAGTCGCCGCGCCGCAGCGTGCGGCTCGAGACCCAGATGCCGGGCGGGCCGGTCGGGATCGCGGCGCGGTTGGGCATGTCGGGCGCGGTGACGGGGATGCCGGCGGTGATGAAGGTGCGCGTGCGCAGGTTGCGAACGGAGATCTCGATCTCCTGCGTGAAGCGGCGGCGCACGGCGGGGTCGCCGGGCAGGTCGACGGCGGTCGCGGTGCGCGCGCCGCGCTCGCTCTGGCGCCAGCGCTCGCCGTCGAACTCGTCGAGGCTCATCGCCTTCCAGTAGGCCGCCTGCTTGGCCTTCACGCGCAGCATCTCGCGGCCGTCGCGCGGCCAGTCCAGCGGGCCGTACTCGTGGTCCCAGCTGAACGTCGTCGACTTCGAGGCGGCGGTGCTCAGCGCCCACGTCTCGTAGTCCCACCACGGCGTGTCGCCGTCGAGCGCGGGCGCCGCGATCAGCGCCGCGATCGCGGTCGCGGCGGCGAGCGCGGCGGCGGCTCCCGCCTCGACCAGGCGCAGGCGCTCGAGCCGCAGGAACGCGATCACGAGCAGCGTCAGCATCGCGCCGCGGAGGAACTCGCCCTCGAAGTCGAGCGCCACCGCCGGGACCGCGTAGAGGGTGACCAGCAGAATGAGCGCCGCGAACGGGAAGCCGGTGGCGCCGCGGCGGGGCCAGAACGCGACGAAGGCGGCGAACGCCACGAGCACCGTGCCGCCGAGCGGGATCACGATCCGGGTCCACTCGTCGATGCCGCGGTAGGGCACCCGCACCCCGGGCAGCGCGCTGATGCCGCGCTCGATCCCGGCGGCCAGCGCGTCCCAGCGGTCGGGGCGCAGCAGCTCATCGGGCACACCGGCGGCCAGGAACGCGAGCCCGGTCACGACCGCGCAGGTGACCGCGGTGGCGAGCGCGCGCCGGGCGCCGCGCAGGCGCGCCGCGCCGATCAGCCCCGCGATCCCCAGCATGCCGGCGCCGAGCGCCGCCCACGCGCGGTCGGCGGCGGTCGGGTCGAGCATCGCCATCCAGTGCAGCGCGCCGAACAGGGCCAGCGCGACGAACGTCGCGCCGCGCGCGAAGAGGAGCGGGAGCAGCGGGCCCGTCGGGCGCAGGGCGTCCGGGCGCCCGCCGGCGTCAGGCGTGGCCTCGCGCAGGGCGGGAGCAGGGCCGCGCAGCGCGCTGATGTGGCCCGCGGCGGCGCTCACGTGGTCGTCCCCCCGACGGTCGCCATCAGCGCCGCGCTGCCGGTGCGCGCGCCGACGTAGCCCTGGCAACCGGCCACCTCCACCACCGCCCGCCGGTTCGGCAGCGCGCCCGGGATCACCAGCAGGCAGCCGCCGGGCGTGCGGCCGAGCCCGCGCGGGACGCGGTCGACCGTGCGCGCGGAGACGTAGGCGATCAGCCCGCGCCGGTTCTGGGCCGCCATCAGCGCCGGGCCGGTGAGCTCGTCGACGAGCGCGAGCCGGACGTGCGACTGCGGCCACGCGAGCAGGTCGCGCTCGATGATGTGCGCGCGGCGGTCGCCGGGCAGCAGCAGGCCGCAGCCGCCGCGGCGGGCGAAGTGCACGGTCAGCGAGGCCGCCGCGCGGACCGCCGCGTCGAGCGCCTCGGCGGACTCAGGGGCACGCGGGTCGAGCACGATCAGCGGGCGCGAGTCGGCCTCGGAGATCAGCTTGCGCTCCATCAGCCCGGCGCCGCGCGCGAACGCGGGCCAGTGGATGCGCGAGGCGGGCGCGCCCTCGCGGTGCGGCCGCAGCCCGTCGATCTCGGTCTCCGCCGCCGCGGTCAGCGAGGCGCGGGCGTGCGCGTGCTCGGAGTCCTCCCCGCCGGCGGTCGCGACGACCGGGAAGATGCGCGGGAGCACGAGCAGCTCGTCCGGCTCGGCGTCGCTGACCACGCGCTGGGCGAGCCCGAACGGGTCGCGCAGCACGAGCGCGGGCGGCGGCAGCATGCGCCGGCCGCGGCGCCCGAACGTGACCTCGACGCGCACGCGCGCCCTGCGCCGACCGGCGCTGAAGCGGACGGGCTCCGGCAGCAGCGGCTCGTCGATCCAGCCCGGCGGCAGCGGCAGCCGGCCCGCGCTCGCCTCGATCCGCATGCTCAGCGGCTGCTCCTCGACGACGCTGCGGTTGTCGAGCTCGCGCCGCACGCTCGCGCCCCACGCGCCGGCGCTGATCCACGCGGCCGCGCCGGCGCCGAGCAGCAGCAGCGCGGAGCCCGTGACGTAGAGCGGCTCGGCGTCGAACGTCCCGGCGACGAGCAGGAGGACCAGGCCCAGCGCCGCGCACCCGAAGGCCGAGCGCATATCGGCTCCCTAGAGCGCCGGCGTCGACGCGATCGCGTCGGCGACGATCTCAGAGCGCGCGACCCCCGCCGCCTCGGGCACGAGCATGATGCGGTGCGCGAGCACGATCGAGGCGAGCTCCTGGACGTCGTCGGGCAGCGCGTGGTCGCGCCCCTGCAGCAGCGCGCGCGCCTTCGCGGCGCGCAGCAGCATCAGCCCGGCGCGCGGCGAGGCGCCGAGCTCGACCCGGTGGTCGCCGCGGGTGTGGTGCAGCAGCGCGACGATGTAGTCGCGCAGCGCCTTCGAGGCGTGCACGCGGCGCGCCGCGTCCTGAGACTCGAGCACCTCCTGCCGGTCGGCGACGGCGCGCAGGTCGAGCACGCGGTCGCCGGACTCGTGGCCCGCGAGCATCCCGGCCTCGTCGTCGGCGCTCGGGTAGCCGAGCTCGAGCCGCACCATGAAGCGGTCGACCTGGGCCTCGGGCAGCGGATAGGTGCCCTCGTACTCGACGGGGTTCTGGGTCGCGAAGACGAGGAACGGGCGCGCGAGCTCGTGCGAGTGCACGTCGACGGTGACCATCCGCTCCTGCATGCACTCGAGCAGGCCGGACTGGGTCTTCGGCGAGGCGCGGTTGACCTCGTCGACGATCACGATGTTGGCGAAGATCGGGCCGGGCCGGAACTCGAAGCGCTGCTCGCGCTGGTTGTAGACGCTCGTGCCCACGATGTCGGCGGGCAGCAGGTCCGCCGTGCACTGGATGCGCGCGAACTGCGCGTCGATCGAGCGCGAGAGCGCGCGCGCCAGGGCGGTCTTGCCGACGCCCGGATAGTCCTCGACGAGGATGTGGCCCTCGGCCAGCAGGGCGACGATGACGTGCTCGAGCACCTCGTCGCGGATCTTGACCGCGCGACGGATGTTGTCCTCCACGCGCTTGGCGACCGCGAGCGCCTTCTCGACCTCGGCGGCCCCGAGCGTCTCGGGTTCAGACCCCTCCACAGGTTCCATCAGCTGCTGACCTTTACGTTCGAAGATGAACGGCGGCTCAACACGGCGTCGAGAACGCTCGCCGCGACAGCCGCCTTGGTGGCCCGCGGGACGTGCTCTTCGCCGTCCGCGGTGACGATCGTGACCTCGTTGTCGGGGGCGTCGAACGCGATCCCCGGGGCCGAGACGTCGTTGACGACGACGGCGTCGAGGCCCTTGCGCCGCAGCTTGTCGCGCGCGTTGGCGACGGCCTGGTCGCCGTGCTCGGCGGCGAAGCCGACCAGCAGCTGGTCGGGGCGGCGGTGGGCGGCGAGGCCGGACAGGACGTCCTCGGTGCGCTCGAGGTCGAGGCTCAGCGTCTCCCCCGCCTCGGCCTTCTTGATCTTGCCGGCGCGCGCGTCGGCGGGCCGGTAGTCGGCGACGGCGGCGGCCATCAGCAGGACATCGGCGGACGGGAAGCGCTCCTCGCACGCCGCGGCGAGCTCGGCGGCGGTCGCGACGTCGACGTAGTCGATCCCGGGGCGGCGCGGGAGCGAGACGTTGGCGGCGACGACGGTCACGCGCGCGCCGCGGCGGGCGGCCTCCTCGGCGAGCGCCCAGCCCATCTTGCCCGAGGAGCGGTTGCCGACGAAGCGCACGGCGTCGATCGGCTCGCGCGTGCCGCCGGCGGTGACGAGGACGTGCGCACCGTCGAGCTGACCCCCCGCGGTCGCGCCGAGGCGCGCCTCGATGGCGGCGAGCAGGTCGGCGGGCTCGGGCAGCCGGCCGACGCCCCACTCCCCCGGCGAGCCGAGCGCGCCGGTGCCGGGCTCGAGCACCTCGACCCCGCGGGCGCGCAGCGTGTCGAGGTTCGCGCGCGTCGCGGCGTGCTCGTACATCGCATCGTTCATGGCCGGAGCGACGATCAGCGGTCGCCGGCACGCGAGGGCGGCCGCGGTCAGCAGGTTGTCGGCCTGGCCGGCGGCGAGCTTGGCGATCGTGTTGGCCGACGCGGGCGCGATCACGTACAGGTCACATCGCTCGACGAGCGCGAGGTGTGACAGCGGCGCGTGCTCGGGCGCCGGGTCGCCGGGGAAGGCGCCGCGCAGCGCGTCGGCCTCCCACTCCGTGATCAGCACCGGCGCGCCGGTGATGGCGGCGAACGACGCGGTGCCGACGAAGCGCGTGGACGCCTCGGTCTGGATCACGCGCACGGCGTGGCCGGCCTTGGTGGCCAGCCGCGTCAGCTCCAGCGCCTTGTAGGCGGCGATCCCCCCGGTCACTCCGAGGAGCACGCGCGCCATGATCAACCGCGGTAGCGGTACTTGATCTTGCCGTTCGCGACCTCTTCGAGAGCGATCGTGAGGTAGTTCTTCGAGCCCGTGTCGATCATGGGCGGCGGGAACTCCTCGAACGTGCCCTCACCGAGATTGTGGTAGTACGAGTTGATCTGCCGCGCGCGCTTGGCGGCGACGATCACGCTGGCGTACGGCGAATCCACGTTGTCGAGCAGGCGGTCGACGCGGGGTGAGATCAAGGGAAGGTCCTTCGTCCGGGAGCGGCTGATTCTAGCGGCCGCGCTCAGAGCCGCCCGCGGATCAGGCGCTCGAGCTCGGCCACCGCGTCCTCGAGCCGGTCGTTCACCACGACGTGCCCGAACTCCCCCTGCGCGTCGAGCTCCTCGCGCGCGGTCTCGAGCCGCGCGGCGACCTGCTCCGGCGAGTCGGTCCCGCGGCCGATGAGCCGGGTGCGCAGCGCCTCCTCGCTGGGCGGCGCGATGAACACCTGGGTCACCTCCGGCATCGCCTCGCGAACCTGGCGCGCGCCCTGGACCTCGATCTCGAGCAGCACGGGCGTGCCGCCGGCGCCTCTTCGCTCCAGCTCGTCGCGGAGCGTGCCGTAGCGACGGCCGGAGTAGCGCGCGTGCTCGACGAAGTCGCCGGCGTTGACGCGGTCCTCGAACTCCGCGTCGGTGAGGAAGTGGTAGTCGACGCCGGGCTCCTCCCCCGGCCGCGGGTCGCGCGTGGTGGCCGACACCGACAGCTCGAGCTCGGGCAGCCGCTCGCGCAGCGTCCGGATGAGCGTGCCCTTGCCGACGCCGGAGGGGCCGGTGATGACGAAGACGGGCACCGCGGGAGTGTCCCCGACGGGGCGGCGGGATCCGCTAGCGCCGGAGCATCGAGACGAGCTCGGTGCGCTGCCGCTGCGACAGGCCGCCGATCGTCTTGCTCGGCGAGATCCGGCACTGGACCAGGACCTTGTTGACCTTCACGCGCCCGTACTTGGGAACCGCGAGGAGCATGTCGAAGACCTTGGCGGTCTCGACGTACTCGGGCGGCTCGAGCAGGAGGTCGTGGATGCTCGTGCGGCCGGCCTTCAGATCGCGCTTGAGCTGGGCGCGGCGAGTGCGGATCTGGTTGGCGCGCTCGAGCGCCTCCATCCGCTGGACCAGTGAGCGCTCGGGGGCAGCCACGGAGGGCTTGGAGGGCGTCCTGGTCGCGGGCGGCACGGCGGCGAGTCTACATCCGAACGCGGTGTCGGCAACCCGGAACGGCCCAATTCGTCTTGACCTCAACCTGAGGTGTAGTCATCTAGAGGTCAGTTGACACTGCGTCCGCGATTTGCAGGCCTTTTTCACGCGTTATGTGCTATGGGCTCGCGACCGGCGCGGTCCGCAGGGGCCAGGATCCCGCTGTTTGCTGGGATTTCCGCGAGCTCGGCGGCGACCCGCGCGCCGGCGAGCGGATCGCGGAACGACTCGGTGCCGACCGCAACCACATCTGCGCCCGCCTGCATGAGGTCGGCGGCATGACGTCCGTTCTGGATGCCGCCCATCCCGACGATCGGGACGTCGACCCGCGCCCGGACCTCGGCGACCTGCGCGAGCGCGATCGCGCGGACGGCCGGACCGGACACGCCGCCACTGCCTCGGCCAGAGGCCTCGTCACCGCTTCGCTCGCCGCTGCCCAGCCAGCGCTCGCCGGGACGACTCGGGTGAAAGGCCATCCCGCGGAGCGTGTTGATGAGCGAGACGGCGTCGGCGCCGGCCTGCTCGGCGGCGGCTGCGACGTCGGCCGGCGACGTGCAGTTGGGCGTGAGCTTGACGATCAGCGGCTTGCGCGTGAGCGGCCGCACGCGCTCGACCAGCTGCGCGGTCTCGCGCGGGTCGGCGCCCATGATCATCCCGGTCTCGACGTTCGGGCACGAGACGTTGAGCTCGAGCGCGGCGACCTCGTCGCGCTCGGCGAACGCCTCGACGAGCGTCGCCACCTCCTCGCGGGTGAAGCCCATGACGTTGACGATCAGCGGCACTGGCAGCTCGGCGAGCTGCGGCAGGTCATGCGCGAGGTAGCCGTCGAGCCCCTTGTTCGGCAGCCCGATCGAGTTGATCATGCCGCCGGGCAGCTCCCACAGCCGCGGCGGCGGGTTGCCCTGGCGCGGCTCGACCGTGACGGTCTTGGAGACGAAGGCGGCGAACGGGAACCGCGCGAGCAGAGCGTCGCCGAACGCGCGCCGCGCGGCGATCGCGTCAAACGTGCCGGACGCGTTGACGACCGGGTGCGCGAGCTCGATCCCGCAGAACTTCATGCGACGAGCTCCAGGTCCTCGGCGGCCAGCACGGGCCCGTCGACACACAGCCGCACGTAGCCCGAGCGCGTCGGCACCACGCAGCCGAAGCACGCGCCGAACCCGCACGCCATCCCGGACTCCAGAGCGAGCTGCGCCGGCACACCCGCGTCCGCACACAGCGAGCGCACCGCCTCGAGCATCAACGGCGGCCCGCACGCGTAGACCACGACCGACCCATCAACTTCCTCACTGAGCAATTCAGTGACGAGGCCGTGATGGCCGACGGAGCCGTCGTCCGTCGCGATCCGTGGGTCGTGGAGGAGGCGCGAGCCCTCGGCGTGATGAGCGTCCCGGAAACCCAGCAACGCCGGCGCCCCGATGACGTCCTGCCAGATCGCCAGCGGCGCGATCCCGACCCCGCCGCCGACGAGCAGCGGTCGCCGCCCGTCCTCCGGCTCCCGGAAGCCGACGCCCAGCGGCCCGAGGAGCCACACCCCGTCGCCGGCGCGCAGCTCGCACAGCCGCCGCGTCCCCGGGCCGACGTCCTCGAACAGGAAGTCGAGCCGGCCGTCCTCGTGCCGGCGCAGCACCGAGAACGCGCGCGGGAGGAACGGCCGCTCGTCGGTCCCCCCTCCCCACCGCTCGCCGGCGGTGAGCATGTAGAACTGGCCCGGGTCCGGCGCGGGCCCCTCGGCGTCGAGCACCGAGATGACGTCGTAGGCCCCGTAGCGCGAGTGCGCGACGACCGGGCACAGGCGCCGCCCGAAGGGCGCGAGCGTCACGCGCCCACCGCCGACCCGCGCGCGTGCAGCTCCTGCAGCGACACCACCGCCGGGTCGCCGTGCCGCGCGGCGGAGATCGCGCGCGCGGCCGTGATCGCGCCGGTCAGCGTCGTGATGCAGGGGATGCCGCGCGCGACCGCGGCGGCGCGGATCTCGTAGCCGTCCGTGCGCGCGGCGGTGCCGGTCGGGGTGTTGATGACGAGCTGGACGTCGCCGCGCTCGATCCAGTCGACGACGTGCGGCGAGCCCTCCGCGATCTTGTTCAGCGGCTCGACCGGGATGCCCATGCGGGAGATCGCCGCGGCCGTCCCGCGCGTCGCGACGATCGCGAAGCCGAGGTCGTGCAGCTGCGCCGCGATCCCGACGGCGCCGGCCTTGTCGGAGTCGGTCACGGTCAGGAACACCGTGCCGCGCGTGGGCAGCCGCGCGCCCGCCGCCGCCTGCGCCTTCGCGAACGCGGCCGGGAAGTGCTCGGCGACGCCCATCACCTCGCCGGTCGAGCGCATCTCCGGGCCGAGCAGCGCGTCCGAGCCGGCGAAGCGGTCGAACGGCATCACCGCCTCCTTGACCGCGACGTGGTCGCCCAGCGGATCCGCGGGCAGGTCGAGCGCCGCCAGCTTCTCCCCCAGCATCACCCGGCACGCCACCTTCGCCAGCGGGATCCCCGTCGCCTTGGAGACGAACGGCACCGTGCGCGACGCGCGCGGGTTCGCCTCGATCACGTAGAGGTCGTCGCCGAGCACCGCGTACTGCACGTTCATGAGCCCGACGACGCCGAGCGCCAGCGCGAGCCGCTGGGTGGCCTCGGCGATCTCGGCGCGCATCTCGCGCCCGAGCGAGTGCGGCGGCAGCACGCAGGCGGAGTCGCCCGAGTGCACCCCGGCCTCCTCGACGTGCTGCATGACGCCGCCGATCCAGACCTCCTCGCCGTCGCAGATCGCATCGACGTCGACCTCGACCGCGTTCTCCAGGAACCGGTCGAGGTAGATCGTGCGGCCGTGGGCGCCGCGCGCGACGCGCAGCAGGTAGTCCTCGAGCCCGTCGAGCGAGTAGACGATCTCCATCGCGCGGCCGCCGAGCACGTAGCTCGGGCGCACGAGCAGCGGGAAGCCGACACGCGGCGCGACCGCGAGCGCCTCCTCCTCGGAGTGCGCGGTCGCGAAGGCGGGCGCCTTGAGCCCGAGCTTCCCGAGCAGCGCGCCGAAGCGCCCGCGGTCCTCGGCGAGGTCGATCGCCTCGGGCTGGGTGCCGAGCAGCGGCACGCCGGCCGCCTCGAGGCCGGCCGCGAGCCGCAGCGGGGTCTGGCCGCCGAACTGCACGATCACGCCCTCCGGCTGCTCGACCTCGACGATCCCGAGGACGTCCTCGAGCGTGAGCGGCTCGAAGTAGAGGCGGTCGGAGGTGTCGTAGTCGGTCGACACCGTCTCCGGGTTGCAGTTGACCATCACCGCGTCGCGGCCGGACTCCTTCACCGTCATCGCCGCGTGCACGCAGCAGTAGTCGAACTCGATGCCCTGCCCGATCCGGTTCGGGCCCGAGCCGAGGATCATCACGCTCGGCTTGTCGCCGCGGCGCACCTCGTTCGCGGCCGTGCGCTCCCAGGCCGAGTAGTAGTAGGGCGTCTCGGCCGCGAACTCGGCCGCGCAGGTGTCGACCGCGCGGAACGTGCGCACGCCGCGGAACGGCGCCTCGGGGTCGAGCGCCAGCTCGCGCAGCTCGCGCAGGAACCACGGGTCGATCGAGGTGCGCGCCCGCACGTCCTCCTCGCTCGCGCCGCGCCGGAACGCCTCGAGCAGCACGTCGAAGCGGTCGGCGCCGGGCGTCTCGAGCCGCGCCAGGAGGTCGCCGGCGTCGCTGACGTCGAGGTCGAGCTCGCGCGAGCGCATCGCCTTCGCGAACGCCTGCTGGAACGTGCGCCCGATCGCCATCACCTCGCCGACCGACTTCATGTGCGTCGAGAGCCCCGGGTCGACGCCGGGGAACTTCTCGAACGCGAAGCGCGGGCACTTGACGACCACGTAGTCGATCGTCGGCTCGAACGAGGCCGGCGTGCGGCGCGTGATGTCGTTGGGGATCTCGTCGAGCCGGTAGCCGACCGCGAGCCGCGCGGCGATCTTCGCGATCGGGAAGCCGGTCGCCTTCGACGCCAGCGCCGACGAGCGCGACACGCGCGGGTTCATCTCGATGACGACGATCTCCTCCGTCGCCGGGTTGACCGCGAACTGCACGTTGGAGCCGCCGGTCTCGACCCCGACCGCGCGGATGACCGCGATCGCCTGGTCGCGCAGCCGCTGGTAGAGGCGGTCGGTCAGCGTCTGCTGGGGCGCGACCGTGACGGAGTCGCCGGTGTGGACGCCCATCGGGTCGACGTTCTCGATCGAGCAGACGATCACGACGTTGTCGCCGCCGTCGCGCATCACCTCGAGCTCGAACTCGCCCCACCCGAGCACGGACTCGTCGATCAGCACCTGGCCGATCGGCGACGCGTCGAGCCCGTACTGGACCGCCCGCTCGAGCTCGTCCTCGCTGCGCACGATGCCGCCGCCGCGGCCGCCGAGCGTGAACGCCGGGCGCACGATCAACGGCAGCCCGAACGCCTCGAGCGCCGCGCGGGCGCCGACCATGTCGGTGGCGATCGTGTTGCGCGCGGTGCGCAGGCCGGCGGCCTGCATGGTGGCGTCGAACTCCTCGCGGTCCTCGGCGCGGTTGATCGCCTCGTACGTCGCCCCGATCAGCTCGACGCCGTAGCGCTCGAGCGTGCCGTCCTCATACAGCGCCTTGGCGAGGTTGAGCGCGGTCTGGCCGCCGAGCGTCGGCAGCAGCGCGTCGGGGCGCTCGCGCTCGATCACCTGCGTGACGGGGCCGGGCAGCAGCGGCTCGACGTACGTCGCGGTCGCGAACTCCGGGTCGGTCATGATCGTCGCCGGGTTCGAGTTGACGAGCACGACCTCGTAGCCCTCCTCGAGCAGCACCTTGCACGCCTGCGCGCCCGAGTAGTCGAACTCCGCGGCCTGGCCGATGACGATCGGGCCGGAGCCGAGGATGAGGATCTTGTGGAGGTCGTCTCTTCTAGGCATGGGCCATCTCGGAGACGAACTCGTCGAACAGGGCGAGGCTGTCGTTCGGGCCGGGGCCCGCCTCGGGGTGGTACTGCACGCAGCCGGCGGGCACGTCGAGCAGCCGCAGGCCCTCGACCGTGCCGTCGTAGAGGTTCACGTGCGTGAGCTCGGCCTCGCCGAAGTCCGACTGGAGCCGCGTGCCCGGCGTCCCCTGGACCGCGAAGCCGTGGTTCTGCGACGTGATCGCGATCCGGTCCGTGCGCAGGTCCTTGACCGGGTGGTTGGCGCCGCGGTGGCCGAACGGGAGCTTGAACGTCTCGAGCCCGACCGCGCGCGAGAGCAGCTGGTGGCCGAGGCAGATGCCGAACACCGGCTTGCGCCCGATCAGCTCGCGCACCGTGTCGACGATGTAGTCGAGCGCCGCCGGGTCCCCGGGGCCGGGGACGAGGAAGATCCCGTCGGGGTCGCTCGCGAGCAGCTCGTCGGCGGTCGCCGTGCACGGGTACAGCTCGAGCGTCGCGCCGCGCGAGGTGAAGTTGCGGACGATCGAATGCTTGATGCCGGTGTCGAGCGCGGCGATGCGCGGGCCGTCCCCCTCCCCCGCGAACGTCCGCGGCTCGGCGATCGTCACCTCGCGCGCGAGGTCGCGCCCGACCATGCTCGGCTCGGCGGCGATCCGCTCGCGCGCCTCGCCCTCGCTCATCTCGCCGGGGAAGACGCCGCCGCGCATCGCGCCCGCCTCGCGGATGTGGCGGACGAGCGCGCGCGTGTCGACGCCGTCGATGCCCGGGATCCCGTTCTCGCGCAGCCAGTCGAGCCAGCCCTGCTGCGCTCCTGGCACGCCGGTCTGGTTGACCGCGGCGCGCATGATCGCCGCGCGCGCGTGGATGTGGTCGGACTCCATGGCGGCCGCGCTGACGCCGTAGTTGCCGATATGCGGATAGGTGAACGTGATCAGCTGGCGCGCGAAGCTCGGGTCGCTCATCGACTCCTGGTAGCCCGACATGCCGGTCGTGAAGACGACCTCGCCGGTCACCGGGCCGGGCGCCCCGACGGCGTCGCCGTCGAAGCGCGTCCCGTCCTCGAGCAGGACGTAAGCGCTCACGCGGCCGCCAGGGCGAACGCCCGGTCGCGGTAGGCCACCGAGCCGGCGGCGACGGTGGCGAGCACCTTCCCGCGCAGCGTCCGGCCGGCGAAGCAGCAGTTCTCCGAGCGGCTCGCGTAGCCGGGCTCGCCGACCTCCCACTCCGCGTCGAGGTCGATCAGGCACAGGTCGGCCGGGCGCCCGACCGCGATCCGCGGCGGCACGAGGCCGAACAGCGCCGCGCCCGCCGACAGCTTCTCGATCACCAGCGCGAGCGGCAGCACCCCGGGCACCACGAGCTCGCTGTGGACCGCGGCGAACGCGGTCTCGAGCCCGGTCGTGCCCATCGGCGCCTGCTCCCACGGCACCTCCTTCTCCTCGCGCGCGTGCGGCGCGTGGTCGGTGGCGATGCAGTCGATCGTGCCGTCGCGGAGGCCGTCGATCAGCGCGCGCCGGTCCTGCTCCCCGCGCAGCGGCGGGTTCATCTTCAGCCGCGTGTCGAGCTGCGAGGCCAGCACGTCCTCGTCGGTCAGCGCGAGATGGTGCGGCGACGCCTCGGCCGTGATGCGCACGCCGCGCGCCTTCGCCTCGGCGACCGCGGCGACCGACTCGCGCGCGCTCAGATGCTGGATGTGGATCGCGCCGCCCTCGTAGCCGGCGATCGCGGCGTCGCGCGCGATCAGCGTCGACTCCGAGATCGAGGGAATGCCCGCGAGCCCGAGCCGCGCGGAGATCTCGCCCTCGTGCATGACGCCGGCGCCGCTCAGCGACGGGTCCTCCTCGTGCAGGGCGAGCACGCCGCCGCACAGCCGCTGGTACTGCAGCGCGCGCTGCAGGATCGCGGCGCGGTGCACGGGCTTGCCGTCGTCGGTGAAGCCGAGCGCGCCGGTGTCGCGCAACTCCGCCATCTCGGTCAGCGACTCGCCGCTCAGCCCGCGCGTCACCGAGGCGAGGAAGCCGACCGGCACGCGGGCCTCGCGCCGCGCGGCCTCGCGCAGCGAGCGCAGCACCGGCGCGGAGTCCACCACCGGGTCGGTGTTCGGCATCGCGATCAGCGCGACGAAGCCGCCGGCCGCCGCCGCGCGGGTGCCGGAGTCGAGGTCCTCCTTGTGCTCCTGCCCGGGCGTGCGCAGGTGCACGTGCGGGTCGACGAAGCCGGGGAACAGATGGCGCCCCTCGCCGTCGAGGACCTCGGCGCCCTGCGGCGCCTGCAGCGTGCCGGGCGCGCCGAGCTCGGCGATCTCGCCGCTGCGGACGAGCACGTCGTGGAGCGCGTCGATCCCGGCGCGCGGGTCGAGCACGTGGGCGCCGCGGATCAGGAGATCGGCGGGCGCGGAGTCGCGGACGACGAGCGGGGCGTGGGCCGGCGCGCCGTCGGAGGCCGAGAGCGCCATCACGCGAGCTGCGGGGCCGGAGTGGACGGGGCGGTGGTAGGCGCGGAGCGGCCCGCCAGCAGCTCGTAGAGCACCGCCATGCGGACGACGACGCCGGCCGCGACCTGCTGGCCGATGACCGCCTGCGGCGAGTCGATCACCTCGGCTGACAGCTCGACGCCGCGGTTGACCGGGCCCGGGTGCATGAGCACCTGGCGCGCGCTCAGGCGGCGGCCGTCGATCTGGTAGACGGCGGCGTACTCGCGCAGCGACGGCACGTAGCTGTCGGTCATGCGCTCGTTCTGCATGCGCAGGGCGTAGACCACGTCGGCCTCGCTCAGACGGTCGAGCCGGTACTCGACCTTGCAGCCGAGCGCCTCCACCCCGCGCGGGATCAGCGTCGGCGGCCCGCAGACCGTGACCTCGGCGCCGAGCTTCGTGAAGGCGAGGATGTTCGAGCGCGCGACCCGCGAGTGCAGGACGTCGCCGACGATCCAGATCTTCAGCCCGTCGAGCGAGCCGAGCCGCTCGCGCAACGTGTAGACGTCGAGCAGCGCCTGCGTCGGGTGCTCGTGCTTGCCGTCGCCGGCGTTGACGACCGCGGCGTCGACCCAGCCGGCCACGAGGCCGGCGGCGCCGACGTGCGGCGTGCGGATCACGATCAGGTCGGGCCGGTAGGCGCTCAGCGTCTGGACGGTGTCCTTGAGCGACTCGCCCTTCTCGACGGCGGACCCGCTGGAGACGAAGTTGATGACCTCGGCCGACAGCGTCTTGGCGGCGAGCTCGAACGAGCTGCGCGTGCGCGTCGACGCCTCGTAGAAGAGGTTGAGCACCCGCCGGCCGCGCAGCGCCGGGACCTTCTTGACCTCGCGCTCGGAGACCTCGGTGAAGGACTTGGCGCGGTCGAGGATGCGCTCGATGCCGGGGCGGTCGAGGTCCTCGATGGAGAGCAGGTGCCTCATGCGGGGACCTCCGTGAGGGTCGAGATCGTCACTTCGTCGCGCCCGTCGATCTCCTCCACACGCACGTTGACGCGCTCGGAGCGGGCGGTCGGGAGGTTCTTGCCGACGTAGTCGGGGCGGATCGGGAGCTCGCGGTGGCCGCGGTCGGCGAGCACCGCGAGCTGGACGCGCGCGGGGCGGCCGTAGGCGAACAGCGCCTCGATCCCCGCGCGCACCGTGCGGCCGGTGAAGAGGACGTCGTCGACGAGCACCACGGTGTGGTCCTCGAGCCGGAACGGCAGGTGCGAGGCGTGGACGACCGGGCTGGCGTCGGCGCCGCGGGTGGCGAGGTCGTCGCGGTAGAAGGCGATGTCGATCTCGCCGTGGGCGATCTCCGCGTCGAGCAGGTCGCAGACGAGCCGGTGCAGCCGCGTCGCCAGGTGGGCGCCGCGACGGTGGATCCCCACCAGTGCCACGTCGCCGTCGCTGTTCTTCTCCACGATCTCGTGCGCGATGCGGACGAGCGTGCGACGGATGTCGTCCTCGTCGAGGACGACCTTCTCGGGGTTCATGCGCTTCCTTCCTGGCCTCTCGGGACCGGGTTAAAGGTGTGCGGCGGAGAACCTAGCATCGGGGTCGGCGTGCCCCCTCCCCTCGACATCGTCTTCCACAAGGGCGACACCCGGCGCTACCGCTCGATCCTGCATCGCGCGGACGGCGTCGCGGTCGAGCTCGAGGGCGGCTCCTACAACCGCCTCGGCGCCCGCGAGCTGCCGCACGACATCGCGCACCTGATCGTCGAGGGCGAGCTCGGGCTCGAGCGCGGCTTGTGGGGCGTGCTCGCGGCCGGCGGCCTGTTCCCCAACATGACGATCCGCGGCGGGCGCCAGAAGCCGCACGCCGCCCGCCGCGGGCGCGAGATCGTCGCCGCCGCCGTCGAGCAGCTCAACCAGGCCGAGATCCTCGTCCGCGCGGTCTGCGACCTGGCCGGCGAGCACACCACGGACCTGCGAGCGCTGCGGGCCCGCACCGGCGAGCGCTGGTGGTCGGACACGGCGAGCGAGGCCGCGCTGGCGCGGGCGTTCGACCGGCTCGACGAAGCGATCTCGGACTGGGCGGGGCTGCGCGCCGGCGAGCTCCTGCGCTTCACGTGGCGGCCCCCTCCTCCTTGACGAGGTGCGGCTCGCCGCGCTCGGGGAACGGGATCTCGATCGTGTCGAAGTCGCGCGGCACGATCGTCGCCGGGAAGACAGTGCGCGCCTCGTCGCGGATGTCGCGCGGGAAGTAGCGCGTCGAGAGGTGGGTGAGCGCGAGCAGCTTGACGTCGGCGGCGCGCGCGATCTCCGCCGCCTGGCGCGCCGTCGAGTGCCCCGTCTCGCGGGCGCGGGCGAGCTCGTCGTCGAGAAACGTCGCCTCGTGCACGAGCAGGTCGGCCTCGTGGGCGAACACCTCGGTCGCCTGGCACGGCGAGGTGTCGCCGGAGATCACGATCCGGCGGCCGCGGCGCGGCTCCCCCACGACCTGCTCGGGGCTCACGCCGTCGACGGTCTCGCCTGCCTGCAGGCGGCCGAAGTCGGGACCCGGCGCGACGCCCAGCCGCTCGGCCGCCGCGGCGTCGAAGCGCCCCGGACGGTCATGCTCGGCGAACGCGTAGCCGTACGCGGGCACGCGGTGGTCGACGGCGAACGGCGACACGACGTAGCCGTCGAACGCGACCTCCTCGTGCGGGTCGAGCTCCTCCAGCGCGAGCGGGAACGACACGCGGCCCCAGGCAGGGCGCATCGCCTGGAGCAGCGCGCGCAGGCCGGGCGGGCCGTAGACCGTCAGCGGCCGGTCGCGCCCGCGCAGGTCGAACGTCTTGAGCACGCCGAGGATCCCGAGCCAGTGGTCGAGGTGGTAGTGCGAGATGAAGACGGCGTCGAGCTCGGGCAGGCCGACCGAGCGCAGCAGCTGCTGCTGGGTGCCCTCGCCGCAGTCGAACAGCAGCCGGTCGCCGCCGGCGCGCAGCAGCAGCGCGGGCAGGCCGCGGCGGGCGGTGGGCACGGAGCCGGCGGTGCCGGCGAAGAAGAGCGAGAGGTCCATAGGGCCGCGCCCGAGCCTAGAGCGCGATCAGCTCGAACCGCAGCCGCGCCGGCCTCGACGGTGGCGACGCCCATCGTGTGCTCGGGCGCGGAGCGGCGCTCGGTCGGGGAGCCCGGGTTGAAGATCTGGAAGCCGTCCTCGCCGGTCTCGTGCAGCGGCAGGTGCGAGTGGCCGAACACCACCGCGTCGGCGTCCTTGAAGCGCGCGCGCATGCGCACGAGCCGGCCGGTCCGCGGCCCGGCGTCGTGGAGCATCGCGATCCGCGCGCCGCCCGCCTCGACCACGCGCGCGGCGGGCAGCATCCGGCGCAGCGACTCGTCGTCGACGTTGCCGTGCACGCCGTGGACCGGCGGCCCGAGTCGCTGGAGCGCCTGGAGCACCTCGACGCGCATGAAGTCGCCGGCGTGGAGGATCACGTCGGCGGCGCGCAGCTCGGCGACGCAGCGCGCCGGGAGCGCCCGCGAGCCGCGCGGCATGTGGGTGTCGGAGACGATCGCGATCCGCATGGCCCCAACGCTAAGCTCCCGAGCAGTCAAGGCGCCCGTAGCTCAGTGGATAGAGCGCTGCCCTCCGGAGGCAGAAGTCGCAGGTTCGAATCCTGCCGGGCGCGTGCACCGGATTGTGGTTCCGTCCGAACCCCGACGTAGCGTCGCCGTTCGTGGCCGTCCTTAGCGTGTGCCCGAGCTGCGGATCGAACCTCCTGCAGCCCCTCCGGTGGGAGCCCCACGGTGAGGACGAGGTGATGGTCGATCTCCGCTGTCCGGAGTGCCTCACCTGGATGCAGGGTTGTTTCTCGCAAGAGGACATGAAGGAGCTCGACCGCCTCCAGTCCGCCGGCCGCGAGGAGATCCAGAGCGCCTACGAGGCCCAGGTGGCCGAGGCCATGGAGGCGCTGATCGACTGCCTCCAGGCCGCGCTCGCGCTCGACCTCGTCGACGCCGACGACTTCGCGCCGCGGCCGCTCAAGCGCGCGGCCTGAGCTCGAGCTCGCCGATCGCGAGGCCGGCGGGGTCGCGCGGCAGCGGCCGCACGTGATCGACCTCGAGCGTCAGCTCCAGCGGCGCCGCCGGGTCGAGCTCCACCTCGGCCACCGCGGCGACGCCAGCGTGGCGCGGCTCGAGCGTGTGCTCCAGCGGCCGCCCCTGGAGCGTCAACCGCAGCGACCGCACCGCGTCGTCGTCGCACGCCGACACGATCGCCACCGACACCCGCGCCGGCCCGGCGAGGCGGAGCGGGAAGCGCACGGTCGAGCGCAGCCCGGGCCCGGTCCAGCGATGCCAGCCCGCCTCGGGCGTGTGCACGCGCGAGTGCCAGCCCGTCCCGCACAGCGGCGCGTCCATGCCGCGGCGCAGCGGCAGGGCGCCGAGCGGCTCGGGCGGGAGCTCGGGCAGCGCGCGCAGCGCGGCGTCGAGCAGCCGGCCGGCGTGCTCGTGCAGGGCGAGGTCGCCGCTGCTCCGCTCGCGGACGAGCGCGGCCTCGGCCGCGGGCGGCGCCGACGCGTCCCCGCGCACGTTGATCCGCGGCAGCGGCGGCAGCCGCCGGCCCAGCAGGCGGCCGAGGGCGACCACGAAGTCGTCGGCTCGCTCGGTCGTCCCGGCGAGCGCGGACTCGTCGAGCGTCCGCAGCGCCCGCGCGGCCACGCCCTCGCTCCGGGCCAGCACGTCCGCGGGCGCCGGCAGGCCCGCCCACACCGCCGGCTTCCACCGCGCCTCGCCCGCCTGCGGCGGGACCCCGAGCCATTGCGCCTGGTAGTCGCGACCGCACCAGCCGTAGGCCGGATGCTCGAGGAACTGCGCGAACGACAGCGGCTCGCCCGGCCACGGGACCGCGCGGTAGTGCGACCACGCGCGGGCCGCGGGCTCGCGGAGCAGCGTGACGGTGCGCGGGGACCGCGGCAGCAGCCCGAGATGGCCGGCCAGCACCGCGCGGTCCTCGCCGGGGTCGTAGTCCTCCACCCGCCCCACCGACCGCACCTCCCCCACCGGCCACGCGTCCTCGAGCAGCCGGAGCAGCGAGGAGCCCGCGGTCTTGGGGATGTGGAGGAAGTAGAGCGAGCTAACCGCCTGCGACCGCGGGCAGGATCGTCACCTCGTCGGACTCGCCGACCTCGGTGTCGAGCCCGTCGAGGAAGCGGATGTCCTCACCGCGCAGGTAGACGTTGACGAAGCGGCGCAGTCCACCGTCGCCGTCGGAGATGCGGTCGCGCAGCTCGCCGTGCTCGGCGTACAGCGCCTCGAGCACCTCGCCCACGGTGCCGCCCGGCGCGTCGGCCGAGACGGCGCCGCCGGCGGCGTCGCGCAGCTGGGTCGGGAGCTTGACGGTCGCCATCTAGACCGCCGCCCCGTCGAACGCGGCGTCGAACTCCTCGATCCGCGGCTCGATCTCGGTCACCTCGAAGGACCCGCGCACGACGTCGATCGTCTTCAGCCCGTCGCCGGTGATGCAGAGCACGACACGCTCGTCCGGCCCGATGTCGCCGCGCTCGGCGAGCTTGGCGAGCACCGCGGTGGTCACGCCGCCCGCGGTCTCGGTGAAGATGCCGGTCGTCTCGGCGAGCAGGCGGATGCCGGCGCGCACCGCGTCGTCGGTCACGGCGTCGATGCCGCCGCCCGTCCGCTGCGCCAGCTCGACCGCGTAGGGCCCGTCGGCCGGGTTGCCGATCGCGAGCGACTTGGCGATCGTGTCCGGCTTGACCGGGCGGCAGATCGAGGTGCCGGCGGCGAACGCCTGCGCGACCGGCGAGCAGCCCTCGGCCTGGGCGCCGTTCATGGCCGGCACCTCGCCCTCGAGCAGGCCGCACTCGATCCACTCCTCGAACGCGCGCGCGAGCTTCGTGAACAGCGAGCCGGAGGCGACCGGCGCGACCACGCGGTCCGGCAGCTCCCAGCCGAGCTGCTCGGCGACCTCGAAGGCGAGCGTCTTGGACCCCTCGGCGTAGTACGGCCGCACGTTGACGTTGACGAACGCCCAGTCGTCGCGCTCGCCGGCGATCTCGGTGCAGAGGCGGTTGACGGCGTCGTAGTTGCCCTTGATGGCCACTACGTTCGCCCCGTAGGCGCCGGTCGCGAGGATCTTGGGCTCCTCGAGGTCAGCGGGAATCAGCACGTAGGCGGGCAGCCCGGCCGCGGCGGCGTGCGCGGCGACCGCGTTGGCGAGGTTGCCCGTCGACGCACAGGCGATCGTCTGGAAGCCGAGCTCCTGCGCACGAGCCAGCGCGACGCTCACCACGCGGTCCTTGAACGAGTGCGTGGGGTTCGCCGTCTCGTTCTTGACCCAGACCTCCCGGATCCCGAGCCGCTTGGCGAGGCGATCCGCCTTGACCAGCGGCGTCCAGCCGGTCGGCAGCGCCGAGCGGGCCGGCCCCTCGAGCGGCAGGAAGTCCGCGTAGCGCCACAGCGTGTGCGGCCCTGCCTGGATGCGGCGCTTGAGCTCGTCAGCGCTCGACGTGTGCGGCGCGTAGGCGACCTCGAGCGGGCCGAAGCAGCGGTCGCAGACGTAGCGGGCTTCGAGGGGATAGGTGGTGGAGCACTCCTTGCACTTCAGGGCATCTGCCGGCATGTGGTCGATCCTCCGCCCGGGTCGAGGCGGTGGTGGCGATTCCAAGGAGAAGCCCTTCCACCGCATCTCCCAGGCCATTTGTCTTGGAGCCTGTTGGAATTGCCACCGTTTTCCGGCTCGGAAGCCGAAATGGTTGGCGGGGTTTCATCGGGCCATTCCCTCCACCCCTCTGGATGCGTCCAGCTATGTGATCCACAGCCTACCGTAAGATCAGACGGACGATGTCGGCGACCGACGACCCGTTCAGTCCGCGCCATGCCGAACCTGCCCAAGCCCAGGATCGGTCGGCGCAGCGCGCGCTCGCGCGGCGCCGCCGCCTCCCCGCCTGAGCCCCAGGAGGCCCGCGCCGAGATCGTCGAGGCGCCCGGGCTGCGCTGGATCCACATCGAGCGCCCGCGCGCGGTCGACCAGGCCTGGCTCGAGGAGCGCTTCGACTTCCACCCGCTCGACTACGAGGACGTCTACTCGCGCAACCAGCGCCCGAAGGTCGACGAGTACGACGACTACCTGTTCATCGTGCTCCACTTCCCGCGCTACGACAAAGCGGTCTCGCGGCTGAACGCCGCCGAGGTCGACATCTTCGTCGGGCCCGACTACCTGATCACGCTGCCCAACGAGCACCTGCAGCCGATCTCCTACCTGTTCGACCGCTGCCGCTCCAACGAGGAGCTGCGCGACAACCTGTTCTCCAAGGGCGCGGGCTACCTGCTCTACAAGATCGTCGACGACTCGGTCGACGCCTCGTTCCCGATGCTGCGCAAGATCGGCAACAAGCTCGAGCGCATCGAGGAGGACATCTTCGAGGACGAGCAGGCCGAGGTCGTGCGCGACATCTCCAACGTCAAGCAGGAGATCATCAACTTCCGCAAGGTCGTCCGCCCGCAGCGCGCCGCCTTCGCCGACCTCGAGCGCACGAAGACCCGCTACATCGCCGATGACCTCGACATCTACTTCGACGACATCGTCGACGCCTCCGAGCGGATCTGGGACATGCTCGAGAACTACAAGGAGGTGGTGGAGGCGCTCGAGGAGACCAACGAGTCGGCGATCTCGCACCGCTCCAACGAGGTCTTCCGGATCCTGACCGCGTTCTCCGTGATGTTCCTGCCGCTGACCCTGGTCGCCTCGATCTGGGGCATGAACGTCCAGGTGCCGGGCGAGAGCGACACCACGGCCTTCTACGCCGTGCTCGCGTTCATGGTTGTCATCCTCGGGGGCATGATCGCCTACTTCCGCAAGCGCGGCTTCCTCTAGAGATGGTGGAGACGACCGCGGCGCTCGAGCACCTCGCCGAGGTGGCGGCGCTGGAGCGCAAGCAGCGCCAGCGCCGGATGCTGGTGATCGTGAACCCGTACGCGACGACGATGTCGGACCGCGTCAAGAGCCTCGTCGTCTACGCGCTGCAGGGGCGCTACGACGTGCAGGCGGTCGACACCCAGGCCAAGGGCCACGCGATCGAGCTGTGCCGCGAGGCCGCGCACGAGGGCTACGACGTCGTGGTCGCGTTCGGGGGCGACGGCACGGTCAACGAGGCGGCCAACGGGCTCGTCGGCTCCCCCACCCCGCTGACCTGCCTGCCCGGCGGCGCCACCAACGTCTACTGCCGCATGCTCGGCATCCCCGCCGACGTCGTCGACGCCACCGAGCACCTGCTCGGGCTCGCCGACACGTGGCGCGAGCGCCGGGTCGACCTCGGCCGGCTCGACGACCGGCGCTTCACGTTCTCCGCCGGCATGGGGCTCGACGCGAGCGTCGTCGAGCGGGTCGACCGCAACCCGCGGCTGAAGGCGCGCTTCGGGCCCTGGTACTTCGCCCAGTCGGCGATCCGGACGTTCCTCGAGCGCTATGTCGTGCGCCCGCCCAAGCTCGAGGTCACGGTCGACGGCCGGGCGCTGCGCGGCGTCAGCGCATTCGTGCAGAACGGCGCCGCCTACACGTACTTCCAGACCCACCCGGTCCAGATCTCGGCGGGCTCCGAGCTCGACTCGGGCGACCTCTCGGGCGGCGTGCTCACCCGCGCGAGCCCGGTCGACGTGCCGACGATCGCCTTCCGCGCCCTCTCCAAGCGCGTCCACGTGTCCCGCCACCGGCAGGTCGAGCCGTTCAGCGGCGTCCACGAGGTGCTCGTGCGCTCGCTCGACGGCCGCCCGCTGCCGGTCCACGTGGACGGCGACCACATCGGCGACGAGGTCGAGGCGCGCTTCACGGTCGAGCCGCAGGCGCTGCGAGTGATTTGCTGAACCACTGAGGGGTTGCGCCGGAGGTAGCGATCCCGAGAGGATCGCGCGAATGACTCGGATCCTCGCTGCCGCGCTCGCGTCCATCGCCGCGCTGGCCCTCGCCGCCCCCGCCCACGCCAGCCGGGCCTCCGACGCGCTCAAGCGAGAGCTCGGGCCGGGCGTGAAGGTCGCCGCGCACGGTGAGACGGGCCAGGTGCGCTTCGTCGGGGCCGCCGCGCGGCCGATCGAGACGGGCGCGGCCTCGGCTCGGGACGCGGCGCGGGTCTTCGTGGCCCGCCACGGCGATGCGTTCGGGGGCGGCGACCTCGCGATCACGTCGAGCCACGACGCGTCCGTGCGCTTCCAGCAGCGGGTCGACGACATCCCCGTGGTCGGTGGCGAGCTCGTCGTCAACGTCGACCGCGACGGCGACGTGGTGTCCGCGAGCGGCGAGCTGCTCCCGGGGTCCGTGGACCGGACGCCGCGCGTCACCGCCGCGGCCGCCCGCCAGGAGGCGATCGCGGCGGTCGCCAAGGAGCGCCAGGTGTCCGCCGTCCGACTCGCCGCCACCACGCCGCGGCTGTGGATCTACGACGCCCGCCTGCTCGGCGGGCCCGGCTCGCGGCGACCCACGCTCGTGTGGCGCCTCGACGTCAAGGGCGACAGCGGGCTGGCGATCGACGACCTCGTCCTGATCGACGCGACACAAGGCCACATGGCGGTGCGCATCCCGCAGATCGAGGAGGCGCTGGACCGCCAGGTCTGCGACGGCAACGGGACGGCGCTCCTGGTTCCCTGCACCGCCGTCGCAGCGGCCCGCAGCGAGGGCGAGGCCGCCACCGGGATCGCGGAGGTCGACGCCGCCTACGAGTACTCGGGCGACACGTACGACTTCTTCCTGGACAACTTCGGCCGCGACAGCCTCGACGACGACGGCATGACCCTCTTCAACACCGTCCGCCACTGCCCCAGCCCGACCCAGTGCCCCTTCGACAACGCGTTCTGGAACGGCTCGCAGATGGTCTACGGCGACGGCTGGGCCGCCGGCGACGACCTGGTGGGCCACGAGCTGACGCACGGCGTCACCGACTTCAGCGCCCACCTCTTCTACTACTACCAATCGGGTGCCATCAACGAGTCGATGTCGGACGTCTTCGGCGAGCTCGTCGACCTCGACAACGGGTCGGGGACCGACACGGACGGCACCCGCTGGCAGGTCTTCGAGGACGTGATCGACGGGCCCTACCGCGATATGCAGAACCCGGAGTTCACACCCCCGGGCGGGCTGCCCAGCCCTGATCGCATGACGAGCCCGAACTACTTCGCCCTCGAGACCGACCAGGGCGGCGTGCACTTCAACAGCGGGGTGAACAACAAGACCGCATACCTGATGACCGACGGTGACAGCTTCAACGGCCGCACCGTCTCCGGGATCGGCACCGCGAAGGTCGGGCGCATCTACTACGACGTGCTGACCACGATGCTCACGTCGGGCAGCGACTACGCCGATCTCGCGAGCGCGCTGCCCGCGGCGTGCGACAACCTCGTCGGAACCCTCGGCATCACGGCCGCCGACTGCACCGAGGTGCGCGACGCGGTGGCCGCGACCGAGATGAGCACGGATCCGCCGCTGGCCCGCGCCCCGCACGCGCCGGCCGCGACCTGCCCCACGGGCCAGGTCCGCACCGACCTGTTCGAGGACGACCTGGAGGCGGCGTCGAATACCAACTGGCTCACGAGCGGCACGGCCCCCTGGCAGTTCACCGACGCGTACGCGCACAGCGGGACGCTGAGCCTCTTCGGGCCCGACACCACGGCACGCGGCCAGAACCTCCTGACCATGGCCGACAGCGTCACCCTGCCCGAAGCGGGGACCTCGTTCCTGCGCTTCGACCACTCGTACGGGTTCGAGGACAACAGCTCGGGCGTCGGGTTCGACGGCGGCGTGCTCGAGATCAGCGTCAACGGCGGCCCCTTCGCGGACATCGGCAGCCTGCTGACCGACGTCGGCTACACCGGCGCGATCACCACCAGCTCGGACAACCCGCTCGCCGGCCGTCCCGCCTTCATCGGGGAGAGCAACGGCTACCGCGCGAGCCGCGCCACGCTGACGCCGCGCGCGGGTGACGACGTGCGCTTCCAGTTCCGGATCGCGACGGACACCGGCGTCTCCGGCGCGGGCTGGTTCGTCGACGACGTGCACATCTACTCGTGCGCCCCGCCCCCGGCTCCGCCGGACAGCGACGGCGACGGCGTGCCGGACGCGAGCGACGCGTGCGACACGGTCCCGGCCTCGACGGCGAACGGCTGCCCGGCCGACCCCGTCGGCCCGGACACCCCGCCCGGCCCCGGCGCCCCCAACGGCCCCTCGGCCCCGAACCCCACCGGACCCGGCTCAACCGTCAGCCTCGCCTCAGCCGTGGTGCGCTCATGCAAGCTCGCGGGCAAGGGCCGGAAGGCACGGCTGCGCTGCACGCTGCGCAGCTTCGGCGCCGTGACGCGCGCGAGCGTGACGGTGAAGAAGGGGCGCAAGACCGTGGCGCGCAAGACGGTCCGCCCGAGCGCAGCCGGCGTGCTGTCGTTCAAGCCGAGCCGGCGGCTGCGGCGCGGGACCTACAAGGTCACGCTCCTGCTGCGCGACGCGTCGGGCGACCGCCGCTCGATCACGAGGACGCTGCGCGTGCGCTGACACGGTGTCTTTATTGGTGAGGGCGCCGCGCCGATAAGCGGTGCATGCTTGCTGCCACCGCTTACGAGACGGGGCGCATCGCCGGGCAGGCCACCGTCCTGCTCCTGCTCGCCGCCGTCATCTACCGCTTCCTGCTCCAGCGCTGGCTGGCAGCGCGGGTCGCGCCGCCCGTCCGCATGGCCATCGCCGGCGCCGGCGTGATCGCCATCATCGTGTTCAGCGTGGCCGGCGGCTCGGCCCGCGGCGACGGGGCCACCTCGGGTCAGAAGCTGGATCCGAACCGCGCGCACACGGAGATGGTGGCCGGCTGCGTGGACACGGGTGGCGAGCAGCAGCGCAGCTACTGCGAGTGCGTCGCCGACAGGGTGTTGACGAGCAACGGGACGAGCGAAGCCGACCTCGAGCGGCTCAACGCCGAGATCCGAGCCGTCGAGGAGAAGGGCGCGCCCATCCCGGCCGTGCTCAAGCAGTCCGCCGAAGCCTGCGCGGGACCGACCGGGTAGGCGCGCCGCATGCTCGCGGTCCAGGCCGCCGTCGCGCTGTTCGTCGGCGTCGTCCTCTCTCGAGGCGCTGGAGCGCGAGCTCGTGGCGAGCCGCGATGCGGGGCAGAGTCCGCCGGCCGTCATTCAGCGGGCCGCGCAGGACTGCGCCGCGCGCCAGACGCCTGGCGGCTAGGTGCCGGTCGGCGTGACGCGGTAGGCGTCGAAGACGGCGTCGATCGAGCGCAGCTTGTTGATGGCGCCCTTGAGCGCCTGGGTGTCGCCGACCTCGACGACGAAGCGGTTCTTGACCATCGGGTGCGAGACGATGCAGCGCGCCTCGACGATGTTGATGCCGGCCTCCGCGAACGTGCGTGAGAGGTCCTCGAGCAGGCGGTGACGGTCCCAGGCGTCGACCTGGAGCTCGACCTTGAACGATGTCTCGTTGTCGCCGTCCCAGGCGACCGGCACGAAGCGCTCGGGGTCCTTGCGCAGCGCGGCGACGTTCGGGCAGTCCTCGCGGTGGATGGTGATGCCGCGGCCGAGCGAGACGTAGCCGAGGATCGGGTCGCCCGACACCGGGCGGCAGCACTTGGCGAGCCGCAGCGGGACGTCGGCGACGCCCTCGACCTGGATGCCGTACTTCGACGAGCTCGACTCGGGGCGGCGGTGGGCGGTGCGGCGCTGGTCGAGCAGGGTGTCGGCGGCCGAGGGCTCCTCGACGCCGGACTCGCCCTGCTTGAGCCGCTGCAAGACCTTGTTGACGACGACCTTGGGCGAGATCTTGGCCCCGCCGAGCGCGATGTAGAAGTCGTCGGCCTTCTTGAAGCCCATCTCGCGGATGACGTCGGCGAGCAGCGGCGACCCGGTCAGCTTCTGCGCGGGCAGACCCGCCTTGTGGAGGTACTCCTGCAGCAGCTGGCGGCCGGTGTGCTCGGAGTCCTCGCGCGACTCGGCCTTGAACCACGCGCGGATCTTGTTGCGCGCGCGGGTGGTCTTGACGACCGCGAGCCAGTCGCGCGACGGGCCGCGCTCGCGCTTGGACGTCAGGACCTCGACGATGTCGCCCGACTGCAGCTCGTAGTGGAGCGGCACGATCTTGCCGTTGACCTTGGCGCCGACACAGCGGTGGCCGACGTCGGTGTGGACCTCGTAGGCGAAGTCGAGCGGCGTGGCGCCCGCGGCGAGCGACTTGACCTCGCCCTTCGGCGTGAAGACGAACACCTCGTCCTCGACGAGCTCGGAGCGCAGGGTGTCGGTGAACTCCGCCGGGTCGTCGACGTCCTGCTGCCAGTCGAGCAGGCCCTTGAGCCACTTGAGCTTCGTCTCCGACGGGTCGATGACGCCGTTCGAGCGCTTCCCGCCCTCCTTGTAGCGCCAGTGCGCGGCGACGCCGTACTCGGCCGTCTCGTGCATGTCGCGCGTGCGGATCTGGATCTCCAGCGGCCGCCCCTCGGGCCCGATCACCGTGGTGTGCAGCGCCTGGTACATGTTGAACTTCGGCATCGCCACCATGTCCTTGAAGCGGCCGGGGAGCGGCTTCCAGAGCGAGTGGATGACGCCGACGGCGCCGTAGCAGTCCTTCACGGAGTCCACGATCACGCGCATGGCGGTGAGGTCGTAGATCTCGTTGAACTCGCGGCCCTTGCGGGTCATCTTCGAGTAGATCGAGTAGAAGTGCTTGGCGCGGCCTGAGATCTCGGAGCGGATGCCGAGCGCCTCGAGCTCCTTGGCGAGGTAGCCGCCGGCCTTGGCGACGTAGCGCTCGCGCTCCTCGCGCTGCTGGTTGACGAGGCCCTTGATCTCCGTGTACTTGCGCGGGTGCAGGGTCGCGAAGGCGAGGTCCTCGAGCTCCCACTTGATGGCGTGGATGCCGAGGCGGTGCGCGAGCGGCGCGTAGATCTCCAGGGTCTCCTTCGCCTTGTCGATCTGCTTCTGCTTCGGCATCGCCTCGAGCGTGCGCATGTTGTGCAGGCGGTCGGCGAGCTTGATCAGGATGACCCGGATGTCCGTGGCCATCGCGATCATCATCTTGCGGTAGTTCTCGGCCTGCGCCTCGTCGCGCGACTGGAACGTGATGCCGGTCAGCTTGGTCACGCCGTCGACGAGGCCGGCGACCTCGTCGCCGAACGCGAGCCGCACCTCGGCGAGCGACGCGCTCGTGTCCTCGACCGTGTCGTGGAGCAGCGCGGCGCACAGCGTCTCGGTGTCGAGGCGCATGCCGGCGCAGATCTTCGCGACGCCGACGGGATGCGTGATGAAGTCCTCGCCCGACTGGCGGCGCTGGTCGGCGTGGTGCTCGCAGGAGAACACGAACGCCTTGACCACCGCGTCGCGGTCGACGGTCTGCGCGACCTCCTCGGCGTGCTCCTCGACGATCGCGAACAGATCGCCCAGCAGCTCGCGCTCGAGATCGGTGAGGTCGGCGGGCGCCTTGAGCGCGGTCGCGGCGGCGGCCCCACCGGCGCGGTCGACCGGACGGTGCGCCTTGACGGTGACGCCCACGGGGGCGCCGCCGTTCTCCTCGCCGGTCAGGCTGCTGCCGCTCTCTGTGTGCTGCTCGCCAGGAATGTCAGGCCGTCCTCGAGTGTCTGCTGGTAGGCCCGGTAGGCCGCCGAGCGCTCGAGCGCGGTGCGCGCGGGCGACTCGATGACCGTGAGGGCCGGCCCCTCACGCTCGAGGACCACGAGGCCAAGCTCGACGAGGACCCGTACCAGCCGTCCCGCGAGGGCCGCGGACCGCGGCTGAGCACCGTCTCCGGTGAGCATCGCCTCAAGGGCCTCCCCCCTCACGCCGCCCGCCTCGCGAAGCGCGCGGTAGACGGCAGCGAGCGGGGCGCGCAGGGCGTAGTCCCATTCGTGTATTCGTGTGGCAAAGCCTAGCTCAGGCTCGCCCCACGCCAGATGGGTCCAGCCCTGGCCCGGCAGATGTTCTACGCCGGGGCGCGCGGGGGGATCGAGCGCGACCACGTGGGCGAACGGCGCGGCCAGGCCGGGCTCGTCGTCGAGGGCGTGCCAGGAGGTGAGCGCGAAGCCGCCGACGCGGCCGCTCAATGCCCGCGCGCGGTGGGGTGCGTGGGCGGTCACGACGAGGACGTCGCCCCCGCTGCTCGTGAGGTCGCCGATCAGCCCGGCCACGCCCATGCCGCGGCACCGTCGTCGAGCCGCGCGGCAGCGGCCACCGGCGTCGAGCACCCGCCCGGGGGTCGGCGACGGACTCCGTCCGCGGCCGACGAGTTCCGCGGGTCGGAGTCTCGCCGCCGAGGTGCCCGCTCAGGTCTCTGGTGATCTCCTTCTCAAAGCCGGTGTTCCAGGCGGGCTCGCCGATCACGTCGATCGGCGCTGAGCACCGCTGCGCGGAGCGGAGCAGCAATCGCGGCTCCGTCGAGCCGTTCCACCGGTTCACCTCGAGTCGCACGGCAGCATCAACGGGCTCTCCAGGTTCAGCGGGCAACGAGCTGCCCGCGCCGAACTGCACGCAGCGGGAGCGGGCGCCGCCGGCGGCGAGGGAGAACGCGACGTGGCGGCCCTCCCCCATCGGGCGCGGGTCTGCGAGTTGCGCGGCGGGGACGAGCAGGGCGACGCCGGGGTTGCCCATCCCGAACGGCTTCAGGCGCTCGAGCTCCTCGGCGAGCTCGAGGCGGAGGGCGTCGCCGGGCGCGACGGCGTCGATGCGCTCGGTGCGCACGAGGTCCTCGGGCGTGAGCGTGCTCGCCGCGTGGCGTGACGAACGCCTCGCGGAACGCCTCGACGCGGTTGGCGGCGATCGAGAGGCCGGCGGCGGCGCGGTGGCCGCCGTAGCGCAGCAGCTCGTCGGAGCCGGCGGTCAGGCCGGCGAGCAGGTCGAAGCCCGGGATCGAGCGGCCGGAGCCCGTGCCCTCCGCGCCCTCGAGCGCGATCAGCACCGTCGGGCGGTGGTGGCGCTCGGCGATGCGGGCCGCGACGATGCCGATCACGCCGGGGTGCCAGCCCTCCGCGGCGAGCACGTGCGCGGGCGCGCCGGGGGCGCTCTGCTCGCCCAGCAGCGCCTCGGCCTCGAAGCGGATCCGGGTCTCGACGTCGCGGCGCTCGAGGTTGACCGCGTCGAGCTCCGCAGCCACGGCGCTCGCCCGCTCGCGGTCGTCCGTGAGCAGCAGCTCGAGCCCGGCGTCGGCGCGGTAAAGGCGCCCGGCGGCGTTGAGCCGCGGCGCGAGGCGGAAGCCGACCGCGCTCTCGTCGACCGCGCTCGGGTCGACGCGCGCGACGTCCATCAGCGCTTGCAGGCCCGGCTTGCGGGTGCCGGCGAGCCGGCGCAGGCCGGCGCGCACGAGCCGCCGGTTCTCGCCGGTGAGCGAGACGACGTCGGCGACCGTGGCGAGCGCGACCAGGTCGAGGTCCTCGTCCGCGCCCTCCGGGTCCTCCCCCGCGCCGGCCAGCAGCGCCTGAGCCAGCTTGTAGGCGACACCGGCGGCACACAGGTCCGGGCACGGATAGCCGCCGAGGCGCGGGTGCACGATCGGGGCGTCGGGGAGCGCGCCGTCGGCGCGCGGCGCGTGGTGGTCGGTGACCACGACGTCCAGCCCGGCCGCGCGCGCCGCCGCGACCTCTTCGACCGCCGTGATCGCGCAATCGACGGTGACGAGCAGGTCGGTCCCGCGCGCAGCGAGCCGCTCGACGGTGCTCGCGGCGAGGCCGTAGCCGTCGTCGATCCGGCTCGGGAGGTACCAGTCGACGTCGGCGCCCAGCCTGCGCAGGACGCGCACGAGGATCGCGGTGGAGGTGATGCCGTCGACGTCGTAGTCGCCGTGGACGGTGATGCGCGAGCGCCGCCCGACGTGGCCCAGGATCGCCCCGGCCGCGTCGCGCAGCCCGCCGAACGCGTCGAGCGGATGCGCCTCCTCCGCCGCGAGGAAGCGCCGCGCGGCCGCCGGCTCGCCGAGCCCGCGCCGCACGAGCACCTGCGCGAGCACGTGCGAGACGTCCAGCTCGCGGCCCAGCCGCTCCGCGGCGGCGAAGTCGTAGGGGGCGATCTCGAAGCGGGCGTTCTCCCTGCGCACGCACGTGAAGCTAGGGCCGCGGGAGGACGGAACCGCCTCGCCGCGGCATGGGGCCTCGACCCGATGCAGGACCCGGGCGAGGAACCGATGGATCGGTGATGAGCCGCTTCAGCCGGCGGGCGCGCGAGCCGCTCCGCAACCACCTCCTGGACCAGATCGACGAACTCGCGCTGGAGCTGCGCGCCGCACGCCGTGCGACCTCGCGCGGCCAGGTGCCGCTCGCCGCGCGCGCCGACTATCTGCGGGCGGAGGACGCCCACCGCCGCGCGGTGCTCGCCTTCGCCGGCGCGTGGGGTGCCGCGGAGCTCACGAAGGTCGCCAACGCGCTGACCCAGTGCCGCGCCGCGCTCGACGCGTCGCGCGCACTGCTCGAGCGCTGCTGACGCGCTCCACGCCTCGTAGGCACGGCTCGAGCCCCGCGGCTGAGCGCTACACGGGTTCGTTGCCGCGGCGCGCGCCGACGAAGTACACGACTGCGATCCCGGCGAGCGCGCCGGGGATCGCCTCGAAGGCGGACGCGAGGTCGGTCTCGCTCTGGCCGGGCACGGTGAAGCCGTGGAGCACGAGGCCGATGAGGCACGCGCCGAGCAGCGCGCCCACGAAGGCGCCGACGATCCCGCCCCAGAAGCGGTCCGGGATGAAGACCGTGAAGTGCCACAGCGCGATGCCCATCATCGCCCACACGAGCATGGCCATCAGCGCGGCCTCCCGTGCTTGCGGTTGCGCGGCTTCTTCGGCTTCGGCGGCTCGCCGTCGCCGCCTTCGGGCTTCGCCGGACCGCCGCCCGCCGCGCCCGGGCCGCGCCCGCCGTTGGCGCGGGTGCGGCGGCCGCCGGCCGGGCGGCCCCGCGCGGCGCCGGTGCTCGCGGGCTGGCGCTCCTCCTCGATCCCGAGGTCGCGCACCATCGCGTCGAACTCTTCGCGCGACACCTGCGACGGGTCCTGCGGCGCGGTGACCGAACGCCGCCCGCCGCGCGGCTCGGGCGGCGCGACGTCGACCGGCGCGCTGCCCATCGGCACGGCGTACGCCGGCAGGTAGCCGAGCTCGGCGCGGATGCGGCGCTCACGCGTGCGGTAGACCGGCTCGCGCGACTTCCAGTGCATGAGCACCGGGCCGGCGATGAAGACCGACGAGTACGTACCCGAGAGCGTGCCGATGATCAGCGCGAACGCGAAGTCCTGGAGCGTCTCGCCGCCGAAGAAGTACAGCGAGAACACGGGCAGGATCGTGCAGAACGACGTCGCCACCGAGCGCACGATGACCTCGGACATCGAGCGGTTGACGATCTGCGAGAAGGCGGCGTTCGGCATCCGCGGCACGTTCTCGCGGATGCGGTCGAACACGATGATCGTGTCGTAGAGCGAGAAACCCAGGATGGTGAGCATCGCCGCGACCGTCGACGTCGTCACCTCCCGGCCGACCAGGGCGTAGACGCCCGCCGTGATGAGGATGTCGTGCGCCAGCGCGATCAGAACGGGGACGGCGTACTTCCACTGGAAGCGCAGCGCGATGTAGCTGGCGATCACCAGCAGCGACGCGATGACGGCGATCAGCGCCGAGTTCGCCACCGACTCGCCGAACGTCGGCCCGATCGACTCGACGTTGGGTTCGTCGGCCAGCCCGAAGCGGTCATCGAGCGCCTGGTTGACCGCGCCGACGTCGTCGGGGGCGAGCGTGTCGGTCGAGAGCTGGATGACATTGTCGCCGAGCTCCTCGTTGTCGACGGTCTGGATCTTGGCGTCGTCGAGGCCCTGCGAATCGAGCGCGCCGCGCACGTCGTCGACGCTCGCCGAGCGCTCGAGCGCCGCGGTGATCCGCGTGCCCGCCTCGAAGTCGATGCCGAAGTTGATGCCCTTGCCGGCGATCGCGAACGCGCAGATCAGCAGGATCACGCCCGAAGCCGAGAAGAACCACTTCGACGCGCCCACGAAGTCGAAGGTGATCGGGCGCTTCTCCTTCCCGGCGCCGAGCGCTGAGCGGCTGCGCAGGATCCGCGACCCGCGCATGGAGAGGATGATCGCCTGGGTCGCGAGCACCGCGGTGAACAGCGACAGCAGGGTCCCGATGAAGAGCACGAGCGCGAAGCCCTTGACCCCCGCCGTGGCGAGGATGAAGAGGATGAACGCGACGAGCAGGGTGACGATGTTGGCGTCGATGATCGTCGCCATGCCCTTCTTGTAGCCCGCGGCGAGGCCCGCGGACACGGATCTGCCGGCGCGCACCTCCTCCTTCACGCGCTCGAAGATCACGATGTTGGCGTCGGCCGCCACCCCCAGTGTGAGGATCAGGCCGGCGATGCCCGGCAGCGTCAGCGTGACCGGGATCAGCTTGATGATCGCGTAGAAGTAGATCGCGTAGATGACCAGCGCCGCCGTCGCGATCACGCCCAGCACGCGATAGAAGACGAGCAGGAACAACGCGACGATCACGAAGCCGCCGATGCCGGCCACGAGGCCCTGGTTGAGCGCCTGCTTGCCGAGCGTGGCCGAGACCTGCGAGCGCGAGATCAGCTCGAGGCGGAGCGGCAGCGCGCCGGTCTTGAGGATCTTCGCGAGGTCCTGCGCGCTCGTGATCGTGAAGCCGCCCGAGATCTGGGCGCCGGTGGAGCCGTCGATGCCGTCGGGGTTCTCGCGGTAGTTGATGAACGGGATCGAGACGAGCTCGTTGTCGAGCGCGATCGCGAAGTGGTGCGAGCTCGTGTTCGGGTCGGGGTTCAGCGGGTTGGCGTTGTCGGCGCCGCGCTGCGCGACCTCGCTCGTGATCGACTGGAACGCGCGCCGGCCCTTGTCGGAGAACTCGAACGTGACGATCGGCTCGTTGCCGCCCTGCTGGTCGAAGTTCTGCTCCGGGTTCTTGATGTCGGTGCCGGAGAGGCCCGGGTCGTCGCGGATGATCCAGAACGCGTCGGGGTCGGGCGCGTCGGCGGACGGCTTCTCGTCGCGCAGCACGAGCACGCCGGGCTTGACCTCGATGACCTCGGCCTTCTCGCGATCCGCGTCGCTGAGGCCGTCGAGCGCGGCGTTGCGCGACTCGTCAGGGATGCCGTTGTTGAACGGCTTCTTGGAGACCTTGTCGAACGCATAGAAGCGCGAGGCCGCGGCGGCCTGGCTGTTCTCCGGCGCCTTGATGTCGCACTTGGCGGCGCGCTTGACCGCGTTGTAGAGGCCGCTGACGGGCTGCTGGCCGCCGTTGATCTCGGTCTCGTTGGTGTCGCAGTTCTCGTCGAGGACGTTCTTCTCCCAGTCGTAGAAGAAGAGCTGGGCGGTCGACCCGATCTGATCGGCAGCGCGGTCGGCGTCCTCGACGCCCGGCAGGCTCACGTCGATCTGGTCCTCGCCCGTGCGCGCCAGCTCGGGCTCGGCCACGCCGAACGCGTCGACGCGGTCGCGCATGATGTCGAGCGCGCGGTCCAGGGACTCGGCGTTGACCGGCGTGTCCTTGGTCGGCTTGCCCTGGTAGATGAGCTGGACGCCGCCCTGGAGGTCGAGGCCCAGCTTCGTGTCCTTCTTCGTCCCGGGCACGAAGGTCACGATCAGCGAACCCGCGATCAGACCGAGGACGATCAGCAGGACGAGGAGGTGGCGGCGACGTTCGGACATCGGGGGAAGTGCCGGAGAACAGCCTACTTCGACGGCGTAAGCACGAGCAGAAGCCCGCCGTCGTCGTCATAGGCTGGAAACAGGTCCGCGACCGCCTTGGCCGGGATGTCCCCTTCCGCGTGGACGGTGACGCCCTTGCCGAGCTGGCGGACGCCCCACTCGAGCACGGTGGCGACGTGGTCGTCCCCGCCCTCGAAGTCGAGACCCAGGACCTCGCGCACCTCGCGGCCGATGACCTTCTCGTCGGACAGGCCGGTCAGCTCGCGCGAGCCGCGGCCGCAGCCGATGATGCGTCCTTCCTGGTCGCAGACGAAGAACGCGGCGTTGGGCGCGGGGTAGTAGTCGTCGAGCAGCTCGAACAGGAAGCCGAAGCCGCACTTGGAGCACCCCTTGGGTGTGTTGCGGAACCCGGCGGTGCGCTCGGTGGCCGTGGAGCGATGACCGCAGTTGGGGCAGATGAAGAGGTGCGCCATTTCCGGGGGCAAGGGTAGAACGACCACGTTAAGCGGCGTCTTTAAGTCAGAACAGGCTCGCCGCTTCGGCGGGCGGCTCGAGCCCGAGGTGCTGGAACGCACGCGCGGTCGCGCAGCGCCCCCTCGGGGTTCGCTTGAGCAGGCCGCGCTGGAGCAGGTAGGGCTCGTAGACGTCCTCGATCGTGTCGGACTCCTCGCCCACGGCGATCGAGAGCGTGGAGAGGCCGACGGGGCCGCCCCCGAAGTGCGTGCAGATGGCCGTGAGGATCTCGCGGTCGAGGCGGTCGAGCCCCTCGTGGTCGACCTCGAGGAGGTCGAGCGCGGCGCCGGCCGTGTCAGCGTCGATGTGCCCACCTCCATGGACCTCGGCAAAGTCGCGCACGCGCTTGAGGAGGCGGTTGGCGACGCGCGGGGTGCCGCGGCTGCGCTCGGCGATCGCGCGCGCGCCCGCCGTCTCGATCTCGATCCCGAGCACGCGCGCCGAGCGGGTGACGATGCGGGCGAGGTCGCCGGGGCCGTAGTGCTCGAGCCGGTGCTGGAGGCCGAAGCGGTCCCGGAGCGGCGTGGTCAGGAGGCCGGCGCGGGTGGTGGCGCCGATCAGCGTGAACGGCGGCAGCTCGAGCGTGACCACGCGCGCGCCGGCGCCCGCGCCGACGGTGATCGGGAGCTGGCGGTCCTCCATCGCGGGATAGAACGTCTCCTCGACCGCGCGCGGGAGACGGTGGATCTCGTCGACGAAGAAGACGCTGCGCGGCTCGAGCGCGGTCAGGAACGCGGCGATGTCGGCCTTGCGCTCGAGCGCGGGGCCGGCGGTCTGGACGAAGTCGACCTCGAGCTCGGCCGCCACGATCTGGGCGAGCGACGTCTTGCCGAGGCCGGGCGGGCCGGCGAGCAGGACGTGGTCGAGCGCGTCGCCGCGCGCGCCGGCGGCCTGGATGGCGACGCCGAGCTGGGCCTTCAGCGCCTCCTGGCCGACGAACTCGTCGAGCCGGCGCGGGCGCAGCGAGACGTCGAGCTCGTCGTCGGGGCGGGTGACGGGCGTCTGGATGCGGTCGAGGTCGATCGCCGCGACCCCGGGCGTGCGGATCGGGTCGCTCACCGGCGGGACTCCTTCAGCGCGTGCGCGATCAGGTCCTCGGCGCTCTCGCCGGCGGCGCCGTCGAGCAGCTCCTCCGCCTCCTGGGGGGTGAAGCCGAGGCCCACGAGGCCGTCGCGCGCCAGCAGCCGCGGGTCGTCGCCGCGGGCGATCACGATCGGGTCGTCGGCGGGCGCGGCGCCGACCTTCTCGCGCAGCTCGACCACGATCCGCTCCGCGGTGCGCTTGCCGACGCCCTGCACGGCCTGCAGCCGCGCGGTGTCGCCGGCCGCCACCGCCGTCAGCAGCTCGCGCGGCGTGCCGCCCGAGAGCACGGCGAGCGCGACCTTCGGGCCGACCGACTGGACCCCGATCAGCAGCAGGAAGAGGTCGCGCTCCGCCTCGGTGGCGAACCCGTAGAGCAGCAGCGCGTCGTCGCGCACGATCAGGTGCGTATGGAGCGTGGCGGGCTTGCCCGAGGCGGGGACCTTGCTCAGCGTCTCGGCCGAGACCGCGAGCTTGTAGCCGACCCCGCTGCAGGACAGGACGACGTGGTCCGGCCGGCGCACGGCGACCTCGCCGGTGAGGAGGGCGATCATGCCCGCGCCCTCGCCGTACGGCCCCGGCGCGGCCCGACCGTGTCCCGGTGTGCGAGCGCGCGGCGCATCGGGGCCGAGTTTGCGTGGCAGATCGCGACCGCGAGCGCGTCGGCGGCATGGTCGGGCCGCGGCAGCTCCTCCAACGACAGCAGCGTCTGGACCATCCGCTGCACCTGGTCCTTGGCCGCGCGGCCCGAGCCGCAGACCGCGCCCTTGATCTGCTGCGGCGTGTAGGACCAGCACGGGATGCCGCGCTGGCCGGCGGCGAGCAGGACGACGCCGCGCGCCTGGCCGACCGCGAACGCCGAGCGCACGTTGGCGCCGAAGTAGAGCTCCTCGACCGCGACCGCCTCCGGGCGGTGCTCGTCGAGCAGCTCGCCCACCCGCGCGTGGATCGCTGCGAGCCGCGCCGCCGGGTCGGTGCCCGGCGAGGTCTGCACGACGCCGCCGTCGAGCGCCACCATCCGCCCGCCCTGGCGCGCGACCACGCCATAGCCCGTGTTGGCGGTGCCCGGATCGATGCCGACGACGATCATCCTCACGCCGGGGATTCTGCGCGCCGGGGCGGACGCCTCCCCGAGGGTCTCCGTCGACGAACGTCAACGGCGGCTGGGTAGGGGTCGGGTTCGGTCGGGGACGAGTTTCTGCGACCTCGAGGCACTTCGATCGCTCAGGTCGCAGTTCCTCGTCTCAGAGACGAGTTTCTGCGACCTCGCGCCGCGTGGAGGTCCGAGCTCGCAGCCACGTGCTCCGGGTCGATGTCGACCTCCCCCACCGCGCCCGGCGCCGCGTCGATGGCGATGAAGCGCGTGTGGCCGTGGGCGAACTCGAAGTTGACCGGGCCGTGGACCTCGGCCCACGCCTCGCGCGCGCCGGGATCGTCGAGGTCGTGGTTGCCGACGACGCACACGTCCGGCGCCGGCAGCGCCTCGATCACCCGCAGGTAGTCCTGCGCGAAGAAGACCGGCTCCAGCTCCGCGGTCTGCCGCAGCAGCTGGGCGAAGACGGCGTCGCCGGTCGGGTCGGGCCACGCGCCGCTGTCGCCGGCAACCACGAAGCAGAACGGGTACTCCGCCGGGGCGGCGGAGATCCGCTCCGCCATCCGCAGGTTGCGCTCAGGCACCCGGCAGCGAGGAGCCGGCGAAGCCGAAGAACCAGATCGCGGCGAGCACGAGCGCGACGCCGACCGAGATCATCATCACGCCGTCGAGCACGGAGCGGCGGCGCTTGCGCTCGCGGTCGCCGCGCATCGACTTCATCCACGCCGCCTGCTGCGGCTTGCCGTCGTCGAGCCCGGTCAGGCGCCCGTGGTAGCGGTCGAGCGAGCCGAGCGCCTTGCCGACGATCGTCATCCCGATCGGCACGCCGAAGAGGATCAGCACGTACGGGCCCATGCTCGGCTTGGGCGAGTCGGCGAGCTGCGAGGCCGCGTAGATCACGCCGACCGGCACGCCGATCCACATGACGACGCTCCCGACCGCCATGAGGGCGATCAGGAACAGCGAGACGGGCGACCAGGTCGAATGCGTGCGCCGCTGCGCGGAAGCTTCCACGACAGGGAGGGTTACCCCGCCACGCGCTCCAGTATCTCCGCGTCGACGTCGAAGTTCGCGTGCACGGCGTCGACGTCGTCCTGATCCTCGAGCGCGTCGATGAGCCGCAGCAGCTTGCCCGCGCCGTCCTCGTCGAGCGGAACGCGCGTCTTGGGCTGCTGGGCGATCTCGGCCGTCTCGATCTCCACCCCGGCGGTCTCGAGCGACTCGCGCACGGCGGTCAGGTCGCTCGGATCGCAGACGATCTCGAAGACGTCGTCGTCGAGCGCGATGTCCTCAGCGCCTGCGTCGATGGCGACCATCAGGTCGTCCTCGGAGTAGCGCGTGGCGTCGACGACCACGACGCCCTTCTTGTCGAACAGGTAGGCCACGGAGCCCGGCTCGCCGAGGTTGCCGCCGCCCTTGGCGAAGATGTGGCGGACCTCGGAGCCCGTGCGGTTGCGGTTGTCGGTCACCGCCTCGACGAGCAGCGCCACGCCGCCCGGGCCGTAGCCCTCGTAGACGACGTCCTCGAGCGCGTCGACGTCCGCGCCCTCGCCGGTGCCCTTCGCGATCGCGCGCTCGATGTTGTCCTTGGGCATCGAGGCGTCCTTGGCCTTCTGGATCGCGAGGCCGAGCCGCGGGTTGCCGTCGGGGTCGCCGCCGCCCTCCTTCGCCGCCACCGTGATCGCGCGCGCGAGCTTGGTGAACAGCTTGCCGCGGCGCGAGTCGACGATCGCCTTCTTGTGCTTGATCCCCGCCCATTTCGAGTGACCGGCCATGGCGATCAGTCTAGGCGGGCGCGGGCGGGGCAGCCGCTCAAAGGGCGCCGCCGCCCGCACCGCGCGCTCCTCCGGGGCCTGGGTCGCGGAGGCCACGGCTGTCCTCGGCGCGCCGGGCGCCGTACCTGAGGAACCTCGACGAAGGTGCTGCCTGGCGCCGCCGCGCTCAAGCCTCGGTGCGGTCGATCCACTTGGGCTGCGAGGGCGCTCCCCAGGCGGCGAGACCGTCGAGCAGCGGGTCGAGCTGCTCCTCCACGAGCAGCATCGCGCGGTGCTGGGCCGTCACGAAGCGCTCGGTCACCGCGTGGTCGAGGAAGCGCGCGAGCCCGTCGAAGTAGCCGCGCACGTTGAAGAGGCCGAGCGGCTTCGCGTGCAGGCCGAGCTGGTTCCAGGTGTAGACCTCGAACAGCTCCTCGAGCGTCCCCACGCCGCCCGGCAGCGCCACGAACGCGTCGGACAGCTCGGCCATCACCGCCTTGCGCTCGTGCATCGAGTCGACGACGCGCAGGTCGCCGAGGCCCGGGTGGGCGATCTCGCGGTCGACGAGCGGCTGCGGGATCACGCCGATCACATGACCGCCGCCCTCGAGCGCGGCGTCGGCCACCGCGCCCATCAGCCCGACGCTCGCGCCGCCGTAGACGAGCTCGATCCCGCGCTCGGCGATCCGGTGGCCGAGGTCGGTGGCGGCGGCGCGGTAGGCGATGTCCGCGCCCGGGCTGGAGCCCGAGAACACGCAGACGCGCTTCACGCCTGGAACTTCTTCGACCGCCACAGGCCGCGGCGGTGAAGCACGAGGCGCGCGCCGGCCCACAGCGACTTCACGCCGTAGACGACGCCCTGGCGGAACGACACCGAGGACGCCTCGTTGTTGTAGATCGTCGCGCACGGCACCTCGTGGAAGCGGTAGCCGAAGTGCGCGGCCTGCATCAGCAGCTCGGTGTCGAACGCGAAGTCGAGCGAGTTGCGCAGGAACGGCACCTCGAGCAACAGCTCGCGCGAGAACGCGCGGTAGCCGGTGTGCAGCTCGGAGAGCTCGGTTCCCATCAGCCGGTTCTCGGCGCCGGTCAGGAAGCGGTTGGCCGCGCGCTTCCACCACGGCATCCCGCCCCGGCGCGCGCCGTCGGGGTCGAGGAAGCGCGAGCCGAGCACGATGTCGGCCTCGCCGCGCACGATCGGTTCGACGAGCTTGGGGATGATCCCCGGCTCGTACTGGCCGTCGGGGTGCAGCATCACGACGACGTCGGCGTGGCGCTGCAGCGCCTCGAGGTAGCAGGTCTTCTGGTTGCCGCCGTAGCCCACGTTGTGCGGGTGCCAGACGACGTGGAGCGGCAGCTGGCGCGCGAGCTCGACGGTGTCGTCGGTCGAGGAGTCGTCGACGAGGATGATCTCGTCGACCCACGCGCGCGGGATCCCGGAGACCGTCGCCTCGAGCGTCTTGGCCGCGTTGCGCGCGGGCATGACGACGATGACCTTGGCCTCGCCCTTGCCGGGCGGCGTGGCCGGCAGCTTGTCCTGGGTCTCCAGCATGTGAACGCGGCAGCGTATCCTGCCCCGCTTGCCTACCCCGCCGCCACCGGAGATCTTCAAGGCCTACGACATCCGCGGGCTGTACGGCGAGCAGATCGACGGCGACGTGGCGGAGGCGGTCGGGCGCGCGTTCGCGCGCGTGCTCGCGGACCTGGCGGGCAAGCCCACGAGCGAGCTGCGCGTCGGGCTCGGCCGCGACATGCGGCTGACGGCGCCGGAGCTCGCGGCGCGCTACCGCGAGGGGCTGATGGCGGAGGGCGCGCACGTGCTCGACGCCGGGATGGTCGGCACCGAGATGCTCTATTACCTCGTCGGCTCGCGCGACCTCGACGGCGGGCTGATGTGCACCGCCTCGCACAACCCGAAGGCGTACACGGGCGCGAAGCTCGTGGAGCGCGGCGCGGTGGCGCTGAGCGGCGACTCCGGGATCGGCGACATCGCCCGCATGGTCGCCCAAGCGCTTCCCGAGCCTCCAGGCGAGGGAAGTGCCGAGGACGTCGACCTCTACGGCGAGTTCCAGGACGCCGCGCTGCGGTTCGTCGACACCGATGCGATCCGGCCGGCCAAGGTCGTGCTCGACGGCGGCAACGGCATGGCGGGCCCCATGGTCGGCCCGATCCTCGCGCGGCTCGACGGCCTGCGGCTCGTCCCCACCTACTGGGAGCCCGACGGCGAGTTCCCCGACCACGAGCCGAACCCGCTGCTGCCCGAGAACCGCGAGTTCATCATCCGCAGGGTGCGCGAGGAGGGCGCCGACCTCGGCATCGCCTGGGACGGCGACGCCGACCGCTGCTTCTTCATCGACGAGACCGGCGAGTTCGCGCCCGGCGACTTCGTGTGCGCGCTGCTCGCCGAGTCGGTCCTCCAGAAGCGCCCGGGCGCGGACATCCTCTACGACATCCGGGCGTCGCGGGCGGTCGCCGACACCGTCGAGGCGGCCGGCGGGCGCGCGCTCGTCAACCGCGTCGGCCACGCGTTCTTCAAGGCGCGCATGCGCGACGAGGGCGGCGCCTTCGGCGGCGAGGTCTCCGGCCACTACTACTTCGCCGACTTCTACAACGCCGACTCCGGGACGATCCCGGCGCTGCTGATCCTCGAGCTCCTCGGGCAGAAGGGCGCGAGCGCTTTCCGATCTCCTGCGTCCCTACCGCGAGAAGTACTTCATCTCCGGCGAGATCAACTCCGAGGTCGAGGATCAGGCGGGCAAGCTGCAGCAGATCAAGGAGCGCTACGCGGACGCCGACCAGCGCGAGCTCGACGGCATCTCGATCGACTACGACGACTGGCACTTCAACGTGCGGCCCTCCAACACGGAGCCGCTGCTGCGGCTGACGCTCGAGTCGCTCGTCTCCCAGGAGGACATGGAGGCCAAGCGCGACGAGGTGCTGGGCCTCATCCGCTCGTGATTCACACGCTCTCGATCCCGACGCCGTTCATGGTCGGGCGGGTGAACTGCTACCTGATCGAGGACGACCCGCTGACGCTCGTCGACACCGGCCCGAACTCGGGCAAGGCGCTCGACGAGCTCGAGCGCGCGCTCGCCGGGCACGGGCACCGCATCGAGGACCTCGAGCGGATCGTCATCACGCACCAGCACATCGACCACCTGGGCCTCGTCGGCATCCTCGCCCGCCGCTCGGGCGCCGAGGTGTGCGCGCTCGACCTGCTGGCGCCGGTGATCGAGGACTTCGGATCCGAGGCCGAGCACGACGACGAGCTGGCCGAGGCGCTGATGCTGCGCCACGGGATCACGCGCGACGTCGTGACCGCCCTGCGCGCGGTGTCGCGCTCGTTCCGCGGCTGGGGCGGCTCGGCGAAGGTCACGAGGCGTCTGCGCGACGGCGGGAGGCTCGAGTTCGCCGGCCGCGGCCTCGACGTCCTGCACCGCCCCGGGCACTCACCGTCGGACACGATCTTCTCCGACCCCGAGTCGGGCGAGGTCATCGGCGGCGACCACCTGATCGCCCACATCTCCTCGAACCCGCTGATCTCGCGGCCGCTCGGCGGCAAGTCGGGCGAGCCGGGCGGCGGCCGGCCGCGGGCGCTGCTGACCTACATCCGCTCGATGCGCGAGACGCGCGAGATGGACGCGCGCGTGATCCTCGCCGGGCACGGCGAGCCGGTCACCAACCACGTCGAGCTGATCGACGAGCGCTTCGCGCTGCACGACCGCCGCGCGGGCAAGATCGCCGGGTTGCTCGAGGAGCGGCCGCGCTCGGCGCACGAGATCGCGCAGGAGCTGTGGGGCAACGTCGCGGTCACGCAGGCCTACCTCACGCTGTGCGAGGTGCTCGGCCACGTCGACATGCTGCTCGAGGACGGGCGAGCGGTCGAGGAAGACGGGCCCGGCGGCACCGTGCGCTTCGCGGCCGCCTAGCGGCTGCGGCGCACCCGCTCGCAGCGCTTGACGCGGTCGATGCGGTCCACGCGCGCGCTGTCGCGGCGGCCGGCGCCGCAGTCGACGCGGTCGCGCTTGCGGTTGGCGGCGTTGAGCTTGTCGTTTCCGGCGCCGCCCGCAAAGCGGTTCCTGCCGGCGCCGCCAGCGAGCGTGTCGTTGCCGGCGCCGCCGGTGAGGCGGTCGTTACCTGCGCCGCCCGAGAGCGTGTCGCGGCCCGCGCCGCCGTCGAGGCGATCGTTGCCCGAGCCGCCGCGGATCACGTCGTTCCCCGCACGGGCCAGCGCCGAGAGCGTGGCGCCGGGGCAGAAATCGCCGTAGAGCTGGTCCGCGCCCGCGCCGCCGTCGAGCCGGTCGTTGCCGGCCTCGCCGCACAGCAGGTCGGCGAGCGGGCCGCCGGTGAGGCGATCGTTGCCCGCTCCCGCGCGGAAGAGGTTCCGCTGCCCGGGCACGCCGACGAAGACGTCGGCGCCCGGGGTGCCGGTCGTGCCCCCGCCTGCGGGCGGCGGAGGCGTCGGGAGCGGGACGGGTTGCGCCGGGAAGGGGTCGACCGGCGGGGGACAGCCGCTCGGCGTCGTCGCCGCCGCGAACGGGCAGTCGTCATCGGCGTCGGACAGGCCGTCGCCGTCGGAGTCCGGCGGCGGGCCGCCGCCCTCGAAGCGCGTGATCGCGAACGTGGTGTCGAGCACCCCCGGGTCCCGCGTGCCGACCAGCACGATCTTGCCGTCGGACTGGAGCGCGATGCCGTTGGCGATGTCGGTCGCGCCCAGGTTCAGCGTCTGCTTGCCGTCGCCCGAGAAGGTGGTGTCGAGCGCGCCGTCCGGGTCATACCGGGCGAGAGCGAAGTCGCGCGACGTCACGCCGCCGCTGCTGAACGAATGGCCGCCGGCGACGATCCGGCCGTCGGGCTGCACGGCCACACCGGTGGCGACGTCGCTGCCGCCGAACGCCGTCGTCAGCTTGCCGTCGCCCGAGAAGCTCGTGTCCAGCGTGCCGTTCGTGTTGTAGCGGGCGAGCGCGAACCCCGCGTCGGTGGACCCCGCGACCACGACCTTCCCGTCGGGCTGGATCGCGACGTCGTTCGCGTACTCCTGGGCGGCCCCGAAGTCCGTCTCACGCCAGCCGTCCGGCGACCAGCTCGTGTCGGGCGAACCGTCGATCGCGCTGTAGCGGGCGACCGCCCAGTCGAAGTCGCCGGGCGGCCCGCTGATGCCGGCGACCACGATCTTGTCGTCGGACTGGATCGCGACGGCGTTGGCCTGCTCGACCCCGCCGCGGTCGGTCGTCACCGTGCCGCCCGAGAACGTGCCGTCGAGGGTGCCGTCGCTGGCGCGGATGCGCGTGAGCGCGAAGTCGTCGTCACCGGTTCCCGCGTCCGCGACCCCCACCTGCACGATCCTGAACAGCGAGTCGACGGCGACGTCTTTGGCGACCGCGCCGGTCCCGAAGTCGACCCGCGCCGCGCCGGTCCCGTTGAACGACGGGTCGGGCTGGAGAATGGAGTCGAGGCGCACCGCCGCGAACTCGTTGTGGGTGACCCCCGGGTTCGGCTTGGAGAAGCCGCTCAACACGATCGTGTCGCTGAAGCCGTTGAACGCGAGGCCCAGAGCGGTGTCGTCGCCGCCCTGGATGTCCGGCGTCCGCGTCTCGATCGACGCGCCGCTGGAGCTCACGCGCGCGATCGCGAAGTCGTCGGTCTGACCGCTCCCCGCCTCGCGGTACCCCCCCGCGACGACGATCGCGCCGCTGGGGGCGATCGCCACCGCGTTCCCCAGCTCGCGCCCGTCCGCGAAGTCCACGATCAGCTGGCCGTCGCCCGAGAAGGTCGCGTCAGGGTCGCCCGGCGCCGCGGATGCCGTGCTCGCGAGGAGCAGGAACAGCGCGGCGGCGAGCCTGGCCTTCACCCCTTGCCGCTCTTCATCGAGCCGTAGAGCATTGCCCACACCGCGTGGCGGTTGTTGTAGATCCACGCCTTGAACTTCGCCTTGTCGACGGCGCGGAAGCCGTAGACGCCTTCGATCGGCAGCTCGGAGAGCGATGATTTCGCGTTGACGCCGACGTCGAGCTTCGCGCGGTGCTCGAAGAAGTACGCGGCTACCGCGTCGGACGGCTCGGCGACCGCGGAGGACGACTTCGCCTTCATCACCGACGTCATGTACTGCCACATCGGCTCGCCGCCGGGCTCGACGTAGTAGTTGCCCGGCGCGCCGAACGCTTCGACCCACGTCTTGTTCTGCTCGTGCATGAGCTCGCCGAGCTTCGCCACGCCTTCGAGGCAGGCCTTGGTGAGCGGCACGAGGTAGAGGTTGGCGTACATGCCGATGTGCGCCGAGACGCCCGCGAGCGTGCCGAGGGCGGAGAACGCGCCCGCGGCGAAGCCGATGCCGTTGATGCCCTTGTCGAGCTCGGTCTTGCCCGCCTCACCGCGCATGCTGAGCGCGAGGTTGATCGCCGACAGGCCCTTGTTGAGCTTGCCGAGCGCGTCCGCGAACTTGCCGATGGGCGGCAGGTCGAGGCCCTTGGCCTTCATCAGCGCGCCGCTGATGTCGCGCGACATCTCGAAGATGCCGAGGCCGATGTCGAGCTGGGTGCCGTACTTGTCGAGGAAGTCCGCGAGCGCCTTCAGCGAGTCGTCGTCGGCGCGGAAGGCGGCGCGCGCGGCATCGAGCAGCTTCGGCTCGAGCCGCTTGTACTCCGCTGCGACGCGCTCGGCCTCGGCGGCGGCCTGCGCGATCGCCGCGCGCTTGGGGGCGTCCTTCTCCCACTTGATGTCCCGGCGCATCTGGCGGATCTCGTCGAGGCCGTCTCGTACGCCCTCGACCCACATCTGGTCGATGGCCTTGTCACCGGCTCCGATGTGCCACTCGGCCAGGTTCCGCGACTGCTCGATCAGCTCCTGCGCGCGCTTGACGATCGCGCTGTCGGGATCCATCCCCTCGATGTCCTGCTGCATCCAGATCGAGCCGATGCGGAAGTTCTGGGCGGCGTCCGTGTAGGTCGCGACGTCCTCCCAGTCGGACACGAGCGGCGCGATCGGCGCCGGGGCGGTCGCCGGCTGCCGCGCGATGCGCACGACGTTGCGGTTGCCGATCGAGCGCTGCAGCGCGAGTGCCGTGGCCGGGGTGAGCGCGCCGGGAAGCGCAGGAGCGGATCCCGTCGCCGTCGGGGCATCCGGCTCCGCGGACGCCTCCTCGGCGTGTGCGCGCTCCATGCCCTGCCGACTCTAGCTCTCGATCTCTGTCAAATGGGAGATGTTTGCGCGGTCGTCGTCGTCCGGCGACGGCTGCGCCTCGAACCAGGCGTCGAGGATCTCCTCGAGCAGCGCCGGCGAGGTCGTGCGCAGCGACAGCGCGAGCACGTTGGCGTCGTTCCACCTGCGCGCGCCCGCGGCGGTCGCCGCGTCGCCGCACAGCGCGGCCCGGATCCCGCGCACCTTGTTGGCGGCGATCGAGGCGCCGGTGCCGGTCCAGCAGCAGACGACGGCCTGCTCGGCGCGGCCGTCGGCGACGTCGCGCGCGGCGGCCTCCGAGGCCCACGCCCAGTCGTCGCGCTCGGCGTCGGAGAGCGCGCCGTGCGGGAGCGGCTCGTGGCCGCGGCGGCGCAGCTCCTCGACCACGGCGTCGGCGACCCCGGTGCGCTCGTCGGCGGCGACGGCGATCTTCATGAGCCCCACGGTATCGTCGCCTGCGTGGTCGAGGAGAGCGCGCTGGAGACGGAGCTGTTCGCGGTCGGCGAGCGGCTCGCCAAGGCGCTCCCCCGCTCGTCGCGCAACCCGCTGAAGGCGGCCGACGAGAAGGCGATGGAGCTCGCCTCCAAGGACCAGGAGCTGAAGGCCGCGCTGTTCCGCTTCGTCGACGTCGTGCCCGCCTGCCGCAACCTCGACGACCTCGCGCGCCACCTGACCGGCTTCCTCGGCGAGGTCGGCGAGCCGCCGCCCCCGATCTCCGCGGCGATGCGGATGGGCTCGAGCCGGGCCGGGCGGACCGCGCTCGGCGCCGCCGCGGCGCGCGGCGTCAAGCACATGGCCCACCGCTTCATCGTCGGCGAGTCGCCGCGCGAGGCGCTCGGCGTGTTCCGCGACCTCTGGAAGGACGGTGTCGCCTCCTCGGTCGACCTGCTGGGCGAGGCGACCGTGACGCAGGCCGAGGCGCAGCGCTACGCGGAGCGCTGCGACGAGGCGCTCGCCACGCTCGTCGAGTCGATGCGGGGCTGGCCGGCGCGGCCGCTGCTCGAGACCGACTCGTTCGGCGCGCTCCCGCGCGCGAACCTGAGCGTCAAGGTCTCCGCGCTCACGCCGCTGATGAAGCCCGACGCGCCGCTGCGCGGGCAGCGCGACGCCGCCGCGCGGCTGCGAGCGCTGCTGCGCCGCGCGCACGAGCTGGGCGCCCACCTCCACATCGACATGGAGTCGCTGGACTCGCGCGACGCCGTGCTCGAGCTGATCCTGTCGCTGCTCGCGGAGGAGGAGTTCCGCCCGGGACCGTCGGCGGGCGTGGTCCTGCAGGCCTACCTGCGCGACTCGCCCGCCACGCTCGACACGATCGTGGAGTGGATCAACGGCCCCGGCGCGGAGCGCGCGCAGCCGCTGACCGTGCGGCTCGTCAAGGGCGCGTACTGGGACCACGAGATCGTCGAGGCCGTCCAGCACGGCTGGCAGCCGCCCGTGTTCGAGGTCAAGGCCGACTCCGATCTCAACTTCGAGGCGCTCACGCGCGGGCTCATCGACCACCACGCCGACGGCTGCGGGCTGCGCCCCGCGATCGCGTCGCACAACCTGCGCTCGGTCGCGCACGCGATCGCCTACAACCGGCTCACGGGCGGCGACGACGCCGACGTCGAGATGCAGATCCTGCGCGGGCTCGGCGACCCGCTCCAGACCGCGATCGCCGCCCAGGGGCTGCGCGTGCGCGCGTACTGCCCGGTCGGCGACCTCGTGGCGGGCATGGCCTACCTCGTGCGGCGGCTGCTCGAGAACACCAGCAACGACTCGTTCCTGCAGGAGCAGGCGCGCGGCGTGGCGATCGAGGAGCTGCTCGCCAAGCCCCTGCCTCGGCCAGAGGCCTCGTCACCGGCTACGCCTCGGTCGACAGCGTGAAGGAGTTCCGCAACGAGCCGATCCTCGAGCTGCGGCGGGCCCCGATCCGGGCGCAGCTCGCCGAGGCGCTCGCCGAGCACGACGCGAAGCCGGCGGTCAAGGTGCCGGTGTGGGTCGGCGGCGAGCGGCGCGAAGGGGCCGAGCTGATCTCCACCGACCCCGGCCGGCCCGACCGCGTGGTGGCCGAGGCGGCCTCCGCCACGCCGGACGAGGTCGAGGCGGCGCTGGCGCTGGCCGCCTCGAAGGGCGCGCGCGAGTGGGGCGCGACCCCGGCGCAGAAGCGCGCCGACATCCTCGTCGCCGCCGCCGACTGGCTGCGCACGCGGCGGCTCGAGGTCGCCGCGCTCGAGGTGCGCGAGGCGGCGAAGCCGTGGCCCGAGGCCGACGCCGACGTGTGCGAGGCGATCGACTTCCTCGAGTACTACGCGCGCGGGGCCGTGGACCTCGCGCAGGGCGCCCCGCTGCTGCAGGTGCCCGGCGAGCGCAACGAGCTGCGCTACACGGCGCGCGGCGTCGTCGCGGTCATCTCGCCCTGGAACTTCCCGGTCGCGATCCCGCTCGGGATGACCGCCGCGGGCCTCGCCACCGGCAACGCGGTCATCCTCAAGCCGGCCGAGCAGACGCCCGGCTGCGCCGCGCTGCTCGTGCAGGCGCTGCGCGAGTCCGGCGTGCCGCCCGAGGCGCTGGCGCTGCTGCCCGGCGAGGGCGACGTCGGCGCGGCGCTCGTGAAGGACCCGCGCGTGCACACGATCGCCTTCACCGGCTCCAACAAGGTCGGGCTCGAGATCGTCCGCACGGCGGCCGAGGTGCCCGAGGGCCAGCGCCACCTCAAGCGCGTGGTGGCCGAGATGGGCGGCAAGAACGCGGTCATCGTCGACTCCGACGCCGACCTCGACGAGGTCGTGCCCGCGCTGGTGGCGAGCGCGTTCGTGTTCGCGGGCCAGAAGTGCTCGGCGGCCGCGCGGGTGCTCGCCCACGAGTCGATCCACGACGCGCTCGTCGACCGGCTGGCGGGCGCGGTCGAGGTGCTGCAGGTCGGCCAGGCCGAGCTGCTCGACACCGACGTGCCGCCGGTGATCGAGCAGGAGGCGCAGGAGCGCGTCGCGCGCTACGCCGCCGAGGCGGAGAAGACCGGCCGCATCGCCGCGCAGGCGCGCGACGTGCCCGGCGGCGGCTGGTTCGCCACGCCGACGCTCGCCGCCGACCTCCCGGACGACTCGCCGGTCATCCACGAGGAGATCTTCGGCCCGCTGCTGGCCGTCGAGCGCGTCGCGAGCGTCGAAGCGGCCTGCGACGTGCTCGACCGCTCACCGTTCGCGCTGACCGCCGGCCTGTTCGCCCGCAACCCCGACACCGTCGACTACGTCGAGGCGCGGGTGCCGGTCGGCAACCTCTACGTCAACCGCTCGATCACCGGCGCGATGGTCGCGCGCCAGCCGTTCGGCGGCAACCGGCTGTCCGGCACCGGCACGAAGGCGGGCGGGCCGGGCTATTTGCTCCAGTTCGTGGAGCCTCGGGTAGTAACCGAGAACACGATGCGCCACGGACTCGTGGTGTGACCACGAACAGGGGGACCTGACATGGGTGACGGAGCGAAGGACGACGCGAAGGGCCGCATCAAGGAAGGCGCCGGATCGCTGACCGGCGACGACTCGCTGAAGCGCGAGGGCAAGGTCGACAAGGCGACCGGCAAGGTCAAGGACGCCGCGGGCGACGTCTCCGACAAGGCGAAGGACGTCGTCAACCCGGACCGGAAGTAGCTCGAGGGGTCAGCGGCGGAGGGCGAAGCGCCGCGCCGGCGGGCGGCGGAAGTTCTGCTGGCCGAGCGCGGCGTTGACGCCCACGAGCGCGAGCTCGGCGGCGAGGCTCGCCGCGCCCAGCACGTTGAGCCGCCGCTTGCGGCGCTTCGCTTCGGGCCGCGCGCCCGGCGCGGTGTGGTCGCCGTCGCGCAGCGGCACGGCGCCTCCGGGCGCGTCGCGGGAGAAGCGCACGCCCTCGACGGCGGTCGCCACGCCGGTGACGGCCACGACGCCGACGAGCACGTCCTTGGCGTAGGCCAGCTTGCGCTCCGCGTCCGACAGGCGCTCGTTCCGCGCCTCGCCGGCCCGCGCGCCGGCCCAGCCGCTCATGACGGCGAGCAGCGACACCGAGTTGACGGCGCCGTAGCGCTTCCAGGCGGCGTTGACGACCTTGCCGCGCTCGCGCTCGTCGGAGATCGAGGTGACCGCCGGGTGCAGAGCGAGGCGGCCGAAGAGGTTGCCGCCGAGCAGGCCGGCGAGCCCGGCGTCGTGGGCGGCGCGGCCGAGCTGGCTGAGCGGGACGGACGGGATGGGCGTGGAGGTCATGCCTGCTGCCCTAACCACCGCCCTGGCCCGGCAAACGTGCTTCGGCGCGTTTGCGACATTGCTCAGGATTTCTCGATTGTTCCCCACATTTGATCAACCGGAAAACCGCACCTTGAGATGGCGGGACCCGTTGGGGGCATCGAGGGCGTGGGCGCCGGATGCGCCTGCGCCCCCTCTCCTCCCGACCTCCAAGCTGGGATGGAGTTCAACGGGCGGCATGTGATCCGGCGCCAGGACGGCGCCGGGTCCATCCCCCGGCCAGCAGCGCCAGCACCAGCAGCGCGAGGACGCCGGCCACGACCCATTCCCGGTCGTCGCACTTCCCCACCTCGTCGCAGCGCCCGGCGGCACAGCCGCGCGCGCTCGCCGCGAACGCCGCCGGGTCGTCCCAGCTCTCACCCTGGAAGGCCGGCCCGCGCGGGCTCGACGACTCGCCGGGCCAGCCGGCCCGGCTCGTGCCCCAGCGGCCGGTGAAGCGCATGAACGCGGGCGAGCGCTCGGAGATCACCACCAGGCGCGGGCGCTGGACCCGGCCGCGCCCGTCGGCCTCGTCGTTGGGGTCCGGGAACGTGCGGTCGCGGACGCCCGGGACGAAGTAGCTCGCGTGCGACCCGTTGGCGAGGTACGCGACGGGCGCGTCGCCCCGCCGCCGCACCTCGCCCCACCCGCAGCGCTCGGCGCCGCTGTGCTGGGCGTAGACCGCCTCGGCCGGGCGCCCGCCCTCCAGGCGCACCTGCACGAGCTCCCAGTCGCCCTCGTGGCGGCCGGTGCGGAGGATGCCGCGGTCCTGGGCGTTGTAGACGTGCCAGCGCCAGTACTGCAGCCACGGCCCCTCGACGCGGCCGTAGGACGCCGGTCGCGTGCCGCGCACGCCCGCCGGCGGATGGCGGTCGCGCGAGTCCTGCACGTAGACCGGGCGGTAGCGCTCCAGCAGCTCCCGGTCGCCGGCCGGCGCCGCGAGCGCCAGCACCGCGCCGAGCAGGGCGACGCTCAGGCCGCCGCCTCCGCCCGCTCGCGCACGGCGCGCAGGAACAGCTCGTGGACTCGGCGCTCGCCGGCGATCTCAGGGTGGAAGGAGATGACGAGCATGTTGTCCTGGCGGGCGGCGACCGGGTGGCCGTCGACGGAGGCGAGGATCTCGACCCCCTCCCCCGCCTCGTCGATCCACGGCGCGCGGATGAACACCGCGCGCACCGGCGGGCCGTCGATGCCGGGGATGCGCAGGTCGGCCTCGAACGAGCGGATCTGGCGGCCGAACGCGTTGCGCCTACACGTGTAGTCGGCCAGACCGAGGTGCTCGCGGTCGAGCATGATCATCCCCGCGCAGGTGCCGAGCACGGGCACGCCGGAGCGTACGAACTCGCGCAGCGGGTCGCCGAGGCCCTCGCGGGCGATGCCGAGCGTCATCGTGGTCGACTCGCCGCCGGGCATCACGAGCCCGTCGAGCCCCTCGAGGTCGGCCGGCACGCGCACCTCGCGCGGCTCGGCGCCGAGCTCGCGCAGCAGCCGGACGTGCGCCTCGAAATCGCCCTGCAGAGCGAGCACGCCGACCAGCGGCGGCACGCGCTACCAGCCTCGGTTGGCGAGGAGCTGCTGCTCCTCGAGCTTGCGCGTCTCCAGCGAGACCATCGCGGTGCCCAGGCCCTCGGAGGCGGCGGCCACGCGCTCGGGGTTCTGGAAGTGCGTGGTGGCCTCGACGATCGCGGCGGCGCGCGGCGCCGGGTCGTCGGACTTGAAGATGCCCGAGCCCACGAACACGCCCTCGGCCCCGAGCTGCATCATCAGCGCGGCGTCGGCCGGGGTGGCGATGCCGCCCGCGCAGAACAGCACGACCGGCAGCTTGCCCGCCTTGGCGACCGAGCGCACGAGGTCGAGCGGCGCCTGCAGCTCCTTGGCGGCGGTGGCGAGCTCGGCGTCGTCGAGCCCGGAGATCCGCTTGATCTCGCCGTTGATCTTGCGCATGTGGCGCACGGCCTCGACGATGTCGCCCGTCCCGGCCTCGCCCTTGGAGCGGATCATCGCCGCGCCCTCCGCGATCCGCCGCAGCGCTTCGCCGAGGTTGGTGGCGCCGCACACGAACGGGACCTTGAAGGCCCACTTGTCGATGTGGTTGGCCTCATCGGCGGGCGTGAGGACCTCGGACTCGTCGACGTAGTCGATCTCGAGCGCCTCGAGCACCTGCGCCTCGACGAAGTGGCCGATGCGGGCCTTCGCCATCACCGGGATCGTCACGGCCTCCTGGATCCCCTTGATCAGGATCGGGTCCGACATGCGCGCCACGCCGCCGTCGCGCCGGATGTCGGCGGGGACCCGCTCCAGCGCCATCACGGCCGCGGCGCCGGCGTCCTCGGCGATCTTGGCCTGCTCGGCGTCGACGACGTCCATGATGACGCCGCCCTTGAGCATCTCGGCCAGCCCGGCCTTGACGCGGAAAGTCGACTCGTCGCGCATGCCAGCCATGGTAGCTACGCCATCGCGGCAGAGCGGTTGTCCGCGATGTACAGACTTACTTCAGGCGGAAGGCCCGGATGCGGTCGTCGTACTGCGCCGCGTCGCGGGCGTAGACGCCGTAGGCCAGCGCCTGCAGGATCGAGAGCAGGCCGACGTGCGAGCGCACGAAGGCCGGCGAGTTCGACGAGTAGTAGAGCGTGCGCTCCGACAGCTTCGAGACCTCGGAGAGCGTCGCGTCGACGATCGCCAGCGTCGCCGCCTTGCGGTGGCGGGCGATCTTCATCGCGCGCACGACCAGCGGGTGCGGACGGCCGGCGCTCAGGCCGATCACCAGCGTCTGGTCGTCGATGCGCCCGAGGCGGGACAGCGCCTCCTGGGACGGCGAGGCCGCGATCTCGGCGCGGATGTCGAGCAGCATCAGCAGGTGGCGCAGGTAGGAGGCGAAGAACGCCATCTGGTCGGTGCCGGCGATCAGCACCTTCTCGTGCGTGGCGATCGCCTCGATGGCGGCCTCGACCTGCGAGCGCGAGACCTTGCGCGCCGTCTCCTCCACGTTGACGTGGTCGGCGGCGACGGCGGACTCGAACGCGTTCTGATCGAGCGAGAACAGCGGCTCGGCGCTCTTCTGCCCGTTCGTCGGGTCGGCGGCGCGGTGCAGGTGGCGGTACTCCTCGCGAGCGGCCTCTTGGAGCTCGGGGAAGCCCTCGAAGCCCAGCGCCTGCGAGAAGCGCACGACGGTCGAGGACGAGGTGCTCGCGCGGCGCGCGAGCTCCTCCGCGGTGTGGAAGGCCACCTCGTCGAGGTGGTCGACGACGTACTGCGCGACGTCCTTCTGGGACCGCGAGAACTCGTCGAAGCGGGAGGAGATGTAGGCCGACAGGGTCTGGTGTCCCTGGGCGGCGGGGGGCATGGTCGCGGTCCTTGGCATGTGCGACCCCCGATTCGACACGGTGCGCTCGGACTCCTCCCTCGTAAGGTGCAGCCCGTCATGGAACGCCTCCCCACACGCCTCGACGGCCTCGTCCTGCTCGCGCCCGCCGTGCACGGCGACGAGCGCGGCTTCTTCCTCGAGACCTACCGGGCCGACGAGTGGGCGCGGCACGGCATTCCCACGGACTTCGTGCAGGACAATCACTCGCGCTCGCGCCGCGGCACGCTGCGCGGGATCCACTTCCAGACCCACCCCGGGCAGGGCAAGCTCGTGCGCGTGGCCCGCGGCCGCGTCTTCGACGTCGCGGTCGACCTGCGGCGCGACTCGCCCACGTTCGGCCAGTGGGAGGGCTGCGAGCTCGACGACACCCGCGGTCACCAACTGTGGATCCCGGTCGGCTTCGGGCACGGCTTCTGCGTGCTCTCCGACGAGGCCGACTTCGTCTACAAGTGCACGAACTACTACGACGCCGCGACCGAGAGCGGCATCTCGTTCGCCGATCCCGACGTCGGGATCGAGTGGCCGCGCGCCGTCGAGCTGCTCTACAGCGACCGCGACCGCGACGCCCCGCGGCTGGCCGAGATCGCGGACGGGTTGCCCTTCACGTACGGCGCGTGAACGCCGACGGCCGCTTCGCGCCCAGCCCGACGGGCACGCTGCACGTCGGCAACCTGCGCACCGCGCTGCTGGCGTGGCTGTTCGCGCGCTCGCAGGGCGCGCGGTTCCTCGTGCGGATGGAGGACCTCGACCCCGGGCGGGTGCGGATGGACGCCGCGACCGAGCAGCTCGAGGACCTGGCCGCGATCGGGCTCGACTGGGACGGCGAGGTGCTGTGGCAGTCCGCGCGCAGCGAGGCGTACGAGGCGGCGATCGCCCAGCTGCGGGCCGCGGGCCGGATCTACGAGTGCTTCTGCACGCGGGCGGAGATCCGGGCGGCGGCCTCGGCGCCGCACGGGCCGCTGCCGGAGGGCGCCTACCCGGGCACCTGCCTGCGCCTGACCGACGGCGAGCGGCGGCGCAAGCGCGCGGGCGGCCGGCCGCCGGCGCTGCGCGTGCGCGCCGAGGCGGAGCGGATCGGCTTCGAGGACCGGCTGCTGGGGCGGGTCGAGGCCGTCGTCGACGACTTCGTGGTGCGGCGCAACGACGGCGCGGCGGCGTACAACCTGGCCGTGATGGTCGACGACGCCGAACAGGGCATCGGCGAGGTCGTGCGGGGCGCGGACCTCGTCGACTCGACGCCGCGGCAGCTGCTCGTGGCGCGGTTGCTCGGGCTGCCGGAGCCGTCGTGGGCGCACGTGCCGCTCGTGCTCGGGCGCGACGGCGCGCGGCTGGCCAAGCGCCACGGGTCGGTGACGCTGCGCGAGGTCGGGGCCGAGGACGCGGTGCGCTGGATGGCGCGGACGCTGGGCTTCGAGGGCGCGTCGACCGCGGCGGAGATGCTCGACGCTTCGACCCGGCGCGGCTGCCGAGCGCGCCGACCCGGTTCGCGGGCGTTCGCGCCTGAGCGGCTGCTAACCCATAAGGGGACATGCCTGTCGCGATCTCGCTCGCAGGCGGGTTCGCGGTCGGCTTCGCGCTGCGCGCGTGGCTCCAGCGGTACTTCGCCGTCGCCTTCCGGACCCAGTTCGCGCTCGGACTGGGCTCGCTCGCCGTGCTCGCGGGCTGGAGCTTCCAGGGCGGCGCCGGCGAGCTGGGCGCGCTCGGGCTCTTGCTGGTGGCGCAGGTGTCGGCGGTGCTGCTCGCCGCCCGGCTGTTCCGGCGCCGGCGCGAGGGGCCGATGCTGGCGTTCGGCATGTACGGCAACCCGACGATGTGGGCGCTGCCGATCGCGGCGGCGACGCTCGGGCCGCGGGCGGCCGTCGTGCTGGTGGCCTACGACATGCTCACGATGCCGCGGATCGCGATCGGGGTGCGGCTGCTGCGCGGCCGTGCGCCGATCCCGCAGGCGCCGAAGACCGCGCTGACCGACTACGCGCCGATGGCGGGCGCGGTGGCGGGCCTCGTGCTCGCGCGCTTCGTCGAGGCGCCGGCGGTGATCCCCGAGGTGGTCGGGATCGGCGGCACGGTGGTCGCGGCCACGAGCGCGCTGCTGCTCGGCGTCGCGTGGCCGCGCGGGCGCTGGCTCAAGGGACCGGAGCTGAAGCTGGCGGTCCGCGCGCTCGCGCTGCACCTGACGTTCGTGCCCGGCGTGCTCGCGGCGGGCGCGCTGCTCGGGCTGGCGATCCCGCCGGCGCTGTGGTTCCTGGCGTTCGGGCCGTTCCCGATGGCGACGCTGTCGTTCTCGCGCCTCTACGGGTTCTCGGTCTGCCAGGCCGCGACAGGGGTCGCGCTCAGCATCGTGGCGGCGCTGGCGCTGCTGCCCGGGGTGCTGGCGCTACTTTGAGCCGCGCGATGACCTCCGCCCGCTCCCCACGCCCCAGGCCCCGTGGCGTGCTGGCGCTGGCCGTGCTGGCCGCGGTCGTGGTGCTCATCGTCGTGCTCGTCGGCGCGGTCGGGTCGCTGAACCCGTTCGACGAGGAGACCAAGGACCGCAGCGGGCCGGTGCTGCGGAAGTCGCTCGAGGACCTGAGCGAGTACCGCGCGGCGAGCGCGAACCTCCAGATCGTGGTCGACGTCGAGCAGGACAACGAGCTGCTCCCGTCGTTCCTCCGCGGCGAGCGGACGCTGTTCATCGCGGCGGGGTCGGTCGACGCGGCGGTCGACTTCTCGGGGCTCGCGAAGGACGCGATCGAGGTGTCCGACGACCGCAAGGCGGTGCGGATCACGCTGCCGGCCGCGACGCTGACCGACGCGCGGCTCGACCCGTCCCGCTCGCGCGTCTACGACCGTGACCGCGGCCTGTTCAACCGCGTCGAGGACCTCTTCGCGGACAACCCGGCGGACGAGCAGCCGCTCTACGAGCTCGCGACACGCAAGCTCGCCGACGCCGCGAAGGAGGACCCGGAGCTGCGCAAGCGCGCGCAGGAGAACACGCAGCGGATGCTCGAGGGCATGATGCGCGGGCTGGGCTTCGAGCGCGTGACGATCGCGTTCGAGCCCGGCACCTAGGCCAGGCTGGCGACGATCAGGACGAGCGCGAGCAGCAGCAGCGCCACGAGCCCGATCGCGATGATGCGCAGCGCCCACGAGGGGTCCTCGCGGCGGCGGGGCTTGGGAGCGGAGGCGCGCGGCGAGGGAGTGGCGCGGCCGGTGCGCCGGCGGGCCGCGGCCGGCTTGTCGGCGGGCTTCGCCTGGGCCCGCGGGGCGGCCTCGCCGTTCTTGGAGCCTTCGTCGTCCTTGGCGCCCATCACGCCGCCGACCCAGTCGGAGACCTTCTCGGCGATCGCCGGCTTGGCCGGCTCGGGCTGCCGCCGGGCGGTGCGCTCGGCGGGCCGGCGCGTGCGCTCGAAGCGCCCGCTGTCGTCCTCGGCGCCCTCGCGACCGAAGCGCGTCGCGGGCGGCGGCATCGCCTGGGTGCGCTCCGCGGTGGCCGCGCTGCCGGCGGCGAGCTGCCGCGTCCGCTCCTCGGCGCTCTCGAGCCGCTCGGCGGTCGAGTCGAGCTTGGCGCGCAGCTCGCTGCGCTCGCGCTCGACGTTCTCGAGCTCGGCCCGCAGGCGCGCGACGTCGGGCTTGACGGCGGCCTTCGCCTCGGCCTCCTCGGCGCGGGCGAGCAGCGGTGCGAGCTCGGCCTCGGCCTCCTCGGCGCGCGTGCGGTAGTCGTCGGCGTCCTCGACCCGCGCGCGCAGCGCGGTGAGCTCGGCCTCGGCCTCCTCGACGCGCGCCCGCAGCGTGTCGGCCTCGTCGGCGCGGGAGCGCAGCGCGTCGGCCTCCCGCTCGGCCTGCTCGGCGCGGGCGCGGAGGGCGTCGGCTTCTTCAGCGCGGGCGCGAAGCGCGTCGGTCTCCTCCGCGTCGCCGGCGGCGGCGCGGAGCGTCTCCGCTTCGGCCGCGGCCTCATCAGCGCGGGCGCGGAGCGCCTCGACCTCGCCCGCGGCCTCCTCGGCGTGCGCTCGCTGCGTGGCGGCCTCGCTCTCGGCCTCCTCCGCGCGGGCGCGCAGCGTCTCGACCTCGTCGCGCAGGGTGTCGACGTCGGTGCGGAGGACGTCGACCTCGCGGCGGAGCGTCGCGCTCTCGGCCTGGGCGGCCGCCGCGCGCGTCGGGCGCGGCTCGGCGTCGGAGCCCGACTCGCGCTCGGCGCGGCTCGTGGCGGGGATCGGGGCGGACGGGGCGCTCTCGCCGCGGGCCTTCGTGCGGCGCGGGCGCGGCAGGTCGATCACGATGCCGCGGCCGACCTCGAGCTCGGCGCCCGGGAGCTTGAGCATCTCGCCCTTCCACGGGAACGCCGCGGTCCACGCCTCCGGCGAGCCGGGATCCTCGGGCAGCGCGCGCAGACGGCGGCGCTTCCCGTCGACCTCGACCACGAGCGTGGCGCGGACCAGCCGCCGCACGCCGTGCCAGCTGCCCTCGACCTCGATCCGGTCGGGAGTCACCCACTCGAAGCGGGCGAGCGTGAAGGCGATCTCCCGCCCGGCCATCTAGCCGCCCGGCCGCACGGCCGGCCCCTCCGTGGTCGTCGGGTCGGTGCGGGCGTCGACCGCCGGCACGTGGCGCCGGGTGTCGCGGCCCTCGACGGTGAGCGCGAACGACACGCGCCCGAGCGTGAGCACGGCGCCGGCGCACATGGCCAGCACGCCGCCGAGCGCGAGCCACGCGCCCATGATCGGGTCGCCGCCGATCGCGGGCGGCGGGTCGAGGATCTGCGAGACGACGATCACGGTCAGCGCGACCACGATCAGCGGCAGCTGGTGGCGCTCGATCACCGCGGCGTCCGGCCTTACGGTCCCGACGGCGGCCACGATCGCCGCGACGGCCAGCGCGGCCATCAGCAGGTCGAGGACCTCGAAGGCCTCCCAAGCGATCACGTTCGGCTCGTACCAGTCGAGGAACAAGCTGACCAGCACGATCACTGCGCCCAGCCCCACGAGTACGGGCCCGGCTTCGATTCGACGCGTCATCGGTCTCCCGGATCGTTGACGTTCGCGACCACGGTACCGACCTCGTGTCGTCGCGAGCGCTGTCTAGCGGTCGACGAAGTGCAGGCGCTCGGCCACCTGCGTGACCTCGAAGATCCGCTGCACGATGTCGCTGCCGCGGATCAGCGCCAGCTGCTGACCCGCCTCACGGGCCGCCGCGTCGAGCTCGAGCACGAGCCGCAGCCCGGTCGAGTCGAGGAACCGCACGCCCCGCAGGTCGAGCGTGATGTCGGTGAAGCCCGACTCGCGCAGCCGGTCGACCTCCGCACGCAGCTTGTCGACCGTCGCCAGGTCGAGCTCGCCGACCGGGGCGACGCGCACGGAGTCGCGCTCCGGCTCGACGTCGATGCGGAACGGCTCGAATTCGCCCGCCAGGGGGTCCGATTCTTCGTCGCGAGTCGTCAATTCGTCGTCACGGTTTCGATGCCACGCCTGCCGCGCGATACCTCACCCGTTCGTCCGGCCCGGGGTCTCGTCGACCCTGGTGCGTCCGAGCGCTTCTTGTGCGTTCCGGCGACCCCGAGCAGAGGATCCGGCCCGTCTCAGCGGGAGTCTAGCGCCCGGCTGCGGACGACAACTCGACCCAGACGACGGTGCCGTCCGTGCGCTCCACGCCCCAGCGCCTGGCGAGCTGCTCGACGAGATAGAGCCCGTAGCCGCCGCCCCGTGGACCGGGCGGGCGCTGCTCGACGAGACCGTCGCGCCCGGGGTCGCGGACCTCGATGCGAACGGTGTCGCCATCGACCGACGCCTTCAGCGACACGCAGTCGCCGGCGACCAGCTTGCCGTGGCGCAGCGCGTTGGTGATCAGCTCGGTGACGAGCAGGCGGATGTCCTCGAGCACGCTTGCGCCCACGCGCGACGCGAGCTTGGCGGTGATCTCGCTGCGTGCGTGCGTCGCGGACGTCGGCGCCGGGGGGAGGCTGAGCTCGATCGCTTCCATTATCTGGAGCTTTACCCGCATCGTCCAAGGGCACTCCGGCGGACGTCCGGATTCGACCTCTGTACGACGAATGGTTTGATCCCTCATGTCTCCCGGTAGGGACCACATGTCATGGCCGAGCTTCCGACGCGACGCGATTTCGAGGACTACGGCGCCTGGGCGGGCCGCGACGTCGCCGGTCCGGACGGCGAGCGCCTCGGCGCGGTCGACGTGATCTTCCTCGACGAGGCGACGGAGACGCCCGAGTGGGTCCTCGTCACGCTCGACGGCGGCGATCCCGCGTTCGTCCCGCTGGCGGGCGCGAGCGTCGAGGAGCGCTCGATCCGGGTCGAGCACGACCGCGAGCGCATCGCCGCCGCTCCCAGCCCCGAGCCGGCCGAGACGCTGAGCGTGGCCGACGAGCGCCGCCTCTATGAGCACTACGGCCTCGCCTACTCGCAGGACGAGTCCTCGAGCGTGCTGCCCGAGGGCGCGACCGCCGAGGAGCGCCCGCGCCTGCGCAAGCACGTCGGCGCCCCGGTGCCCGCGCCCGCGGCGGAGGAGCCCGCGCCGGCAGCGGCGGCCCCGACCGGCCGCTTCACGCCGAGCCCGACGATCATCCCCGGCCCCGCGCCCCACGTCGTCCCGCCCGAAGGTGGCTTCCAGACGATCGACGAGGAGTCCGGGCGCAGGCTGTCGGCGGGGACCGCGATCCCTGTCGCGCTCGCGGCCGCCATCGCCGGCCTGATCGCCGTGCTCGCGTTCCGCCGCCGCCGCTAACCGGCCAGGCAGGCGAGCGCCACGAGCGCGTACTCGAGGAAGAACAGCTTCCACACGCGCATGTAGAAGCGCGTGAAGACCGCCGGGTCGGCCGGGTCCGCACCGTGCGCCCAGCCCAGCAGCAGCGCCAGCGCCGCCAGGTGCCCGCCCGCCAGCACCCACGGCTGCGCCTCGGGGATCGCGAGCGGGCCGATCACCGCCATCCCCACGTAGGCGAGCGCGAGCACGGCGAGCCCGGCGCGGAACACGCGCGCGCCGCCCACGCGCACGGTGAAGGTCATGATCTGGAAGCGCCGGTCGCCCTCGGCGTCGGGGACGTCCTTGAGGATCGCGATCGCGAACGAGAACGGCACCACGACGATCGTGAGCGCCCACACCGGCGCCGGGATCGCGACCGTCCCGTCGCCCAGGGCGAGCGAGAAGTGGGCGTAGACGCCGAGGTTCACCACCACCGAGCGGACGCCCGAGATGCACAGCGACGCCGCGACCGGGAAGCGCTTGAGCCGCAGCGGCGGCGTCGAGTAGGCGGTGCCGACCGCCAGCGCGGCGAGCACCGCGACCGTCTCCAGCACGCCCTGCGTCACCGCCAGCGCGATCGCCAGCCCGGCCGCGAAGACGACGACCGCCCGCGCCCGCTCGCGGGTCATCTCCCCCGCCGCGAGCGGCAGGAACGGCTTGTTGACGCGGTCGATCTCGACGTCCTCGATCTGGTTGACGCCGACGATGTAGACGTTGACCGCGAGCCCGGCGACGAGCACCCACCAGAGGTCCCACAGCCCCTCCCCCAGCGCCAGCCCCGGCAGCGCGTCGACCGCGATCAGGTAGAGCGCGACGATGCTGATCGTGGTCCCGATGACCGTGTGCGGGCGCGAGAAGCGCCACAGCGCGCCGAGCGACCCCGGCGCGGCGACGGCGACGGCGCGGCTGCTCATCGGCGCCGGCGCAGCGACAGGACGGCCCCGACCGGCACGAACGCCGCGCCCGCCAGCGAGCCGAGCACGAAGCGGCCCGCGAACACGAGCCGCCGCCGCCAGCCCATCGGCGCGCGCACGTCCTCGACGGCGGCCGGCAGCGCCATCGGCGACTCGCCCGCCGCCGGCTTGCGCCCGCTCACCGCGACGGCGTAGAGCGAGCGCGGGTCGCGGTACCAGTCCGGCGCCACCGCGGTCAGCTCGACGTCCTCGAAGCCCGCGCGCTCGAACCAGTCGCGGTACTGCGCCTCGGTCGGGAACAGCATCCACAGCTCGGCGAGCCGCCGCAGGACCCGGTCGCCGGGCGGCACCGGGCCCGCGAGCATCGCGATCCCGCCCGGCTTGAGCACGCGGTAGGCCTCGGCGATCCCGCGCTCCGGCGACGGCCAGTACTCGATCGAGCCGGCGGAGACGTAGCGGTCGAAGCGGTCGGTCTCGAACGGCAGCGCCTCGGCGTCGCCGAGCTGCTTGCGCACGCCGGCCAGCACCGGCTTGCGCTCGGCCCGCGCGAGCTGGTGCGGGCTCTGGTCGAGCATCGTCACGCAGTCGGGGTCGATCGCGTCGATGATCCCCTCCGTCGTGAAGCCCGTACCCGCACCGGCGTCGAGGACCTCGAGCCGCCGCTCGTCGAGCCGCGCCCCGCGCAGCGCGTCGGTGCGCATGGCCGGGGTCCAGAACAGCGGGTTGACCCAGCGGTCGTAGCCCGTCGAGAGGAAGCGATAGAACCAGTACGCCTCCTTCTTGTGCTGAATCAGCCGCATGCCCCGCCCGTCACCGTACCGAGCCGATGAACGCCTGGACGACTGGATCGCCGGCCCCGCCGTGCGCACCCACCACCGGCGCCGCTCGGCTGCCGGTCCCGAGGCGCTGTGGCAGGCCGCGCGCGAGGTCCGTCTCTCCGACACGCGCCGCCTCCAGCACCTCGTGCGCTGGCGCATCCCGGGCGTCCCGGCCGCGCTGACCTACGACGAGCTGTTCCGCTCAGAGCCGTTCACGCTGCTCGACGAGGGCGAGACGTGGTCGGTGTCGGGCCTGTGCGGCCGCATCTGGACGCTCCAGCGCGACTACCCGAGGCTCGACGGACCGGAGGCATTCCGCCACTGGGACGAGCGCGGCACGGTGCGCGTGCTGTTCGCGCACTGGACCGAGCCGGGATCGGACGGCGGGGCGGAATTGGTGAGCGAGGCGCGCGTGGACCCGGTCGACGGGATGGCGCGGGCGCGGCTGAAGGCGCTGTGGACCGTGATCGGCCCGTTCGAGCGGCTCGTGGGAGCGGAGCCGCTGGCGGTGGCGGCGCAGCGCGCCGAGGCGCGCTGAGAACGTCAACTGCGCTGAGTACCCAGCCGCCGTTGACGTTCGCCCGGGCTCACCGCCACCGCTCCAGCCCTGCCAACGAAGACTCGCCCCGCCACACCACGCGCCGCCCGCGCCGCAGCACGACCCGTAGGGACCCTGCCAGGTACTGCTGCGACCGCTCCTCCACCCGTCGCTCGGCCACGACCGGCACCGGCAGGACCGCCGGCGCCCCCGCGGCCGAGCCCTCGAGCTCGACCGCCCAGCGCGGCCCGCTCGCGCGGACGCGCCAGCCCGCCTCGCCGACCGCCGTGACGACGCGGGCCAAGGGCGGCGCGAGCCGGAGCACGCGGTCCTCCAGGCGCACCACCACCGAGGTCGGCGCGCCGCCCAGCACGCGGCCGCCGGCGAACGCGACGCAGGCGTCCTCGGCGAAGCCCTGGGCCTGGCCCCACCACCAGTGCTCGGTGAAGCGCGGGCCCCAGTTCTTCTCCGCATACACGACGGCACCGTCCCACCCGGAGCCCACCACGCGGCCACCGAGCAGCCAGGGATGCCAGTACTGCGGCAGACCGGGAACGACCTGCGCCGGCCCGATGCCGCCGAACACGCGACCCCACTCGCGCTTCCCCTCAAAGCGCAGTTCGACCCGGGCATCCGGCCCCAGATCGACGCGCAAACGCTCGGCCGACGCCTGGAGGGAGTCGCCTGCGGACACGCCGAGCCCGCCAAACGAAACCGAGGCCAGCGGCTCGATCCGCGACCGGACGACGCCACCACACGCGTACGCCACCACCGCCCACGGTCCCACCGCATCACGGCAGACCCCGCACAGCACGATCGCCACCCGACCCCCCAAGGCGTCGGTCAGCCGCCAGTAGTACCCCTCGAAGGGCGTGCCGTGCGCACGGCGCGGGTCACCGAACGGTAAGTCGGCGCCGGTGCGGCGATAGAGCGGAGTCACGGCGCGCCCAGGCTAGTGCCCGGGCGCGCCGCGCCATTCCGGTCCCCTGGCAAGCGTTACTTGGTCCAGCTCGTCGACCAGCGCGAGCGGCTCCAGCGCGAGCGCGACAGCGCGACCGCCCCGCCGTCGTCGCCCTCGGCCGGCGCCGCGGTCCAGCTCGAGCGGCTCCAGCGCGAGCGCAGCAGCTCGGACGCCTCGCTCCAGCGCGAGCGGCTCCAGCGCGAGCGCGTGTAGTCGATCTCGCCGGTGGCGGGGTTGATGTAGTCGTTCGGCGTCAGGCCCTGGTTGGCGAGACGACCACCGTCGCCGTAGAAGCGGCGGGCGGCGTCGACCATGCTGAGGACGTCGATCGTGTCCGTCAGCTCGCGGTCTGAGTCGCGCAGCAGCGCCTTGACGCGGTCCGGGGTCAGCGTCGGGTCGAGCTGGAAGCCGATCGCGGCGGCGCCCGCCACCATCGGGGCGGCCATCGAGGTGCCGCCGGCGCGGATGTACTCGCCGTCGTCGCTGACGCACTCGCCGCAGAGGTCCTTGTACTTGGACTTCGGCGCGAGGTTGGAGACGATGCGGGCGCCGGGCGCGTAGATGTCGGGCTTGGCGAACCCGTCCTGCGTCGTGCCACGGCTCGACCAGCTCGTCGGCTCGTCGTCCGAGATGTCGTGGGTGCCGTTGTCGTCGACGGCGCCGACGGTGACGATGTACGGGTCGTTGCCGGGCGCGTACTGGACCGCGTCGCCGCCCGGGCCGCGGTTGCCGGCGGCGGCGACCACGAAGATGCCCTTGAACCACGCGGCCTCCGCGGCGGCGTCGAGCGGGTCGGTCTTGTAGGACTCGGCGACCGTCGACTCGAGCGACAGGTTGAGGACGCGGATGTTGTACTCGTCCTTGTGGTCGACGGCGAACTGGATGCCGGCGATCACGTCGAGGACGGTGGCGTTGCCCTCGTCGTCGGAGACCTTGATCGACACGAGGTTCGCGTCCGGCGCCACGCCCATGAAGCGACCCTTCTTGGCGTCGCCGCCGTCGCGGCCCTCGGAGTCGCCGGCGATGATGCCCGCGACGTGGGTGCCGTGGCCGTACGTGTCGTCCGCCGTGGTGGCGTCCGGGTTGACGACCGCCGAGCCGATGACGCGCGAGCGCTTGTCGGCGTCGGAGACGCGGAAGTCCGGCAGGTCCCCGGCGATGCCGGTGTCGATGACGGCGACGCCCACCCCGCGGCCGGTGCCGCGGTACCTGTTCCACAGGTAGGGCGCCTGGATCGACTGGTTGTAGCTCGTGGCGACGCCGTCGCCCTTGCCCTGCGACTTGATCGCGCCGTTCGGCGAGACCGCGCGGATCTCGGGGCGCGAGGCCAGCTCGGCGGCGCCGGCGGCGGGCAGCTCGGCCGCGACCGCGTTGATGATGTGCAGGTCACGCGTGACCTTGCCCCCCGCCTCGCGCACCAGCGGCGCGGCGGCGGCGCGGGTCGTCCCCGCGTCGAGCTGGACGATGACCTCGACGCGCTTGCCCGGCTCGCGCGCGGCCAGGTCGGCCAGCGCGGGGTTCAGCGAGGGCAGCTCGACGGCGGCGGCGAGAGCGGTGTCCGTGGCGGGCAGCTCAGCGGCCGGGCGCGAGAGCGCGACGGGAATGGCGGCGATCGCGATCAGCGCGAGGCCGATCATCCAGCGCATCCGGAAGACGATGTTCGGTGCGTAGGGCATTGGACGCAGCGACCTCCTGTCGCTTTCTGGCTCGAAGTGAGTCAGAGCCGGCGGCTGGGCTGCCTCCATCCAAGAGGCCCCTGGCTTTGCGTCCCCGCCTCGCAGCGGGTTTGCCCTACGAACTGCAGCTCTCGCCGGGTCTATCGTCCGGATCCCGGAGCGCCGAGAGGGCTCCTGGACGGGCGTTCGATCCGGACCCGTTCCTCGATGCTCGAGGTGGAGAGCGGCGGCGACAGATGGAAGCCCTGGCCGAGGTCGCAGCCCATCTCGCGCAGCACGACGAGCTGGGCCTCGGACTCGATGCCCTCGGCCACGACCTCGAGCCCGAGCGTGCCGGCGAGCTCGACGATCAGGCGCACGAACGAGCGCTCCTCGCGCCGGCCCGTGACGCCGTCGACGAACGGCTTGGCGATCTTCAGCACGTCGAGCGGGAACGAGCGCAGGTAGCTGAGCGACGAGTAGCCGGTCCCGAAGTCGTCGAGCGCGAGGCGCACGCCGATCTCGTGCAGCTCGCGCAGCGTGGCGCTCATCCCCACGTCGACGAGCACGCTCTCGGTGATCTCGAGCGTCAGCTGCTGCGGCTCGATGCGGTGGCGGCGCAGCGTCGAGCAGACGCGGTCGAGCACGTCGACGTGCTGGAGCTCGACGGCGGACAGGTTGACGTTCATGCCGATGTCGCGCCCGACCGCGCGGCGGCACGCCTCGTCGAGCACGAACTCGCCGATCGGCACGATCAGGCCGGTCTCCTCGGCCAGCGGGATGAACTCCCCGGGGGCCACGAGGCCGCGCTCCGGGTGGTTCCAGCGCACGAGCGCCTCGGCGGCGACGACGTCGCCCGTCGCGAGGCGCGCGATCGGCTGGTACTCGACGGCGAACTCGCCGCGGTCGACGGCCTGCTGGAGCTGCTCCTTGAGCCCGTGGCGGCGCAGGATCGCCGTGTGCATGCTGCGCTCGAAGCGGGCCCAGCGGCCCTTGCCGCGCTGCTTGGCGTCGTACATGGCGACGTCGGCGTCGCGGATCAGGTCGCCCGCGCGCATCGCCTTCGTGTGGTTGGTGGCGATGCCGACGCTCGCGCCCACGCTGACGGCCTCGTCGCCGGCCGGCACGCGGTGGGCGAGCGCCGCGAGGATGCGCTCGGCGACCACGACGACGTCCTCGGGGCCGTCGAGGCGGTCGAGCAGGATCGCGAACTCGTCGCCGCCGAAGCGCGCGACGGTGTCGGTCGGGCGCACGCACTTGCACAGCCGCTCCGCGACGGCGACGAGCAGCTGGTCGCCGACCGTGTGGCCCAGCGTGTCGTTGACGGTCTTGAAGTCGTCGACGTCGACGAAGAGCACGGCGATCGTCGGCTCGGGCTTCGAGAGCGCCTCGTCGACGCGGTCGATGAAGAGCGTGCGGTTCGCGAGCCCGGTCAGCGCATCGTGGTAGGCCTGGTGCTCGAGCTGGCGCTGGAGCTCGCGCAGCTGCCACACCGTCTGCTCGAGGCGGTCGTACTGGAGCGCGACCGAGGCGTTGGTGGCGAGCGTCTCGAACAGCCGCAGGTCGGCGTCGGAGAACGCGCGCACGACGCCGGGCCGGTTGGCGAGCAGCATCGTGCCGACCACGCGCGTCTCCCCCGGCAGCATCGCGAGCATCGCGTGCGTGACCCCGCGGTCCTCGAGGTAGCGCTGCAGCCTGAGGCTGCCCGACTCGGGCGTCACGCGTGCGACCGGGGCGTCGTGGTCGACCAGCGAGCGCAGCTCGTCGGCGAGCGCGGGGTCGACGGGTTGCATGACGTCGCGGGCGTCGCCGGGCCCGTGGGTGGTGCGCAGCGGCGGGTTGCCCTCCGAGGGGAACAGGACGATCTCCGCGATCTCGGCGCGGAAGGCCTCGAGCGAGCGGTCCAGCAGCCCCTCGAGCGCGACGACGATCTCGGGCGAGCGCGACAGCGTGCGCGTGGTCTCGTAGAGGAACTCGAGGCTCTCGTGGCGCTGGCGCTCGGTGGCGTAGGCGCGGTAGGCGAGGAAGACCGTGACGAGCGGGACGACGAGCAGCGGCAGCGCGCGCGGGTCGTAGGCGACGATCACGGCGCCTGCGAGGCCGAGGCTCGCGTTCGTCGTCGTGACCGTGAGGTCCATCAGCAGCATGCGGCCGAGCGCCTTGGCTCCCAGCCGGCCCTCCGACAGCGAGATCGCGGTGGCGATCAGCAACACGGTGACGAGCGCCGACGCCTGGGTGGCGATCAGCGCGGAAACCCACACCGCCGGCCCGAAGCCGTCGACCGTGGCGACGAGCTCGTGGAACACGATCACCGCCAGGCAGGTGGTGAACGTGAACTGGGCGATGTTGAAGACGACCTTGATGGCGGGCAGGCCGCGGTCGATCAGCAGCACGACGCACGGCCCGAGCAGCCCGGCGAGCACGAGGTCCATGGGGGTGGCGAACAGCAGGCCGAAGACGAGCGGGAGGTCGCCGAGCGAGAACGAGTGGGCGCTGCGGCGGAAGTGCAGGTGCACGACGCAGCGCTCGGCCGCGACGAACCCGAGCGCCAGGGCCCACCACGGGATGTGCACCGCGGTGTCGAACTCAGGCAGGTCTTGGACCGGCCCCGCGAGCAGCAGGACCGAGGCGACCACGATGGCGACATTCAGGAACCAGACGCCGCGGTCGGCGGACAGCAGGCGCCGGGCGCCCTTGCCTGGAGACATGTGTCGCTCATCGGCTCCGCGAGCCGAGGCCTGAAGCTCTGGACAGATGTGCGACGGATCAGCGGGCCGGGCCGAGCAGGAGGTTGCCCGCGAATCCGATGATGCCGTCGAACAATCCGCTGAGCTCGTCGCCCGTGATGTCGCGCATGATTCGTGCCCGCTCCCACGCCTGCGCGCGGGCGCGCCGGATGCTCCAGAGCGCGAGAAAGTCGTCCGTGGTGCCGAACGCCGTGTCCACGCTGGCGATCAGTGCGTCCGAGAGCGGGACCTTGATCTCGGTCTCGACGCGCTCGAGGATCGCGTTGACCTTCTCGTAGTCGCGGCGTTCGGGCGTGTTGCGGCCGGGCGCCCCGCCCATCTCCTTCCAGGTCAGCACGAGCGCGTGCGCGAGGTCGTTGTTGATGTGCGCGTTCATGCCCGTGATCGCGAACTGCAGCGCGAGCCGCTTCTCGGCCCGGCGAGCGAACAGCGGCGTCCACGCCTTCGAGATCCATGCGCCGGCGAGGGCCGCTTCGTACGCCTGGAAGTAGAACTCGGCGAACAGGACGTCGAGGCGCTCGACGAACTCGCGGCTCTCGAAGTTGGGGAGCTCATCGCGGACCTCCTCGGTGACCCGGAGGTACATGCCGTTGAAGCAGGCGACGCCGTCGGGCAGCGGCGGGCGGTCGCGGCGGTCCGCGGGGCCGGTGCCGTCGGGTGAGAAGAAGCCGTCGAGGTCGCGCTCGATCGCTCCCAGGCGGTCGACGACCTCGTCGATCGTGCGGTTGGCGGGGACGAGCCGTACGCGGTCGGCGAGCGCCTGCATGGATTGGGGGAAGGGGCTCATGGGCGGACGCTAACGGGCGCGGCCGGGACCCCGCAATCCGTCGCGGGGCCCCCACCAGCGGCAGGCTTCCGTGCCTCGGTCGTCCGGAGCTGAGGGGGGAGGGTGTCGCCCGGACGCCCTACAGAGCGCCCAGCCGGGCGCCTGATACGTCGGCGAGGTCGCGCTCGGTGACGGCGACGAGGATCGGGGCCTCGAGCGCCCGGTGCAGCGCGAGCGCCGCCTCGAGCTCGGCGCGCGCCGCCTCAGGCCGGCCGGCGGTCGCGTGGAGCAGGCCGAGGAAGCGGCGGACGGAGCCCCAGCAGCCGCTGAAGGCGGTCTGCACGAAGCGGCCGGCGTGCGGCTCGAGCTGTTCGATCAGCGCCTCGGCGCCCTCGGCGTCGCCGAGCGCGGCGCAGGCCTCCGCGACGCAGACGAGCCCGGTGAGGCGGAAGAGGCTGCTCGGCAGGCCGCGCAGGGCGGCGGCGAACGCGACGTCATAGGCCTCGCGGGCGCGCTCGCGCTCGCCGGCCTGCAGGAGGACGACGGGCAGCGGCGCGCGCCACACGACGCCGACCGACCCCGGCTGGGCGGCGAGCCGCTCGACCGCGCCGGCGAGCTCGCCGAGCCGCCCCTGGTCGCGGCGCACGGCGAACAGCTGGGTGAGGAAGAAGCCGCGCGCCTCCCGCGCGCCCGCCGCCTCGGCGATCCGCAGCGACTCGCGGTGGATGCGCTCGGCCTCGTCGAGGCGCCCCGCCACGTGCGCCCACTCGCCCCGCCAGGCGAGCGCGGAGTGCGTGTAGAGCGGCTGGTGGAGCTGGCGCGCGAGCGCCTCGAGGCGCGCGTGCGAGCGTTTGGCCGTGGCGAGGTCGCCGAGCTCGACGGCGTCGTAGATGCGCCAGTGCAGCGCGAGCGCGGCGACCTCGTGCGCCCCCAGCCGCTCCGCGAGCGCGACCGCCTCGTCGATGAGCTCGAGGCGTGCGTCGAGGTGCTCTATGCCGAGCAGCGCCGCGTGGTGGCCCATCAGCGCGGCGGCGAGCGCGCCGTCATCGCCGGCTGCGCGCGCCATCGCGACCGCCTCCGCGCCCAGGCGGGCGGAGCGGTCGCCCGCGTCGGCGAGCGCGAGGTGCTCGGCGAGGCGCGCGAGCAGCCGGGCGCGCAGCGGGCCCTCGGCCCCGCCGAGCGCGGCGAGCGCCTCCTCGAGCCGCTCGACGTAGGCCGGGTCCGCGGCGGTCGGCATGTAGAAGCGCCCGCCCGCCCCGAGCGCCGCGCGGGCGAGCACGTCGGCGGCGCCGTCTCGGCGGGCGAGCTCCGCGGCCTCCTCGAACGCGGCGCGCGCGCCGGGCTCGCTCGCCTGCCAGCGCACGTCGCCGAGCGCGAGCAGCAGCTCCGGGTCGCGCGGGCCCACCTGCAGCGCCTGCTCGAGGTGCCACGCGGCCTCTTCGTAGGCGTGCGCCACGACAGCGCGCCGGGCGGCCGCGGCGCTGTACGCGATCGCGGCGTCGGCCCCACCCACCTCGCGCGCCGCGAAGAAGTGGTGGGCGAGCTCGCCCGGCGGCGCGCCCGCGGCCTCGAGCGCCTGGCCGGCGCGCAGGTGCAGCCGGGCGCGGCGCGAGTGGGCGGGCGCGTCGTAGAGCGTCTCGCGCACGAGCGCGTGGGCGAACGTGAAGCGGTCCACCTGCTCGGCGTCCTCGAGCACGACGCCGGCGCGCAGCGCCTCCTCGAGCGCCCCGAGCAGCTCCTCCTCCGGCCGCCCGAGCATGCCGGCGAGCGTCGCGAGGCCGAAGTCGCGGCCGAGCACGGCGGCGCCGGTCAGCGTCTCGACCGTGCCGGGCTCGAGCCGGGCGAGCCGGCGCGACACGAGGTCCTTGACGCCCTCCGGCACGCCGGGCGCGTCCTCGGGCGCCTCCGCGAGGCTGCGCAGCATCTCCTCGATGAAGAACGGGTTGCCGGCCGTGCGGCCCTGGAGCCGGCGCGCGAGCGCCGCGTCCCCGACGAGCGCCGCGGTCTCCGCCTCGGCGAGGCCGCCGAGCGCGACACGCTCGACCACGTGCTCGCGGCTGAGGTCGGCCAGCATCCGCGCGGGCGCGCCGCCGGGCTCGGCCTCGGCGTCGCGGACGGTCACGAGTACGAGCAGCGGCGCCCCGTGCAGCCGCCTCACGACGTGGCGGAGCAGCAGCAGCGTCGGCTGCCCCGCCCACTGGAGGTCCTCGACGACGAGCAGCAGCGGGCGCTCGCGCGCCGCGCCGCCGAGCAGCGCGGCCACGGCCTCGAACAGCCGGTAGCGGCGGTTCTCGCGCTCGCCCGGCTCCGCGGCGGTCCCGCCGAGCTCCGGCACGAGCGGCGCGAGCGCCTCGAGGTCGCCGCCGAGCTCGCCGGCATGGGCGGCGTAGTGGCGCAACGCCTCCACGAACGGCTGGTAGGGCACGACGGTCTCCTCGTCGATGCGGCCGTGCAGCACGGTCGCGCCGCCGGCGTGCGCCTCCGCCGCGAAGCGCGCGGCCAGCCGCGTCTTGCCCATTCCAGCCTCCCCCGCCAGCACGACCACGCCGCCCTCCCCTGCCGGCGTCTGCGCCCAGCGCTCGCGCAGCACCGCGAGCTCGCCCTCCCGGCCGACGAACGGCCGCTCCTCGCGCCCGGCGATGATCACCGGCAACGGGGTCAGGCGGGCGGGACTGATTCTCGGTTGAGGCTTCGGGGCCTCGTCCTGCATCAGCAGCCGGTCGTGCAACGCGGTCACGTGCGGCGCCGGCGTCGCCCCAAGCTCGTCGCGCAGCAGCACGCGCAGCTCCTCGTGGACACGCAGCGCCTCGGCGGCGTTGCCGCGCGCCGCGAGCACCTCCATCAGCGCGGAGTAGCCGGACTCCCGGTACGGCTCGCGCCGGATCAGAGCGCGCGCCGCGCGCTCGGCGGCCGGCAGCTCGGACGGGCCGAGCCGCAGCGCCGCGCGCGCGAGCGTCTCGAGCGCGTCGGAGCGCAGCCCGTCGAGCTCGGCGCGCCGCTCCTCGACCCAGCGTGCCGCCAGCTCCGGCAGCAGCGGGCGCTCGAACAGCGTGGTCGCCTCGCGCGCCCGCTCGAGCGCACGGCGCGCGTCACCTGCCGCCAGTGCGACCGCGGCCTCGTCCGCGGCGGCGCGCGCCGCCTCGACGTCGAGCCACACGTCCGGCAGCGCGAGCCGCAGGTGCGCGCGCCCCTCGACGGCGTCCGGGCCGAGCGCGCGCCGCACGCGGGTGAGGAGCGCCGCGAGGCCGGCGTCGGGCGAGCCGGGCGGGGCGTCGTCCCAGACGGCGTCGACGAGCTCGTCGCGCCGTACCGGCCGCTCGCGGTTGAGCGCGAGGTAGGCGAACAGCAGCCGCCCTTGGCGGCCCGGCAGGTCAGCTTCGACCCGGCGCCCGTCGACCTCGACGGTCAGGGCGCCGCACAACTCGATTCGTGCAGGCACGGGCTCCCGGCGAGCCTAAAGGGGTCAGACCCCTTGAGGTACGTTGAGGTTCAGGTGACGCCGAAAGCTTGCGCCGCCGCCGCCTCGCGCTGCTCGGCCGCCCGGTAGACCGCGTAGGCCGCCGCGCGCTCGCAGTCGGGAGCGGCGAGCCAGGCGCGGTAGGCGTCCTGGGCCTCCTCGCGGGCGAAGATCCACGCGCGCCGGCGCATCTCGAACGGCATCAGCTTCGGATCGACGTTGAAGGAGATGAACATGCCGGTCAGAGCCGCTCACGTGCGCGCTGATACGTGACCCCAAGGTCGTCCCAATCCGGACCCAAGGCCGGCGGCGGAGGGTCCGCCGCATGACGACCATCACGTCCCTGACCGACCGGCGGGCGGCGCAGCGCGGGGAACGCTGCACGGAGTCGCTCGTCGTCGCCGCCACCGCCGGCGAGCAGCAGGCCTGGAGCGAGCTGATTGACCGCTACGCCGTGCTCATCCGCACGGTCTGCCGGTCCCACCGGCTGTGCGACGCCGATACCGACGACGTCGCGCAGCTCACCTGGCTGCGGGCGGTCGAGCACATCGGCCGGCTGCGCGACCCGGAGCGCTTCGGCGCCTGGCTCGGCACGACCGCGCGCCGCGAGTGCCTGCGCGTGCTGCACGGGCGCAAGCGGACGGTCCCGACCGCCGACGAGCCGGCCGACCCGCTGTTCGCCGACCACGTCGACCCGGACGAGGTCGCGCTCGCCGCCGAGCGCCGCGCCGCGGTCCGCCGCGCGCTGGGCGCGCTCCCGCCGCGCCAGCAGCGGCTGCTGCGCCTGCTGCACTCGGGGTCGCACCCGAGCTACGAGGCGATCGGGGCGGCGCTCGACATGCCGGTCGGGAGCATCGGGCCGACCCGCGGGCGGGCGCTCGAGCGTTTGCGCAAGGAGCTCCAGCTCGCGCCGCTGCCGGCGGCGTAGGGTCGCGCTCTAGCGCCGGACGCGCAGCACACCCTCCTCGGCGGAGGCGATCCGCAGCGAGCGGTCGCCGAGGACGAGCGTGTCGTCCTGCACCCTCCACTCGCCCTCCCCGGAAGCCTGCGGCTTGTCGGTCGGGCCCGGGACGATGCCGGCGTACGAGCCGTCGGGGCGCAGCTCGAGCGTCTCGCGCCCGCGTGAGCGCGGGAACGCGTAGCCCGAGTCGGCCGCGCGGAAGACCATCTCGTCGGCGGTGTCCTCCTCGTGGGAGTGCACCCAGCGGCCCTGGAGCGCTTCGGGGTCGATCACGCCGCCACCCCGGCCAGCGACTGGCGCGGCCCCGCGAGCGTCGCGTTGATGCGCGCGGCCTGGCCCTGGGTGAACATGAACATCGCGACGTCGTCGACGTAGTCCATGTAGTTCATGAACATGTCGCCGTTCGGGCCGTTGTCGCAGGAGATGTGGGGGAACTCGGGGGTGCCGTAGTTGGGCATCTGCGCGGGCGGGGTGTCCGAGACCTGGTCGGAGCCCGTGCAGTCGGTGCGGTCGCCCCAGATGTGGCGCAGGTTGAGCCAGTGGCCGACCTCGTGGGTGCCCGTGCGGCCGAGGTTGAACGGCGCGCTCGCGGCGCCCGTGGTGCCGAACGCGGTGTAGAGGATCACGACGCCGTCGGTGTCGGCCGGCCCGCCGGGGAACTGGGCGTAGCCGAGCAGGCCCTCGCCGAGGTTGCAGACCCAGACGTTGAGGTACTCGTCGGTCGGCCACGGGTCGGCGCCGCCGGCGGAGGAGCGCTTGACGGTGTCGCCGGTCCCGAACGACTCGCGCTCGGTCTGCGTGCGCGTGATCTCGGCCAGCTCGAACTGGATGTTGGGGTCGGCCGCGAGGCTCGTCCACGCGTCGGGGACCTTGCTGCGGTCCTCGTTCACCCCGCGGAAGTCCTGGTTGAGCACCTCGATCTGGCTCGCGACCTGCTCGTCGGAGATGTTCTCCTCGTCGGTGTGGTGCACGACGTGGACGACCACCGGCAGCGTGATCAGCTGCCGCCACACGCCCAGCGCCCGGCCGTCCTCGATCGCGCGCCGGCACTCGAGCTCGATCTCGAGCTGGCGCGCGCGCAGCCCCGGATCGAGCTCGATCAGACGCTCGTTGACCTGCTGCGTGCCGCACGTGCGGTGCATCGCGCCTCCTTCAGCTCAAGATGGGGTTCTGACCGGGTGTGACAGCGCCGCGAAGGGCGCTAGTTTCAGGTCCACCGAGGTGACGCGCATCTTCATCATCTCCGAGGTGCGGCTGTACCGGGAAGGGCTTGTCCGGTTGCTGCAGCGCGGGTCTCGGCTGGACGTCGTGGGAACGGCGAGTGACTTGGAGGAAGGGCTCGAGCGCTTGGACGCGCTCGAGGAGCCACCGGAGGCCGTCTTGCTCGACCTTCCAGCGCGCTTGGGCCTGGGCGCGCTGGAAGCGCTCGGGCGGGCGGCCCCGGGGGCTCGCATCGTCGCGCTCAACGTGGCCGAGGACGACGAGGCCGCGGTGATCGCCTGGGCGGAGGCCGGCGTGAGCGGGCTGCTCGCGCGCGAGGCCGACGTGGCGGAGGTCGAGCGGGCGGTCGAGACGACCGCGCGCGGCGGCACCGTCTGCTCGCCGCAGCTCGCCGCGGTGCTGCTCAAGCGGGTGGCGAGGGGCTCCGACGGGCGCCCCCCGCCGTTGACCGCGCGCGAGCGCGAGATCGCCGCGCTGATCGACCTCATCACGAAGCTGAAGGCAACCCGGCGCGGGCAGGCGGCCGCGATGCTGCGCGACGATCACTAGCCGGCGAGCGGCTCCGGCCGGTGGCGCAGCAGGATCCAGACGGCGGGCGCGACGACGAGCACCGTGCCGCCGATCGCCAGCGCCGCGACGCCGAGCGCCGACAGCGCGACGCCGCCGAGCATCGCCAGCCCGGCGCCGGTGAGGCCCGCGAGCAGATCGTTGAAGCCGAGCAGCCGGCCGCGCTCGGACAGCCCGGCGCGGTCCGCCAGCTCGGCGGTGGCCGCCACGAACGACAGGTTCCAGCCGATCCCCAGCCCGAACAGCACGACCGCGGTGGCCGCGACGGACTCCACCCACAGCAGGCTCGAGACCGAGACGGCCATCACCAGCAGCCCGCCGGCCAGCGCCGGGGTGCGCCCGATGCGGTCGATCAGCTGGCCGATCACGAGCACGAGCGCGTACATGCCGAGCACGTGGGCCCCGATGATCGGGAACACGTTGTGGCCGGCGTGGTGCTGGTGGTCGACGACGATCGCGCCGGTCAGCGTCATCACCCCCACCATCACCGCGAACGAGGCCTGGCCCGCCAGCAGCGCCGGGATCACGCCGGGGCGGCGGACGATCTCGCGCAGCGGCGCCGCGGCTGCCGGCGGCGCTCCGCCGGCGTCGGTGTGGAGGATCTCGGCGATCCGGCGCGGGTCGGGGCGGACGAACAGGACGAGCGCGAGCGCCACGAGCATGAAGCCGCCGGCCGCGAGCCACAGCACCGCGAGCGCGTCGCCGTCGAGCTCGCGCCCGTGCAGCAGCGGGCTGAACACGAGCGGGCCGAGGATCGCGCCGAACACGGCGCCGAACAGCACGAGCGCGATCCCGTGCGCGCGGCGCTCGGGCGGGTACATGTCGCCCGCCGCGGCGCGCGCGAGCAGCGCGGTGCCGCTCGCGGCGCCGACGCCCATGAGGCCGACGAGCACGGCCGGCGCGGAGTCCGCGGTGCTCCCGAGCGCGGCGAGCCCGCAGCCGGCGGCGCCGACGAGGAACCCGAGCGCGAGCACGGGCACGCGCCCGACGCGGTCCATCGCGCGCCCGGCGGGCAGCGCCGCCAGCGCGCCCGAGGCGAGCACGATCGCGGGCCCGAGGCCGAGCAGCCCCTCGACGCCGACCACCGACACGAGCGTGATCGAGGCGACCGCGGCCGACAGCTGCAGCGTCCCCGAGTTCGCCGCCAGCGCCGCCGACAGCAGCGCGGTGTTGCGCTTGATCGGCAGGTCGGTGCGCGTCACGGCCACGTCCGGCAGGCTAACCGCGTGAGCTCTCTCCCCGCCGCCGGCGTGCGCCCGATCGACCCCGGGCCGTTCCGTCTCCGGCTCGAGCGCTTCGACGCTCCGCCCGGGACGGGTCTCGACGCGGTCGCGCTCGACCGCCGGCTGCGGCCGTTCGGCGCGCGCTGGAACGTCCCGCTCGCCGCGCGCCTGGCCAAGGGCCGCAACAGCGGCTTCCAGTTCGACCGCGAGGACAGCGAGACGCACCAGTGGTACCCGCAGGGCATCGACGGCGACGGGCGGTGGCTGCTCGTCTCGTGGTACGCCAAGGACACCGGCGCGGCGCGCCTGTCCGTCATCGACCCCGAGGCCGGCCGCTACGGGCACGTGGCGCTCGTCACCGCGGACGGGAAGCCGGTCAAGACGCACGCCGGCGGGATCGCGTGGCGCGGCGACTACCTCTACGTGGCGGACACGAAGCGCGGCCTGCGCCTGTTCGACCTCACGCGCTTCGCCGGTGCGACGCTCCCCGAGGTCGGGCGCTACAAGCCGGCCGGCGAGCCGCTGCGCTTCTCGTTCTGCTCGGTCGACCATGACGCCGGCGGGCTGCTGGTCGGCGAGTACCTCGACAAGGCGCCGGGCGGACGGCTCGTGCGCTGGCCGTTCGCCCCCGACGGGCTGCTCGCGCAGGAGCCGGCCGAGGCCGCGTGGGTGACCGGCCACATCAACCTCCAGGGTGCGCTCGCGCACGGCGGGCAGCTGCTGCTGGCGCGCAGCCGCGCCGGGATCCGCGAGGGGGCGCTCTACGTCTCGCCGTTCGAGGAGCGCGCCAGCCGGCGCCGCTGGGCGACCGGCTGCGAGGACATGGCGGCGATCGGCGACGAGGTCGTCTCGCTCTCCGAGCACCCGGACCTGCCGTGGCCGCTCGCGCGGCGCCGCGCCGTGTTCAGGGCCAGCGGCCCTTGACCACGTCGGCGAGCGCGAGCAGGTAGCAGCCGAGCGCGACGAGCGTGGTGACGGTGAAGCCCGCCACGAGCGCGATCGCGATCCCGAGCACGGCGGCCAGCACCGAGGTGGCGCCGTTGACGCCCCACGCCCACGGCACCGCGCCGGGGTGCAGCGCGTCGAGGCGCCGCAGCCCGGTCGGCATCGCGGTGCCGAGCGCCAGGCCGGCCGGCGCGAGCACGACCACCGTGATCGCCACGCGCAGCGCGAACGGCGCGTCGATCAGCGCGTGCACGAGCGGGCCGAGCGCGAACGCGAACAGCAGCAGCAATCCGCAGCCGGCGCCGAGGGCGAGCGCGAGCGAGCGCTTCGGATCGGTCCAGCGCGCGGACGCGTAGGAGCCGAGGCCGGTGAAGACGAGCAGCGCGAACAGCACGACCGACAGCGCGTAGGTCGGGAAGCCGAGGAACAGCACGAAGCGCTGGATCAGCACGATCTCGAGCAGCAGGAAGCCGAGCCCGATGGCGGCGAAGAACGCCAGCGCCCGCGCCGGCGGGCGCGGCTGCCCGCGACGCAGCGCCAGCGGCGCGAGCAGCGCGACGGCGCACAGGGCGGCGAGGATGCCGAGCGCGACGAGCAGCACCACGAACGGGGTGCGGGCGATGAACGCCGCCTCGCCCGGGCGCGAGTCGCCGAGGTCGCCGAGGCGGACGGCGTTCAGGAAGAACGGCTTGTCGTCGGTCGGCGGGCACAGGTTGAGGCGGTAGCCCGAGCAGAACGCGTCCGAGGTCGTCGGCGCGCGCCAGCCCCGCCCACTCGCGCCGCGCCGGGCCGCCGGGGCCGAACACGACCTCGGCGCCGCGCTCGCGCGCGAGCGCCCGCGCCCGCTGCGCCTCGGCGGCGGTGAACGGCTCGCGGCGCACGATCACCGTGCCGAACACGGCCCGGAGCGCGTCGCGCCCGAGCAGCACCATCACGTGCTGCGACGGGTCGCGTGCCCCGTCCTCCTCCAGCGCCTCGAGCGCGAGCACGGTCGCGCGCAGCGCCTCCTCGCCCGCGAAGCGGTAGAGCCGCGAGACGCTCAGCACCCCGCGCGGGCGCAGGTGGTCGAAGTACTCGTGGAACGCCTCGACGGTGTAGAGGTTGTTCTCGGCCAGCGCGTAGGCCTGGCCCGCGCTGGCGGTCAGCGTGTTGGTGAAGCCGATGTTGATCGCGTCGTAGCGGGTGTCGCGGGCGGCGAGCGTGGAGCGGCCGTCCCCGATCGCGGCGCTCACGCGCGGCAGCGAGTAGGGCGAGCCCGACCACGGCCGCAGCGGGCCGTCGACGATGTCGCGGATCTGGCGGTTGAGCTCGATCACGTCGACGGCGCGCTCGCCCGCCGTCAGCGCGTTGTAGATGTCGCGCCCTCCCCCGCCCCCGATGATCAGCGCGCGGCCCTTGGGCGCGAGGTCGAACGCGGTGCGCTGCGGGCCGAGGCCGAGCTCGCGCCAGTCCGGGAGCGGCCCGCCGGGCTTGCGCAGCGGCACCGGCGCGAGGTCCTGGTCGTAGGTGACCACCGCCTCGCTGCGCGCGCTCCCCGCGTAGCCGACGACGCGCGAGATCGGCGTCCAGCGGTCGGCCGCCACGACGCGGTCGGGCTCGAACGAGGCGGGCAGGTGGTAGAGCCGCGTGCCCGCGGACAGCCCGGTGGCGAGGATCGCCAGCGCGAGCACCGCCACGGTCGCGCGGCGCGGCGCGAACAGCAGCGAGGCCAGCGCGCCGAGCGCCCCCAGCGCGACGCTCAGCGTCGGCGCGTCGACGACCCACATCAGCGGTACCACGGCGACCGCGCCGAGCCCGGCGCCCACGAGGTCGAACGCGTACAGCCGCCCGACGGAGCCGACGTAGTCACGCACCGCGATCGCGATCGCGATCCCGGCGGCGAGGAAGGGCAGCCCGGCCAGCACGGCCGCGAGCCCCAGCCGGGCCGCGAACGCGGTCGTCACGCGGAAGCCGTCGAAGTCGTAGTCGATCCGCACCAGCAGCGCCGGCACCACGATCATCAGCGCGGCGAAGACCGCCGCCCAGCGCGCCAGCGCCACCTCCGTCCCGCCCGCGCCGAAGCGCTTCGGCCACAGGTAGACGAGGATCGCCCCCGCCCCCACGCCGAGCAGCGCGAGCGAGATCGCGAAGAACGCGAAGTGGTAGAAGAGCGCCGCCGAGAACAGGCGCGTGAGCACGACCTGGAGCGCCAGCGTGCAACCCGCGAGCAGTCCGACGCCCGCGGCAACCCGCAGAGGGAGCCGCACTAGATCACGTGACCGAGAGGACCTTCAGGCGGCGCTCGCCGCGCGGTGCCGGTACGACGGCGACCTGGCCGGTGCGCAGGCCGTCGAGCGCGGCGGCCACCGGCGACTCGGCCGACAGCCGCCCGTCGGCGGCGGACGCCTCGTGCGCGGCCACGATCGTGTAGGTGACGCGCTTGGCCGTCGCCTCGTCCTCGAGCTCCACCGTCGAGCCGAAGCCGACCACCTCGCCGTGCGCCGCCTCGACCACGCGCGCGTTGAGCATGCGGTCCCGCAGCTGCAGGATCTTCGTCTCGAGCCGCGCCTGCGCGTTCTTGGCCTCGTGGTACTCGGCGTTCTCCTTGAGATCGCCGAAGCCGCGGGCGGTCTTGATCTCCTCGGCGATGGCCGCGCGTGCCGGGCCCTCGAGCGCGGCGATCTCGGCGCGCAGCGACTCGAGGTCCTCCGCGGTCATCTGGTTCTCCATCGCACCCAACCTAGCGCCCTCGATCCGATAGAACCGCGCGATGGACACGGACGCCATCGTCGTCGGGGCCGGGCTCGCGGGCCTCGTCGCCACCGCAGAGCTGGCCGACGCCGGCCGCAGGGTCATCCTCCTCGACCAGGAGCCGGAGGCCTCGCTGGGAGGCCAGGCGTTCTGGTCGCTCGGCGGGCTGATGCTCGTCGACAGCCCCGAGCAGCGCCGCCTGCGCATCAAGGACTCGCACGCGCTCGCGTGGCAGGACTGGCTCGGCACGGCCGGCTTCGACCGCGACGAGGACGAGTGGCCGCGGCGCTGGGCGGAGGCCTACGTCGACTTCGCGGCGGGCGAGAAGCGCGCGTGGCTCGCGGCGCAGGGCATGAAGTTCATGCCGACCGTCGGGTGGGCCGAGCGTGGCGGCTACCTCGCCACCGGCCACGGCAACTCCGTCCCGCGCTTCCACCTCACGTGGGGCACCGGGCCGGGCGTGCTCGAGCCGTTCGAGCGCCGCGTGCGCGCCGGGGTCGAGCGCGGGCTGGTCGAGCTCCGCTTCCGCCACCGCGTCGGCGAGCTCGTGCTCTCGGGCGGCGCGGTGAGCGGCGTCCGCGGCGAGGTGCTGGAGCCGAGCGGCGCCCGCCGCGGCGCGCCGAGCTCGCGCACCGTGACGGGCGAGTTCGAGCTCGCCGCGCCCGTCGTGCTCGTCACCTCGGGCGGCATCGGCGCGAACCACGAGCTCGTGCGCCGCAACTGGCCGGCGCGGCTCGGCACGGCGCCGGAGGACATGGTCTGCGGCGTGCCCGACCACGTCGACGGGCGCATGATCGAGATCACCCAGGCCGCCGGCGGCAACGTCATCAACCCCGACCGCATGTGGCACTACGTCGAGGGCGTCCGCAACTGGGACCCGATCTGGACCAACCACGGCATCCGCATCATCCCCGGGCCGTCGTCGCTGTGGCTCGACGCGCTCGGCCGGCGGCTCCCGCCGCCGCTCTTCCCCGGCTTCGACACGCTCGGGACGCTCGCCCACATCATGCAGACGGGCCACCACCACACGTGGTTCGTGCTGAGCCAGAAGATCATCGAGAAGGAGTTCGCGCTGTCGGGCTCCGAGCAGAACCCCGACGTCACCGGCCGCGACCTCAAGCTGGTGCTCCAGGGCCGGCTCGGCTCCGGCGCGCCCGGCCCGGTCCAGAAGTTCATCGACCACGGCGCGGACTTCATCGTCGAGCGCGAGCTGCCCGCGCTCGTGCGCCGCATGAACGAGCTGATCGGCGAGCCGCTGGTCGACCTCGCGGCGCTCGAGACCGAGATCGTCGCCCGCGACCGCGAGATCGCCAACCCGTACACGAAGGACCTGCAGATCACGGCCATCCACGGCGCGCGGCGCTTCCTCGCCGACCGCGTGACGCGCATCGCCGCCCCGCACCGGATCCTCGACCCGGACGCCGGGCCGCTGATCGCCGTCAAGCTCTCGATCCTCACGCGCAAGACGCTCGGCGGCCTCCAGACGGACCTCGACGGCCGCGTCCTGCAGGCGTCGGGCGAGCCGCTGCCCGGGCTCTACGCCGCGGGCGAGGTGGCGGGCTTCGGCGGCGGCGGCATGCACGGCTACCGCGCGCTCGAGGGCACGTTCCTCGGCGGCTGCCTGTTCTCGGGCCGTACCGCCGGCCGCGCCGCGGCGGCCGCGTAGGCGGGGTGTAGCCTCCTTCGCGGAGGGAGGCGGGTTCGGCGGAAGGGTGGGAGCATGAGGAAGCGTGGCGTCGTGGGGCTGCTGGCCGGAGCCTGCTTGTTGCTGCCGGGCGCCGCCGCGGCGGCGCAGCGCGATCCCGGCGCGCCCAAGCCCTTCTTCGACTCGCGGGCCGACGCCCGCGCGCAGGCCGCCACGCGGCCGGCGCGCGCCACCTCGCGGGCGCGGAGCTCGCTGCGCAGCCGGCTCGGCCTGGGCGGCGTGCTGAGCATCGACGCGCTGACGGGCACGCCGCGCCAGCTCCAGCGCACCGACGGCGCGCTCAGCTCGCCGCGCGCGGGCGACCGCACCGACATCGCGCTCGACTTCGTGCGCGCCAACCGCGCCGCGATCGGCCTCGACGCCTCCGACCTCGAGGGTCTCGACGTGCTGCGCCGCATGACGACCGCGCGCGGGGTGACCGTCGTGCACTTCCGCCAGCTCCACCGCGGCATCCCGGCGTTCGACAACGACCTGCGGGTCGCGATCGACCGCGCGGGGCGCGTGCACTCCGTGGCGGGGTCGCCGCGGCCCGACCTCGCCGTCGGCTCGATCGAGCCGGTGCTGAGCGGCGCCGAGGCGCTCGCCGCGCTGCGGCGCGACGTCGGCGGCCGGCCCAGCCCGGCGGTGACGTCCGGCCCCCGCGGCGTCCGGCAGGTCACGGAGTTCGCCGGCGGCGATTTCGCCCGGCTCGTGTTGTTCGGCGCCGCGGGCGGCGCGAAGCTCGCGTGGCACGTCACCTACCAGGCGAGCTCGGACGCCTACTACGACGCCGTCGTCGACGCGACCAGCGGCACGATCCTCTACCGCGCGAACCTCAGCAAGCAGATCGCGAACGCGTCGGTCTACGAGAACCATCCGGGCGACGGCGGGCCCGTGACGGTCGACCTCGAGACGCTCGGGCTGCCGGCGGGCGCGACGAGGCTCGACGGCCGGTACTCGCGCCAGTGGGCCGACCTCGACGACGACGACGTCATCGATGCCGCCGAGGAGACGCCGCCGAGCTCCGGCTCGAACTTCATCTATCCGTTCGACCCGTTCCAGGAGGGCGAGCCGGAGTGCCCGACGGACGAGCCGTGCGCGTGGGACCCGGCGAACCTTGCCACCCGCGACGACAACCGGCTGCAGAACGGCGTCCAGGCGTTCTACCTCGTCTCGTACTTCGCCGAGCACCTCGCGCAGGATCCGATCGGCTTCGACCAAGCATCGGGCAACTTCGAGAAGGCCGATGGCGACGCAGTCCAGACCCAGACCCTCGACGGCGCGTCGACGGGCCCGGACGGCAACCACGTCAACAACGCCAACATGGCGACGCCGCCCGACGGCTCGCCGCCGCGGATGCAGATGTTCCTGTTCCGGAACGACAACGCGGGGCGCGACTTCGCCGACGTCAACGGCGGCGACGACTCCGGCGTGGTCTGGCACGAGTACGGCCACGGGCTCTCCAACCGGCTCATCACCACCGCCGACGGCTCGGGCGCCGTCAACAACGCCCACGCCGGCGCCATGGGCGAGGCGTGGGGCGACTGGTACGCGTCGGACCTGCAGGTCCGCGACGGCCTCAAGACCGACACCGCCACGGCCGGCGAGATCGACATCGGCGACTACACCGAGCTCGACGACCACGCCCTGCGCACGCAGGCGGCGGACTGCCCGGTCGGCGCCTCCGCGGCGATCTGCCCCGGCACCCCGACGGCCGGCACGGGCGGATACACGCTCGGCGACTTCGGCAACATCTTCTTCGCCGGCCCGGAGGTCCACGCCGACGGCGAGCTCTGGGCCGAGACGCTGTGGGACCTGCGCCAGGCGCTCGGGAGCGACCTCGCCGCGTCCGACACGGCCGAGACGCTCGTGACCGACGGGATGCGCCTGTCGCCGCCCGAGCCGTCGATGCTCGACATGCGCAACGCGATCCTGAGCGCCGACCAGATGAACTTCGGCGGCGCCAACGAGGCCGACCTCTGGGAGGTCTTCCGCGCACGCGGAATGGGCTACTTCGCCGGCGTCGTGGACGGCGCCGACACGGAGCCGGCCGAGGACTTCTCGGCGACGCCGGTCGACGGCGGGCCCACCGGCACGGTGAGGGGCGTCGTCACGGCGGGCGCCGGCGGGCGCCCGATCGCGGGCGTGGCGGTCGGCTTCGGCGGCCATACGTCGGGCGACACGCCGCTCACGGCCGTCACCGGGGCGGACGGGCGCTACACGCTCTCCGGCGTGCCGGCCGGTACCTACCGGAAGCTCACGTTCGCCCCGACCGCCGGCTTCGACCGCACCGTCGAGACGGACATCGTGGTCACCGGCGGCGGTACGACGACGCGCGACGTCGCCCTGCGGCGCGACTGGGCGGCTGTCGGCGGCGGCGCGCAGGTCGTAAGCGTCAGCGACAACACGAGCGACGAGTTCGGCTGCGGCGCCGACGAGGCGTTCGACCAGTCGCAGGGCACGGGCTGGTCGCCGTTCAACCCGGACAGCCCGCGCCCGGACAACCCGGACACCGGCGATCCGCAGGTGACGGTCCAGTTGCCCGCGGCGGTCGACGTCAGCGCGTTCCTGATCGATCCGTCGGCCACGTGCAACGACGACCCGACGGCGACGACGCGCGAGTTCCGCGTCGAGACCTCGACGGACGGGACGACGTTCCGCACCGCGGTCGACGGCCGCGGCGCGCTCGCGTTCACCCCCGCCGCGATGGGGGAGCTCAACCAGCGCGTGCCGGCGGGCGACACCGGCCGCGCGGTCCGGGAGGTCCGCATCACGCTGCTGAGCCCGCAGGAGTCCGGCCCTGGCGACTCCGGCAGGGACTTCATCGACCTCACCGAGTTCGAGGTGATCGGCAACGCGCTGCCCGACGCGCGGCTCGCGGTCAGCAACACCAGCCCCAAGGTCGGCGAGGCGATCACGTTCGACGCCGGCGGCTCGACCGACGAGGACTCGGCGATCAGCGGCTACGACTGGGACTTCGACGGCAACGGCAGCGTCGACCGGACCACCACGGGGGCGACGACCAGCTTCGCCTATCCGGCGGCCGGTCAGTTCGGGGCGCGGGTCACGGCCAAGGACGTCCGCGGCGGCTCGGGCACGGCGATCCTGACCGTCACGGTCTCGGCGGTCGACGGCCCACCGCCGCCGCCACCGCCGCCGCCACCGCCACCGCCGCCCCCGCCGCCCGCGAGGCCGAGCCTGAGCGTCCCGGCGACCGGCACCGGTGGGGCGATCCGCCCGCGGGTGCGCTGCGCTCAGCGCTGCACGCTGCGGGCGACGTTCACCGTGAGCCGCAAGACGATGCGCAAGCTGAAGCTGCGCAAGCGGACGATCGCCACGTTCCGGCGGACGCTCGGCGCCGGCGCCACCCGGCGCGTGCGGCTGCTGCTGTCGCGCAAGCTCCGCACCGCGGCTCGCCGTGCGGGCATCAAGACGCTGCGCGGCACGCTCACCGTGCGGGTGCGCGACGCCGGCGGGCGCTCGCGGAGCGTGAAGCGCGCGGTCAGGATCCGCGTGCGCTGAGGCGACGCGCCCCCTCCCGCCGGCCAGGCCCAGACCGGCGGGAGCGGGCTCGCGTCACCTAGTCGCGGTCACGGCCCTTGTGGTGGCCGTGACCGTGACCGTGCTTCGACTTGCGCGGGAGCCCGGACACCGTGAACGGCGTCCTGTCCTCGTCGAAGTCGGCGTTGACGACGAGATACAGGCCCTTCGCCGCGTCGACCGTCGACGGCCGGCGGAAGGTCCCGCTCGTCTGCGTGCGCACGAGCCGCGCGCTGCGGGCGCCGCGCCTCAGCTTCAGGAACGAGAGCTGGGCCGGGTCACCCTGGACCGCCACGAGCTTCCCGCGGTCGAGCAGCAGGCCGTCGCCGCCGGGCACCGTGGCGCCCTCGATCTGGTCGATCTCCTCGACCGAGTCGCCTCCCTCGCCGAGCTTGATCCGGAACAGCCCGCCGCCGTTGGAGTCCACCACGACCAGCTTGCGGCTGCCCTTGGCCACGATGCCGTTGACGTTGAAGCCGGCGTCGTAGGGGATCGCGCTGACGTCGAGCGCCTGCGGCGTGCCGGAGCCGGCCTCGACCTGCTCGCCGGTCACGTGCCACAGCGTCGGCCGCAGCGAGTCCGTGACGTAGACGTCACCGCGCCGGGTCACGACGAGGTCGTTGAGGAAGCCGCCCGTGCCGGTCTCGAACTGCGCGACGAGCGCCTTGGTGGCGAGGTCGTAGACCTTGATCGCGCCGGTCGGGCCGCCCGCGACGTAGAGCTTGCCGCGCCTGACCTTGATGCCGATCGCCGCGCCAGTGCCGTCGATGTACGGCTCCACGGTGTCGCTGCGCAGCGAGCCGCGGTAGATGTCGCCGCTGGTGGTGATGCTGACGAAGAACGAGCGCGAGCGCTTGTCGAACGCGATGCCCTCGGGGTTGCCGGGCGCGGGCGCGGGATCCGGCTGCAGCGTGAACACGCGCTCCTTGGCGCCCTTGCCGCCATGACGCTTGTCGCCGTCGCGCTTCGCGACTGCCACGCTCGCACCGGCCGCCGTGATGGCGAGGGCGAGGACGGCGATCAGTATCCGCTTCATCTCTGTGCCTCCTGATTCGGGTGACGCCTGTTGAGACACGCCTGCCCGCCGAATGTCACGGTCTCACCCCGAATCGGGTCCTGACCCCACGCGCGGGTGCGCTAGCGGCGGCTGAGCAGCCGCTGGTGCACGAGCGCGAGCTCGCGCCCCGGGGAGACACCGAGCTCCTCTCGCAGCAGGCACAGCACGCGGTCGTAGACGCGCAGCGCCTCGGCGACGTTCGCGCCGGCCTCGAGCGCCTCCATCAAGTGCCGGTAACCGGACTCGCGGTACGGGGCGGCCTTGACCAGCGCGCGGGCCGCCTTCTCCGCCGCCGGCAACTCGGCGCCGCCGAGCCGGATGCCGGTCTGCGCGATGCACTCGAGCGCGTGCAGGTGCAGATCCTCGAGCTCGACGCGGCGCTCGTCGATCCACGGCCCGCGCATGCCGGGCATGAACTCGCGCTGCGTCACGCTCCAGGCGATCCGGGCGGGCAGCCACGCGTCGCGCCAGCGCTCCTGGGCGACTGCGGACGCGGCGTCGTGGATGGCGCGGTTCGCGGTCTCGACGTCGACGCGCGCTTCGTCGGGCAGCACCAGCTGGAGCTCGCCGCGACCCTGAAGCCGGTCCTCACCCAGGACCTGGCGCAACTTGGAGAGCAGCGGCCGCATGGTCGCGTCGGGCGTGGCGGGCAATGCCTCGGGCCACAGGATCTCGACCAGCGCCCCGCGATGCGTGGAGCGGTGGCGATGCGCGACCAGGTAGCCGAACAGGAGCCGCCCCTGGGGGCCGGGCAGCGCGTCGTGGATCCGCGCCCCGTCGATCTCCGCGACGAGGCGCCCACAGAGCTGGATCCGCGTCGCGCCGCTCGACAACGTTCTGACAACGTACCTCCAACCGGCGCAGCGGACAATCGCCGCCGAGATGGCCGAACGAAGGAGGAGACCATGGCGCGGCAGATCAATTGCGAGTGCGGGCAGACGATCCGGGGTGAGACCGACGACGAGGTCGTCCAGCTCGCCGAGGGCCACATCCGGGACAACCATCCCGACCTGGTCGGCGCGGTCTCCCGCGAGCAGCTGCTCGACTGGGTCGAGGAGGTCTAGCCCTCGTGCGGTGACGCTGCGCCTCGCGCTCGGCGTCGCCGCGCTGGTGGGCGTGCCCGCCGCGCCGGCGGACGCGGCGGACCGGATCGCCTTCGCCGCGGGCGGCGACATCCAGCTCATCTCGCCGAACGGGACCGGCCTCGACAATCTCACGAGCACCCCCGGCGCCATCGAGACACGCCCGGCGTGGTCGCCCGACGCGCAGAGAATCGCCTACAACCGCTTCAACGCGGGCCGGTTCGAGATCTGGACCATGAAGCCGGACGGCTCCGATCAGGCGGTCCTGGTCACGCACGCAACACACCACGCGGTCGCCCCGACCTGGTCGCCGGACGGCCGCCGGATCGCCTACAACCTGCAGGAAACGTCGGGCAGCACCGGCGAGATCGTCGCGACCGACCTGGACGGGGCGAACCCGGTGACGCTGGCCAGCGGGGTGGCGGTCAACAACTTCGGCCTGTCGTGGTCCCCGACCGGCGAGCAGGTGGCGTTCGGTACCTCAGGCCTGACCCTGTACGTGGCGGCGGCTGACGGATCCGGGGCGTCCGAGCTCCTGGGCCCTCCCACCCAGTTCGCCGATCAGCCGAAGTGGTCGCCCACGGGCGACCGCATCGCCTACCTGGGCTGCGAGGACGCGACGACGTGCAACAACAGCGACGTCTGGACCATGGACGCGGACGCCGGCGATCGCGATCGCCTGACGACCAACTCGTTGCCCGACATAAGCCCGGCGATCTCCGCCGACGGTGATCGGATCGCTTTCACGCGCCAACAGGCCGCGGGTGGGCAGCTGCGCGTCATGAGCATCACCGGCACCGACGACGCAGCGGTGGCGAACGCCCCGGGCGGGGCGGTGCACGCGGACTGGGAGCCCTTGGGGGACACCGACGGCGACGGTCTCCTCGACGCGTGGGAGAGCGGACCGATCGACACCGACGGTGACACGGTCGCCGACCTCGACCTCCCCGCCATGGGGGCCGAACCCGACCACAAGGACATCTTCGTCGAGCTCGACTGCATGGCTCCGCACTGCTATCCGGATTCGGTGCTCGCGCCGGTCATCAAGGCGTTCGCCGACGCGCCGGTGGCGAATCCCGACGGGACGACCGGCATCCGGCTGCACGTCGACAACGGCAGCGCGTCGGTCATGAACCCGGTGACGGGCGACACCTGGGGAGCGCTCAGCAAGGCCGAGGTGATCCCGCATCAGGACACGGTCGGGACCTTCACCGCCGGGGTCTACAACTGGGCGGGGTTCGATGCGCTCAAGGACCTGCACTTCGCGACGCCGCGCCGCCGTGCCTTCCACTATGTGATCAGCGTGCATCAGCTCGGTGGCGCGCCCGGCTTCGCAGGCCTCTCGCGCGGCGTCGACGACGGAGGCAGCGACTTCGTGATCTCGCAGGGGCGCGTCGTCGACGGCAACGACATCAGCGATGGCAGTGCGGCCTTCCAGGCGAACACGTTCATGCACGAGCTGGGCCACAACCTGGGCCTCAGGCACGGCGGCAACGACCACGAGATCAACAAGCCGAGCTACCTGTCGATCATGAACTACACCTTCCCGGGCACGATGCCCAAGCTCGACGGCACACAGGTGCTCGACTACTCGCGCCACCCGGTGAGCCTCGACGAGCGTGCGCTCAACGAGCTGACCGGTTTCGGCGCAGTCGGCGCGGCCGCGGGCTTCATCACGGCGTCCGAATGCCCCGACGGGACCGACCAGGCGGTCGTCGTCCAGGTCGCGCCGATCGACTGGGATTGCGATACCACCGCCGCCGGGTCGGTCGCGGTCGACACCAACGGGCGCGGCGGGAAGACCTTCTTCCTCGGGCACACGGACTGGGACAAGCTCGTCTTCACGGGCGGGCTCGTCGGCCTCAAGCAGGACACGCTCCCGGCCTCGACGGTCGCGGATGAACCGACGATGGCCGAGCGCAACGCCGCGCAGGCGGTGCTCGACTCCGCACCGCGGCCGTTCACCGTTCCCGGACCGGCGCCGACGCCGAAGCCGTCTCCCGGTCCGCAACCGCCTGCCGGTCCGCCGTCACCATCAGCGGTCGCCGCGCGGTTGTCGGCGTTGCGCATCGCGCCGCGGCGCGTGCGCCGGACAGCGCGCATCACCTTCTCGCTGACCCGCGGTGCCAAGGTGCGCTTCACGGTCGAGCGCGCCATCAAGGGACGACGCTCGGCGGGACGATGCCGCGCGACAGCGCGCCGTGGCCGGCGCTGCACCCTGTTCAGGCGCGTGCGCGGGTCGTTCAGCCGCACCGCGGTCGCAGGGGCGAACACCGTGCGCTTCAGCAGGCGCCTGGGGGGCCGTAGGCTCTCGCGCGGCCGCTACCGCCTCGTGGCCACGCCCGACGGCGGGCGCCCGGCGCGCATCGCCTTCACCGTGATCCGCTGATGGGCCGCCCCGCAGCGCGGCGGGCTAACGTTGGCGCATGCCGCGGCGCAGAGGCCCGTCCGTTCTGCCAGTGGCGCCGCCGTCACGGATCCTGGGTTTGGTGGCCGCGATCGCTGTGGTCGCGTCCACGACGGCGCTGGTGTTCCCGTTGCGAACGGTGGCGCCTGTCGTCTCGCTCGGCATCGTGTACCTCATCGCGGTGCTCGTCATCTCGACGGTGTGGGGAGCGTGGCTCGGCGTCCTGACGGCGCTGGCTTCGGCGCTGGCTTTCAACTACTTCCACATCCCTCCCACGGGGCGTTTCTCGATCGCCGACGGGGAGAACTGGGTCGGCCTGGCCGTGTTCCTGATCATCGCCGTGATCGGCAGCTCGCTGGCGCAGCTCGCACGGAGCCGGGCGGCGGAGGCCGATCAACGCCGGCGCGAGGCCGATCTGGCGGCCGAGATGGCGCGGCTCCTCCTGCGCGGCAACGAGCTCTCCGAGTCACTGCCCGACGCGGCGCAGCGGCTCGCGTCTGCGCTGAACCTGCCGTCCGCGTCGATCGCGCTTGCACCGGTGGAGGGCGACGAGGGGCAGTTGGCGTTCCCGCTGCGGGAGGGGACGACCCAGCTCGGCACGCTGCTCGTGCCATCCGGGCTCCCGGAGGAGGCGCTGCGGCGGCTGCAGGAGCGGGTGGTGCCGAGCCTCGAGTCGCTACTGGCGGCAGGGCTGGAGCGCGACCGCCTGCTCGGGGAGGTGGTCGAGACACGCGCGCTGCGCCGCGCCGACGTCGTGAAGACGACGCTCCTGCGCGCCGTCTCGCACGACCTGCGCACGCCGCTGACGGCGATCGTGGCCGCCAGCGAGGCGACCGCGTCGCCGACGCTCTCAGACGCGGAACGGCGCGAGCTCGCGAGCGTGGTCAGCGCGGAGAGCACGCGCCTGACCCGCCTGATCGACAACCTCCTCGACCTCTCGCGGCTCGAGGGTGGCGCCGCGGACCCGCGGCCCCAGTGGTGCTCGATCGACGAGGTCATCAATGCCGCGGTCGACGACCTTCGCCTCCCGGCGAGCCGTGTCTCGCTGTCGCTGGACCCGGACCTCCCGCTCGTGCGGGCGGACGCCGCCCAGCTCGAGCGCGCGTTCGCGAACCTGTTCGAGAACGGCGTGCGCTACTCGGGCGGCCACCCGATCTCGGTGCGCGCGCGGGTCACCGGCGGGCGGCTGCTCGTCCGCGTCGTCGATCGCGGGCCTGGGATCCCGCCCGCCCAGCGCGACCGTGTCTTCGAGCCGTTCTACCGGGCCGGCACGACGAGCGCCGGTCACCGCGGCTCGGGCCTCGGGCTGGCGATCGTGCGCGGCTTCGTGGAGGCCAACGGGGGACGCGTGTCGGTTGAGTCCCTGCCTGGCCAGGGGACGAGCTTCGTGGTCGAGTTCCCTGCCGAGTTGCTCGCAGGCGAGCAGCCGGGGGTCGACGCCACGGCGGCCGGTCAAGGCTCGTGAGCGTGCGTCAACGCGTGCTCGTCTGCGACGACGAGCCACAGATCCTGCGGGCGCTGCGGGTCATCCTGCACGACGCCGGCTTCGAGGTCGATCCTGCCGCGACCGCGACCGAGGCGCTCGACAGGGCGGCCTTGCGCGCGCCGCAGGCGGCGATCATCGATCTGGTGCTCCCCGACGGTGACGGCGTGGAGGTCTGCCGGCAGCTGCGAGCGTGGACGTCGGTCCCGATCATCGTGCTCTCCGCCGTCGGCGAGGAGGAGCAGAAGGTCCGCGCGCTCGAGGCCGGCGCCGATGACTATGTGACGAAGCCGTTCGGCCCGCGCGAGCTCGTCGCCCGCCTTCAAGCGGCCCTTCGGCGTGCGGCGCCGGAGCCTGACGAGCCCGTGCTGCGCGCTGACGGGCTCGAGATCGACGTCGCCGCCCACCGCGTGCTCCGCGACGGCGCTGAGATCCACCTCACCCCGATCGAATTCGAGCTGCTCACCGTGCTCGCGCGCAACCGCGGGCGGCTGATGACCCATCGAGCACTGCTGACCGAGGTCTGGGGGATCGCCTACGCCGACGACATGGCGACGTTGCGTACGCACATCGCCAACCTGCGGCGCAAGATCGAGCCGCAAGGCGGAGTGCGCCGGTACATCCGCACGGACGCCGGCATCGGCTACCGCTTCGCGCTCGACTAGCGCGGGCCGGCGAAGATCAGCAGCTCGCCGCTCGACCCCCGAGTGCGCCCGCCTCGTCCGGCGGCCTGCGGCAAGCCAACCCCGCGCCTCGCCGCGGAACCGTCGTCTTCATTCGATCTTGATGCGCAACCCCCAATCTCGATGCGTCCTTGACGCGGGCGGGCCTAGCGTGGCGAACGTGCTCGCTTTCGCTTCGATTCTCGACGACGTCCAGGACCTCGGCTCGGTCGTCCTCGCCGTGCTCGTGTTCGGCGCTCTGTTCGTCGTGCTCAGGGCTCTGGAACGCGCATGAGCGCCGCCGAACTGGTCGCGCTCGTGGTGGCGGTCGCCCTCTTCGTCTACCTCCTGGTCGCCCTGCTGCGACCGGAGCGGTTCTGACGTGACCTTCGCCGGATGGCTCGAGATCGCGCTGTTCCTGGTCGTGCTGACCGCGCTGACGCCGCTCGTCGGCGGCTACATGGCGCGTGTGTTCACCGGCGAGATCAACACGCTCGCCTTCGTCGAGCGCCCGCTCTATCGCCTGCTCGGGGTGCGGCGGGAGCGCGGCCAGGACTGGAAGGGCTACGCACGCTCCGTCCTCGTCTTCAGCGCGCTGTCCTTCGCGCTGCTGTACCTCGTGCTGCGCACCCAGGGACTGCACCCGTTCAACCCGCGGGAGCTCTCGTCGGGCACCTGGGACGTCTCCTTCAACACCGCCGCGTCGTTCGTGTCGAACACGAACTGGCAGTTCTACGCCGGTGAGACGACGCTCTCCTACTTCTCGCAGATGTTCGGCCTGGCGGTCCAGAACTTCGCGTCCTCCGCGGTCGGGATCGCAGTGCTGGCGGCCTTCATCCGCGGCCTCGCGTCGCGCTCGACAAACGAGCTGGGGCACTTCTACGTCGACCTCACCCGTGCGCTGCTCTACATCCTGCTCCCGCTGTCGGTGATCGCCGGCCTGTTCCTGATCTCGCAGGGCGTGGTGCAGAACCTCGATGCGCACGGTCCGGTGGCCTCGCAGGAGGCGATCAAGCTGCTCGGCACCAACGGCGGGGGCTTCTTCAACGTCAACTCGGCGATGCCGTTCGAGAACCCGACGTGGCTCACGAACTTCGTCGAGATGCTGATGATCCTCGTCATCCCCGCCGGGCTCACGGCGACCTACGGCCGCATGGTCGGCAGCCGCCGCCAGGGCTGGGCCGTGTTCGGGGCGATGATGGCGCTGTTCGTCGTCGCCGTCGCACTGATCTACGCGGCGGAGATCCACCCGACGTCCGCGATGGACGCGGCGGGGCTCTCCGGCCCGAACCTCGAGGGCAAGGAGCAGCGCTTCGGGATCGCCTCGTCGTCCCTGTTCGCGGCGGTCACCACCGCCGCCTCCTGCGGCGCGGTGAACGCCGCCATGGAGTCGCTCACCGGCCTCGGCGGCGCCGTCCCGATGGCGCAGATGATGACCGGCGAGGTCATCTGGGGCGGGGTCGGCTCGGGCCTCTACGGGATGCTGCTGTTCGTCATCCTCGGCGTGTTCATCTCCGGCCTGATGGTCGGCCGCACGCCGGAGTTCCTCGGCAAGAAGCTCGAGGCGCGCGAGATCAAGCTCACGGTCATCGGGACGATCGCCGTCCCCATGATGGTGCTGGTCACCACCGCGCTGGCGATCGGGAGCAAGTGGGGCGCGCCGTCGATCTACAGCAGCGGCCCGCAGGGCTTCTCGGAGACCCTCTACGCCTACGTCTCGCAGGGCAACAACAACGGTTCGGCGTTCGCCGGCTTCACGGGCTATCTCCAACCCGACGGCACCAACGAAGGCGCGTTCGGGATCACCTTCGCCGACCTCCTCGGCGGGGTGGCGATGCTCGGCGGGCGCTTCCTCCCCATGCTCGCGGTGCTTGCCATCGCGGGCTCGCTGGCCGGCAAGCGCGTAGCGCCGACGGGCCTCGGAACGCTCCGGACCGACACGCCGACGTTCGTGGTCCTGCTGATCGCGGTGATCCTCGTTCTCGCGCTGTTGACCTTCGTCCCCGCCCTCCTCCTCGGCCCGGTCGTCCAGGGCCTGACCGACCAGCTCTTCTGACCATGCGTGAGATCAGAGCCGCCGCCATCGCCCTCGTCGCATTGAGCCTGGTCTTCGGCCTCGCCTACCCGCTCGCCATGACCGGCGTCGGCCAGACCGTGTTCGGCGCCGCCGCCGACGGCTCGATCGTCGAGCGCGACGGCGAGCCCGTCGGGTCGAAGCTGATCGGGCAGGACTTCTCGCGCGACCTCCGCTCCTTCCAGAGCCGCCCGTCGGCGACGGAGTACAGCGCCAGCGCGACGTTCTTCAACAACCTCGGCCCCAACCAGCAGGACCTCGCCGATGCGCTGAAGGCCAACGTCAAGACCTACCTCGACCGCGAGCGGCCCACCACGCCGGGCCTGCGCGCCGGCACGATCCCCTCCGACGCCGTGACCACGTCGGCGTCGGGGGTGGATCCGGACATCTCGGAGGCCAACGCGCGTATCCAGGCCAACCGCGTCGCCGAGCGCCGGGGCCTCGCCCGCTCCCGCGTGCTGGCGCTCGTCGACGAGCACACGAGCCACCCGCTCCTCGGTCTGGCCGGCGAAGGCTCCGTCAACGTGCTCGAGCTCAACCTCGCCCTCGACCGGGAGGCCGGCCGATGACCGATCGCCCCGAGCGCTCGCTGCTGCAGCGCGACATCCTCGGCCCTGCGGTGCTGTCGTCGCTGGCCAAGCTCGACCCGCGGCAGGTGATCCGCAACCCGGTCATGTTCGTCGTCGAGGTCGGCGCCGTGATGACGACGCTGATCTGGCTCGTCGGCAGCGAGGACCCGGGGTGGTTCACCTTCACGGTGGCGTTCTTCCTGTGGCTGACCGTCGTCTTCGGCAACTTCGCCGAGGCGATCGCGGAGGGCCGAGGCAAGGCGCAGGCCGACGCGCTGCGGGCCATGCGCTCCGAGACGGTCGCGACGCTACGCGACGGCGGGACCAAGGCCGCATCGGAGCTGCGCCGCGGCGACGTCGTGGTGGTCGAGGCCGGCCAGGTCATCCCCGGCGACGGCACCGTGGTGGAGGGCATCGCCTCCGTCGACGAATCGGCGATCACCGGCGAGTCCGCCCCGGTCATCCGCGAGGCCGGCGGCGACCGCAGCGCCGTCACGGGAGGCACGCGCGTGCTCTCGGACCGCATCGTCGTCGAGGTCACCCAGGAGCCCGGTCAGTCGTTCATCGACCGCATGATCGCGCTCGTCGAGGGCGCCGCGCGGAGGAAGACGCCGAACGAGATCGCGCTCGGCATCCTGCTCGCCGGCCTGACGATCGTGTTCCTCGTCGTGGTCGTCTCGCTGCGGCCGTTCGCCGAGTACGCGGGCAGCCCGGTCTCGATCACCACCCTGATCGCGCTGCTCGTCGCGCTGATCCCGACCACGATCGGCGCGCTGCTGTCGGCGATCGGCATCGCCGGCATGGACCGGCTCGTGCGCCGCAACGTGCTCGCCCTGTCCGGCCGCGCGGTCGAGGCCTCGGGCGACGTCGATGTCCTGCTGCTCGACAAGACCGGCACGATCACGCTCGGCAACCGCCAGGCGGCGGCGTTCCTCCCCATGCCCGGAGTCACCGAGTCGGAGCTGGCCGAAGCCGCGCAGCTGTCCTCGCTCGCCGACGAGACCCCCGAAGGACGCTCGATCGTCGTGCTGGCCAAGCAGTACGGGCTGCGCGAGCACGAGCTCGCCCCGCACAGCGCCGAGTTCGTCCCCTTCACGGCCCAGACGCGCATGAGCGGCGTCGACTACAACGGCACCCGGCTGCGGAAGGGCGCGGGCGACGCGATCCTGCGCTGGGTCGCCGACGAGGGCGGCCAGGCGCCGCCGGAGCTCCAGCCGGCAGTCGACGGGATCGCCCGCCAGGGCGCGACGCCGCTCGCCGTTGCCCGCGACTCGCAGGTCCTCGGCGTGATCGAGCTGCGCGACGTCATCAAGGACGGGATGCGCGAGCGCTTCGAACAGCTGCGCACGATGGGCATTCGCACCGTCATGGTCACCGGCGACAACCGGCTCACCGCCGCCAAGATCGCGGAGGAGTCGGGCGTCGACGATTTCCTCTCCGAGGCCACGCCGGAGGCCAAGCTCGAGCTGATCCGGGGCCAGCAGGCCGACGGTCGGCTCGTCGCCATGACCGGCGACGGAACCAACGACGCCCCGGCGCTCGCCCAGGCAGACGTCGGGGTGGCCATGAACACCGGCACCCAGGCGGCGCGCGAGGCGGGCAACATGGTCGACCTCGACTCCAACCCGACCAAGCTGATCGAGATCGTCGAGGTCGGCAAGCAGCTGCTGATCACGCGCGGCGCGCTGACCACCTTCTCGATCGCGAACGACGTTGCCAAGTACTTCGCGATCCTGCCCGCGATCTTCGCCGCCGCGTACGCGACGGGCGGCGCGGCCGGCCCGCTCGACCAGCTCAACATCATGGCGCTCGGCTCCCCCCGCTCGGCGATCGTCTCCGCGATCGTCTTCAACGCGCTCGTGATCCCCGCGCTCGTCCCGCTCGCGCTCCGCGGCGTGCGCTACCGGCCGCTCGGAGCCACCGCGCTGCTGAGGCGCAACCTGTTGATCTACGGGCTCGGCGGGGTCGTCGCGCCGTTCATCGGCATCAAGCTGATCGACCTCGTGGTCCACAATCTGCTCGGTGCCTGATGCCGACCCGGAGCGCGGCCGTTACAAGATCTTCCTCGGCATGGCCGCGGGCGTCGGCAAGACGTACCGGATGCTCCAAGAGGGCCAGGCGGAGTCGGAATCCGGGCGCGACGTCGTCGTCGGGCTCCTAGAGACACACGGCCGCGCCGAGACGGCGGCCCTCGCCGGAGGCCTCGAGGTCCTGCCACGCCGACGCGTCGACTACCGCGGCACCGAGCTCGAGGAGATGGACCTGTCGGCGATCCTCGCGCGGGCGCCCGAGCTCGTGCTGATCGACGAGCTCGCGCACTCCAACGCGCCCGGCGTCGAGCACGCCAAGCGCTACGAGGACATCACGACCGTGCTGGCGGCAGGCATCGACGTGTTCTCCACCGTCAACGTCCAGCACTTCGAGAGCCTCAACGACCGCGTCGCCGAGCTGACCGGCACGCGCGTGCGCGAGACGGTTCCCGACTCGGTCATCGCCGGCGCCGACGAGATCGTCCTCATCGACCTCACCCCCGAGGCGCTGATCGCGCGCCTGCGGGCCGGGAAGGTCTATCCACAGGAGCGCGTCGAGGCCGCGCTCAACCACTTCTTCCGAATCGAGAACCTGGCCGCGCTGCGCGAGGTCGCGCTGCGCGAGGTGGCAGAGGAGGTCGAGACCAAGCGCCGCGTCTCCCCCTTCGCCCCCGAGCTCGAGCCGCTCGGCACCCGCGAAGACCGCCCCCAGGCGCCTGCCGCGGCGTCGCAGGCGATCCAGGAGCGCCTGCTCGCCCTGGTCACCCCCGACCCGCAATCCCAGCGCGTGGTCCGCCGCGCCGCCCGCTCCGCACAACGTCTCGACGGCGAACTGGACCTGCTCTACGTCCGGCCTTACGGGCGGGAACCGAGCGCACAGGAGCGCGAGCACCTCGAGGCGCTGCGCCGGCTCGCCGCCGTGCTCGGCTGCCACCTCCTGATCGAAGAAGGCGACGACGTCGCGGAGGTCGCCGCGCGCGTCGCGCGCGAACGCGGCACCACCTACGTCCTGATGGGCGTGCCCGGCGGCCGGCGCGGATTTCGCCGGCTCGCCGAGCCGCTTCACGATCGCCTGCTCAAGCTGCTGCCCGGCGTCGACCTGCGCATCGTCGCCGACCGCCAGGGCGACAACGCGGGGCAGGGATGATCTGTTTCGAGCCCGTCCGTCCTCGCGTCGGCGATGCTGTGACGCGTGGAGTACGTGTCCAGAGTGCCGCGACCGCCGCTGGACGGGCTGATCATCGACCTCTACTACCTGGAGGGCGCGCCGCCGTACCCCCGGCTGACGCTGCCACCGGCGCCGGCGGCGTTTCTCATCGTGAACCTCGGGGCGCCGTTCCGCATCCGCGCCGGCACCGACATCGAGGCGGGCGAGTACGCCGACGGCGTCGTGGTCACCACGCCAACCCGCGCCTTCGAGTTCGGCTACCCGCCAGGGACCCGGTCAGTCGGCGTGCACTTCAAGCCGTGGGGTCTGGCGCCGTTCCTGCCGATGCCTGCCGCCGAGCTGTGCGACCGGCCGGTGACGCTGGAGGAGGTCTGGGGCCGCCCCACCGTTGCCGAGTTGCGAGACCGGTTGGCCACGGCGGCCGGGCCGCAGGAGATGCTGACGCTGCTCGAGGACCAGCTGATGCGATTGGCCTGCGAGACCGCCGGCCTCGGGCTGGTCCGCCACACGAGCAGCGTCATCGCGGCGGCCACGGGAGCAGCGGCGATCGGCGAGCTGAGCGTGGCGGCCGGCGTCAGCAGCACGCATCTGGCACGCCGGTTCAAGGAGGTCATCGGCGTCACGCCAAAGCGGTTCGCCCGCACCTATCGCTTCGCCGCCACCGTGCTCGCGATCGACCCCGCCGGACCGGTCGACTGGCTCGAGCTCGCCGGTCGCGCCGGCTACTACGACCAGGCCCACTTCGTCAACGAGTTCCGGACGTTCACGGGGCTGACGCCGACTCGGTACCTCGACGTCCGGCGGCGGTTCCTGCGCGACCATCCCGGCCATGCGCTCGACGTCGGACCGCTGCCGGCCGATTGATTTCTTCCAAGACTTGCCACTCCCGAGACGCCAGCATGGGCACTTCCCGAGCAGAGGAGAGAGCCCATGGGCAAGGTGGTCATGTACAGCACGGTGTCGGTGGACGGCTTCATCGCGGACGAACACGACCAGCCCGGCCCGCTGTTCGACTGGCTGTCCAGCGGTGACGTCCCGCTCGACGAGACCGGGCAGTTGAAGGTGTCGCAGGCGTCCTACGACCACACCCGGGCCTACTGGGACCAGATCGGAGTGACGATCGCCGGCCGCCACGTCTTCGACATGACGGACGGCTGGGACGGCACGCCACCGAGCGGGATCGACCACGTGGTCGTCGTGTCGCACCGGCCGGCGCCCGAGGGCTGGCGCCCCGAGGCGCCGTTCCACTTCGTCGACGGCGTCAAGGCGGCCATGGCCAAGGCACAGGAGCTCGCGGGCGACCGCACGGTCGAGGTCGCCGCCGGCGACGTCGGCGGCCAGATGCTGGCCGCAGGGCTCGTCGACGAGGTCGCCATGGACGTCGCGCCCGTGGTGCTCGGGTCCGGCAAGCGCTACTTCGGGTCGGTCGACGCACAGCACCTGCTGGAGGATCCCGACGTGGTGATCCAAGGCAACCGGGTGCTCCACGTGCGCTATCGGGTGCGCCGATGACGACCTGAGCCGATGGGCCGGGGAGGATTCGAACCTCCGTCGGACGGATTATGAGTCCGCGGCTCTAACCGCTGAGCTACCGGCCCCGACGGCAGGCTAGCCCTCCAGAAGGCGGTTCGGACGTTCGTCCACGCCCCCTCCCCCGCCACCGACGCGGCGTCGATACCAACCCCATCGTCGAACGGACTCGACCCAGAGGAGTACCGATGAACCGCCCGGCCCTTGTCTTCGGAGTGCGATGGGACGGGCGTGGTCGTGGCATCGTGCTCACCGCCGGCCTGCTGGCCGCCCTCCTCTGCTCGCTCCTCATCGCCGCGACCGCCTCTGCGCGCGATCGCAGCGTGCCGGTGGTCGTCGTCGGCGACGGCTCCACGGCCGCGGTGAAGGCCGCCGGCGGCAAGGTCACGCACCGCGTGCGCCTGATCGACGGCGTCATCGCCCGCGTCCCGGCCCGCAAGGTCCGCGCGGTCCGCCGCGCCCGCGGCGTTCGCTCCGTGACGGTCGACCGCCCGTTCGTGACCCGCAGCCATGGCGACGACGACGACGGCGCCCAGGCGCTGCTCGGCGAGACCGCCCCCGCCACGGAGGGCACGCCGGCCTCCGCCACCACGCTCGACGAGGTCCGCGCCACGATCGGCGCCGACCGCCTCGGCGCATCCGGCGACGGCGTGGACGTCGCGCTGATCGACTCCGGCGTCACGCCGGTCGAGGACCTCGCCACGCCCGGCAAGGTCGTCAACGGCCCCGACTTCTCCTTCGACGCCCGCAACCGCGAGCTGCGTCACCTCGACGCGTTCGGCCACGGCACGCACCTGGCCGGCATCGTCGCCGGCGTCGCGCCGCAGGCGCGCATCGTCAACGTCAAGGCCGCCAACGCCGAGGGCGTGACGAGCCTGACCCAGCTCCTGCTCGCGATCGACTACACGGTCCGCTACCGCCGCGCCAACGGCCTCGACGTCCGCGTGATGGTGCTCGCGGTCGGCGCTGACAACGACAGCGGCTACCTGCGCGCCCCGCTGGCGTGGGCCGTCGAGCGCGCCTGGAACGCCGGCATCGTGGTCGTCGCCGCCGCCGGCAACGACGGCAACTCCGGCAAGGGCCTCGAGCTCCCCGCGGCCGACCCGTTCGTGCTCGCCGTCGGCGGCGCCGAGACCCAGGGCACCGCCGACCCCTCCGACGACGCCATCGCCGAGTGGTCCAGCCGCGGCGACGGCGCCCGCAACCCCGACGTGATCGCGCCCGGCTCGTCGATCGTCTCCTACCGCGTCCCCGGCTCGTACATCGACCAGTCCTCGCAGGGCCGGATCGGCGACACGCTGCAGCGCGGCAGCGGCACCTCGCAGGCCGCCGCCGTCGCGGCGGGCGCGGCGGCGCTGCTGCTCGAGGGTCACCGCGGGTGGTCGCCCGACCAGGTCAAGGCCGCCGTGCGCGACACCGCGCGCCCGCTGGCGGGCGACCCCCGCGCCGTCGGTGAGGGCGCGCTCGACATCGCCGGCGCCGACGCCGCCCGCCCCGCCGACCGCAGCCAGCCGTTCCAGCCCGCGTCGCTCTCCGACCGCGGGAGCGGCCGTCGCTTCTCGGTCGGCGTCCGCCGGCTGCGCGACTTCCTCGGCCGCCGCTGGACCGGCCGCCGCTGGACGGGCGTGAAGTGGAACGGCGTGAAGTGGAACGGCGTCAAGTGGTGACGCCGCGCCCCGGCGGGGGTTGAGGATGCCGAGCAGGCTCCTCGCACGCCTCCGCGCCGACGGACTCGTCTGGGCACTCATCGCCGCCATGGCCACCATGGCGGCGTTGCTGTTTCTCCTGGTGGTGCGCGACCTCGAGGCCCCGGCCGGCGATCTGCGGCTCCCGTGGTGGGCGCTCGCGCTCGCCTTCGCGGCCGCCGAGGTGTTCGTCGTCCACGTCAACTTCCGCCACAGCGCGCTCTCGCTCTCGCTCGCCGAGGTGCCCCTCGTGGCCGGGCTCTTCCTCGCCGACCCCAGCGCGCTGATGCTGGCCGGGATCGTCGGCCCTGGCGTCGTGCTGCTGCTCGACCGCCGCCACATCCCGATGCGGACGGCGTTCAACCTCGCCCAGTTCGCGCTCGTGGGCGCGCTGAGCATCACCGTGTTCGGCGCGCTCATGCCCGCGACGGCCGAGGTCGGGCCGGAGGCGTGGGTCGCCGCGCTCGCCGCCACGCTGACCGGCACGCTCGTCGCCGGCGGCCTGATCGCGCTCGGGATGTCGCTCGCCGAGGAGCCGGTGGGCGTGCGCCAGCTGCGCCAGATGCTCGCCGCCGACGGCCTCGTCACGATCGCCAACACGTGCCTCGCCCTGGCCGGCGTCGCCGTGCTGCTCGCCGACCCGCGCGCCGCCTGGCTGCTGCTCGGCCCCGCGGCCGTGATGTTCCTCGCCTACCGCGCGTACGTGCAGGAGCGCTCGCGCCACCGCAGCCTCGAGTTCCTCTACGACGTCACCCGCACCGTGCACCGCGCGCCGACGGTCGGCGACGCGCTGAGCGAGCTGCTCACGAAGGCCCGCGAGGCGTTCCACGCCGAGGTCGCCGAGGTCTACCTCTTCCCCGCCGACGGCGGCGCCGCGCTGCGCACGACGGTCACGACGGACGGCGTCAGCGCGGTGATGGAGCCCGACGACAGCCCGGTCTCCGCCGCGCTGCGCGCCGCGGTCGAGCGCGACGGCTCGGCGCTGCTGAGTGGCGAGGCGGCGCACGGGCGCAGCGAGCTGCTGCTCGCCCCGCTGGCCGGCGAGCAGGCGCTGCTGGGCGCGATCGTGCTGAGCAACCGCGAGGGGCGCATCACCGAGTTCACGTCGCACGACCTGACGCTGCTCGAGACGCTCGCCAACCACACGGCCGTCTCGCTCGAGCACGACCGGCTCGAGCAGGCGGTGTGGGAGCTGACCGAGGACCGCGACCGCCTGCAGCACTCGGCCTCGCACGACTCGCTGACCGGGCTCGCAAACCGCGCGCTGTTCACCCAGCGGGTGGAGGCGGCGCTGGCCCGCCGGGAGGGACGCGCGGTCGTCCTCTTCCTCGACCTCGACGACTTCAAGCGCGTCAACGACCGCTTCGGCCACGAGATCGGCGACGAGCTGCTCGTCGCCTTCACGCGCCGCCTGCGCGCCTGCCTGCGCACGAGCGACCTGCCGGCGCGGCTCGGCGGCGACGAGTTCGCGGTCCTGCTCGACCGCGGCGACCACGAGCGCGCCACCCGCATCGCCGAGCGCATCCAGCTCGCGTTCAAGGAGCCGTTCAAGCTCTCGACCGCCACGCTGCGGCTCGGCGCCAGCGCCGGCATCGCGCTCGGCGAGCACGGCGAGACGACCGCCGCCGCGCTGCTGCGCAACGCCGACGCCGCCATGTACGCGGCCAAGGACAAGGAGAAGGGGCGCTTCGAGGTCTTCGGCGAGAGCCAGGCCGTGCCGATGGAGCGCCGCGACACGCTGACCGGCGAGCTCGAGCGCGCCGTCGAGCAGCGCAGCCTCGAGGTCTCCTACCAGCCGATCGTGGAGCTCGCCACGGGCCGCGTGGTCGGCGCCGAGGCGCTCGCCCGCTGGCACCGCCAGGACGCCGAGGACGTCTCGCCCGCGGAGTTCATCCCGCTCGCCGAGCGCTCCGGGCTGATCGTCCCGATCGGCGAGCTCGTGCAGGCGCGCGCCTGCACCCAGCTGCAGCGCTGGGAGCGCTCGGCCGAGACCAGCGGGCTCGTCATGCACGTCAACCTCTCCCCCGCCGAGCTGCGCGACCCCGAGCTGGTGCCGCGCGTGGCGGGCGTGATCGAGGACGCGGGGCTGGACCCGAGCCAGCTCGTGCTCGAGGTCACCGAGTCCGCGCTGCTCGAGGACGAGCGCCTCGTGATCTCGCAGCTCGAGCGCCTGCGCGCGCTCGGCGTGCGGATCGCGATCGACGACTTCGGGACCGGCTACTCCTCGCTGCAGTCGCTGCAGACGCTGCCGATCGACATGCTCAAGATGGCGATGCCGTTCGTCGAGGACGACGTCCTCCAGGCCACGATCCTCCAGCTGGCGCGGGCGCTGGGCGTGCCCGTCGTGGCGGAGGGCATCGAGAGCCAGGCCCAGCTCGACCGCCTGCGCGACCTCGGCTGCCACATGGGCCAGGGCTTCCACCTCTCGCCGCCGCTGAGCGGCGTCGCGCTACTCGACGAGCCGCTGCGCCAGGGCCCGCGACGGGGCGAGGGCGAGCGCGACCTCACGGCCGCGTGAGCCGATCGCCACGGGAGCTCGTCCGTCCCACTCCCGCAGCGCCGCCTCGAACTCGCGCGCGTCGCGCAGCGTGTCCCAGCGCCAGCGCATGACGAGCGCGTCGCGGTCGCGGCACGGCGGGCGCTCGCAGGGCTCGTCGCCGCGCTGCCACAGCTCGTAGCGGTCGCCGCCCCAGCCCGCGGCCGCCTTCGCGTCGAGCAGCAGCGCGTCGGTCGCCCACTCGCCCCACGTGCCGGCCCGCAGCCGCCGCCAGCCCGGGCCGAGCTCCGCGCCGGCGTCGACCTCGACCTGCTCGGGCTGCTCGACCTCCAGGTACTTGTCGGGGTGGATGATCTGCTCCGTCGAGGCGGGCGGGCGGAAGCGGAAGGCGGCGTTGACGACCTCCCAGCCGCCCGCGCTGTGCAGCCGCTCCACGAACCGCTGCCCGCTGACGTAGGGGAAGATCAGCTGCGCCTGGATGAAGCCCGGCAGGTCGCCGGTGTCCGCCCCGAGCGAGGAGAGCAGCCCGCCCAGCGTCTGCTCGGCCGAGAAGTGGCGCTCGGCGTAGGTGAACATCACCGCGCTGGCCGAGCCTTCGACGAGCCCGAGGTAGGCCAGCGCCCGGTCGTCGGAGCCCGAGCTCTTCTCGAGGTCGAAGTCGAGCCGCTGGTCCTCGAGCGCGTGCGTGAGCTCGTGGGCGAGCGTGATCTCGTTCAGCACCCGGCTCGCGGTCTGGGCGCCCTCGACCACGCGCAGCCGCCCGTTGCGCGGGTCGTAGTAGCCGGCCACGGCCTCGCCGAAGATCGAGGCCGAGACGCCGCGCAGGTCGACGTCGGGCTCGAGCAGCCCGAGCAGCTTGAGCACCTCCTCGTCGGCGCGGCGGCGCTCGGGCGGGTAGGAGCGGTCGAAGTCCTCGAGGCCCTCGCGCTTGGCCTGCGCCGGGCTGACCGTCTGCGGGCGCGGCAGCGTGCGGAAGCGCAGCTCGCGGATCTGCTCCACCCGGCGCTCGATGACCGCGATCGGGGCCGAGCGCTCGGCGGCGGGGGTCGAGCCGCCGGAGTCGCCCTCGTCGACCGCGAAACCGGCGCCGAGCAGGACCGCGAGCAGGACCAGGCAGACGGTGAGAGGAGTGCCCATCACCCACCAGTGTGTAGCGTGCGCGCGCATGGCGGACCGCGCAGCGCTCGTGACCGGCGCCTCCAGCGGCATCGGGCTGGCGATCGCGCACATGCTCGGCGAGGAGGGCCACGCCCTCACGGTCGCCGCCCGCCGGCCCGAGAAGCTGGCCGAGGCGGCCCAAGAGCTGCGCGACGCGGGCTACGAGGTCGAGGAGGTCCCGGCGAACATGACCTCGGAGGAGGAGATCCAGAACGTCGTCGCCCGCCATCGCGAGCGCTACGGCCGCCTGGACGTGCTCGTCAACAACGCCGGCGTCGGGATCGGCGCCCCGGTCGCCGACCAGCAGACCAAGCGGGTCGACATGCAGATCGACCTCAACCTGCGGGCGATCATCCTCTTCTACCGCGAGTGCGCGGACATGCTGCGCGCGGCCGGCGCCGAGCACAAGAACGCGCTCGTGGTCAACACCGCCTCGATCGCCGGCAAGTCCGGCCAGGCGTGGGTGTCGGTCTACTCCGCGACGAAGTTCGCCGTCGTGGGCTGGACGCAGTCCATGAACAAGGAGCTCAACGGCGAGGGGATCAAGTCGCTCGCGCTGTGCCCCGGCTTCGTGGAGACGCCGATGACGGAATGGGTCCGCGACGAGGTCCCGGCCGAGGAGATGATCCGGCCCTCCGACATCGCGGAGGCGGTCCGGTTCGCCCTCCACGTCAGCCCCGCCTGCGTGATCCCGGAGATCATCTTCCAGCGGCCGGGCGAGACCGCGTAGGCGCAAGGTTCACCTGCGCGATCCGTTCTCCGGATTAGCGTGCAGCAAAGGACGTCGGACACCGTTGCCCAATTGCGCGCCCGCCTCGAGCGGGCCGAGCGCGAGGCCGCGGCGCACCAGCGCCAGCTCGAGCGCTACGCCGCCGACCTGCGCGAGAGCTACCGGCGCGAGCGCGCCCGCGCCCAGCAGCTGCGCCGCTCCTACAAGGCGACGGTGCGCGCGCTCTCCAACGCCGTCGAGGCGCGCGACGCCTACACCGGCATGCACGCCGAGCGCGTCGCCGCCTACGGCCTCGCGATCGCCCGCGCCGCGGGCATCGACGTCGCCGACGACCCGCAGCTCGAGTTCGGCTTCCTGCTCCACGACATCGGCAAGGTCGGCGTGCCCGACTCGATCCTGTTCAAGCCCGCCGCGCTCTCCAAGCAGGAGTTCGAGCGGATCGCCAGCCACGCCGAGATCGGCTCGGAGATCCTGCGCCACGTCGACTTCCTCCAGGAGGCGACGCTGATCGTGCGCCACCACCACGAGCGCTGGGACGGCACCGGCTACCCCGACCAGCTCAAGGGCGACCAGATCCCGCTCGCCGCGCGCGTGTTCGCGGTCGCCGACACGCTCGACGCGCTGACCACCGACCGGCCCTACCGCAAGGCGGTCGGCTGGGCGGAGGCGCGCGCGGAGATCCGCAGGGGCGCCGGGACCCAGTTCGACCCGAAGATGATCGAGGCCTACGAGGCGATCGGCGACGACACGTTCGCGCGCCTCAGCGCGGGCGTGCGCTCGCCTTCGGGCTGACGCAGCCGGCGGGCGATGATGTCGGGGAAGCTGCGCCTGCGGTAGTCGGCGATGGCGGCGCCCAGGTCGGTCTCCGCCTCCGCCGCCAGCGACGCCACGAGCAGGTGCTCGAGCGTGCGCAGCTCGCGCTCCGTCGCCCGGCGCACCACCTTCGTGCGCGCGTACTCGTCCCACGCGCGGGCGAACGAGACGAAGCTCGTGCGGCCGCCGCGGCGGTGCGCGGCCAGCATCGGGCAGACGCCGCCGCGGCCGTCGGTGTAGGCGCCGACGACGATCGGCGAGGAGCGGACGCCGTCGAGCATCGCCTCGCGCGTCCGCGCCGGCAGGCAGTCGATTGCGGTTCGCAACCGGCTGATAGGGTCGCGCGCCTTCCGCACGGGGCCACCGTAGGCGACGATCGCCCATGGCGGCAACCGGCGAAACGAACCTTGCGACTCGGGCTGCACATCGGTTACTGGGGGCTCGGGCTCACCGCGCAGGAGCAGCTCGAGCTCGTGCTCGAGGCCGAGCGGCTCGGCTACGACTCGTGCTGGACCGCCGAGGCCTACGGCTCCGACGCGGCGACGATCCTCGCGTGGCTCGCCCAGGCCACCGAGAAGATCAAGCTCGGCTCGGCGATCTTCCAGATGCCCGGCCGCTCCGCCGCCATGACCGCGATGACGGCGGCGACCATCGACCAGCTCTCGGACGGGCGGATGCTGCTGGGGATCGGCACGAGCGGGCCGCAGGTGGCGGAGGGCTGGCACGGCCAGCGCTTCGGCAAGCAGCTTCAGCGGACGCGCGAGTACGTCGACGTGGTGCGGATGGCGCTGCGCCGCGAGCGCGTCGTCTACAAGGGCGAGACGCTCGAGCTGCCGCTGCCCGACGGGCCCGGCAAGGCGCTCAAGCTGACGATCTCGCCGGTGCAGGAGCGGATCCCGGTCTACCTCGCCGCGATCGGGCCCAAGAACACGACGCTGGGCGCCGAGATCGCCGACGGCTGGCTGCCGACGCTGTTCTCCCCGAGCCACGCGGACACCTACCGGCCGCTGCTCGAGGAGGGCTTCGCCCGCGCCGGAGGAGGCAAGGGCTTCGGCGACTTCGACATCGCCCCCACGGTCAGCGTGTTCATCACCGACGACATCGAGTCCGCGCGCGACGCGATGCGGCCCTACATCGCGCTCTACGTCGGCGGCATGGGCTCGCGCAAGCAGAACTTCTACAACCAGCTCGTGCAGCGCTACGGCTTCGAGGACGCCGCCCGCGAGGTCCAGGACCTCTACCTCGACGGCAAGAAGGACGAGGCGATGGCGGCGCTGCCGGGCGAGCTGATCGACACGATCTCGATCACCGGGCCGCCCGACGTGGCGCGGGAGCGGCTCGCGGTCTTCCGCGACGCCGGCGTCGGCACGCTGATGGTCTCGCCGGTCGCGTGGACGTTCGAGGAGCGCCGCGAGCAGCTCCGGCTCGTGGCCGAGCTGGCCGCTTGAGGATCTACCTCGGCGCCTTCGGCGACCCGGGCCACGCGTTCCCGATGATCGCGCTGGGCGGCGCGCTGGCCGCCCGCGGGCACGAGGTGGCGCTCGACACGTGGCGGAAGTGGCGCGAGCACGTCGAGGCGGCCGGGATGACGTTCACCCAGGCGCCCGAGTACCAGGTCTTCCCGACAAAGGAGAAACCGCTCAAACCGTACGCGGCGGCGGTGCGGGCGGCGCGCGAGATCCGGCCGTTCGTGCACGACTTCGCGCCCGAGATCGCGGTCGCCGACATCCTCACCCCCGGCCCGGCGCTGGCCGCCGAGCTCGAGGGGGTGCCGCTGGCGACCCTCGTCCCCCACGTCCACCCGTTCGTGGGCGACGGGCACCCGATCTACTCGATCGGCGCCCGGCTGCCGCGCACGGAGGCCGGGCGCGCGCTGTGGCGCTGGGGCAACCGGCGCTTCGTGCAGGGCTCGCTGGAGGAGGGGCGCGACCAGTACAACGAGACCCGCCGGCGGCTCGGGCTGGAGCCGCTCCCCTACGTCCACACCGCGCTGTCGCGCGAGCTGACGATGGTCGGGACGCTGCCGCAGCTCGAGTACCCGCGGCGCTGGGAGCCGTGGGTGAAGGTCGTCGGGCCGCTGCAGTGGGAGCCGCCGGGCGAGCGCGTCGAGCCGCCGCCGGGGCGCGGGCCGGTCGTGCTCGTGGCGCCCTCGACGTCGCAGGACCCCGAGCACTCGCTGCTGCGGGCGGCGCTGGAGGGGCTCGCGGGCGCGCCGGTGCGCGTGATCGCCACGACCAACGGCCGCGAGCCGCCGGAGCCGATCGAGGTGCCGGACAACGCCGTGCTCGTTCCGTGGCTGTCGTACTCGAAGACGATGCCGCTGTGCGACGTCGTCGTCCTGCACGGCGGCCACGGGACGCTCGTGCGCGCGCTCGCCGCCGGCTGCTCCGTCGTCGCCTGCCCGGCCGCGGGCGACATGAACGAGAACGCCGCGCGGATCGACTGGGCGGGCGTCGGCACGCGCATCCCGGCGCGGCTGCTCGGAGCGCGGACGCTGCGGCTTGCGGTGCGGCGCGCGCTGCGGCCGGCGGTGCGTGCGAACGTGGCCGAGATCGCCGCCTGGGCCGCGGAGAACGACGGCTCGGTGCGCGCGGCGGAGGAACTCGAGGCGTGGGCGGCGCGGTAGCGTGCCGCCGGTGCCGAGCGAGCACCCGACCCCCTCCGATCGCGCCCGGCACCTGGTGCGCGGCGGGTTCGACCCGCACGTGCACATCGCGCCCGACTTCGCGCCGCGGCGGATCACCGACCTCGAGCTCGCCCAGCGCTGCCTCGAGCTCGGGCTGGCCGGCTTCGGGCTGAAGTCGCACTACACCGCCACCGCCGAGCGGGCCGCCGTCGTCACCGCCGCGGTGCCGGGGGTGCGGGCGCTGGGCACGATCACGCTCAACCACGCGGTGGGCGGGCTCAACGCCACCGCCGTGGAGGTCGCCGCGCGGCAGGGCGCGCGCATCGTCTGGCTCCCCACCGTCAGCTCCGAGAACGAGATCGGCGAGGTCGAGCACGCCGACCCGGACGGCAACGTGCCGGTGTGGGTGCGCTTCGAGCTCGACCTGCGGGCGGCGGGCGTGCGGCCGCGCGCCGTGCCGGTGGTGGACGGCGACGGCGCGCCGCTCCCCGAGCTGCTGGAGGTCCTGGAGGTGGTGGCACGCCACGACCTGGTGCTCGCCACCGGCCACCTCTCGCGCGACGAGATCTTCACCGTGGTCGACGCCGCCGTCGCGGCCGGCGTCGGGACGATCGTCGTCACCCACCCGGAGTTCCCCTCGCAGCGGATCGGACCGGAGGACCAGCAGGCGCTGGCCGAGCGCGGCGCGCTGATGGAGCGCGCGTTCACCACCGCCTACACGGGCAAGTGCGACTGGGACGAGTTCTTCGAGGCCACGCGCGCGGTCGGCGCCGGGAGCACGGTCTGGGGCTCGGACCTCGGGCAGCGCTTCAACCCGCCGGTCGAGGACGGGCTCGCCATCATGGCCGACCGCTTCCTCGCGGCCGGCTTCACCGACGAGGAGGTGCGGACCATGGCCGTTGACAACACACGCCGGCTGGCGGGCGAGGCATGAGCCGCCGCCTGCTGGTGATCGGCGCCCATGCCGCCGACTTCGTGTGGCGCGCCGGGGGCGCGATCGCGGTCGCGGCGGCGGGCGGCGGGACCGCCCAGGTGATCGCGCTGTCCTACGGCGAGCGCGGCGAGTCCGGCGAGCTCTGGAAGGAGGAGGGCCAGACCGTCGAGCGCGTCAAGGAGATCCGCCACGCCGAGGCCGAGCAGGCCGCCACCGCGCTGGGCGCGTCCTTCACGGCGCTGGACTTCGGCGACTACCCGCTCGAGGTCGGGCCCGACCGGCTCGCGCAGGTCGTCGACGCGATCCGCGAGTTCGCCCCCGACGTGATCGTGACCCACACCGACACAGACCCCTTCAACCCCGACCACCCCGTCGCCCACGACGTCGTCCAGCAGGCCCGCGCGCTCGCGGCCGGGGCGGGCGTGGCGAGCGCGTTCAAGTCGATCACGCCGCCCGCGCTGTTCCTGTTCGAGCCCCACCAGCCCGAGCTGTGCAACTTCACGCCGACCACGTTCGTCGACATCACGCCCGTGATCGAGGCCAAGCGCGAGGCGATGCGGGCGATGGCGGCGCAGAAGTACCTGCAGACCTACTACGACCAGCGCGCCGAGCAGCGCGCGCACCACGCGCGGCGGGCGGCGGGCGCGTCGGAGGTCCGCTACGCCGAGGCGTTCCAGCGCGTGCTCCCGCAGGTGGTGGCGGAGCTGTGAGCGAGCTCGCGGTCGCCACCGTCTACGAGGCCGCGGGGCGCGAGGGCCTGATCGACCTCGCGCTGCACCGGATCGTGCCCGGCTCGCGAGCCGCCGGCCCGGCGCGGCCGGTGCTGTGCGGCCAGGACGACAACCTGATGGTCCACGCTGCGATGGCGCACGCGCGGCCCGGCGACGTGCTCGTCCTGACCATGCCGGAGCCGGCGCCGGTGGCGCTCGTCGGCGACCTGCTCGCCACGCAGGCGAAGGCGCAGGGCGTCGCGGCGATCCTGGTCGACGGCGCGGTGCGCGACGCCGACGAGCTCGCGGAGCTCGGGCTGCCGATCTGGGCGCGCTGGATCCGCGTGCGCGGGGCGACGAAGGACATCCCCGGCGCCGTCGACGAGCCGGTCACGGTCGGCGGCGCGCGGATCAGCGCGGGAGATCTCGTCGTGCTCGACGGCGACGGCGCCGCGGTCGTGGCGCGGGATCGGATCGACGAGGTGCTCGCCGCCGCCCGGGAGCGCGAGGAGCGCGAGACCGTGAAGCGCGCGAAGCTGCAGGCCGGCGAGCTGTCCTACGACCTCGACAACCTGCGGGAGCGCGTGGAATGACGGACCTCGCCCACATCCACCACGTCGAGCTGCTCACGCCCGAGCCCGAGCAGAGCCTCGCCTACTTCCACGACGTGCTCGGGATGGAGATCGAGTCGCGCGCGGGCCAGTCGGTCTTCCTGCGCGGCTGGGGCGAGTACCAGCCCTACTCGCTCAAGCTCACCGAGGCCGCGAGCTCCGGCATCGCCCACCTCGCGCTGCGGACCACGAGCCCCGAGGCGCTCGAGCGCCAGGTGCGCGCGATCGACGCCGCCGGCCTCGGCGACGGCTGGCACGACGGCGACCACGGCCACGGCCCCGCCTACCGCTTCCGCGACCCCGACGGCCACGTCTTCGAGGTCCTGTGGGAGTCCGACCGCTACGCCCCGCCCGACCACCTCAAGCCGTCGCTGCGCAACCAGCCGCAGCGCTACACGGCCCGCGGCGCCGCGGTCAAGCGCCTCGACCACGTCAACCTGCTGGCGCGCGACATCCCCGCCTGCCGGCGCTTCGCCACCGACGTGCTCGGCTACCGCCACTACGAGGGCATCGTGCTCGACACCGGCGAGGAGACCGGGGCCTGGCTCAGCCTCACGATCGCCGCCCACGAGCTGATCTACGTCAAGGACGCCCGCGAGGCGGGCGGGCGGCTGCACCACCTCGCGTTCTGGGTCGACACCCGCGAGGAGTGCCTGCGGGCGGCCGACATCTTCCTCGACGCGGGCGTGCACATCGAGGCCGCGCCCTCACGCCACGCCGTCGCGGCCGGCTTCTTCCTCTACTCGTTCGAGCCGGGCGGCAACCGCATCGAGGTCACCACCGGCGGCTACCTCGTCTACGAGCCCGACCCCGAGCCGGTGCTGTGGACCGAGGCCGAGCGGGCGCGCGGCCAGGCGTGGGGCGTCAAGACCGTCGAGAGCTTCCACTACTACGGCACGCCGCCGGCGCCGGAGGACCGCGCCTACGCGGAGGCCGCCGGCGTCGCCGCGCCCTCCGGCTAGCCGCCGGCGATCAGCGTGTTGTGGAAGGCGAAGATCTTCCACTCACCGGCCTCGTGGGCGAAGGCCATCGTCATGCGGGAGTGGTTGCGCCCCTGCAGGGGCCCGTGCGGCGCGTCGAGGGTCGAGGTCGCGACGGCGAGCATGCAGCCGGGTCCGAGGAGCCGGGCGACGTCGAGCCGGTAGGCGACCGTGCTGCCGGCGTAGATGCCGTCGAAGAGCCCCTGGTGCGAGCGCCCGATGTCGCTCCCGTCGCCGCGGTGGTGGCCGCCGCGGATGTCGACGAAGTCGCTCTCGTCGGCGAACAGGGCGCCGAACGCGGCCCCGTCACCCGCGTTCCACGCCTGCTCGAGCCGCTCGAGCGCGGTCGAGGCGACGGCGGTGGGATCGGTCTTGATGTCATCGCGGTAGAGTATGTGTCCAGTCATTGGTACAGTGAACCAATGACTGGAACGTCTGTCAAGTCACTCATGCCTGAGCAACCCCCCAGCCTGCGCGAACGCCGTGCGCAGCTCACGCGAGACGAGATCCTGCAGGCCGCGCGGCGCCTGTTCGCCGAGCGCGGCTACGCCCGCACGAGCGTGCGCGACATCGCCCAGGCGGCAGGCGTCTCGGCCCAGACCGTCTATGACAGCGTCGGCTCGAAGCAGACGCTCGTGGCGCAGCTCAACGACCTGATCGACAGCGAGGCCGGCATCGGCGCCATCGCCCGCACGATCGGCCAGACCGACGACCCTCAGGAGCTCGTCGCGTTCCCCGCGCGCATCACCCGCGCGATCCTCGAGCACTGCGGCGACATCATCCACGCGCTGGTCACCGGCGCCGCGGCCGAGACCGAGCTCGCCGCGGTGCTGGCCGAGGGCGAGCGGCGCCACCGCGCAGGCGCGGCGCGGATCGCCGGCCGGCTGCGGCAGCTCGACGCGCTCAGCGACCCGGACGCCGCCGCCGACACCCTCGCCGCGATCACCGACGTCCGCTTCGCCCTCATGCTGCGGGAGAGCTACGGCTGGTCGCTCGACCGGCTCGAGCGCTGGATGACCGACACCAGCCGCTCGCTGCTGCTGCGGTCCTGGCGGTTCAGTCCTCGCGCGGCTTCGTGCGCTCGCCCTCGGCGAAGTCGCGCGGCCGGCCGGGTGGCTTCTCCTCGATGCCCTCGCCGAAGTCGCGGCGCGGGCCCGGGGGCTTGTGACGCTCGCCCTCGGCGAAGTCGCCCTCCGGCTCGAGGGGCAGGGTGCGCTCGCCCTCGGCGAAGTCGCCAGAGGCCTCGTCAGACTTGGTGCGCTCGTCAGCGTCGCGCTTCTCGTCCTCAGCCACTCCGACCTCCCGTTCGCGGAGACGTGATTTTACCGGTCACGCGTCCTCTACCGTTCCACCGTGATGGACGCCCCCTCGCATCCCGTGGCGACGGTGCTGCTCGAGCGGCTCGCGGCCGGGTCGCAGCCCGGCGCGCGCGACGACGCGCACCGGGTCGCGCTCGTGCTCGAAGGCGGTGGCATGCGCGGGGTGGTGTCGGCGGGGATGACGGCCGCGCTGGAGCGCTTCGGGCTGACACCCTGCTTCGATCTGGTGGTGGGCTCGTCGGCCGGCGCGTTCAACGGCGCGGCGCTGATCGCCGGGGCCGCGTGCGAGGGCGCGGCGACCTACTGCGGACCGCTTGCGTCACGAGCGTTCGTGAACCCGGCGCGCGTGCTCCGCGGCCGGCCGGTGATCGACGTGACCTCGCTCCTCACCTACGCCTCGGGCGGCCGCCACGAGCGGGTGCTCTCGAGCCCGATCGCGCTGCACTGCGTCGCGACCGGCGTCGAGAGCGCCGGGCCGGTCGACCTGACGGGGATGGCGACGGTCCGCGAGCTGTGGGAGGCGCTGTTGGCCTCGAGCCGGATGCCATGGGCGGGCGGGGCGCCGGTCGAGATCGATGGGCGCCGCTACGTCGACGGCGGGCTCGCCGCGGCCATCCCCGTGGCGGAGGCGATCGCCGCGGGGGCGACGCACGTGCTCGCGCTGCAGACGCGCCCTGAAGGGGTCCCACGCAAGAGCGCGTCCCGCATCGCCGACCGGCTGATCGAGCGCCACCTGCGCACGCTCAACCCGGCGCTCGTGACCGCCTATCGCGAGCGCGTGCCGAGCTACGAGCGGCTCGTGCAGGACATCGCGCGCCGGTCGCGCGAGGGCGGCGGGCCGCCGTACGTGCTCGGCATCCGCCCCGGGGCCGGAACGCCGGTGGTCAGCCAGCTCGAGCGCCGCGGCCCGGTGCTGTCGGTGGCCGCCGCTGACGCCGAGCGCCTCGTCGAGGCCGCGCTGCGCCTCGGCGCCGTCGCCGCCTGATCAGGCCGGGGGCACGAGGCCCTCGCCCCGCGCCCACTCGATCGTGCGGCGGAAGGTGTCGGCGACCGGCGTGTAGCGCAGCCCGAGCTCGCGCTCCGCGCGCGAGCCGTCGTAGTGGTGCCCGTGCAGCATCGTGGCGACCATCTCACGGCAGAACGGTGGCTTCTTGCCGCGGATGCGGAAGGCGGCCTCCACGGTCGCGCCGGCGGCCCTCGCGGCGAACGGGGGCAGCACGCGCACCTGATGGCGGATGCCGGAGAGCTCGGAGACGAGCTCCACCGCGTCGCGGGCGGGGATCGTCGCGCCGTTGAGCACGTAGCGCTCGCCCGGAACCCCGCGCTCGGCGCCGAGCAGGTGGCCGGCGACGCAGTCCTCGATGTCGACCAGGCTCATCCGCGTGTCGACGAACGCGCGCAGGCGGCCGTTGAGGTACGCGATCAGGATCCTCCCGGTGCCGCCGGCGCGGCCGGGCCCCTGGACCGAGGATGGGTTGACGGCGACGAGCTCGACCCCGGCGCGGCGGGCGGCGGCGAACGCCGCCCGCTCGCCCTCGTGCTTGGAGCGCTCGTAGGTCGAGAAGTAGCGCCCGCGGTGCCGCGAGGTCTCGCTGCCGACGGTGCCGGTCTCCTCCCCCAGCGTCGCCGCCGAGGAGGTGAGGACCACGCGGGGCACCCCCGCCCGGCCCGCGGCACGCACGGCGGCCTCCGCGCCGCGGACGTTGACGTGGATCAGCGCCGCCGGGTCGGTCGGGCAGAACGTGTTCACGCCGGCCACGTGGAAGGCGAGCTCGCAGCCCTCCATCCCGGCGGCCATCGCGTCCTCGTCCAGCGTGTCGCCGCGGACGACGCGCGCGCCGCGGGCGGTCAGCACGCGCTCGGCCGCGTCGGAGCGCGCGAGCGCGACGACGTCGTCCCCGCGCTCGATCAGCCGCGCCGCGAGCGCGCCCCCCACGAGCCCGCTGCCGCCGGTCAGGAACACGCGCGTCACGCCAGCACACGCTGCGCGGCGGCCGCGGCGGCGTCCCCATCGGTCTCGCGCAGCGCGGCCTTGACGGCGGGGATGCGGCCGGCCGCCATGCTCAGCTCGCGCACGCCGACGCCCACCAGGGCGACGGCGGCCTCCGGATCGCCCGCGAGCTCGCCGCAGACGCCGACCCAGCGCCCATGCGCGTCGGCGGCCTCGACCACCGCGGCGATCAGGCGGAGCACCGGGGCGCGCGATGCGTCGTCGAGCAGCGCGGCGAGCGACGCGTTGCCCCGCTCGGCCGCCATCGTGTACTGGGCGAGGTCGTTGGTCCCGATCGAGAAGAAGTCGACCTCGGGCGCGACCTGCGCGGCCGCCAGCACGAGCGCCGGCACCTCGACCATGACGCCGACCTCGAGCTCCGCCGCGCTGCCGACGGCGGCGCGCTCGGCGTCGAGGTGCGCGCGGGCGGCGCGCAGCTCCTCGAGCGTCGCGACCATCGGGAACATCAACTTCAGCGGGTGCTCGGCGGCGACCCTGAGGACCGCCCGGAGCTGGGTGCGGAACAGCTCGGGCTCGGCGAGCGAGAGGCGGATGCCGCGGAGGCCGAGGAACGGGTTGTCCTCGGGCGCCTGACGCAGGAACGGCAGCGGCTTGTCGGCGCCGGCGTCGAGCGTGCGGACGATCAGCGGCCGCCCGTCGAGCGCCTCGGCGATCTCGGTGAGGACCGCGACCTGCTCGTCCTCGCTCGGCGGCTCCGGACGGTCGAGGAAGAGGAACTCGGTGCGCAGCAGGCCGACGCCCTCGGCGCCCTGCTCGACGGCCGCCCGGGCCTCGGCCGCGCTGCCGATGTTCGCGACGACCTCGACGCGGCGGCCGTCGCGCAGCGCGCCGGGCTCGGCGGCCCGCTGAAGGGCCTCGGCGCGGGCGGCGTCGTCGGCCCGGCGGCGCTCCTCGCGGGCGGCGATCGTGGCCGGGTCGGGGTCGATCTCGACGGTGCCCTGCTCGCCGTCGAGGACCAGCGGCGTCCCGTCCTCGATCGCCAGCAGCGACTCGCCGAGGCCGACGACGGCGGGGATGCCGAGCGCGCGGGCGAGGATCGCCGCGTGGCCGGTCGCGCCGCCGCGCGCGGTGGCGATGGCGTACGCCCGGTCGGGGTCGAGCGCCGCCGCCTCGCCCGGAGTCAGCTCGTCGGCGAGCACGATGCCCGGCTCGTCGAGCACCGGCAGCGGAGGAGGTGCCGGCCAGGTGGCCGAGCACGCGGCGCGCGACGTCCTCGACGTCGACCGCCCGCTCCCGCATGTACGGGTCCTCGAGCGCGCGGAAGGACTCGGCGGCGGCAGCGGCGGCCGACTGCCACGCGCGCGCCGCGCCGGCGCCGTCGCCGATCGCGGCGGCCGCGGGCGCGAGCAGCGCGTCGTCGTCGAGCAGCAGCGCGTGCGCGTCGAAGATCTCGGCCTCGTTCGCGGCCCCGCGGCCGGCGATGGCGTCCCGCGCCGCCTCGAGGTCGCTCCGCACGGCCGCGCGCGCCGCGTCCAGGCGCTCGCGCTCCTCGTCAACTGAGCCCACCGGTCCGTCCTCGACCACCGGCTCCGGCGCCCGCAGCCGCCGCGCGGGCCCGATCGCGATCCCCGGCGACGCCGCCACGCCGGCCAGCCGCGCGCCCGCCTCCGGCGCCCCGCCGTCCCCCTCGGCCACCGGCTCGTCCGGGCGCTCGGGCGCTGCTGCGTCGCCCCAGTTCTCCGCCGCGAGCGCGCGGACGGCGTCGAGCGCGGCGGCGGCGTCGGGCCCGCTCGCGAGCACGCGGATCTCGTCGCCCTGGTGCACGCCGAGCACGGCGAGCCCGGTGAGGCTGCGCCCGTCGGCCGGCCCGCGGCCGTGGGACGCGTTGGCGACCTGGACCTCGGCGTCGAGCCCGCGCAGCGCGGCCACGAACCGCGCCGCCGGCCGCGCGTGGAGCCCGAGTTCGTTTCTCACGCGCAGCGTCAGCTCCTCCCCCGCGCCGAGGTCGGGCGGAGGCTCGGCGGGCTCGGAGTCGTCGCTGCCGAGCTGCTCGGACTTCATCCGGATCGCGCCGCGGGCCTCGCGGGCGACCTCGTCGAGCGCGGCGCCGCCGCCGGCGCTGGCGGCGGCGGCGACCGCGCCCTCGACCAGTGGCGCGTCGGAGAGCTGGATCGGGCCGCCGTCCGGTTCGGCCATCTCGACCGCCATCTCGGCGCTCATGAGCGCGCTGCCGAGGTCCATCAGCACGAGCACGCCGTCGTCGGACCGCGCGCGCTCGATCGCGGCCCGGACCCGCTCGGCGTCGGTGCCGATGGCGCCGTCCTCCATGCCGCCGGCCGCCTCGATCGCGACCTCGGCGCCCATCTCGCGTGCGAGCGCGACGACGCCCTCGGCGAGCGCCGCGCTGTGAGAGACAATGACGAGGCCGACCATGCGTCAGCCGGAGCCCCGGGAGCGGTCCGCGGACCGCTCCCGGCACGGCCGCGGGCTACTCGCCCGCCGGGGCCGCCTCCGCCTCGTCCTCGTCCTCGAACCAGTCGAACGTGCGCGTGACCGCCCGCTTCCAGTACTTGAAGTACTCGTCACGGTCGGAGGCGTCCATCTTCGGCTCCCAGCGCTTGTCCTCGACCCAGTTCTCGCGCAGGTCCTCGACCTCGCCCCAGAACCCGGTCGCCAGCCCCGCCGCGTACGCGGCGCCGAGCGACGTGGTCTCGGGCACCTTCGGCCGGATCACCGGCACGCCGAGCAGGTCGGCCTGGAACTGCATCAGCAGGTCGTTGCCGACCATGCCGCCGTCGACCTTCAGCGACTCCAGGTCGACGCCGGAGTCCTGGTTCATCGCCTCGACCACCTCGCGGCTCTGGAAGGCGGTCGCCTCCAGCGTCGCGCGGGCGATGTGGCCGGCGTTGACGTAGCGGGTCAGGCCCGCGAAGACGCCGCGGGCGTTGGACTTCCAGTACGGCGCGAACAGCCCGGAGAACGCCGGCACGATGTAGCAGCCGCCGTTGTCCTCGACCGTCTGGGCGAGCTCCTCGACCTCCGGGGCCGCCTTGATCATCTTGAGGTTGTCGCGCAGCCACTGCACGAGCGCGCCGGTGATCGCGATCGACCCCTCGAGGCAGTACACGGCGTCCTCGTCGCCGATCTTGTAGCCGACGGTGGTGAGCAGGCCGTTCTTGGACTGGACCGCTTCCGTGCCCGTGTTGAGCAGCAGGAAGTTGCCCGTCCCGTAGGTGTTCTTCGCCTCGCCGGGCGCGAAGCACGTCTGGCCGAACGTCGCCGCCTGCTGGTCGCCCAGGATGCCCGCGATCGACACCCCGTTGAGCGCGCCACCGGAGCTCACCTCACCGTAGACCTCGCTGGACGCCTTGATGTCGGGCAGCATCGCGCGCGGGATGCCCATGACGTCCATGATCTTCTCGTCCCAGTCCAGGGTCTTGAGGTCCATGAGCATCGTCCGGCTGGCGTTCGTCACATCGGTGATGTGGATCCCGCCGTCCGTGCCGCCGGTGAGGTTCCAGATCAGCCAGGTGTCCATGTTGCCGAACAGCAGGTCGCCGGAGTCCGCCCTGTCGGCGGCCCCGTCGACGTTGTCGAGGATCCAGCGGACCTTCGGACCCGAGAAGTAGGTCGCCAGCGGGAGGCCGACCTGCTCCTGGAAGCGGGCCTGCCCGCCGTCCTTCGAGTACTCGTCGACGAGCTTGTCGGTGCGCGTGTCCTGCCACACCAACGCGTTCATGATCGGCTCGCCGGTGGTCTTGTCCCACACCAGCGCCGTCTCGCGCTGGTTGGTGATCCCGACGCCCGCGACGTCGTCGGCGCTCGCGCCGGCCGACTCCACCGCCTCGTCGACCACCTCTTTCGTGCGCGACCAGACCTCGGCCGGGTCGTGCTCGACCCAGCCGGGCTTCGGATAGATCTGCTCGTGCTCCTTCTGGGCCACGGCGACGACCTCGCCGCCGTGGTCGAAGATCATGCACCGCGTGCTCGTGGTGCCCTGATCGATTGCTGCCGCGTACTTCGCCATCAATGCTCGCTTTCGTCTAGCCGGGGAAGAACAGGTCGAACGCGAGCGCCCCGAGGACGCCGCCGATGATCGGGCCCACGACCGGGATCCAGGAGTACTCCCAGTCCGAGCCGCCCTTGCCGGGAATCGGCAGGATCGCGTGCATGATCCGCGGCCCCAGGTCGCGCGCCGGGTTGATCGCGTAGCCCGTCGGGCCGCCGAGCGAGAGCCCGATGCCCAGCACCAACAGGGCGACCAGCAGGCCGGCGAGGCCCTCCTTCGCGGTGGCCTCGTTGGCGAAGAACGCCAGCACGCCGAACACGAGCGCGAACGTCCCGATGATCTCGGTGATGACGTTGTGCACCTTGTTGCGGATCGCCGGCGCCGTGCAGAACACGGCGAGCTTCAGGCCCGGGTCCTCGGTCTCGCGCCAGTGCGACAGGTACGAGAGCCACACGAGCGTCGCGCCGATCATCGCGCCGACGAACTGGCCCCCGAGGTACTTGGGCACATCGCTCCACTCCGTATCGCCGATCGACGCGAACCCGAGCGTCACCGCCGGGTTGATATGCGCGCCGCTGAACTGGGCGACCGCGAAGACACCGACCATCACGCCCATCGCCCACCCGAAGGTGATCACGATCCAGCCGGAGTTCTCGGCCTTGGACTTGCTCAGCAGCACCGCTGCCACCACACCGTCACCGAACAGGATCAGGAGCGCTGTCCCGATCACCTCTGCTCCGAAGATGCTCAAGAGCCTTCCTCCTCCTCACGTCGGATTGCCGACCCCCAACGGGTCGGGACACTACCCCTTCAGACGCGGCTCAGGCGAACGCCTTCGCCGCCGTGTCGAGCAGCATGTGCGTCGAGGTCGCGCCGGGGTCCTGGTGGTCGACGCTGCGCGGGCCGAGATAGCTCGCGCGTCCCTTGCGGGCCTCGAGCGGGATCGTCGCACGCATCCCCTCCTCGGCGGCGTCGGCCGAGCGGCGCAGCGCGTCACCGAGCTCCTCCCCCTCCGCGGCCCTCAGCGCCTCCAGCGCGGGCAGCAGCGCGTCGACCATGGTCTTGTCGCCCGGCTCGGCCTTGCCGCGCGCCTGGACGCCGGTCACCGCCGCGTCCAGCGCTTCGGTCCAGCCCGCCAGGTCGAGCTCCTCCTTCCCGCCCGCCTTCGTGGCGAGCTGCAGGAACAGCGTCCCGTACAGCGGGCCGGCGGCGCCGCCGACGGTCGAGACGAGCGTCATCCCGGCGAGCTTGAGCAGCGCGCCGACGTCGTCGCCCTCTTGGGCGTCGAGCTTCTCGACCACCTTGCGCATCCCCCGGTCCATGTTCGTGCCGTGGTCGCCATCGCCGATCGCGGTGTCGAGCTGGGTCAGCTCGGCCCGGCGCTCGGCGGCCTCGTCCGCGAAGGCGTGCAGCCAGTCGCGGACCGTGGCGCCGGTGATGCTCATCCGATGCGCAGCGCCGGCGTGTCGCACGGCGCGTCCCACAGGCGGGTCAGCTCGTCGTCGAGCTTGAGCAGCGTGATCGAGCAGCCCGACATCTCCAGCGAGGTGATGTAGTTGCCGATCAGCCGGCGCTCGATCGCGATGCCGCGTCCCTCGAGGAACTTCGCGAGCTCGCGGTAGACGATGTAGAGCTCGATCAGCGGCGTCCCGCCCATGCCGTTGACGAACGCGAGCACCTTGTCGCCGGACTCGTACGGGAGGTCCTCGACGATCGCGCTCGCGAGGCGCTCGACGATGTCGTGCGCTGACCCCAGCTTCTCGCGGTAGCGCCCCGGCTCGCCGTGGATGCCGATGCCGATCTCCATCTCGTCGTCGGCGAGCTCGAAGCTGGGCTCGCCGGAGCCGGGGGTGATGCAGGGCGTCAGCGCCATGCCCATGCTGCGCCCCTGGCCGTTGACGGTGCGGCACACCTCGGCGACCTCCGCGAGCGACTTCCCCTCGTCGGCGGCGGCGCCGCAGATCTTCTCGGCGAGCACCGTGATCCCGACGCCGCGGCGGCCGGCGGTGTAGAGGCTGTCCTGCACGGCGACGTCGTCGTTGGTGACGACCGCCTCGACGTCGATGCCCTCGCCCTTGGCGAGGTCGGCGGCCATCTCGAAGTTGAGCACGTCGCCGGTGTAGTTCTTGACGATGTGCAGCACGCCGGCGCCGCCGTCGACGGCCTTGGTCGCCTCGAGCATCTGGTCGGGCGTCGGCGACGTGAACACCTCGCCGGGACACGCGGCGTCGAGCATCCCCGGGCCGACGAAGCCGCCGTGCATCGGCTCGTGCCCCGAGCCACCCCCGGAGATGATCCCGACCTTGCCCTGCACGGGCGCGTCGGCGCGCACGATCAACATCGGCTCGTAGACCACGCGCACACGATCGCCGTGCGCGGCCTCGATCCCCTCCAGCGCCTCGCGGACGACAGCGTCGGGATCGTTGATGAGCTTCTTCATCTCGCCCTCCAGTCGAGTACCGCGCCGACCGTACCGGACGGGCGCGCCTCGAGGAGAGCTCAGTCGGCGGCGACGGGCGAGCGCGGCTCGGCGGCCGCCTCGGGGACCACGGCGCGCCTGAAGCGCGGCGACGCCTCGCCCGGATGGCGCGCCTCGAACTCCTCGAGCACGCGGTGCATCACCAGCAGGTCGACCTCCGGGGCCTGCTCGCGCTCCCAGAACTCGCGGACCTCCTCCATGACCTCGCGCCGTGCCGCCTCGCTCTCCGGCCTGATGGGGTCGCCGAAGCGCACCTCGAGCTGGTGGCGGCGGGAGAAGAAACGGCCGGGCTTGCGCTTCGGCCAGTTCTGGCCCGGGGGCATCGCGGCGTGGGTGCCGCGGACGTGGATCGGGACGATCGGGATGCCGTGCTTGGCGGCGATGACCGCGGCGCCGGAGCGGAGCTTGCCGAGCTCCCCGTCGCGCGAGCGGGTGCCCTCGGGGAACATCACCAGGTTCCAGCCCTTCTCGATCAGCTTGTCGACGTGATCGGTTGCGCCGCTGGAGAGCCCGCCGCCGGTGCGGCCGAGCGGGACGGTGTTGAACACCAGCGCGACGCCGTTGGCCTTCCAGCGCTTCTTGTAGAAGTAGTCGGCGGCGGCGGTCACCGCGGTGCGGTTGCGCCACTTGCGCGGCAGCGCGCGGAGGATCGTCGGCGTGTCCAGGTGGCTCGAGTGGTTGGAGACGAAGATGACCGGCGAGGGCAGGTCGTCGAACACGTCGCGCTGGACGATCGGCCTGCGCGTGTAGAGGTCGATCATCGGGCCGAGGATGAACCGCAGGATGCCCGCGCGGGCGGCGCGGGCGTAGCCGCAGCGTGCCCACGACACGTCCATGTTCGCGTACTGCCGCGCGAGCTCGCCGCCGCGCGTGCGCAACTCGGTGCCCTTCGTGCGCAGCTCCGCGCCGCGTTGCTTGAGCTCCTCGGCGCTGCGAGCGGTGCGCTCGCCCAGCTCCGGCATCCGGTCTCGCAGGTCCTGGACGCGTGGCTTGATGTCGGTCGTGCGCGCCTTCGCGCGGTCGCTGCCATCCCCCATGTGGGCATCTACTCCGTCGTCCACGATCGGTTTCGCTTGCTTTCTGACACCTGCGCGTGGACCATGTGGAACGTGCACCTCGACGGTCCCTCGCGGCGCATCGTCGCCGAGCCGGTGGACGCCCCGGCACCGTTGGAGCCGGCCCCGGAGACGCCGCGCCCCGAGCCCGTTCCGGCGCCCGCCGCGACCACGCCGTGACCGCTGCCCCGCCGCTCGTCCCCGGCGCGGTGTACGGCCTGCGGACCTGGACCGTCGCCGGCGAGCGTGGGAGCGAGCGGCTCGCCGGGCCGCACCGCCGCGTGCCGTGGCCTGCGGGCGGCGAGTGGCTGGACGCCACGTGCGAGACGGGGCACGCGGCGCCGGCGGGCGGCTGCCACTGTGGACTCCACGCGTGGCACCCGCGCCGCCGCTGGGCGCGCCGCTGCCTCGCCACCCGGGGTGAGATCCCGGGCATCCTCGAGGCACGCGGCACGATCGAGCTCCACCACGACGGCCTGCGCGCGCAGCGCGGTCGCCCGTACGCGCTCGTGCGGAGCCGCGGGTCCAACCCCGCGCTGCTGGACCGGCTCGCGGCCGCCTACGAGCTGCCGATCGTCGACGCGCGCGGCCCCGACGACCTGCTGGCGTGGTGCCGCGAGCGCGGGCTCGGCCTCTCCGAGGAGGTCGTCGATTCGCTGCTCGGGCCGCGCGTCCGCGAACGCCGGCGCGTGGCGCCGGTCGCGCTCCGGCTCGCGGCCATGGCCGCCGTCGTCGCCGTCCTGCTCCTGCTCGGGATCGGCGACGATCCGGAGGGCGAGCGGGAGCTGCAGGGCCGGACCGGGCCGGTCCAGGTCGAGCGCTGACGCTTAGCCTACGCCCGTATGCGTGTCTGTCCCTTCTGCGGCCGCCCTCCCGGCGACGGCGTGTTCTGCGAGGCGTGCGGGCGCAACCTCGCCGCCGTCGAGCGCCTCCCGAGCGCCGAGGAGTGGGAGGCGGTCGATCCCGCGGCCGCCGTCGCGGCGTTCCTCGCTGCGATGCACGACGCGGGCAACCCGGGCGCGACCGACTTCGCGGTCGGCAAGCCGTCGTTTCTCGGGCGCACGAAGAAGGTGCGCGGATGGATGGTGCGGGCGGTCGACCGCGAGGACTTCGAGGGCCCGAAGCGTTACGAGCCGGGCCTCGTGCTGACCGTGGACGGCGCCTTCCACCAGCTCGACAGCGAGCTGCGCGGCTGGGGCCAGCGCGACTTCCCGACCTACCACCACACCGCCTCCGCCGAGCCGATCGACCCGCCGCTCGAGCCCCGGCTGGTCGCCGAGCTGGACGCCGTGCGGGCGGCCGGCGGCGCGCCCTAGCGGTTGCCGCGCTCGGCGAACTCCGGTGCGCGGGTGCGGGCGGCGTCGGCGGCCTGGTCGTCGGTCTGCTCCTGGGAATCGCGCTCGGCCGCGACGCGCTCGCCGTAGACCTCGACCTCCCGCGCGATCTGCGCCTCCGACCAGCCGAGCACCTCGCCCATCAGCCGTGCTGCCGGCCCGGCGGCGGTCAGGCCGCGGTCGAACGTCTCGATCGAGATGCGGGTGCGCCTGGCGAGCACGTCGTCGAGGTGGTGGGCCCCCTCGTGAGCCGCGGCGTACCACGACCTCGACGCACAGGTAGTCCTCGGTGCCCTCCAGCGGCTTGCCGAGCTCCGGGCGCCGGGCCACCTCGTCGAGCAGCTCGCCGATGCGAGAGCCGAAGCGCTGGAGCAGATGCTCGATGCGCGCGAGGTGCAGCCCGCTTTCCTCCGCCAGGCGCCGGCGCCCGTTCCAGAGCACCTGGTAGCCCTCGGCGCCGACGAGCGGCGTCACGTGGGTCGCGCTCGGCGGGACCTGGGCGTCGAGCCCCCGCGCGGCCGCGTCGACCGCGTCGCGCGCCATCACCCGGTAGGTCGTGTACTTGCCGCCCGCCACCGCCACGAGACCGGGAACGGGAACCGCGACGGTGTGCTCGCGGCTGAGCTCGCTCGTCCCCTCGGACTCGCCGGTCAGCAGCGGGCGCAGCCCGGCGTAGACGCCCTCGACGTCCTCGTGCCGGAGCGGCTGGGAGAGCACCTGGTTCGCGTGCTCCAGCACGTAGTCGATGTCGCTGCGGCTGGCGGCCGGATGGGCCTTGTCGAGCTCCCAGTCCGTGTCGGTCGTGCCGATGATCCAGTGGCGGCCCCAGGGGATCACGAACAGCACGCTCTTCTCGGTGCGCAGGATCAGCCCGCTGTCGATCTGGACGCGGTCGCGCGGGACGACGAGGTGGATGCCCTTGGAGGCACGGACCTTGAACTTGCCGCGCTCGCCGACCAGGTGCTGGAGGTCGTCGGTCCAGACCCCGGTCGCATTGATGACCTGCCGCGCGTTGATCTCGAACTCCTCGTCGGCGAGGTCGTCCTCCACGCGCACGCCGGTCACGCGTTCGCCTTCGCGGAGGAAGCCGGTGACCCGCGCGCTCGACGCGACGGCGGCGCCGTAGGAGGCGGCGGTGCGCGCGGTGGTGAGCGTATGGCGGGCGTCGTCGACCTGGGCATCCCAGTACTGGATGGCGCCGATCAGCGCGTCGGGCTTGAGCGCCGGGGCGATCTTGAGCGCCTGGCGCTTGGTCAGGTGGCGGTGGCGGCGCAGGCCCTTGTGACCGCCGAGCTGGTCGTAGAGCAGCATCCCGGCGCCGACGTACATGCGCTGCCAGACCCGCTGCTCCAGCGGTAGGAGGAACGGCACGGGGCGCACCAGGTGCGGCGCGATCACGTTGAGCAGCAGGCCGCGCTCGCGCAGCGCCTCGTGGACGAGGCCGAACTCCATCTGCTCGAGGTAGCGCAGGCCACCGTGGATCAGCTTGCTCGAGCGGCTCGAGGTGCCGGACGCGAAATCGCGCGCCTCCAGCAGCGCGACCGACAGGCCGCGGCTGGCGGCGTCGAGCGCGCAGCCCGTCCCCGTGGCGCCGCCGCCGATGACGACGACGTCGAACGTCTCCTCGCGCATGCGCGCCAGGGCGGCGTCGCGCTGCGCGGGATCGAGGCGAGCAGGATCTTGCGGCCGCGACGAGGCGTGCATCACTCGGGGAAAGCTACTTGGTGTCGCTCACCGGCTGTGTATAGCCCGAACGGCTGGCCCTCCGGCCCTTGCGGGCGCCGTGCCGCGGCGGCGATGATGGCGCACGCCGGTGACCGATCGCGCCCGACCTGATCACGAGCACAAGGAGGTGCCCGCTCCCGGCACGGGCGCCACCGCCACCGTCGCCCCCACGCCGACCGACCGCGTGCTGACGCTGCAGCGCACGGCCGGCAACCGCGCCGTCGGGCAGATGCTGGCGCGCGAGACCGCGACCAAGAAGCCGGCGGGGCTGGAGCGCCTCGACGAGCTGCTGGACAAGTTCGACGTCGACGAGAACGCGGTGATCGCGCACATCGCGACGCTCAGCGACCCGGAGAAGGCGGTGGTGCTGCGCGACTACAAGGCGCGGATCGCCGACCCGCTGAACCCGAACGAGATGGCGCGCGCCGTCAAGTCCCTCAACACCACGCTGTGGAACAAGCTCGTGTGGGTCGGCGCGGCGGGAGAGCCGGACTACGGCGACATCCGCGAGCTGATCACGAGCACGAAGGAGCAGAAGGAGAAGACCGCGATCGGGACCAAGGAGTGGCGGTCCTGGTTCATCGCCGTCTGCTCGAACGCGACGATGAAGCAGGCGGTGGTCGACCTCGGCTTCCGCCTGCCGACGCAGCTGTGGTGGATGGCCGGCGAGATGTCCGCCGACTACGACGACATCCGCTCGCTCTGCCAGGCCAACACGGTCACGGACGACGACCGCAGGGCGCTCAAGACGACCGACTGGCGCGACTGGTTCGTCGGCGTGTGCGGGGACGCGACGATGCGCGACGCGGTGGTCGACCTGAAGTTCGACGCGGTCACGAAGGTCGAATGGCTGCTCGCCGAGGACACGAATGCCCGCCTCCTGAGGTCGGCGCTGCTGGCGGACGGCAAGGCCACCGACGTCGGCCGGGTCGTCATCGACCCGAAGCTCGTCGAGCGCATTCGCGCCGGCGTCGGCGCGGAGGGGGTGCGGACCATCGACCAGGTCCTCGTCGAGCTCGCCAAGGCGGAGAAGCCGGAGGAGTTCCCCGGCTTCGTCGACGTCATCCCCGAGGCGCGTCTCCACGACCTCGGGAACGCCGCCGCGTGGCTCAAGAACGTCTCGACCGACCTCGGCGACGAGCGCTTCGCGGCGCTGGCCGCGCGGATCATGCTGGTGGCGCGCCACGCGCCGGGTGCGCGGCGCGAGGCGCTGCGCCTGCTCACCGCGCAGCTCCAGGACCCCGAGACGGCGCTGCGCATGATCACCAAGCCGCTCCAGGTGGTGATCGTGCCGCGCGGCAAGAAGATGACCGAGCTCGACGAGTTCAAGTCGCTGCTGGAAGCGGACGACGGCGCCGGCAAGGGCAACACGTTCGACGGCCGGCCGTGGGCGAACGTGCGCGGCGTCGGCACCGTCGTGGCCGGCGGCAAGACCTACGCGGCGATCACGGAGGAGAACCTGCTCGGCGGCGTCCCCGACGCGAGCACCGGCGGCGGGGGCTACACCGTCGGCTACTCGACCACCACCCACGAGTTCGCCCACGCGCTGCACATCAACGGGCTGAACGCGGCCCAGAAGAAGCTCATCTCCAAGCACTTCAACGCCAAGCGCGCGGCGACGAACACGAAGGCCACGATCACGCTGCCCAACGTCTGGCCCGACGGGCCGCGCGTGAGCCCGACGGCGCCGACGGCCTGGTTCGCGGCCGGATGGACGGACGACAAGTGGCTGGAGAAGGTCGTGTCGTACTCGGACAAGGACCGCTTCAAGTACGAGAACTACTCGTCGCAGAACGACATGGAGTACTTCGCGCAGCTCTCCAACGCCTACCTCGGCACCAACCTCGGCACGGATCCGACCACGGGCCAGGTGCGCAACAACGGCCGGGCGTGGATCGCGGCCAACGAGGACAAGGAGATGCTCGACCTGCTGGACAAGCTCTACAAGAACAAGACCGTCAACGACATCGACGCGGCGGGCCAGCTGACGCCGGGCGGGCTGTGCACGAACCCGAACCCCGCCCCGCCCCCGCCGCCGCCCGGGCCGCCCCCGCCGGGCGCGCCGCCGCCCGGTGGAGCCTTGCCGTGACCGATCGCGCCGTGCGCGAGTTCGCCGTCTACACCGAGGGCCGGCTCGCGCTGGTCGTCAGCGACGAGCCCGGGACGCTGCGCTCGACCGCCGGTCCACCGGCGGGCGGCGGCGGCCCGCCCCCGCCACCGGGGCCGCCCCCAGGGCCGGGCGAGCCGATGACCGGGGACCGCCCGCCGGGCGGGCACCCGTTCCTCGACGCCCAGGCCTACGACGCGGTCAGCGAGGACCGCCTGCGCCGCCTCCTGCTCGAGTCAGCGAGCTTCGACGAGTACCTCGAGCGGCTGATCGGCGCCGGCTTCGACATCGCGTCGACCCGCCCGCTGGAGGGCTACGACTACGAGCTGCCGGGCGGGGTGCGCCTCGGCGACGGGCCGGCGGGTGTCGCCTGGCCGGTGGCGGGGCAGTTCACGACGCTCGCGCGCCAGCCGGCCGAGGACGAGCTCGTCTTCGACGTCGCGACCGCGACGGCGTACGACCCCGCGTGGGCCGAGCGGATGCTCGAGGCGCTGCGGGCCGCGAGCTCGTTCGACGACCTCCTCGAGCGGCTGCGCTGAGCGCGCTCACCAGCTGTGGAGCGTGCCGTCGCGGCGGCGCGCGACCGGCAGGTACGCGCGCTCGTACGGCAGCGTCGCGGCGAGCGCCTCGTCGAGCTCGACGCCGAGCCCCGGGCCCTCGCCGGGGTGCAGGAAGCCGTCCTCGAAGCGGTAGCTGTGCGGGAAGACGGCGTCGGTCTGCTCGGAGTGCGGCATGTGCTCCTGGATCCCGAAGTTCGGCACCGCGACGCCGAGGTGCAGCGCCGCGGCGAGGCACACCGGCGACAGGTCGGTGGCGCCGTGCGAGCCGGTCTTGACGTCGTGCAGCTCGGCCAGCGCGAAGATCCGCCGGACGTGCGTGATCCCGCCCGCGTGGGTCACCGCGGTGCGGATGTAGTCGATCAGCCCTTCGGAGATCAGCCGCTCGCAGTCCCAGATCGAGTTGAAGACCTCCCCCACCGCGATCGGCGTCGTCGTGTGCTGCCGGATCAGCCGGTACGCCTCCTGGCGCTCGGCCGGCACGGGGTCCTCGAGCCAGAACAGCGCATGCTCCTCGACGGCCTTGCCCAGCCGCGCGGCCTCGACCGGCGTGAGCCGGTGGTGCACGTCGTGGAGGAGATGGATGCCGAAGCCGAAGCGCTCGCGGACCGCGGCCAGCAGCTCGGGCACGTGGCGCAGGTACTCCTCGGTCGACCACACGGTCTCCTGCAGCTCTCCCGCGCCGGCGGGCTCGTAGGCGCGCGGGTCGGCCACCGCGCCGTAGACGTTCTCGAGCCCCGGGACCCCCGACTGCACCCGGACCGCGCGGTAGCCGCGCTCGAGCAGGCGCTCGACCGAGGCCAGCGTGTCCTCGATCGTCTCGCCGCTCGCGTGGGCGTAGGCGAGCACGCCGTCGCGCGAGCGCCCGCCGAGCAGCTGGTAGAGCGGCATCCCCGCGGTCTTGGCCTTGATGTCCCACAGTGCGGTGTCGACCGCGCCGATCGCCGCCATCGTGACCGGCCCGCGGCGCCAGTAGGCGCCCTTGTAGAGCAGCTGCCACGTGTCCTCGATGCGGGCCGCGTCGCGCCCCTCCAGCAGCGGGCAGACGTGCTCGCCCAGGTAGGCGGCGACGGCCAGCTCGCGGCCGTTGAGCGTCGCGTCGCCGAGGCCGGTCACGCCGTCCTCGGTCGTCAGCTTGAGCGTGACGAAGTTGCGCCCCGGGCGGCAGACGACGACCTCGGCGCGCGCGATCCGGCTCACGTGGCGGCTTCCTGCACCCACACGTGCTCGGGATCGAACCACGGCGCCATCGCGCGGCCCTCGCCGGCCATCACCCACAGGTAGTACAGCGTGTAGCCGGGGGCGCCCACGACCGGGTGGTACCCCGAGCGGATGACCGCCACGTCGCCGTCGCGCACCATCCGCGTGTCCTCGCTGCCCGGCTCGTAGAGCACCTGCACGCCGAAGCCCGCCTCGGGCTGCACGCGGAACAGGTAGACCTCCTCGAGGCGCACCTCCTCCGGCGGCTCGTGGCGGTCGTGCTTGTGCGGCGGATACGACGACCACTTGCCGGGCGGGTTGAGCGTCTCGCCCACCAGCAGCCGCGACGCCGTGTCGTCGGGGCCGAGCATGGTGCGCACGCTGCGCTCCCAGGTGCCCTCCCCCACGGTCGCGATCTTCTGGTCGCCGGGCCCGATGATCCGCGCCTCCCCGGGCGCGTCGTCGCCGGGCGGCGCGGTCGCGAGCGCGACGACGGCGTCGTCGGTTGCGACGAGCCGCAGCGGCGCGCCGGGCGGCGCGTAGACGGCGTGCCCGGGCTCGGCGAACGGGTCGCTGCGCCCGCCGGCCTGCCCCAGCGCGGCGTCTCCCGCCCACGCGTCGACGCTGCCCGACAGGACGACGGCGACCGCCTCGTCGCTGCCGTCGAGCTCGACGGTCTCCCCCGCCGCCAGCGAGCCGTAGGCCAGCCCGATGACGTCGCTCTCGGTGCCGGGCGCCACCAGTGTCTCGATCACGTTCGTTCCTCCGTTCACTTGGTCGGCTCCTCGCGCACGCGCGAGACGAGCTGGGTCGGGTTGACGAACCGCAGCGCGATGACCAGCAGCAGCAGCGTGGTGAGCATGTAGAGCACCGCCATCGCGTCGATCGACTGGTCCGCGCGGATCCCCGCGGCGAACGCCGCGTTGTAGAGCGCGACGACGAGCGTCTGGCTGTCGGGCCCGGACGTCAGGAAGGTGAGCTCGAACATCGCCACGGTGCGGACGAGCACGAGCAGGCCGGCCGCCAGGATCCCCGGCACCAGCAGCGGCACGAGCACGCGCGTCATCAGCTTCCGCGTGCCGGCGCCGCACATCCGCGCCGCCGACTCGACGTTCGGGTCGACCTGCTCGATGAACGGCGTCATCACGAGGATCACGAACGGGATCGCCGGCACGAGGTTGGCGAGGATCACGCCGGTCAGCGTCCCCGCGAGCCGCAGCTCGTAGAGCACGGTGGCGAACGGCACGCCGTAGGTCAGCGGCGGCAGCACCAGCGGCAGCAGCAGCAGGAGCAGGACCGCGCGCTTGCCGGGGAAGTCGCGCCGCGCGAGCGCGTAGGCAGCGGGCACGCCGACCGCGAGCGAGATCGCGATCACGGCGAGCGCGACCTCGAAGGTCACGATCAGCACGTGCGAGAGCGCGTACTCGCTCCACGCGTCGGAGTACCAGCGGAACGTGAAGCCCTCCGGCAGCCACGTGTCGAACCAGCGCGTGCCCAGCGAGTTGACGATCACCTCGCCGATCAGCCCGGCCAGGTTGAGCAGGAAGAACGCGACGGCGCCCCAGACGAGCCAGGCGCCGGGGCTTGCGACCAGGCGGCGGCTCATCCCTTGCCTCCTGTGCTCGGGCCCTTGTACAGGCGCGAGCGCGCGCCCAGCAGGATGCCGATGACCGCGAGCTCGACCGCTCCCATGACCATCGCGATCGCCGATCCCATCGAGTAGTCGTAGTCCTCGAACGCCGCGTGGTAGGCGGCGATCGAGAGCACGCGCGTGCTCCCCGACGGCTCGCCGACCAGCGACGCGGACGGGAAGACGGCGAACGCCAGCACGAAGCAGAGCACGGCGGTCGTCGCCAGGCCCGGCGCCAGCAGCGGCAGGATCACGCGCCGGAAGCGCTGCCACGGCCCCGCCCCGAGCGTCGCCGCGGCCCGCTCGAGCGTCGGGTCGATGCCCGACATGTAGCTGAGGATCAGCAGGAACGCGAACGGGAAGCCGGTGATGATCAGCGAGAAGAGGACGCCCCAGTAGTTGTGCACGAGGCGGATCGGCTCGCTCAGGATCCCGAGCTCCAGCAGCGTGCGGTTGAACCAGCCGCGCGGGCCGAGGTAGCGCAGCAGCCCCTCGGCGACGAGCACGGTGCCGAGCGTGACCGGCACCACGAGGATCGCGGTCAGCAGCCGCTTGCCGCGGAACGGGCGGCGCATGAAGTAGGCGATCGGGATCGAGGCGAGCACGTTGAACGCGGTCGCCGGGAGCGCGAGCTTGAGCGTCGTCCAGACCGTCCGGCTCTCGTACGCGTCGGAGAAGAACGCGCGGTAGTTGCCGAGCAGGCCGCCGCCCACCTCCTGCGGGCGCAGCGAGAGCTGCAGCCCGTAGAGGAACGGGTAGGCGAACATCGCCAGCAGCAGCACGACCGCCGGCAGGAGCAGCAGCAGCGTGCGGTCCACCCCGCGCTCGGCCAGCCGGCTGCGGCGCGTCGGGCCCGCGACGCGGACGGCCTCAGTCGTCGTCGCCATCGCCCGCCTCCTCCGCGTCGAACACGAGCACGCGCTCGGGGTCGGCGGTGAGCGTCACCGCGTCGCCCGGCACGAGCCGCTCGGCGGTCAGCAGGTGCAGCGCGGTGCCCTGCTCGGTGACCGCCTCGACCGCGAGCTCCTGGCCGCGGTACTCGACGACCACGACCTTCGCGCTGACCGCGTTCGGGCCGTCGCCGGGCCGCAGGTCCTCGGGCCGGATCGCGCAGATCACGCGCCGCCCGCCGCCGTCGCGCCGATCGGCGCCGCGCAGCTCCAGCCCGCTCGCGGCGACCGCGACCTGCCCGTTGGCGGCGCCGCTCGGAGGCCTCCATCTCGAGCAGGTTGCGGTAGCCCATGAAGCCGGCGACGTACGCCGACGCGGGCTGCGGGTAGAGCTCCTCCGGCGGCCCCACCTGCTCGACCACGCCGTCGCGCAGGAGCACGAGCCGGTCGGCGAGCGAGAGCGCCTCCTCCTGGTCGTGCGTGACGTAGACCGTGGTCAGGCCGAGCTGCTGGTGCAGCCGCCGGATCTCGGTCCGCATCTCGAGCCGCAGCTTCGCGTCGAGGTTCGAGAGCGGCTCGTCCATCAGCATCAGCGGCGGCTCCATCACGACCGCGCGGGCGATCGCCACGCGCTGCTGCTGGCCGCCGGAGAGCTGCGCCGGGTACTTCCCGGCGTGCGGCTGGAGACCCACGAGGTCGAGCACCTCGTCGACCTTCCCGGCCCGCTCCTGCTTGGCCGCGCCGGCCATCTCGAGCCCGAACGACACGTTGCGCCGCACGGACAGGTGCGGGAACAGCGCGTAGTTCTGGAACACCATCCCGAACCCCCGGCGCTCGGGCGGGAGCCCGTCGATGCGATCGCCGTCGAGCCAGATCTCGCCGCCGCTGAGCGGCAGCAGCCCGGCCAGGCAGTTGAGCGCGGTCGTCTTGCCGCAGCCCGACGGGCCGAGCAGGGCGATGAACTCGCCGCCCTCGATCTCGAGGTCGAGCCCGTCGAGCGCGGTCTGCTCGCCGAAGCGGCGGGTCACGCCCTGCAGCCGGAGTTCGCCGATCACGGCTCAGTCCTCCTTGACCTTCGAGCCGCCGACCTCGCGATCCCACTTGTCGAACGCGTCGACGAGCGGCTTGCCGAGCAGCGGCGTCTCCTTCGGCCGCGACTCGATCAGCTCGTCGTACTCGGGGCGGCCGAACTCCTCGATCACCTTCTGGCTCTTCTCAGGGGCCATGTCGAGCCCTACGCCCTCGATCGCCGGGCCCGGGTAGAAGTAGCCGTCGTCGTAGGCGAAGGCCTGCTGCTCGGGCTCGAGCAGGTACTGCATGAGGTCGGCCACGACCGCGAGCTTGTCCTCCGCGATGCCCTTCGGCACGACCATGTAGTGGGCGTCGGTGACCCAGCGCAGGTCGTCGAAGGCCGCCACCTTGACGTCCTTCGGCACCGTGCCGAGCGCGCGCGGGTTGATGTCCCAGCCCGTGGTGGTCGGAATCATGTCGCGCGAGCCGTCGGCCAGCCCCGACATCGTGTCCTTGGTGCCCGAGGGGTAGTACTCGACGTACTTGCCGAGCTCCTTCAGGTAGGCCCACGTCTTGTCCCAGCCGTTGATGGGATCGCGCGGGTCCTTGTCGCCGAGCAGGTAGGGCAGCCCCATCAGGAACGTCCGCGCCGGGCCGGAGTTCGACGGGCGCGCGTACATGAACTTCCCGGGGTTGTCCTTCGCCCAGGCGAGCAGCGCCTGCGGCGTCGTCGGCGGCTCGCTCACGCGGTCGGGCGCGTACTCCAGCAGCGGGCCCGACGGGTAGTAGTTCACGAGCACGCCCTGGCCCTCGGCCTGCTCCTGCATCTTGGCCGCGGGCGCCAGATAGGGCGCGTCGAGGCCCTCCATGTCGGGCAGGCCCTTCAGCCACAGGCCCTGCGACATGCCGGCCGCGAGGCCGTCGGTGCCGGTGAGGACGAGGTCGATGTTGAGCCGCCCCGCGTTCTGCTGGGCCTTGACCTTGCCCGCGAGCTCGGGCGCCGTCGCGGTCGTGAACGTGATCCGCTGCGCCGCCTTCGGGTTCTCCTGCTTGTACTGCTCGATCGCCGCCTTTGTCAGCTGCAGGTTGCCCGCGACGTCGAGCACGTTGAGCGTGACCGGCTGGTCGGGCAGCTTCGGCGGCGAGCTCGGCGCCGTCTCGACGCCCTCGCCTCCGCCACCTCCGCCGGAGCCTCCCGGCCCGTCAGCGCAGCCGCCGCCGATCGCCAGGGCCCCCGCCATCGCGATCGCCGCGAAACTCCGTCTCCTCGCAGTCCCGAACATGGGTGCCTCCTCCCCGCGCGCCTCACTGGGCGCGCCGTCCGCCCCCCGTCGCTGGTCGACCGGCCCGGTCGGGCGGTGGGCCGGTCGAGCCTCGTATCTGCAGTTCCGTCTTGAGCTGGTGCTCCACGCGCGCGGCGCCCGCTGCGGCGCCGATGGTCTCCAGCAGGAGGTCGACCGCCGCGCGGCCGGCGGCGGCCGCGGGGACCGCGACCGTCGTGAGCGGCGGCGATGCGATGCGCGCGAACTGGATGTCGTCGAAGCCGACGACGCTCACCTCGCCGGGCACCGGCACGCCGCGCGCGGCGAGGCGCGCGACGACGCCGAGCGCCATCAGGTCGTTGTAGGCCACGATCGCGGTCGGCGCCTCGGCGAGCGCGAGGTCGGCCGCGAGCACGCCGCCGTCGTAGCCGGGCTCGAACGGGCCCAGCTCGGTCGTCGCCATGCCGAGCCGCTTCGCCGTCGCGCGCAGCGCCGAGCGGCGCTGCCGGTTCGACCACGAGGCGCGCGGGCCGTTGAGGTAGACGCATCCGCGGTGGCCGAGCGCGTGCAGGTGCTCGACCGCCTGGCGCATGCCGCCGGCCATGTCGACCGGCACGCCCGGCACGTCGGCCGCGCTGCGGTTGACGAGCACGAGCGTGGTGAGCTCCGCGATCTCGGCGAGCACGCGGTCCGACATCCGCGACGACACCGCGATCACCCCGTCGACCTGCTTGGCCATCCCGCGGATGACCTGCGCCTCGGTGTTCGGGTCCTCGTCGGTGTCGGCCAGCAGCAGCGCGTGGTCGCGCGCACGGGCCCGCGCCTGGGCGCCCTTGATCAGCGCCGGGAAGAACGGGTTGGCGACGTCCGGCACGACGAGCCCGACGTTCGCGGTGCGGCCGGTGATGAGGCCGCGCGCGGCGCGGTTGGGCGTGTAGCCCAGCGCGGCGGCGGCCTCCAGCGCCCGGGCGCGCGTGTCGGCGCGGACCTGGTCCGGCTCGTGGAACGCCCTCGAGACGGTGGAGATCGATGTCCCCGCCGCCGCGGCCACGTCATTGATCGTGACCGCGCGCTTGCGCTGTGCCCCCCGCACGCGACACAGTCTTGCAAACCTTTTCGGAAAATGTCAGGCGGGGTCGAGCAGGCCCTCCGACCGCGCCCACTCGATCGTACGCCGGAACGTCTCCTCGACCGGTGTGTAGACGAGCCCGAGCTCACGCTCGGCGAGCGAGCCGTCGTAGTGATGCCCGTGCAGGAACGTGCGGATGCGCGCCCGGCACAGCGACGGCACGCGCCCGCGCAGCGCGTAGACGGCCTCGAGCGCGCCCGCGGTCGCCATCGCCAGCTCGGGGCGCACGATCCGCACCCGGTGCTTCACACCGGCGATCGAGTCCAGGAGCTCGAGCGCCTCGGCCGAGGTCAGCGTCGCCCCGTTGAGCACGTAGCGCGCGCCCGGGCGCCCGCGCTCGGCGGCCAGGATGTGCGCCTCGGTCGTGTCGGCGATGTCGACGACGCTGAGGTAGGTGTCGACGAACACCGGGAGCTTGCCGTTGACGTAATCGACCATCAACTTGCCGTTGCCGGTCGTGCGGCCGGGGCCCTGGACCGAGGACGGGTTGACGGCCACCACCTCGACGCCCGTGCGGTGCGCGGCGGCGAACGCGGCCTGCTCGCCCTCGTGCTTCGAGCGGTCGTAGGCCGACAGGTAGGAGCCGCGGTGCACCGAGTCCTCGCGGCCGATCGTGCCCTTCGGCTCCCCCAGCGACGCGCCCGAGGACGTGTAGACCACGCGCTTGACGCCCGCGCGCGCGGCGGCCTGCACCACGAGCTCGGGGCCGCGCGCGTTGACGCGCAGCAGCAGCGTCGCGTCCGGCGGGCAGTGCGAGTTGATGCCGGCCACGTGGTAGGCGAGCTCGCAGCCGGCCATGCCGCGGGCGAGCGAGTCCTCGTCGCAGACGTCGCCGCGCACGACCTTCAGGCCGCGCGCGCCGAGCGCCGCGGCGCTGGCGTCGGAGCGCGCGAGCGCGACGATCTCCTCGCCTCGCTCCTGCAGCCGGGTGGCGAGCGCGCCGCCGATGAACCCGCTGGCGCCCGTGACGAAGACCCGCGCCACGTCAGGCTTCGAAGAAGACCCGCACGCGCTCCATGGCCTCGGAGCGGTTCTCGACGTCGACCTGCGGGATCGGGGGCCCGAAGCGGATCTCGACGGGATGGCGCTTCATCCCTGGCGCGAACTTCATCCAGTAGCGGCCGACCGGCATCACGTTGTGCGACCCCGTCATGTGGACCGGCACGAGCGGCAGCCCGTACTGGCCGGCGAGCACGGCGGCGCCGGAGCGCAGGCTCCCCATGCTGCCGTCGCGCGAGCGGGTGCCCTCGGCGAACATCACGAGGCTCCAGCCGTCGTTGAACAGCCGGTCGAGGTGGGCGGTGGTCTCCTCGTCGAGCCCGCGGCCGTCGCGGGCGAGCGGCACCGTGCCGAAGAACAGCGAGACGGTCCAGGCCAGGCGCCGCTTGGAGTAGAAGTAGTCGGCGGCCGCGGCCACCGCGGTGCGGCGCCGCCAGGATTGCGGCAGCGCGTGCAGCATCGCGGGCGTGTCGAAGTGGCTCGAGTGGTTGGCGACGAACACGGCGGGCGGCTCCACGCTGTCGAGGTGCTCGAGCCCCTCGACGGTCCGGCGCGTGTAGAGGTTCATCAGCGGCCCCCACACCCCGAGCACGACCCCCTCGCGCACGGCGGTCGCCGGGCCGCTGCGCGACCAGCCGACGTCGAGCTCCTCGAGCTCGCTCACACGATCTTCCCGGGGTTGAGGTTGGAGCCGGGGTCGGTGCCGTCGAACAGCGCCCGCAGCATCCCGACGCCGGGCGCCGAGATGTCCTGCTCGAGCCACTCGGCGTGCTCGGTGCCGACCGCGTGGTGGTGGGAGAGCGTGCCGCCGTTGTCCACGAACGCCTGCTGGATCGCCGACTTGACGGCGCCGTACTCCTCGAGCCCGTCGCGCTTGCCCGACGGCGTGATCGCGAACGTGAAGTAGAGGCACGCGCCCGCGTGGTAGGAGTGCGACATGTGGCACATCACGTAGCCGCGGACGCCGAGCTGCGCGAACGCGCCGCGCGCCGCGGCGACGACGTTGGCGTGAAGGCCTGGGAGCGCCGCCCACGGCGCCGCGGTCTCGGACACGTCGGCGAGCACGCCGCGGTCGAGCAGGTAGTCGCGGATGTAGGGCGTGTCGAACTTCTTCTGGTCGTAGAGCTCGCCGGGGCTCGAGCCGATGCACAGCCCGCCATGGTGGGCGACGATGCGCTTGACCGCCTTGCGCTGGGCCCCCACGTGGCGCTCGGAGCCCTCGTAGCCGATGAAGCCGAGGCACATCTCCGCCGTGTCGAAGCCCTTGCGCTTCTCGAGGAACAGCTTGAGCGCCTTCGACTGCACGGCGTCGAGCAGCCCGCCGCCCTTCTTGGTGGCGAACGAGAACGCGGTCTCCGGGGCGTCGGCGACGCGCGTGACCGACGGCGCCGCCTCGCTGGCCGCGATGTCGCGCATCGCTGCGAGCGACGACGCCCAGTCGGGCCACAGGTAGCCGAGGATCGTGCGCTCGGCGGGCAGCCGGCGCACGTGCACGGTCGCCTCGCAGATGACGCCGAGGCGTCCTTCGCTGCCGAGCACCATCTCGCGCACGCTCGGGCCGGTCGAGGTGTGCGGCACCGGGCGCGTGACGAGCAGCCCCGCGGGCGTGACCACCCGCAGCCCGCGCGTCGAGTCGGCGATGTCGCCGTAGCGGTCGGACTGCATGCCGGACGAGCGCGTCGCGATCCAGCCGCCGAGCGTCGAGTGCGTGAACGAGTCGGGATAGTGCCCGAGGGTCCAGCCCTGGGCGTTGAGCTGCTCCTCCAGCCGCGGGCCGTAGACGCCGGCCTGCACCCGCGCGAGCCGCGAGGTGGCGTCGATGTCGACGAGCCGGTCCATGCGCTCGAGGTCGACGGAGATCACCGTCCGGGTCTCGTCGCGCGGCGCCTCGAGGCTGCCGGAGATGCTCGTGCCGCCGCCGAACGGGATCACCACTGCGTCGGCGTCGAGCGCCGCGCGCAGGATCTCCGTGACCTCGTCCTCGCTGCCCGGGCGCACGACGACGTCGGGGACGCGGCCGAGGTCGCCCCGGCGCTGGCGGACGAGGTCGCGCAGGCTCTTGCCGCGCGCGTGGACGACGCGGTCGAGCTCGTCGTCGGAGACGTGGGCGTCGCCGGCCGCGCGCTCGAGCGCGGCGCGCAGCGCGTCGTCGAGCTGCGGGTCGGGGATCTCGAGGTCCTCGAAGGCGGTCGGGTGCGTGCTGGTCTGCCCGACGTCGACGGCCAGATGCTGCTTGATGAAGGGCCCGAAGGCCGGCTTGTCGTCGTGCGAGAAGGCGATGCCCTCGTCGCCCCAGCCCCACCACTTCATCGCGGACGTCGCCGCGGGTCGGGTCGCGGTCGCGCTCATGCCCCGACCTTACGGGACGGGACGTCCTGCGAGCTCACTCAGCCACGCCTCGGCGGCGGCAGCGACCCGCGGCTCGACCCCCAGCTCCTCGAGCATCGCGACCGCCGCGGCCATCTCGGCCTGCCTGCGCACGGCGTGCCGGCGGCTGCCCTCGACGAGGTGCTCGAAGCCGCCGGCGTCGAGCGCGGCCAGCGTGCGCGCGAGGTCGTCGGCCAGCCAGTCGCGGCAGCCGAGCGCCTCGCCGGTGGCCAGCGCCTCACCCGCCGCGGCGGCCAGGCCCTTGAGGAAGACGCTGCGAGCGAGCTTGCGCGAGGCGGCGAAGCCCGGCTCGTCCGTGCCGACCTCGACCGGCATGCCCCAGCCGCCGAAGCGCTCCGCGAAGGCGGCCGCGCCGGGGCCCGAGGCGAGCGCGGGCGTGCGCAGCCCGCGGCCGGGCACGGACTGCAGCAGCGCGACGTCGGCGAACGCGGCGCCGGTGGGCGCGAGCTCCGCGGCCACCTCGCGCTTGCGCACGGGGGCGGCGGTGTTGAAGTCGGCGTAGAGCTGGCCGGGCTCGAGCACGGCGGCGACCGAGCGCGCCGCGTCCATCGCGTCGTGGGCGGAGTTGACGCTGACCACGATCGCCGCGCCCTCCGCCACCTCGGCCGGCCCGGCGGTCGTCTCGACGCCCTCCGCCTCCGGCACGAGCGGGTCCCACCCCCGCACCTCGGCGCCGGCCGCGGCGAGGTCCCGGGCGATCAGCGAGCCGGCCTCGCCGAGGCCCAGGAACCCGACGCGGGTCACTCGCCCTCGTCGAGCTTCTCGACCAGGTATTCGATGTGCGCCGCCATCGCCTTCTCGGCCGCCGAGCGCTGGCGGCGCTTGACCGCGCGCAGGATCGCGCGGTGCTGGTCGAGGATCGCCTCGGCGCTCGACGCGACCCCCGATGTGGGTCACGAGCGTGGGCTGCAGCACCTCGAGGATCCAGCCGGTCAGCGCGTGCAGCAGGTCGTTGCCCGACGCCTCGGCGAGCGTCGAGTGGAAGCGGCTGTCGGCGGTGTTGAACGGCTCCGTGCCCGGCCTGTGGCCGGCGGCGTCCTCGATCGCGGCCTCGAGGCGGGCGACGACGGCGTCGTCGGCGTTGACCGCGGCGCGGCCCGCGATCGGCACCTCGAGCGAGAGGCGCGCGTCGAGCAGCTCGCTCATCGAGATCGTCTGCGCCGCCAGCATCAGCGAGATCGACTCCGAGAGGTTGCGGCTCATGCCCTCGCTCGGGGTGCGCGCCACGAAGATCCCGCCCGAGCGGCCACGGCCGACGCGGATCAGGTGCGCGGCCGACAGGAGCCGCAGCGCCTCGCGCATCGTCGGGCGGCTGACGCCGAACTCGTCCGCCAGCTCCTGCTCGGTGCCGATCCGCTCGCCGGTCTCGAGCTGCTGCTGCTCGAGCCAGACCCGGATCTGCGCGGCGATCTGCTCGCTGGCGCCGGTCGCGGACTGCACCACCTGGCCGCCGGGGCGTGCGCGTGCCGTCGCCATGCGGTGATGGTAAGGGCCGCGCGCGCTCCAACGACGAAGGCCGCCCGTCTGGGCGGCCTCTGAGAGCTCCGGGGGTGGGATTCGAACCCACAACCTATCGGTTAACAGCCGATTGCTCTGCCATTGAGCTACCCCGGACCGAGCTACCCCGGATTATCGGTCGGGAGGGCGACTTCCACGAGCCCCGCCTCGACCTCCGCGTGGCAGTTTCCGCACAGTAGCACGCATTTCCGCGCCTCTTCGCGGACCTGCGCGAGCGGTCTGGTGAGCCCGCTCTTGCGCCAAGCCGAAGCGTTTCCGGCTCGGGTCGACGTGATGAAACTGCAGCGCGCCCGGGTAGGCGTCGTAGCCGCACAGCACGCATCGGCCGCCGGCTCCTCGTCGCCGGAGGCGACGCTCGTCGCTCGGTGATCCGCCGCCGCACCTGCTCGCGCCGACGCGGCCTCGCCGTGCACGCGGTGGCAGGGCTCGGTACCGTACTCGCGTGCCCCCGACTCCCGGACGGACACGGTCCAGCTGGCAGGCTTCCGAGCACTCCCGCCGAGCGCCGCGGGCGGCGTGCGCCGACTTCAACCCGTGCTTCTTGACGTGGTAGGCGACCGTCGAGGGGTGCTTGCCGACCTCGCGGGCGATCGACTCGATCGAGCGGCCGGCGGCGAGTTGGGCGGCGAGCCAGGAGCGGTCCATACGAACACTAGTTCGTATGGCTGAAGATTCGCCCCTACTGGAGCCGATGCCGGATCGCGTCGAGCACCTTCTGGCGCTCGGCGGCGAGCGTGTGCATTCCCGCGCCCGCCTCGGACGTGCGGGCGGCGCTGATCTCGCGGTCGAGGCGGTGGAGGTCGAGCTGGAGCGCCTCGAGCTCGAGCGTGGCCGGGGTGGCGTCGAGGCGGTTCGCGGTGTCTCGCAGCTCGGCCACGAGTGGGATCAGCTCTGGGTCCTCGCCGAGGATGTCCGAGGGCGAGGCGAGGTGGCCGCGGAGCAGCGCCGCGGCGCGGCGGGTCTCCGGGGAGCTGAAGACGGCGTCGAGGTCGAGGGCGCCCAGCTTCTCCTCGCCGAGCTCGGGCAGCGCGACGCAGAGGGCGAGGAACGCGCGCTCGGACTGCTCTCGGCGGTCGAGCGCCTGGCGGGCGCCGTTGGCGGCACGGGATGAGTCCCCGCCCGCCCGAGGCCCGTCGCCGGCGGGCACGGCCGGGCGGGCGGTCCGGACCGCGCTCTCCACGAGCTCGGGGCTGATCCCGAGCCGGCTGGAGGCGAGCTTGACGAGCTCGTCGCGCAGGATCCCCGGCGGCAGCGCGCGGATGACGCTCGCGACCTCGCCGAGCGCCTCGTCGTCGCGGGCGCCCTCGAGCGTGCGCTCGACCTGGAAGCGCGCGAACGGCACGGCGCGCTCGAGCAGCCCGGCCATCCGCTCGGCGCCGCCCTCCTCCCCCACGATGTCCGCGGGATCGGCGCCGGGCGGCAGCCCGACGACGCGCAGCTCGAGCCGGTCCGGCAGCACGGAGGCCGCGCGCACGGCGGCCTGGCGCCCGGCCGCGTCGGCGTCGAGGCAGAGCAGGACGACGCTCGCCAGGCCGCCGATCTCGCGCGCCTGCTCGGCGGTCAGCGCCGTGCCCATCACGCCCACCGCGTTGCCGAAGCCGGCCTGGTGCAGCGCGATCACGTCGGTGTAGCCCTCGGCGAGCACGACGGAGCCGGCCTTCGACGCCGCCGCCCGCGCGACGTCGATCCCGAACAGCTGGCGGCCCTTCGAGAACACCTCGCCCTCGCGCGTGTTGACGTACTTCGGCCCCTGGCCGTCGCGCATCGCCCGCGCGCCGAAGCCGCGCACCCGCCCGCGACGGTCGGCCAGCGGGAACATGACCTTGCCGCGGAAGACGTCGTAGATCCGGCCCTCGCGCCCGCGCACGGCGAGCCCGGCCGCGAACACCTCCTCGTTGCCGTAGCCGGCGCGCCGCGAGGCGTTGAGCACCGTGTCCCATGCGCTCGGCGAGTAGCCGACCCGGAACTGGCGCAGCGCGCCTTCGGTCAGCCCGCGGCCGAGCAGGTACTCGCGCGCGTCGGCCGCCTCGCCCGACTCCCACAGCACGCGCACGTAGTAGGCCGCGGTCCGCTCCAACAGCGCCAGCAGGCGCGACTCGCGGTCGCGGCGCTTGGCCGCCCGCGGGTCCTCCTCCTCGGCCTCGAGCTCGACCCCGGCCCGCTCGGCGAGCGACTCCAGCGCCGACTGGAAGTCGAGCCCCTCGGTCTCCATCACGAACTTGAAGACGTCGCCGCCCTCGCCGCAGCCGAAGCAGTGGTAGAGCTTCTCGACCGGGTCGATGCCGAACGACGGCGTCCGCTCGTCGTGGAACGGGCACAGCCCCTGGTAGCGCCGCTGGCCGGCCTTGCGCAGCTCGGTGCGCGCGCCGACCAGCTCGACGAAGTCGATCGCGTCGCGCACGCGCTCCTTCGAATCGGCGGTGTAGCGCGGCACTAGTGGGCCTCCCCGCAACATTCCGTCTCGCGGAGACCCACTAGACGAGCAGGCCCTGGGGCACCGCGCGCTCGGTCCAGGCGCGGATGGCGAAGCGGTCGGTCATGCCGGCCAGGTAGTCGATCACGCGGTCGGCCTCCGAGGCGCCGCCCTCGCTCGCCGGCAGCTCCTCGGGGTGGTCGCAGAACCACTCGAACAGGCCGCGCATGACGCGCTCGATCTTCGCGTGCTCGGCGCGCGCCAGCGGCCCGAGGTAGACGTTCTTGAACATGTAGCCGCGCAGGCGCAGCATCGCGCCGCCGACCTCCTCGCCCTGCACGATGTCGCCGGCCTCGGCCGAGTGGTCGACGAGGTCGTGCACGAGCCGGTCGATCCGCCGCGAGCCGGTGTCGCCGAGGACGGCGATCTCCTCCAGCGGCAGGTCCTTGACCTGCAGCACCCCGGCCCGCACGGCGTCGTCGATGTCGTGGTTGATGTATGCGATGCGGTCGACGAGCCGGACGATCTTGCCCTCGAGCGTCGCCGGCTCGCCCGCCCCGGACGAGTGGCGCAGGATGCCGTCGCGCACCGGCGCGGTCAGGTTGAGCCGCTCGAGCTCGTCGACCACGCGCAGCGAGTGCTCGTTGTGGCGGAAGTGGCGGCCGAAGCGCTCGCGGGCGCAGCGGTCCAGCACGTCCTCGCCGATGTGGCCGAACGGCGGGTGGCCGAGGTCGTGCCCGAGCCCGATCGCCTCCGTGAGGTCCTCGTTGAGGCCGAGCGCGCGCGCCACGGTGCGGGAGATCTGCGTCGTCTCCAGCGTGTGGGTGAGCCGCGTCCGGTAGTGGTCGCCCTCCGGCGCCACGAACACCTGCGTCTTGTGCTTGAGCCGCCGGAACGCCTTGCAGTGCACGATCCGGTCGCGGTCGCGCTGGAAGGGGTTGCGCAGCGAGCACTCCTCCTCGGGCACGAGGCGGTCGGCGGCGTACTCGGCGGCGATCACGCTCCGATTCTGGCAACCACGACGGCCTGCGCGGGGCCGATCGCGCAAAGTCGTGACTATTCCGCGTGCTCGATGGCGGCCTGCGCGGCCGCGACGCGCGCGATCGGCACGCGGTAGGGCGAGCAGGACACGTAGTCGAGCCCCGCCATGTGGAAGAACTCGATCGACTCCGGGTCGCCGCCGTGCTCGCCGCAGATGCCGAGCTTGAGCTCCGGCTTGGCCTCGCGCCCCACCCACGCCGCGAGCCGCACCAGCCAGCCCACGCCGGGCTTGTCGATCGTCTCGAACGGCGACCGGTCGATGATCTTGCGCTCCATGTAGACGGGCACGAACTTCGACTCCACGTCGTCGCGCGAGAACCCCAGCGCGGTCTGCGTGAGGTCGTTGGTGCCGAACGAGAAGAAGTCGGCGTGCTCGGCGATCCGGTTGGCCACGAAACACGCTCGCGGGAGCTCGATCATCGTCCCGACCGTGTAGTCCTCGCCGATCGAGAGGCCCTGCTCGTCGCCGATCCGCACCACGAGCTCGCGCAGGATCTCGAGCTCGTGCTCGTAGTCGATCAGCGGGATCATGATCTCGACGTGCGGGGCCTCCCCGGAGCTCTCGTGCACGGACGAGGTGGCCCGCATGATCGCCTCGACCTGCATCTCGTAGATCTCGGGGTAGAGGATCCCGAGCCGGCAGCCGCGCGTGCCGAGCATCGGGTTCTCCTCGTGGATCTCGTTCACGCGCTTGAGCGTCTTCTCGAGCTTCTCGAGGTCGTCGGACTCCTCGATCCGCGCGCGCTCGACCTCGGCGGACAGGTCGGGCAGGTTCTGGAGGAACTCGTGCAGCGGCGGGTCGAGCAGCCGGATCGTCACCGGCAGGCCGGCCATCGCCTCGAACAGGCCCTCGAAGTCCTCCTGCTGGAGCGGGAGCAGCTCGGCGAGCGCCTCGCGCCGCGACTCCTCGTCGTGGGCCATGATCATCGCCCGCATCTTCGGCTGGCGGTCCTCCGCCATGAACATGTGCTCGGTCCGGCACAGGCCGATGCCCTCCGCCCCCAGCTCGCGCGCCTTCTTCGCGCCGTCCGGGTCGTCGGCGTTGGCGCGCACCTTCAGCCGCCGCAGCTCGTCCGCCCACTCGAGCACGCGGTCGAAGTACTCGTCGACCCGGGCGTCGATCAGCTCCACGTCCTCGACCGTCACGCAGCCCTTGGTGCCGTCGATCGCGATGAAGTCGCCCTCCTCGACCGTGGTGCCATTGACCGAGATCGTCTTGGCGCCGAGGTCGATCTTCAGCTCGCTCGCGCCCACGACCGCCGGGCGGCCCATCCCGCGGGCCACGAGCGCGGCGTGCGAGGCCTTGCCGCCCTCGGACGTGAGGATGCCCTTGGCGGCGTGGAAGCCCGCGACGTCGTCGGCCTCCGTGAACGGCCGCACGAGGATGACGTCGCGGCCGTCCTGCTCGGCCTGGACCGCCTCCTGGGCCGTGAACACGACCTCGCCCTTGGCCGCGCCCGGCGAGGCGGAGACGCCCGACGCCAGCACCTCGAACTCGGCCTTGGGATCGAAGGTCGGGTGCAGCAGCGCGTCGAGCGAGCTCGGGTCGATCGTGAGCAGCGCCTCCTCCTTGGTGAGCAGCTCCTCGTCGACGGCGTCGCAGGCGAAGCGCACGGCGGCCTGGGCGGGGCGCTTGGCGTTGCGCGTCTGCAGCATGAACAGCTGCCCGTCCTCGATCGTGAACTCCGTGTCCTGCATGTCCTTGTAGTGCTTCTCGAGCTCGCTGAGGATCTCCATCAGCTGCTCGTGGGCCTCGGGCATGACGTCCTTGAGCTCGGCGATGTCGCGCGTGTTGCGCACGCCTGAGACCACGTCCTCGCCCTGGGCGTTGACGAGGAAGTCGCCGGAGGGGTCGGGCTCGCCGGTCACCTCGTCGCGGGAGAACGCGACGCCGGTGGCGCAGTTGTCGCCCTTGTTGCCGAACACCATCTGCTGGACGTTGACCGCCGTGCCCCAGTCGTCGGGGATGCGGTTCAGCCGCCGGTAGGAGATCGCGCGCTCCCCGGTCCAGGAGTCGAACACCGCGCGGATGGCGAGCCGGAGCTGCTCCTGCGGGTCCTGGGGGAAGTCGTCGCCGGTGTGCTCCTTGTAGGCCTCCTTGAACTTCTGCGTGAGCGCCTTGAGGTCATCGGTGTCGAGGTCGGTGTCGGTCTCGACCCCGCGCTCCTCCTTGGCCTCTTTGATCGCGTCCTCGAACGCCTCCCCCGGCATCCCGCGCGCGACGTTGCCGAACATCTGCACGAAGCGCCGGTAGGAGTCCCACGCGAAACGCTCGTTCTCGGTCTGCTTCGCGAGTCCCTCGACCGAGGTGTCGTTCATGCCCAGGTTGAGGACGGTGTCGAGCATGCCCGGCATCGACTCGCGGGCGCCCGAGCGCACGCTCACCAGCAGCGGGTCGTCGTTGTCGCCCAGCTTCTTGCCCGCCTGCTCCTCGAGTCGATCAAGGGCAGCGGCCACCTGCTCGGCCATGCCCTCGGGCTCCTCCTGGTCGGCCTTCATGTAGGCGACGCAGGCCTCGGTGGTGATCGTGAACCCGGCCGGAACGCGCTGGGCGCCCAGCACGCGCGTCATCTCAGCGACGTTGGCGCCCTTGCCGCCGAGCAGCTCGCGCATGTCGCGTGAGCCCTCGGAGAAGTCATAGACCCACTGCTCGTCCGCCACGGCTGCGGCACTCTACGCGACGGACCGCCAGCGGACGTGCGCATGATGCTCGACGGTCTCATTTATGGCCCGCTCGGCCTGGGCGAGCGCGCGCTGGGGCGCGTCGGGGGTCTCCGCGAGCGGGCGGCCGAGGGCGGCGACGAGGAAGTCGTGGGCGGCCTGGTCGAGCCCGAACGCGCCCGCCTCGCAGGCCGTGCAGACGACGCCGCCGGCGGCGCCGGAGAAGCCGGCGAGGTGCTCGCGCTCGCCGCAGGACGCGCAAGCGGAGAGCTGGGGCGCGAAGCCCGCGGCGAGGAGGAGCTTGATGCGGAAGGCGAGCGCGTTGGCGCGGCCGGCCCGCTCGGGCTCGGTGTCCAGCAGCGCGAGCTCGTTGGCGAGCAGGTGGTAGACGCCGGCGTGCGCCTCGCCGTCGTCGAACAGGCGGCCGACCGCGTCGCAGGCGCGGGCCGCGGTCTCCAGCGCCGGGCCGTTCTCCCGGAGCCGCCGGTGGCCGGCGAGCGTCTCGGCGCTCGTCACGGTGAGCAGGTCGCTGCGGCCCTCGTAGAGCACGAGCTGGAGGCGGAAGAACGGCTCGAGGCGACCGCCGAAGCGCGACTTGGCGCGCCGGACGCCCTTGGCGATCGCGCTCACTCTGCCGCGCTGCGGGGTATAGAGATGGAGGATCCGGTCGGCCTCGCCGTAGCGCATCGAGCGGAGCACGATGCCATCGGTTTTGATCGAGCCCGCTACGGGGAGCCTCCTATACTTAGTGAAGTAATGCGTCGGATGACTGTGTACACGACCGAGCCCTGTGGCTATTGCCGGACCGCGAAGGCGCTGCTGGCCAAGCGCGGCATCGCTTACGAGGAGATCAACCTCGTGCGCGACCCCGAGGGCCGCGCCGAGCTGGTCCGCCTCACCGGCATGATGACGTTCCCCCAGGTCGTCATCGACGGGCGCCCGCTCGGCGGCTACCAGGAGCTGGTCAAGGCCGACCGCGACGGCGTGCTGGAAGACCTGGCCGCGGCGGCCTAGGCCGCGGCTGGCAGCCCTCGCACACGTAGGTCCCTCTCCCCGCCGCTCGCAGCTTCCGCACCGCGCGGCCGCAGCGCACGCACGGCTCGCCCTCGCGCAGGTGGATCAGGAAGCGGTCCTGGAACGTGCCGCTGACGCCGTCGGGGTCGCGGAAGTCGTCGATCGTCGCGCCCTTCGACTCGATCCCGAGCTCGAGCGACTCGACCACGCCGTCGCGCAGCGCCGCGGACTGCTTGCGCGTCAGCGCGTCGGCGCGCCTGAGCGGGTGGATGCGCGCGCGGAAGAGCGCCTCGTCGGCGTAGATGTTGCCGACGCCCGCGATCCGCTTCTGGTCGAGCAGCATCGCCTTGATCGGCGCGCGGCAGCGCTTGGCGAGCGCGTACAGGTGCTCGCCGGTGAACTCGGGCTCGAACGGCTCGACGCCCAGGCGGGCGGCGAAGAACGCGTCGCGCGCCTCCTCGCCCAGCGCCAGCTCGCCCGTGCCGAAGCGCCGCGGGTCGACGAACTGCAGCTCCGTGCCGTCGAGGCCGAACGTGACGCGCGTGTGCGGCGGGCGCTCGGGCGGCTGGAGGAGCAGCGTGCCGGTCATCCGCAGGTGCAGCATCAGGTACGCCTCGTCCTCGAGCTCCCAGACGAGGTACTTGCCGCGGCGGCCGAGCCGCTCGACGCGCCGGCCCTCGACGGCGGCCGACAGCTCGGCCGGCGCCAGCGGGAGCGACCAGCGCGCGTCGTGGATCTCGAGCCGGTCGAGCCGGCGCCCGTCGACGTGCGGCGCCAGGTGGCGGCGGATGGTCTCGACCTCGGGCAGCTCGGGCATCGCGTCTGAGGCTAGAGCGCGCTCGTGACCCAGTCCCGCACGTCGCGGTCCAGCCGGGCCAGCGAGATGCCGAGCACGCGGCGCACGGCGCGGCCTGTCACCTCGGCGCCCGGCCGGCCGGGCAGCGCCTCGTCGTTGAACGCGCTGAACAGGCGCAGGAAGCGCCGGCGGCCGAAGCGCTCGACGATGTAGAACGCCGCGGCGGACGAGTACGCGTAGGCGGCGGACTGGCGGTCGCCGCTGAGGCGGGCGATCGCGTTCGGTCCGGAGAGCCCGCGCAGCGACGGCAGGCCGCCCTGGACCCGCAGCTGCGCGGCGTGGTCGATGCGGCGATCCTCGGAGACGTAGAGCGCGACGCCCTCGACGAGCCACGCCGGCGTGCGGCCCGAGGTCGTGCCGGCCAGCGCGGCGTGGGTGAGCTCGTGGGTCACCACCCGCTGCCGGCCCTCGGGGCCGAGCGTGCTGAACGGCGGCCACACGACCACGAGGCGCTGTGAGACGACCTCGCTGACCCGCTGCGCGGCGCCGTCCTCGCGGACCTCGGCGTCCGACAGCGCCGCCAGCGTCTCGACGCCGCGGATCTCCTCGGTCAGCGCCCGCGCCGCCTGGACGCCGCCGGCGACGACGACCAGGTAGCGGTCGCGCAGCCGCGGGCGCAGCAGCACGTCGCCCATGCGGGCGTAGCCGTCCTCCAGCGCGTCCTGGAGCGCCGCGACCTCGAGCCCCGCCGGCGCGAGGACGACGAAGTGGCGCGAGCGCCGCGCCTGCACCGGCCCGACCTCCCACGGGTGGCGCTCGCGGCGGCTCGTCTCCCGCCGCACGCGCCAGCCGGCGCCCGTCCGCACCGCGGTGACGCGGCGCGCGCTGCCGAAGCTCCCCCGCACCCCGCGCACGCCGTAGAGCGAGCGCACGCGCAGCGTCGCCCGCCGCCCGACGACGTCGGCGGAGTCGACCACGAGCGCGACGTCGCGCAGCCCGAGCCCGCGGGCGTTGCGCGCCGCCGCGCGGTCGCGCTCGCGCTGCGGGCCCGTGCCGGTGGCGGCGTAGGCGCGCACGCGCCCGGCGCCGAGCGCCGCGGCCCGGCGGTCCATGAGCCGCTCGAGCTGCTTCAGATCGCCCTCACGCTGCGCTGTGGCCGCCGGCGCGGCCGCAGCGGGCGTGGGCGTCGCCGCGCTCGGCTTGCTCCCGCCACCGCACCCCGCCGAGAGCAACGCCGCCGCCATGAGCGAGGCGGCTGCGGGGCGTCTCACGGGACGAACGGCTCGCCGGGCAGCTCCGGTGCGTCGCGACCGGTCAGCCAGCGCAGCACCGAGGCGCCGACGTCCGCCAGCGGGCCGTCGTGGCGGCGGCCGCCGTGGCCCTCGAAGCGCGCGAGCAGCGGCGCGTGCTCGCGGGTGTGGTCGGAGCCGGGGGTGGTCGGGTCGCAGCCGTGGTCGGCGGTCAGCACGAGCATGTCGCGCGCCGGGTCGAGCCGCTCGAGCCAGCCGCCGACCGCCGCGTCGATCGCCTGCAGCGCCCCGTGGAAGCCCGGCACGTCGTTGCGGTGGCCGTAGACCTGGTCGGTCTCGACGAAGTTCGCGAACACGAGCCCGCCGTCGAGCTCGTCCATCAGCGTCTCGGTCGACGCGATCGCCTGCTCGTTCGTCGCGCCCTTGTGCCCCTTGTCGACGCCGACGTCGGCGAACACCTGCTTGACCTTGCCTACTGAGTGGACGGGCACGCCGTCCGCCTGCAGCTCCAGGAGATACGAGCGCGACGGCGGCTCGAGCGCGAGGTCCTTGCGCCCCGTCGTGCGCTCGAACGCGCCCGGCTCGCCCCGGAACGGCCGCGCGATCACGCGGCCGACCGCGTGCTCGCCGGTCATGATCTCGCGCGCCGCCTCGCAGGCCGCGTACAGCTCGGCGGGCGGCACCTCGTCGACGTGCGCCGCGATCTGGAGCACCGAGTCGGCGGACGTGTAGACGATCAGGTTGCCGGTCGCCAGGTGCATCTCGCCGTAGTCCTCGATCGCCGCGACGCCGCTGTAGGGCTTGTTGAGCAGCACGCCGCGGCCCGTCCCGTCGATCAGCGCGTCGAGGATCTCGTCCGGGAAGCCGTCGGGGTACGTGCGCAACGGCTCCGGCGTGACCACGCCCATCAGCTCCCAGTGGCCGGTGATCGTGTCCTTGCCCGGCCCGAGCGGGTGCAGGCGGCCGTGGAGCACCGGGTCGCCCGCGGGCGGCACGCCCACCAGCGGCAGGATCGAGCCGAGCCCGAGCCGGCCGAGCACCGGCAGGTCGAGGCCGCCGGCCGCCTCGGAGAGGTGGCCGAGCGTGTTGGTGCCCGCGTCCCCGTACTCCGCGGCGTCGGGCAGCTCGCCCGCGCCGCATGCATCGAGGACGACGACGAAGGCGCGGCGGTTCACAGCCGCGATTCTGTCAGGAGGCGCCGTTCTCGCTAGTGGCCCGCGGGTGGGCGTCGAAGTAGACGTCCTTGAGGCGCTCAGCCGAGAGCTGGGTGTAGAGCTGGGTGGTCGCCACGTCGGCGTGGCCGAGCATCTCCTGCAGCGAGCGCAGGTCGCAGCCGCCCGCGAGCAGATGCGTCGCGAAGGTGTGGCGCAGCGTGTGCGGGCTCATCTTGCTCGCGAGCCCGGCTGACGCCGCGTAGCGCTGGACGATCTTGTAGAGCCCCTGGCGCGTGAGCCCGTGGCCGCGGTGGTTGACGAACAGCCGCGGCTCGTAGCGGTCGCCGACGAGCTTCGGCCGGCCGCGCGCGAGGTAGGAGCCGAGCGCCCGGGCGGCCGCGGTGCCGACCGGCACCAGGCGCTCCTTGGAGCCTTTGCCGCGGGCGCGCAGCACGCGCGCCTCGAGGTCGAGGTCGCCGACCTCGATGTCGATCGCCTCCGAGGCCCGCAGCCCGCAGGCGTACATGAGCTCGAGCAGCGCGCGGTCGCGCAGCGCGGGCGGCTCCGCGCCCGCCGGCTGGGCGAGCAGGCGGGCGACCTCGTCGCGCGAGAGCACCTGCGGCAGCTTGCGGCTCTGGCGCGGCGCTTTGAGCTGCGCCGTCGGGTCGTCCTCGATCAGGTTCTGGCGCCGCAGGTGGCGGTGGAAGGAGCGCAGGCACGCGACCTTGCGCTGCAGCGTGGCCGGCTTGGCCCCCGCCTTGCCCTCGCGGCCGCTCGCGAGCTCGTCGACGAACTCCGCGAGCCCGGCGTGGTCGAGGTCGAGCGGGTCGCGCCCCGTGCGCCGCAGCCAGTCACCGAACTGCAGCAGGTCGGAGCGGTACGCGTCGAGCGTGTTGCGCGAGAGCCCGCGCTCGAACTCGAGGTAGGCGAGGAAGTCGAGCACGAGGTGCTCGTAGGGCTGGACCCGGTCTGCGATGGCCACGGCAAGGGGTTCGCCGCCCCGGGCCGTGCGCCCTTTCGGTGCAACGCGCCGTTCAGGCCGTGCGGCGGCGGAGCTCGAGCAGCCCGATGAGCGTCTTCGAGTCGCGCACCTCGCCGATCAGCGCGTCGAGCTCGGCCAGCGGCCGCGTCTCGACGTCGATGCGCTCGTTCTCCTCCGTCTCCGCGGAGGCGTCGCTCAGCCCGGTGGCGAGGTAGACGTGGCACTCCTCGTCCGTGAAGCCCGGCGACGTGTAGAAGGAGTGCAGGTGCTCCCACTCCGAGGCGGCCTTGCCGATCTCCTCGGCGAGCTCGCGCTTCGCGGTCTCCAGCGGCTCCTCGCCCTCGACGTCGAGCTTGCCGGCGGGCAGCTCGAGGAGGTCGGGCGCGCCGACGGCCTCGCGCGGCTGGCGGACGAGCCAGATCCGCTCGCCGTCGTGGCAGACGATGCCGACCGCGCCCTGGTGGCGGACGATCTCGCGCGTCGTCTCGTCGCCGTCCTCGTGGCGGAACGTCTCCTCGCGCACGCTGAACACCTTGCCCTCGTAGCGGGTCTCGCCGCCGGTCGGCTCGAAGCGCGAGCTCATGCCGCGGCCGCCTCGTCGAGCAGCGCGAACGCGACGTCGAGCATGCCCTCCAGCGCGGCGACCGCCACGCGCTCGGTCGGCTCGTGGTTGTACTCGGTGCCGTTGGCGAGGTTCACGCATGCGAAGCCCTCGGCCTCGAGCACGTTGGCGTCGGAGCCGCCGCCGGTGACGATCCGCTTCGGCTCGTAGCCGCACGCGCGCAGCGCCGCCTCGGCCGCGGCCACCGCGGGCGCGCTCGGCTTCTGGCGGTAGCCGGTGAACAGGCGCTCGGAGACGACGTCGACGTCGCACTCGGCGTGCGCGGCGCCGTCGTGGACGGCGTCGACCATGCTGGCCACGATCTCCTCGACGCGGCTCGCGTCGAGCGAGCGGGTCTCGGCGAGGATGCGGCAGCGCTCCGGCACGACGTTCGTGCTCCCCACCCCGCCCTGGATCGAACCCACGTTGGCCGTCGTCTGCTCGTCGATCCGGCCCAGCGGCATCGCCGCCACCGCGTGGGCGGCGGCGAGGATCGCCGACCGGCCCGCCTCGGGGCGGATGCCGGCGTGCGCGGCGCGGCCGTGGAAGTCCGCGGCGATGCGGAAGTAGGTCGGCGAGGCGGTCACGACCTCGCCGATCGGCGTCGCGTGGTCGAAGACGTAGCCGAAGTCGGAGCGCAGGCGCGTGACGTCGAACTGCTTGGCGCCCTCCAGCGCGTTCTCCTCGCCGGTCGTGAACAGCAGCTCGATGCCGACCGGTGAGCCCTCGATGCTGCAGCGCCGCGCGAGCTCGAGCATCACCGCGACGGCGGCCTTGTTGTCGGCCCCGAGGATGCCCTCGTTGGCGTTCTCCCACCTGCCGTCGACGATCACCGGCTCGATCGGGACGCCCGCGTCGTCGACCGTGTCGAGGTGGGCGCACAGCAGGATCGACCGCTCGCTGCGGCCGGCGATGCGGGCGAGCAGGTTGCCGGCGGCGTCCTCCTCCGCCTCGATGCGCATGGCGCGCAGCTCGTCCTGGACGCGCGCCGAGCACTCCGCCTCGTGCCCGAACGGGCTCGCGATGCGGCAGAGGGCGGCGAAGGTGTCGTTGAGCCGCGCGCGCTCCGCGTCGGAGGCGGGCCTCAACTGCCCGACTGGAAGCGCCCGGCGGGCGCGTGCTCCTCGTCGCCCGTGGCAGTGATCTCGATCTCCGGCGCGGGCGTGCTCGCGCCGGAGCGCTCGAACGCGGCGCCCACGAAGTCGCGGAACAGCGGCGCGGGGCGCTCGGGGCGGGACTTGAACTCGGGGTGGAACTGCGAGGCCACGAAGAACGGGTGGTCGGCGATCTCGATGATCTCGACCAGCCGCTCGTCCGGCGACGTGCCCGAGATCACGAGCCCGGCCGCCTCGAGCCGGCGGCGCAGGAAGTTGTTGACCTCATAGCGGTGGCGGTGGCGCTCGTAGATGACCGCCTCGCCGTAGATCGAGCGCGCCAGCGTGCCCTCGTGGAGCTTGATCGGATCGGCGCCGAGCCGCATGGTGCCGCCCATGTCGGCGACCTCCTTCTGCTCGGGCAGCAGGTCGATCACGGGGTACGGCGTCTCGGGGTCGAACTCGGTGGAGTTGGCGCCCGGCATGTCGACCAGGTGGCGGGCGAAGTCGGCGACCGCCATCTGCATGCCGAGGCACACGCCGAGGAACGGGATCCGCTCCTCGCGGGCGATCCGCGCGGCCTGGATCTTGCCCTCGATCCCGCGCACGCCGAAGCCGCCGGGAATCAGGATGCCGTCGGCCTGCGCCAGGCGCTCGCGCACCTCGGAGTCGTCCAGCGTCTCCGAGTCGACCCAGTCGATCTCGATCGCGCAGCCGTGCTGGAAGCCCGAGTGGCGCAGCGCCTCGACGACGGACAGGTACGCGTCCTCGAGCTGGACGTACTTGCCGACCAGCGCGATCTTCACCGGGGGACGCTCGGCGGCCTCGCCGGCGCGGCGGAGCAGCCGGTCCCAGCCCTGGAGGTCGGGCGCCGGGGCCTCCATGTTGAAGTGCTCGAGCACGAAGTCGTCGACGCCCTCGGCCCGGAAGAAGAGCGGCACCTTGTAGATGTTGTCGACGTCGCGGGCGGACACGATCGCGTCCTCCGGCAGCGAGGCGAACAGCGCGATCTTGCGCCGCAGGTCCTGCGGGAGGCCGCCCTCGGAGCGGCACACGACCATGTCGGGCTGGATGCCGATGCGCCGCAGCTCGTTGACCGAGTGCTGCGTCGGCTTCGTCTTGAGCTCACCCGCGTGGCCGATGTAGGGCACGAGCGTGAGGTGGATGAACATGCAGCGGTTGCGCCCCACGTCCACGGGGAACTGGCGGATCGCCTCGAGGAACGGCAGCGACTCGATGTCGCCCACCGTGCCGCCGATCTCGGTGATCACGACATCGACGTCCTGCGAGTCGGCGATCAGCTTGACCCGGTGCTTGATCTCGTCCGTGATGTGCGGGACGACCTGGACCGTGCCGCCGAGGTAGTCGCCGCGGCGCTCCTTGCGGATGACGGAGTTGTAGATCGCGCCGGCGGTGACGTTGGAGCCGCGCGACGTGTTGGCGTCCGTGAAGCGCTCGTAGTGGCCGAGGTCGAGGTCGGTCTCCGCCCCGTCCTCGGTGACGAACACCTCGCCGTGCTGGAACGGCGACATCGTGCCGGGGTCGACGTTGATGTACGGGTCGAACTTCTGCAGGGCGACCTTGAGGCCGCGCGAGACGAGCAGCCGCCCGATCGACGCGGCGGCGATGCCCTTGCCGAGCGAGGAGACGACGCCGCCGGTGACGAAGATGAAGCGGGTACGCGGGCGGGAATCGGGCATCAGGTTCTGGATCTCCAGTGTAGAGCGGGGTGCGGCGGAGTTATGTGTTCAAGCCGCACGGAGCAGCTCTTTTGCGTGGCGGCGGGCGGCGACGTCGGCCTCGTCGGCGCCCAGCATGCGCACGAGCTCGCCCACCACGGACCCGCGGTCGAGCTCGGTCACCGTCGTGCGCGCGGTCTCGCCCGACGCGTCCTTGACGATCGTGAAGTGGCGGTCGGCGAGCGAGGCGATCTGCGGCAGGTGGGTGATGCAGACGACCTGGCGGCCCTCGGCGAGCCCGCGCAGCTGCTCCCCGACGGCGCGCGCGGTCTGGCCGCCGATGCCGGCGTCGACCTCGTCGAACACCAGCGTCGCGGGGCCCGCCTCGGCCGCGACGCTCATCAGCGCGAGCATCACGCGCGAGAGCTCGCCGCCCGACGCCGTCTCGCGCAGCGGGCCGGCGGGCACGCCGGGGTTGGGCGCGATCAGGAACTCGACCTCGTCCGCGCCGCTCGGGGTGGGTGGGGTCGGTCTCTCGCGCGGCGACAGCTCGACCGCGAACGACGCGCCCTCCATCGCCAGCCCGGCCAGCCGCTCGCGCACCGCGTCCGCGAGCCTCGGGCCGGCCTCGGCGCGCGCCTCGTGCAGCACGGCGGCGCGCTCGGCCAGCTCCGCGCGCGCGGCCTCGAGCCGCTGCAGACCCTCCTCGAGCGCCTCCTCGGCGCCCTCGAGCTCGGCACGCCGGCGCGCGCAGTCCTCGGCGTGCGCGAGCACCGCCGCGATCGTGCCGCCGTGCTTGCGCTTCAGGCGGTCGAAGAGCGCGAGCCGCTCCTCGACCTCGTCGAGCCGGCCCGGCGTGGCGTCGATCCCCTCGCCGTAGCGCCGCAGCTCCCCGGCGAGGTCGTCGGCCTCGACGGCGAGCGCCTGCGCCCGGTCGGCGAGGGCGTCGAGCGCCGGGTCGACGCCCTGGATGGAGAGCAGCGCGGACGAGGCGGTCGCAAGCGCCTCGACGCCTCCGCCCCCTTCCTCGGGCGCGACGGCGGCGAGAGCATGGGCGGCGGCAGCGCGCAACCCCTCCAGGTGCCGCAGCCGCTCGCGCTCGGCGGCGAGCTCGGCCTCCTCGGCCTCGCTCGGCTCCGCGCGCTCGATCTCCTCGAGCTCCCACACCAGCAGGTCGAGCTCGCGGTCGCGCGCGCCGGCGCGGCCCCGCAGCTCCTCGAGCGCCGCCTCCGCCGTCCGCGCCTCGGCGTGCGCGGCCGCGCACGCCGCGCGGCGCTCCGCCTGCTCCGGGCCGCAGAAGCCGTCGAGGATCTCGAGCTGGGCGGAGGCGAGCGTGAGCTTGCGGTGCTCGTGCTGGCCGTAGAACGACAGCAGCGCGCCGCCGACGTCGCGCAGGTCGGCCGCCGTGGCGCTACGCCCGCCGAGGTACGCGCGCGTGCGCCCCTCGGCGCTCACGCGCCGGGCCAGCACGACCTCGTCGGCGTCGGGCGCGAGCCGCTCGCCGAGCTCGGCCCGCAGCTCCTCCGGCAGCGCGAAGACGCCCTCCACGTAGGCCTCGGCCGCCCCCGGGCGCACGATCCCCGGCCGCGGCTTGCCGCCCAGCAGCAGATCGAGCGCGTGGGCGAGCACGGTCTTGCCCGCGCCGGTCTCCCCCGTCAGGGCGTTGAGGCCCGGGCCGAGCCGCAGCTCGGCGCGCTCGATCAGCAGGAGGTTCTCGACGCGGAGCTCGTGGAGCATGGTCGCGACGGTCTACCAGCGGAGGGGGACAGATCGGGCGCGTTCCGCTGGTTTGTGACGGCTTCGGCACACAGCGCGCGGCGACGCGAGCGAACGTCAACCGCGGGCATTGAGGGGGCGTGTTCCGGCGGGGGTGCCGCGGCAGCCGAAACCCGACCCCTACCCCGCGCCGTTGACGTTCGCCGGCGCCGGCCCCCGCCGCGCCCGTCCTACTTCGCCAACCGGCCGAAGCGCTCGCGCAGGCGGTGGTAGAAGCTCGCGCCCGGCAGCTGGGCGAGCGTCGCCGCCGAGCGGCCGAACTCGACGTGGATGTCCTCTCCCGCCGGGAGCTCGCAGGCGGGGCGGCCGTCGACGTGGACCTCGACCGGCTCCTCGCGGCTCGCGTTGTTGATCGTCAGCAGGTCGTCGGGCGCGACCACGAGCGCGCGCGCCGTCAGCGAGTGCGGCGCGATGAAGGAGACGACGAAGCCGCGCACCCCCCACGCCAGCACGGGCCCGCCGTTGGCGAGGTTGTAGCCCGTCGAGCCCTGCGGGGTGGCGACGACCAGGCCGTCGCAGCGCACGCGCCCGATCTCCTCGCCCGCGAGCCCGTAGGCGAGGTCGGCGACCCGCATGCCCGGCTTGCGGTGGACGGAGATGTCGTTGATCGCGGTCCACACGCCCTCGGGGCGGCCGACGTCGATCGTGGGCAGCTGGAGCGTCTCGAAGTCGCCGGAGAACGCGCGGTCGAAGTCCCGGCCCAAGCCGTCGGGATCGAGCGTGGCGAGGAAGCCGACCTCGCCGTAGTTGATCGCGAACACCGGCACGCCGGTGCCCGCGAACACCCGCAGCGCGGTGAGGATGGTCCCGTCGCCGCCGAGCACGACGCAGAGGTCGACGCCGCGGTCGGTCTCGCCCGCGCCGATCTCGACCCCCTCCCCAGCCTCGACGGCGTGCTTGCGCGCCTCGTCGCCGTCGAAGACGAGCGTCGCCCCGGCGCGGCGCGCGGCCGCGAAGAGCTCCTCGAGCGCCTCGCGCAGGCCGTCGAGCCGGCGGTGCGTGAGCACGGCCACCCTCATACGTCCGCCTCCGCGAGCAGCGCCTCGGCGCTCGCGCCGCCGCGCCCGCCCTCGGCGAACCAGAGGAACGTCTCGAGGTTGCCGGCCGGTCCCGGCAGCCCGCTCGACGCGAGCCCCAGCACCGAAGCGCCGAGCGAGGCCCCGCAGTCCGCCACCGCGGCCAGCGCGGCGCGCCGCGCCTCCAGATCGCGCACCACGCCGCCGCGGGCCACGTGCTCGCGGCCCGCCTCGAACTGCGGCTTGACCATGGCGAGCGCGTCGAAGCGCTCGGCGGCGCACGCCAGCACCGCCGGCAGCACCTTGCGCAGGGAGATGAAGGAGACGTCGAGCACGATCAGATCCGGCGCGTAGGGCAGCTGCGCCGGCTCGAGCGAGCGCGCGTTGGCGCGCTCGATGACCGTCACCCGCGGGTCCTCGCGCAGCGCCCAGTCGAGCTCCCCGTAGGCGACGTCGAGCGCCACGACGTGCTCGGCCCCCGCCTGCAGCAGGCAGTCCGTGAAGCCGCCGGTCGAGGCGCCGACGTCGAGGCAGCGCCGCCCCGCGACGTCCAGCCCGAGCGCGTCGAGCGCGTTGCGCAGCTTGATCCCGCCGCGCGACACGTAGGGCGGCGGGGCATCGACCCCGAGCTCGACGTCGGGCTCGACGAGCTGGCCCGGCTTCTCCGCCCGCCGCTCCCCAGGGCCGAGCCGCACGTGGCCCGCCATCACCGCCGCCGCGGCGCGGGTGCGGGAGGGAAAGAGCCCGCGCTCCGCCAGCAGGGAGTCGAGGCGGACCCGGGGCACGGCCGGAACGGTACAAGGCCTGTGGCGTGGCTCACAGACATTGACCCGCCGGTCGGCCACCCTGGGAGCGTGACTCGCACCATCTCACTCCCCATCCACGGCGCCCTCGAGCTGCTGGGCGGCATCGCCCTGCTCGTCGGGCCCATCCTGATCGGCGCCGGGCCGGCCGCGATCGTCGCCGGCGTCACCCTCGGCGTGCTGCTGGCCGGGCTCGGCCTCGGCGCCGAGGACTCCCTCCCCCTCGGCGCCCACCAGGCGTTCGACCTCGCGCTCGTCGCCGCTCTCGGCGCGGGCGGTCTCGGCCTCGCCGCCGCCGGCGATCCCGCGGGCGGGCTGTGGCTGGCCGCGATCGGCGCCCTCGAGCTGACGCTCGTGACGCTGACGCGCTGGGCGCGCGGCTGACGGTCGAGTCCGCGGCCCGCGTGCCCGGATGCGTGCAGACGGGTGCGGGGGTCGTGGACTCGACCGTCTAGCGCTGGGGCTTCGGCCGGGCGCTCAGCGAGCCGCCCGTGGGCGCGACCCGCGCCCGCAGCTTGTAGACGCGGCGCTTGGTCGCCCCGTCGAGCTTCTTCACGCGGTAGAGCGTGAGCTCGACGACGGCGGAGCGCGGCGGCAGGCCGGTGACGGAGAGGCCGCCGCCCGCGAGCTTGACCAGCGGCTTGCCGGCGCCTGAGACCAGGACCTTGTTCGGGCCCTTCTTCGGCAGCTTGAGCGAGTAGCGGCGGCGCCCGCGCTCACCGGCGACGAACACGCGCATGAAGCCGATCGTGCGGGCCTTCTTGACCGCGCGCGGCAGCAGCGGCTTGGCGACCTTGAACGCGATGCCGCTGACGGCCGTGCGCGCGTCGACCCGCAGCCGCAGCCCGTAGCCGGCCGTCGTCCGCCAGCGCTGGGCCGTGAAGAGCGTCTTGCACGGCACGGTCTTGAGCTTGAGCGTCACGACCTTGGCCTTGGAGCGCTTCTTGCGGCCCTTGACCGTCGCCTTGAGCACGTGCGTGCCGACCGTCTGCAGCTTGGCGGGCGTGATCGCGGCCTTCCAGGACTTGCCCTTCTTCGCCTTCAGGCGCTTGCCGTCGAGCGTGTAGGTGACCTTCTTGGCCTTGCCGCCGCTGATCTGCGTGGTGACCAGGACCGGCGAGACCTTGGTCGCCGGGCCGGTGGCGTAGGCGCGCACGCGGATGGTGCCGATGCCCTTGGCCTTGACGCGGCTGTACTTGGAGTTGCCGGCGAGCTGCTGGCAGCTCGCGTCGCCGACCAGGCTGCCGGAGACGCTGCCGAGGTCGTCGCCGCCGAGGCCGCCGCCGCCCGCGCCGCCGCCGCCGCCGCGTGCCGCCGCCACCCGAGCCGCCGCCACCCGAGCCGCCGCCGTTGCCGGGCGTCGGGGTCGGGGTCGGGGTGGGCGTGGGCTCCGGCTCAGGCTCCGGCTCGGTCACGGCGGGCGTCGTCGGGGCGTCCGCCTGGGCGCTGCCCGCGGCGTTGGTCGCCGTCACGACGACCTGGATCGTGGAGCCGATGTCCTCGGTGGTCAGCGTGTAGGTCTGGTGGGTGGCGCCGTCGATCTCGACGCAGTTCTCGCCGAAGAAGTCGCAGCGGATCCACTGGTAGTCGTAGTCCAGCGGCCCGGTGCCCGACCAGTCGCCGGGATCGGCCGTCAGGACCTCGCCGACGACGTCGTCGCCGGAGATCGAGGGCGCGACGAGGTTGGCCGGCGGCACCGGGAGCACCGCGGTCGGCGCGCTCGTGGCGGTGTCGGTGCCCGCGGCGTTGGTCGCGGTCACCACGACCACGAACGTGTGGCCGCGCTCGTTCTCGGTCGGCGTGTAGGTCTCGTCGGTGGCGCCGTCGATGTCGACGCAGTTCTCGCCGTCCTCGTCGCAGCGCTGCCACTGGTAGGTGAACGTGACGGGATCGGTGCCCGTCCACGTGCCCGTGTCCGCGGTCAGCTCCTCGCCGACCGCGACGTCGCCGGTGATGGCGGGCGCGACCGTGTCCTCCGGCGCCGAGGCGACGACAGGAGCGCTCGCGGCGGCGGTCTCGTCGGCATTGCCGCCCTCGTTGACGGCGGTCACGACGACCGTGATCGTCGAGCCGATGTCCTCGCCGGTGAGCGTGTACTCGTCGTCGGTGGCGCCGTCGATGTCGACGCAGTTCTCGCCGTCCTCGTCGCAGCGCTGCCACTGGTACTCGTAGTCGATCGGCGTCGTGCCGTCCCAGGTGCCGGGGTCGACCGTCAGCGTCTCGCCGTCGGCGGGGGTGCCGGTGATGGACGGCGCGCTCGTGTTCACGGGCGGCGCAGCCGCGACCGGGACGGTCGGCGCCGAGGCCTCGGAGGTCGAGCCGCCGGGGTTCGTCGCGGTCACCACGACCACGATCGCGTGGCCGGCGTCGTCGCCGGTGGGCGTGTAGGTCTCGCCCGTCGCGCCGTCGATGTCCTCGCAGTTCTCGCCGTCCTCGTCGCAGCGCTGCCACTGGTACTCGAAGTCGATCGGCTCGTCGCCGGTCCACGTGCCGGGGTCGGCGGTCAGCGTGCCGCCGTCGATCGGCGTGCCCGTCGGAGCCGGGGGCTGCGTCGTGTTGACCGGCGGGGCCGGGAGCGTCTCGGCGGTCGGCGCCGAGGCGGCCGACTCGTCGCCCGCGGCGTTGCTCGCGGTCACGACGACCACGATCGCGTGGCCGACGTCGTCGCCGGTCAGCGTGTACTCGTCGTCCGTGGCGCCGGCGATGTCGACGCAGTCGGTGCCGTCGGCCTCGCAGCGCTGCCACTGGTGCTCGAACGTCATCGGGTCGCTGCCGTCCCACGTGCCGTCGCCGGCGCTCAGCGTCTCGCCCTCGGCGGCCGTGCCCGTGACGACGGGCGCGGTCAGCGAGACGGGCGGCGCGGCGTCGACCGGGCCGACGGCGTCCGACGGGACGGTCGTCCGGTCGCCGTTGTCGGCGGTCACCTCGACGCGCACGGTCGAGCCGATGTCGTCGGTGCCGAGCGTGTAGGTCTCGTCGGTGGCGCCGTCGATGTCGACGCAGTTGTCGCCGGCGGCGTCGCAGCGCTGCCACTGGTACTCGAAGTCGATCGGGCCGGTGCCGGTCCACGTGCCGGGGTCGGCGGTCAGCGTCTCGCCGTCGACCGGCGTGCCGTCGGCCTCCGGCGCGCCGGTGTTGGCCGGCGGGTCGATGCCGACGCCGGTGCTCGGCGCGGACGCCGCGGTCGCCTGGCCGGCGTCGTTGCTCGCCGTCACCTCGACCACGATGCGGTGGCCGACGTCGGCGGGCGTCAGGTCGTAGGTCGCGGCGGTGGCGCCGTCGATGTCCTCGCAGCCGGAGCCGTCGAGCTCGCAGCGGACCCACTGGTACTCGTAGTCGATCGTCTCGGTGCCGGTCCACGTGCCCGTGGTCGCGGTCAGCGTCTCGCCGTCCTCGAAGCTGCCCGAGACGACCGGCACGGCGGTGTTGACCGGCGGCGCGGGCTCGGCGAGGGCGGTCGGCGCGGACTCGCTGGCGGCGGTGCCGCCGACGTTGGTCGCGGTGACCTCGACGCGGATGACGTGGTCGACGTCGCCCGCCACGAGCGTGTAGGTCGGGTCGTCGGCGCCGGCGATGTCGACGCAGTTCGTGCCGCCGTCGTCGCAGCGCTGCCACTGGTAGGTGAAGTCGATCGGGTCCGTGCCGGTCCACGTGCCGGGGTCGGCCGTCAGCGTCTCGCCGTCGACCGGGTCGCCCGAGATCGTCGGCGCGTCGGTGTTCACGGGCGGGAGCGCCTGCACCTCGCCCGTGGCGGGCGAGGTCGCGCTGTCGCTGCCGGTGCCGTTCGTGGCCGTGACGACGACGCGCATCGCGGCGCCGACGTCGGCGGCCGTCAGGTCGTAGGTGCTCTCGGTGGCGCCGTCGACGTCGGCGCAGTTCGTGCCGTCGGCGTCGCAGCGCTGCCACTGGTAGTCGTAGCCGAACGGCCCGGTGCCCGAGAAGGTGCCGGGGGTCGCGCTCAGCGTCTGCTGGTCGACCGGGGAGCCTGTGATGGCCGGGAGGCCGGTGCTGACCGGCGGCGCGGCGGCGACCGTGGCGGTCGGGGCCGACGTGCCGACGTCGTCGCCGGCGCTGTTGGTGCCGCGCACCTCGACGCGCACGGTGCCGGCGACGTCCTCGGAGGTCAGCGTGTACGTGTCCTGGGTCGCGCCATCGATCTCGGAGCAGCTCGAGCCGGCCGTGTCGCAGCGCAGCCACTGGTACGTGAAGGTGATGGGGAGCGTGCCGGTCCAGCCGCCGTTGGCGGCGGTCAGCGTCGAGCCGTCCTCGACGGCGCCGCTCACGGTCGGCGGCGACACCGACAGCGGCGGGCGGACCTCGACGCCGCCGCCGGAGGGCGCGGACGTGGCCTGGGCGCTCCCGGCGACGTTGGTTGCCGTGACCGAGACGCGGACGTCGTGGCCGATGTCGTCCGGGGTCAGCGTGTAGCTCGTGCCGGTCTCCCCCGCGATCGCGACGCAGTTCGTGCCGTCGGGGTTGCAGCGGAGCCACTGGTGGTCGTAGCCGAGCGGCGCGGTGCCGTCCCACGTGCCGTCGTCGGCCGTCAGCGTCTCGCCGTCCACGCGGTCGCCGGTGACGAGGGGCAGCACGGTGTTCTCGGGGGCGGCGGCGTTGACGGCGGCGACCGGTGAGGTGCCCTCGGCCGTGCCCGCGGAGTTCGTGGCGGTGACCTCGACGCGGATGCCGTGGCCGGCGTCCTCGCCCGTGAGCTCGTACTCGTCGTCGGTGGCGCCGTCGATCTCGACGCAGTTCGTGCCGTCGGTGTCGCAGCGCAGCCACTGGTAGGTGAAGTCGAGCGGCGTCGTGCCGGCCCACACGCCGGGGTCGGCCGTGACGGTCTCGCCGTCGATCGCGGTGCCGACGACGCTGGGCTCGATCGTCAGCGCGGGCGGCGCGGCGACCACGACGGCGCTCGTCGCGGTGGGCTCGGAGGCCGACCCGTCGGCGTTCGTGTAGGTGACGACCGCGCGTACGGTGCCGTCGACGTCGGCGGACTGCAGCACGTAGGTCAGGCCGGTCTCGCCGTCGATGTCATCGCAGCTCGCGCCGTTCTCGTCGCAGCGCTGCCACTGGTAGGACGGGGCGAGCGGGGGCGTGCCGCTCCAGTCGCCGTCGTCGAGCGTGATCATCTCGCCGTCGCGGAACGTGCCCGAGAGCGTCGGGTCGACCACGTTGGCCGGCGGCGCGCCGGCGACCCTCGCGGTGGGCGCGCTGACGGCGGTCTCGGAGCCGCCCGCGTTCGTGTAGGTGACCTCGAGGCGGAGCGTCGAGCCGGCGTCGTCGTCGGTGACGAGGTAGTCGGCGGCCGTGGCGTCC
>CAWERW010000010.1:0-37798 GCA_963811595.1 uncultured Solirubrobacteraceae bacterium
ACGTCGGCCTCTCGACAAGCCGCATATCAGCGCTCGCGAGATGCGTCCAGACCAGCGGCTGCGCCCGCGACGGCCTGTACGGGCTCGCGGCGATCCGCGACGTCAACGTCGTCATAGCGGACGACAACGCTCCGAGCATCGCGATCCGTGGGGGTTCGCTCGTCGCCGGCGGATGGCGACGGGGCGTACAGGACGTGGCGCTGGACGCGAGCGACGGCGTCGGGGTGCGCGGAACTGCCGCTTTCGTGGATGGTCGACCGAAGCACGAGGTCACTCACTCATGCGTTGACACCCGACCTGCTCCATGCCCCAACGGCCGCGACACGCTGCAGGTCGACACGCGCGGGTTGTCTGACGGCAGGCACGTTCTCGCGGTGAGGGCAACAGACTCCGCCGGGAACGCGGCGAGCTCGCAACGGGCCGTGCACATCGACAACACAGCCCCACTCCGCCCGGTGTCGCTTCGAGTCGATGGGGCATCAAGGTGGCAACCCAAGAACGGATTCACGCTGCGCTGGTCCAACCCACGCCAACCTGGTGCTCCAGTGACCGGCGCGCGGGTGGCAGTGTGTCCGGCCGCGCATACTTCTCCAGATCTAAGCCGCTGCGTGACCCAGTTCCGAGGCGGTCCCGGGCTGAGCAGCGTCGGAGGGATTCGAGTTCCTGCAACGGGCGAATGGCGAGCACGCGTTTGGCTTCGGGATGCGGCCGGCAATGAGAATTCGACCGCCTTCGCGGAGACGGCGCTCCGATTCGACGACCAACCGCCCTCCCTGGCGTTCGTGTCGCCGACGGTCGACCAACCCGCCCGCGTGCGTGTGAGGGCCCGAGACACCGGGAGTGGGCTTGCGGCACGTGAAGTATTCCTCCGGCGCCGCGGGACGGATCAATGGTCGAGCGTTAAGACAGCCCCAGACCGGGATGGTTTCTCCGCGTTCATTGACGACGAGCACCTCCGGGACGGGATCTACGATCTGCGCGCTCGCGCCGTCGACCTCGCCGGCAACGAGCGCTCGACCGACCGACTCACAGACGGGAAGCGCGCCGCGCTGGCACTGCCGCTCCGCATCAAGACGCGCCTCGTCGTCGGAAAGCCGAAGCGGGTTCGGGCGAGAGGCTCGCGAGGTAAGCGTCGCTATCGGATCGTCCTGGTCGGGAAGCCCCGTAGCCGCTTCGGACGCACCATTCCGCTGCGCGGGCGACTTACGAGTCCCGGTGGCAACCCACTCGTTGGGCGCAATATCCAGGTGCTGGAACAGACGAACCTTCGGACGGCTCCCTGGCGGCCGATTGCGACCCTTCGCACAAGTAGAACCGGCCGCTTCACCTTCAAAGCCCTTCGGGGCCCAAGTCGAACCCTTCGGTTCCGTTTCGGCGGAACTGACACGATTCGGGGTCGGACCGCCGAGGTGAGACTCCGCGTTCGTGCCGCGACAACCATGACGGTGGACCGGCGCCGCGTCGTCAACGGGGAGGGCGTCACGTTCCGGGGTCGCCTCCGCGGCCGGCCATTCCCCGCGGGCGGCAAGCTCGTGGAGATTCAGGCGCGGGGCCGTGGTCGTTGGATGACATTCGGAACCACCCGAGCGCGGGCGCGAACCGGACGCTGGTCCTTCCCATACCGGTTCTCGGCGACCCGAGGTACCGTCCAGTATCGGTTCCGCGCACGGGTTCCGCGGGACTCTGGATATCCATACGAGACAGGCACGTCGCCCTCGGTAGTGGTTGGCGTGCGAGGTCTCTAGCGCAACTTCTTGGGTCGGCGACGTATCTCGTCAAGGAACCAGCAATGAGAGGCGGAAACGTGCTTCGGCGGCTACGACAGCGGGCGACCTTCGCGAACGTAATTTCATGCACGGCCTTGTTCATCGCTCTCGGCGGCACCTCGTATGCCCTCACCTTGCCGCGCAACAGCGTCGGCGCCGAGCAGATCCGCGCTTCGGGTGTGCGCGCCTCTGAAATCCGTGCCGGTGCTGTCAGGTCAAGCGAGGTCAAGGATCGCTCGCTCGGTGTCCGCGATCTCACTGTGCCGGCACGCACGTCTCTGCGCGGGCAGGCGGGACCGCCCGGTCCTCCCGGGGCCCAGGGACCTTCCGGTGTCACCTACCGCGCTGCAATTCGCTCGTCTGGAGGTCAGGACCACGGCAACGCCACGTTTGCGTCGCGCCGCGGTCTCTACGACTTTCTCGTCGGCTTCGGGCGCCCACTGGCGGACTGCGTCGCAACCGCGACGTTGGCATCCGTTGATATCGCCGGCAACCCGCCGGCTGGCCGTATCACGGTGGCTCGCGAAGGCGACAACTTCCTCGTGAGGACGTACGACCCCATGGGGAACGCTGCTTCGCTCGGCTTCCACCTCATCGTCGCCTGCTGAGCTAGCTCGAGACCCCCAGCTCGTCGAGCCAGTTCGCGACCGCCGTTGGTGGGTTGCCGTTGAATTCGGCTCGGGCGGCGTGGCGGAGGAGCTCTTCGCCGTCCTCGTCGATCTGGTCGCGGCGGAAGGCGAGGTAGGTCGCGACGGCGGTGGCCATCTGGATGGAGGGGATCTCGGCCTGGGGGTCGAGGGCTCCGGCGGCTTCGGCGAGGCGTTGCTCGATGTCCTCGATCGCGGTGACCGGCTCGTCTGCGTCCTCGAAGCGGAGGTAGAGGTCGGCGAGGTCGTCGTCGGTGCCGGCCGGGTCGCAGACCTCGACGGCGCGGTGGACGATCTGGGAGAGCGTGATCGGATCCGGTTCTGTCGGCATGCGGCTGCCCTACCCGGGCTTCAATGGGTCAATCGCCCGGATTGCGGACGACGTCCGGGTGGCGACAGGGCCTCGCTCAGCCCGCCGAGAAGCGCTCCATTCGCTCGATCGTGGCCTCGATGTCATCGAAGGTCGTGCGTGGGTTGATGGTGCACAACCGCAACACCGTGCGGCCTCGGAGCACGGTCGTCGAGGGTGCGGCGTAGCCGTCGCTGACGGTCGACGCGGAGATCTGTGACTCGTCGCCGCCGTCGCGTGCGAAGCAGACGATCCCGAGCTGCGCCGGCGTGACGATCTCCCAGCCGGGCCGCGCGCGGAGCACCGCCTCGGCGTGCTCGGCGAGTGCGATCCCATGGGCGACCGCGTCGCGAAACGCAGCGAGCCCGAACACCTCGACCGACAGCCACAGCTTCAGCGCGCGCACGCCGCGCGTGAGCTGGATGCCGCGGTCGCGGAAGTTGACCTCGCCGCCGAACGTGTCGCGCAGGTACTCGCCGCTCAAGGTGAAAGTGCGCTCGAGCAGGCCCGGCTCGCGAAGAAGGACCGCGCCCGCCTCGTAGGGCTGGAACAGCCACTTGTGTGGGTCGATCGTCAGCGAGTCGGCGCGGTCGATCCCGGCCAAGGCGTCTCGGCCCGGCTGACACAACGCGGCGGCCGCTCCGTAGGCGCCGTCGACGTGGAACCACAGCCCCTCGGCCGCGCAGAGGTCCGCCAACCCGTCCAGCGGGTCGACCGCGCCGCAGTTCGTCGTTCCCGCGTTGGCCACGACCGCGAACGGCGTGCGGCCCGCCGCGCGATCCGCTGCGACCGCGGACGCCACCGCCTCGACCGAGAGCCGGAACGAGGAGTCGGACGGGAGCACCCGCACCTCCCGCTCCCCCATCACCTTCAGATCGCGCAGGATCGACGCGTGCGCCTGGTCGGAGAGGTAGACGACGCCGCCGACACCACCGCGCGCCTCGCGCGCCGCCACCAGCGCCACCAGCGAGGCCATCGAGCCGCCGCTCACCAGCACCCCCTCCGTCCCGTCCGGCATCCCGCACCACGAGCGCAGCCAGTCGATCACCGTGAGCTCGATCGTCGACGGGCCCGAGGCGGCGACCCACGACGTCCCCAACAGGTTGAAGCCCGACGCGACGGCGTCGGCCAGCGCCGAGATGTAGTTCGACGGCGAGCCGATGCGGGCGAAGAAGCGCGGGTGGCTCGAGCGCGACGTCCACGGCAGCACCTCGTCGAACAGCCGGTCCAGCACACCATCCGGATCGCCGGGCGCCTCGGGCGGCGGTCCACCCAGGGCCGAGCGCAGCGCCGAAGCCTCCCCCACGACCACCGGAGGCTGGGCGTCGAGCGTCTCCAAATGGTCCACGATGTGGTCGATCACCCGGTAGCCGAGGCGGCGCATCTCCTCGGGCGGGAGCTCCAGCGGTGCGGTCACCGCCAGATCGTGACGGATACTGCGTTGTCACCCGCATGAACCCTCGCCGCCGCGCCCTCCTGGTCGCCGTCCTCTCCGTCGTCGCCGCCCTCACGCCCGCTGCCGCCGAGGCCGCCGGCAGCCCGCCGCTGCTCGCGCCGCGGACGATGCTCGACGCCGCGCTCACCGCTCCAGAAGGCACGTACACGACCGCGTGCCACCGCGCGTACCGGCCGGGCCGCGCGGGCGTCGCGACCCGCAGCGTGAACGTCTCGGGACCCGGCGCGGTCACGGTGAAGCTCGCGGGCAACCAAGGCGACTGGGATGTCGCGGTGTTCGACCAGACGGGTCGCGCGCTCGCCGCCGACGCGTCGCCCGACGCCCAGGAGGTCGCCCTCGGGTACACGGCGGGCGGCAGGCTCGACGTGCAGGCCTGCCGGCGCTCCGGCGACGCCGCCTCCGTGCCGGCCTCGCTCGAGTTCGCCGCCACGCGGGCCGGCGCGCTCAAGGAGGCCAAGGCCAACGCGCCGCGGCTGGTCAGCGTCATCACGCCCTCGAAGGCGCAGAAGGACCAGCTGCTCGCGCTCGGCCTCGACATGACCGAGCACGGCGGCAAGGGGACCCTCGGCGTCGTCCTCCACGGCAAGCAGGACGAGGACGCGCTGCGCCGGGCCGGCCTCCGCTGGCGCCTGCTCGTGAACAACGTCGTCGAGCAGAGCCGCGAACAGCGCGCCGCCGATGGCCGCTACGCCGCCCGCACCGCCAGGTCGGACTTCCCGAGCGGGCGCGACACCTACCGCACGCTCGCCGACTACAACACGGAGCTCAAGGCGCTCGCCCAGCAGAATCCCAACCTCGTCCGGCTGATCACGCTGCCGAACAAGACGTGGATGGGCAAGGACGTCCTCGGCATCGAGATCACCGAGAACGTCACCCGCAACGACGGCAAGCCGGCGTTCTTCAACATGGGCGCCCACCACGCGCGCGAGTGGCCCTCGGGCGAGCACGCGATGGAGTGGGGGATCGAGCTGATCAACGGCTTCAAGAGCGGCGATCCGCGCGCGACGAACATCGTCCGCAACAGCCGCAACATCGTCGTGCCGATCATCAACGCGGACGGCTTCGAGGCGTCGCGCAACGCGGTCGGCGCGCCGGCCGAGGGCCGCGACGAGGCGGTCGACGACACCGTCTACCTCGTCGGAGGCGCCGCGACCGGCGGCGAATACCGACGCAAGAACTGCCGCCTCCCCGACAACTCGGAGGCCGGCAACTGCACCACCTCGGCCGGGCTGGCCGAGAACGGCGTCGACCCGAACCGCAACTACGGCGGCCTGTGGGGCGGGCCCGGCGCGGATCCGAGCAACCCGCTCGTCCAGACCTACCGCGGCCCCGGCCCGTTCTCGGAGCCCGAGTCGCGCAACGTCCAGGCGCTCGTGTCGCGCAACCAGGTGATGACGCTGATCACCAACCACACGACGGCCGGTCTGGTCCTCCGCGCGCCCGGCCTCGCCGCGGTCGGCGACCCCGTCGACGAGAACCGCGGCTACAAGGCGCTCGGCGACGACATGGCGAGGCACAACGGCTACTTCAGCCAGAAGGGCTTCGAGCTCTACGACACCACCGGCACGACCGAGGACTGGAGCTACAACGCGACCGGCGGCTTCGGCTTCACGTTCGAGATCTACTGCGGCGCGCCGAACTACACGACCGGAGACTGCGACGACCCCGCCTTCCACCCCTTCTATGAGACGACGGTCAAGGAGTGGACGGGCGAGAACCCGCAGGCCGACCACTCGCTGCCCGGCGCCCCGAACGCGAACTTCGACGGCAAGGGCAACCGCGAGGCGTACTACCTCGCCGCCGAGAGCACGCTCAACGAGCAGCGCCACAGCGTGCTCGAGGGCAATGCGCCGGCCGGCGCCACGCTGCGGCTGACCAAGCAGTTCAAGACCGAGACGTTCCCGCAGCCGCCCGACGACAAGCCGATCCTGGTCGACGACAAGCTGGAGACGACCTACGACGTCGGCACCGACGGCCGCGTCCGCTGGCACGTCAACCCCTCGACGCGGCCGATCGTGGGCAAGGCGACCGGCGTGCCCAACGCCGGCGAGGCGAGCCCGGCGCAGAGCCAGACCGGCGGCGTCACAGGCTCCTCGACCACCGGCGACGACCCGGACGACGGGGCGGCGGTCGCCTCCGGCGAGCCCGACACCAACGACACGGTCTCCTACAACGACCACCCGATCACGGTCCCGGCGACCGGCGACAACGCGTCGATGAGCGTGCGCGTGTCGTGGCCGAGCCTGACCGGCGACTGGGACGCCAAGCTCTACGAGGACACCAACGCCGACGGCAAGTCGCAGAACGACGAGCCCGTCGTGAGCACGAGCCAGACCGGCCCGAGCAACGTCGAGGAGGTCTCGGCCAACGGCACGCCGCGCCTGCCGGCGAACAAGCGCTACGTGCTGCGGGTGAACAACTTCTCGGCCACCGTCGTCGACAACTACGAGGTGGACATCACCTTCGAGCCGCCGCCGCCGTTCAAGGCGGCCCAGGTGGAGAGCTACACGCTCACGTGCGAGCAGGGCGGCCGCGTCTTCGAGACGCAGCCGGTCCAGATCGACCGCGGCCAGGTCAAGCAGCTCGACCTGAGCGCATGCGCGAGCGGCATCGCCGCCGCCGGCGGGGCGGCGACGCCTCCGGCCGCGACGCCGACCCAGAGCACGCCCGCCTGCGCCTCAGCCGCGATCCTGCGCTCGGTCAAGGCCCGCGCGACGGGCGGCGGCGTGCGCCTGGAGTTCTCCAAGCGCGTCTCGCAGCGCGTCAACGTCGACGTCTTCCAGGTCGCCGTCGGGCGGAAGGTGATCGGCGAGCGCCTCGTCGCGCGCTTCCGCGGCAAGAGCCGCTCCTTCACCTGGAACGGCAAGTCCAAGCGCAAGCGCGTGCGTCCGGGGTACTTCTTCGCCCGCTACGCGATCAAGCTCCCGAACGGCACGTCCGACGTGCGCCGCAAGGTCTTCCGCCTCAAGGGCGGGCGCTTCACGGCGCGGCCGGACTTCTACCGCCGCGAGAGCTGCGCGCTGCTGCGCTCCTACAAGCTCGAGCGGGCGACGTTCGGTGGCAGCACGAAGCGGCCGCTGCGCGCGGCGTTCCGCCTCACCCGCGCGTCGACGGTGCGGATCCAGGTGCTGCGCGGGACGAAGGTCGTCAAGACGCTCGTGAAGTCGCGCCGCTTCGCGGCCAACCGCACGCACCGCGCGACCCTCACCGCGAAGGGCCTGCGCAGAGGCGACTACAAGGTGCGCATCACGGTGCGCCGCGCCGGCGCCAAGTCGACCACCTCGACGCTGACCACGCGCAAGCTGTAGCCGGGACCCGCCTAGTCCAGGACGGCGGCGAGCCGGCGCTCGAGGGCGCCGGCGAGCACGTCGCGCACGGGGCCTTCCTCGAAGCGCTCGATCAGCTCGGCCATGAAGCCCTCGATCACCAGGCGCTGGGCCTGGGGCTCGGGCAGCCCGCGCGAGCGCAGGTAGAAGAGCTGCTCCTTGTCGATCTGCGCGATCGCCGCCGCGTGGGTGCAGCGGACGTCGTTGGCGAGGATCTCGAGGCCCGGGATCGCGTCGACGTGCGCGCGCTTGGAGAGCAGCAGGTTGCGGCACTCCTGGAACGCGTCGGTCTGCTGCGCGCCCGGATCGACCTTGATCACGCCGCGCCAGACCGCGCTCGAGCGGCCCGAGAGGATGCCGCGGAAGGCGAGGTCGGAGAACGTGTGGGCCGCCGCGTGCTCCTGCGTCGTGTCGAAGTCGACGTGCTGGCGGGCGTGCGGCGCGTAGGCGCCGGTGACCTTCGCCTCGGCGCCCTCGCCGGCGAGCTTGGTCTCCATCCGCACGCGGCCGCGCGCCGAGCCGAAGCCGACCGCGACCCAGTCGAGCTTGGCGTCGCGGGCGACCTCGGCGCGCTGGGCGCCGAAGATCCACGACTTCTCGTTGAGGTCCTGGCCGCAGACGTAGCGCAGCCGCGCGTTCTGACCCGACCACGAGCTCGACGACGGTGTTGAGCAGCGTCTCGGACTCGGCGTCGCCGGAGAGGTACTGCTCCCAGACCTCGGCCTCGGCGCCCTCGTCGAGCACGATCAGCACGCGCCGCTGCAGCGCGGTGCCGGCGGCGGCGGTGACAGCGCTCAACAGGATCGGGGCATCGACCTTGACGCCCCGGGGGCACGTGGACGAACGCTCCGCCCGCCCAGCCCGCGTCGTTGGTCGCGGTGAAGATGTCGTCCTCGGCGGAGACGATCGTGCCGAGGTAGGGCTCGACGAGGTGCGGGTGCTCGCGCGCGGCGACGTCGAGGGCCATGACGATCGGCCCGTCGGAGACTGCCTCGCCCGTCGTCGCTCGCGCCGTCGACCTGGACCACACCGGTGGGCTCGGCCAGCTCGAACAGCGGCTCGGGCAGCACGAGCTCGGCGTCCGCCGGCGCGGGGCCGAAGGCGTCGAGGTCGAGCTTGCCGAGGTCGGTGAACTCCCAGCCGGCGGCGCCCTTGAAGCGCGGCAGGTCGAGGGTGCCCCTCAAGGAAGCGGCGCGCTCTCGGCGCGCCGCAAGCCACTCCGGCTCGTGGATGGTTGCCTCAGCCAATGGAGCCCTCCATCTGGAGCTCGATGAGGCGGTTCATCTCGACCGCGTACTCCATCGGCAGCTCCTTGACGATCGGCTCGATGAAGCCGTTGACGATCAGCTTGCCCGCCTCCTCCTCGGAGAGGCCGCGGCTCATCAGGTAGAAGAGCTGCTCCTCGCCGATCTTGGAGACCGACGCCTCGTGGCCGACGTCGACGTCGTCCTCGCCGATGCGGATGGTCGGGTAGGTGTCAGAGCGCGAGTCCTCGTCGAGCAGGAGCGCGTCGCAGACGACCTTGGACTTGGCGCCGTGGGCGCCCTTGGCGACCTCGAGCAGGCCGCGGTACGAAGAGCGCCCGCCGTCCTTGGAGATCGACTTGGCGAAGATGTTCGACGTCGTGTTCGGCGCCGCGTGGATGATCTTGGCGCCGGCGTCCTGGTGCTGGCCCTTGCCCGCGAAGGCGATCGAGAGCACCTCGCCGTGGGCGCGCTCGCCCATCAGGTAGACCGACGGGTACTTCATCGTCAGCTTCGAGCCGAGGTTGCAGTCGACCCACTCGACGGTCGCGTCGGTCTCGGCGATCGCGCGCTTGGTGACGAGGTTGTAGACGTTCTGCGACCAGTTCTGCACGGTCGTGTAGCGGATGCGCGCGCCCGGCTTGGCGATCAGCTCGACGACCGCCGAGTGCAGCGAGTCCGACGACCAGATCGGCGCCGTGCAGCCCTCGACGTAGTGCACGTAGGAGCCCTCGTCGGCGATGATCAGCGTGCGCTCGAACTGGCCCATGTTCTCGGTGTTGATCCGGAAGTAGGCCTGCAGCGGCATCTCGACGTGGACGCCCGGGGGCACGTAGACGAACGAGCCGCCCGACCAGACCGCGGAGTTCAGCGCCGCGAGCTTGTTGTCGTTCGAGGGGATGATCGTCGCGAAGTACTCGCGCACGAGGTCCTCGTGCTCGCGCAGGCCGGAGTCCATGTCCATGAACACGACGCCCTGCTTCTCGAGGTCCTCGCGGACCTGGTGGTAGACGACCTCGGACTCGTACTGGGCGCCGACGCCGGAGAGGAACTTGCGCTCGGCCTCCGGGATGCCCAGCTTGTCGAAGGTGTTCTTGATGTCCTCGGGGACGTCGTCCCAGGTGGTCGAGGACTTCTCCGAGGCGCGGACGAAGTAGTGGATGTTGTCGTAGTCGACCTCGGCCAGATACGGCGAGCCCCACGTGGGCTGGGGGCGCGAGATGAAGTGCTCGTAGGCCTTCATGCGGAAGTCGAGCATCCACTCCGGCTCGTTCTTGAAGTCGGAGATCTGCTTGACGAGCTCGGGCGTCAGGCCCTTGGGGGCCTTGAAGGCGTAGCCGGTCTCCGAGTCGTGGAAGCCGAACTTCTCTTTGTAATCAGCATTGATGCCGGTCAGCGCCTGCTGCTCGGCGATCGTTTCAGGCGTCGCCATAGGTCAGTCGACCTCCAGTCGGATCACGCCGCCGTCCACCGACACCGGGAAGGTGTCGACGGGGACGTACGCGGGCAAATTCAGTGGCTTTCCGGTGCGCAGATCGAACACCGAGCCGTGGCGCGGGCATTCGACGGTACAGGTCTCGGTGTCGATCTCGCCCTCGATCAGGTTGCCGTCGTCGTGCGTGCAGCGGTCCTCGATGGCGACGATGTCGCCATTGCAGTTGAACACGCCGATCTCGAGGTCCTCCCACTCGACCAGGCGATGCTCGCCGGGCGGCAGTTCCTCAACGGGGCAGATGTCGATCACAGGGCTCATTTGTCACGAAGTCCGACCACACAAGTCGGACTTGAGAGTCTAGCGGCCTGTGACCGCTTGCTCAGCCGTAGGCAAGCAGGCGGCAGGGCCCGCCCGAGCCCTCCTCCCACGGGATCACGCCGACCGACACGTAGGCGCCCTTCGGGCGCAGCGCCGACAGGTTGGCGACGTTCTCGATCCCGTAGCGATCCGCGCCCAGCAGCCGCTTGTGGACGGCGAAGGTCGTCGAGTTGCCCGGGTCGAGGCTGAGCGTGTCGACCCCGATGCCGCGGATGTCGCGCCGCTCGAGCAGCGCCTCGACCGCGTCGATCCCGAAGCCCGGGAAGTGGTAGGTGCCGGCCGAGTCGGCGTTCTTGAACGCCGCGTCGTCGTTGACCTTCGCGGCCCAGCCCGAGTTCATCAGCACGACCGCGCCGCGGGGGATGCGGCCGTGACGGCGCTCGTAGCGCTGCAGGTCGCGCGGCTCCACCTCGGCGTCGGGGTTCGTGGCGGCGCGCTCGGAGATGTCGATCACGACCGCGGGCGCGAGCAGCTCGTCGGGGCGCAGCTGCGGCACGCGGCGGGCGCCGGGGACGAAGTGGCCGGGGGCGTCGAGATGGGTGCCCGAGTGCTCGCCGAAGGTCCACTCCTGCGAGTAGAAGCCGTCGGGGACGTAGTTCTTGAGCGTGCGGCGGGTCGGCTCGTCACCCGTGTAGACCGGGAAGCCGGCGCGGAAGGTGTGCGTGAGGTCGGTGACCTTCCCGAAGTGCGGCTTGCCACCGTGCCCGCCGCGGCGACCACCCCGGCGCTTGCGTGCCTCGGCCGCGCCCGGGAACGCCACGGCGACGGCGGCGGCCCCACCGCCGGCGAGCAGAGCGCGTCGACTGACGCCCTCGCGCTCGGTCTGCTCACGAACGGTCTCGATGGTCCCGGGCAGGCACATGCGGTTTCCCCCCTCGTCGGATGCTCGGCGCGGGAAGATATCCGAGCGCGCGCGCCGTAGGCTCCGCCACATGGAGGACGTGCACGCACACCTCGCCGCGGCCTACGAGCGCGCGGCGCCGGCCTACGAGCGGGTCGGCGTCGCCCACCACGCGCCGTTCTCCGCGCGCCTGGCGGAGCTCGTCCTGCTCGGCCCCGGCGGCCGCGTGCTCGACGTCGGCTGCGGGGCGGGCGGCGCGCTGCTGCCCGCGGCGCGCCGGGTCGGCCCGAGCGGCGAGGCGGTGGGGATCGATACCGCGCCCGGCATGGTCGAGCGCACGCGCGCGGCGGCCGAGGAGGCGGGCCTCGGGCAGGTCCGCGCCGAGGTGATGGACGGCGCCGCGCTCTCCACTTTCGAGGACGAGTCCTTCGACGCCGTGCTGGCGGCCTTCACGCTCGCGGCGATCCCCGACGCCGACGGCGCGCTGGCGGAATGGCGGCGGGTGCTGCGGCCGACCGGGATGGTCGGCGTCGCGGTGTGGACGAACCTGGTCGACGACGCCTGGCACTGGGAACGCGAGCTCAACGACCGGTTCGCGATCCGAGGTCCCGCCGGAGCTGCTCCAGACGGCCGGCCGCCTGTTCGGGCGCTTCGGCGACGCGCCGCGGCTGCGCGAGGCGCTCGAGCGCGCCGGCTTCCGCGCCGTCTCGATCGAGACCAAGCACGCCGACCTGACCTTCGACAGCGCCGAGGCGTGGTGGGAGTGGACCTGGTCAGGGGGCTTCCGCGCGTTCCTCGAGGCGATGCCCGAGGACGCCCAGGAGCGCTACCGCACGGCGGCCTTCGAGCGCCTCGCGACCGGCGACCTGACACGCCGCTTCGTCGCCATCCTGGCCCGCGCGCGGCTGTAGCTAGGGCCGCTCGAGGTAGCGGCGGTTTCCGAGCGCGGCGCGGATCGCCGCTCGCGACCGCGGGTAGCGGTTGAGCCGGAACGGGCCATTGGTCAGCGCGCCCTGGTTGTAGAGGTGCATCCGCACGCGCCGGTGCGACCCCATCCAGGAGAAGAAGCGCCGCACAAAGGCCGGGTCGTCGCTTCCCCACAGCGCCCACTCGCCGAACACGAACGGCTTGCCGCGGAACGCGTCGTAGAAGCGCTCGAGCTTGTCGAAGTTGGGGAAGCGCGAGTAGAAGTCGGTGCCCACCCAGTCGACGTAGCGCCCGCCCGGCCAGTACGCGCGCGGCGCGTTGGCGGCGATCGGCGGCGAGCCCTCGGTCTGCGGGACCCACAGCAGCGCGACCTGCGGCCGCGGCAACTCCTCCGCGCTGCCCTGGACACGTGGCAGGCCCAGCCGGCGCAGCTTCGCGTCGATGGCGGCGACCGGGCCGCCGCGCAGGATCAGCGCGGAGCGCCGCCAGGCGCTGCGGAACGCGGCGGTCGAGTGACTCGCGCCGCGCGAGCGGCCGCTACGGTCGAACGCGCTGTAGCCGTTGTTGGCCTGGTTCATCTCGGCCAGCAACCGCACGTAGACGGGCTCGCCGGCTTCGGCGATGCGGCGGTTGAGCGAGAGCAGGTAGCGGTCGCCCTGCCCGCGCGCGATCCCTCGCGGCGTGATCAGCTCCGGGGTGCCGTAGCCGTCCTGGGTCGAGACGTGGAGCATCAACCGCGCGCCGGCCTGGCGGGCGGCCCGGAACGCGTACTCGTTTTGGCCGTACCACTTCGTGAAGACGCCGAAGACCGCGACGTCGCTGCCCACCTGCTGCACGAACGGGTTGGTCGAGGTCGACCCGCTCACGCCGTTGTAGACCTTGCCCGGGGGCGGCTTGAACGTGGCCGCGGCGGCGGACGGCGCGGACGCTGCGAGTGCGACGAGGACCAGCACGAGGAGGCGCATCCGGCGATCATCGACACCACCGCCCGAATGCGCAAACTTCATGCAGCAATTCAGACCATCGGCTCGCTGCCGCTTGCGAGCCCGCGGGCGGCGGGGTAGCGTCCGCGGCGCGCGCGAGGGCGCACCCTGGTCCGCGGGCAGGGCCCCAGGCCCACCTCGATCTCACCTGAGTCCGATGTGTTCCGATCGGCCTCTGCCCGCCGCTGCGGACCGCGGGCGATACGGAGGTGATCGGTGATGGACGCAGGACGGATCGATCTCGAGCGCGCGCGGCGCGAGGCGAAGCGGCGCGTGAAGGACGCGCGGGCGCGCGGGGAGGCGCTCAAGCTCGCCGACGCGCAGCTCGTGATCGCGCGCGAGCTGGGCGAGGCGAGCTGGCCGCGGCTCGTGCACCGCGCGGAGGCGGAGACGGTGGCGCGCGAGGACCGCGCGCGCCGGCTGGTCCAGGAGGCGACCGACGGCCGCCGCGACCACGCCGAGGCGCTGCTCGCGCTCGACCCCGACCTCGGGCGCGAGGGGCTCGACGCGGCGCTCGTGCTCGGCGAGGCCGAGCGGGTGCGCGCGGCGCTCGCGCGCGATCCGGAGGCGGCGACCCGGCCCGCGGGCGGGCGGGAGTGGCTCCCGCTGCTGTACGTGACGCACTCCGCCTTCCTCGGCGGGGAGCGCACCGCCGGGCTGCTCGACTGCGCGCGGGCGCTGCTCGACGCCGGCGCCGACCCCGACTCGAGCTGGCAGCACCCGGAGTTCGGCGCGCTCGGCGCGCTCTACGGGGCGGCCGGCGTCGCCCACGAGCCGCGCATGACCGCGCTGCTGCTCGAGGCGGGCGCGAACCCCGACGACGACGAGTCCGTCTACCACGCGACCGAGACCTCCGACCACAGCTGCCTGCGGCTGCTGCTCGACGCGGGCGCGCGCGTGGAGGGGACCAACGCGCTGGCGCACGCGCTCGACACCGAGGATCCCGCGAAGGTCCGGCTGCTGCTCGAGCACGACGCAGGCCACGAGGTCGAGCGCTCGCTGCTGTGGGCGATCTACCGCGAGCGCTCGCCGGAGGTCATCCGCCTGCTCGTCGAGCACGGCGCCGACGTGCACGCCTGGGACAAGAACAACGAGCGCACGCCCTACGGCCTGGCCTGGCGCATGGGCCGGCCGGACCTCTGCGAGCTGCTCGCCGAGCTGGGCGCGCGGCGCGAGGTCGGGCCGGTCGACGAGCTGATCGGCCTCTGCTTCGCCGGCGACCGCGCGGGCGCGGAGCGGATCGCAGGCGAGGATCCGGCACGCGCCGAGCGCGTCCGGGACGAGTTCTTCGAGGCGCTCCACCAGGCGGCCGCGGAGGGCCGCGCGGACGCGGTCGGGATCCTGCTCGACCTCGGCGTCGCGATCGACCTGCCGGGCCAGATGGGCGGCACGCCGCTGCACCACGCCGCCTGGTGGGGCCACGGCGACGTCGTCGCGCTGCTGCTCGAGCGCGGCGCGGACCCGCAGCGGCGCGCGGAGCCCGGGATCGGCGGCACGGCGCTCGGCTGGACCGCGCACGGCTCCTTCCACTCCCCCGGCCCGATCGCCGGCGGCGGCACCGACCACCTCCGGATCGCCGAGCGGCTGGTGGCGGCCGGCGTGAAGGTGGAGCCGGACATGGCGCACGCGGCCGCGCCCGAGCTGGCGGAGTGGCTGGCGGAGCGCGGCGTCGACGTCGAGCGACTTCGGCGAGCTCGGCTGGGCCGCGCAGGCGGAGTGGCTGCGGCGCGTCGCGGCGTCGCCCGCCGCCGAGATGCGCGAGCTCGGCGACGGGTTCGCGGTGCGCACCGGCGTCCCGTCCAACAGCGACAACGGCGTCGTCTGCAGCGCCGGGGTCGACGACGCCGCGATCGCCGAGATCATCGCGCTGGTTCCAGGCGGCCGGCGTGCCCGCGCAGTGGCTGATCGACGCGGGCTCGGAGCTGGGGCCGCGCCTGGTCGCCGCCGGCTGCCGCGCGGAGCGCACCGCCGTCGTGATGAGCGCCGCGATCGCGGACCTCCCGGTCTCGGCGCAGCCGCCCGAGGGCGTCGAGATCGTCGACGCCGACCGCTCGCGCTGGATCGCGGTGGCGCAGGCCTCGAGCCTGTTCGAGGACGTGCCGCGCTCGGCGGACGTGCTCGATGCCGTCGCCGGCGTGATCCGCCTGGTCGCCCTCCGCGACGGCGAGCCGGTGGGGATCGCCGGCGGGATCGCGGCCGGGGAGACGCTCTACCTCCAGTACCTCGAGGTGCTCGAAACGGAGCGTGGCCGCGGCATCGGGCGCTCGCTCACGGCGGCACGGCTGCGCGCCGCGCCCAGCTGTCGCCGCGCGGTGCTCGACCCGGCGCCCGACGCGATCGCGTTCCACCGCCGGCTCGGGTTCGAGCTCCAGCCGGCGCTGCGCGACCGCGTGTACTACCTGCCGCTGAAGCCCTAGAGCTCGCGCGCGGCGGCGGGGTCGGCCCCCGCCTCGGCGGCGTTCGGAGCGTCGGACTCCCACGCCGCCGGCTGGCCGAGCCCGGCGCTCTTGAGCACCTTCAGCGAGAGCAGCGCGCACTTCAGGCGCGTGGCCGAGATGTCGATCCCGAGCAGCTCGAGGATGAAGTCCTTGTCGAGGCGCACGAGCTCCTCGAGCGGCATCCCGATCACCTCGTCGGAGGCCATCGAGGCGCTGGCCTGCGAGATCGCGCAGCCGTGGCCGGAGAAGCGGACCTCCTCGACGCGATTCTCGCCGTTGAGCTTGAGCTGGACCTTCAGCTCGTCGCCGCAGAGCGGGTTGAAGTCCTCGAACTCGAGGTCGGGGTTCTCCAGCTCGCCCCAATTATGCGGCTGCTTGTAGTGATCGAGGATGTTCTCGCGATAGAGGTCGTCCATCAGCCGAACACCCCCCGCACCGAGCCGAGCGCGTCGATCAGGCGGTCGACGTCCTCGCGCGTGGAGTGCACGGCGAAGCTGGCGCGCGACGTCGCGGCGACGCCGAGGCGGCGCATCAGCGGCTGCGTGCAGTGGTGGCCGGCGCGGATGCAGACGCCCTCGCGGCCGAGGATCTCGGAGACGTCGTGCGGGTGCACGCCGTCGAGGTTGAACGCGATCACGCTGCCGCGGACGTCGAGGTCGGCGGGCCCGTAGAGCGTGACGCCGGGCACCTCGCGCAGCCGCTCGAGCCCGTAGCCGGCGATCTCGCGCCCGTGGGCGCGCACCTCGTCCATCCCGATCTCGGAGAGGAAGTCGACGGCGGCGCCGAGGCCGATCGTCTCGGCGACGGCCGAGGTCCCGGCCTCGAAGCGCGCCGGCGGGTCGGCGTAGGTCGACTCCTGGTCGCCCACGCGCTTGATCATGTGCCCGCCGCCGAGCCACGGCGGCATCGCCTCGAGCAGCTCGCGGCGCCCGTGCAGGACGCCGATGCCGGTGGGCCCGTAGGCCTTGTGCCCGGTCCAGGCGTAGAAGTCGGCGCCGAGCGCGCCGACGTCGACCGGCAGGTGCGGCACGGCCTGCGCGCCGTCGACGAGGACGACCGCGCCGGCGGCGTGCGCGCGGCGGGCGATCTCCTCGATCGGGTTGACGGTCGACAACACATTCGAGACGTGCGCGACGGCGAGCAGCTTCGGCCCGCGGGCCAGCACCTCGTCGAGCGAGTCGAGGTCGAGCACGCCGTCGTCGCCGATCGCGACGTAGGCGAGCGTCGCGCCGCGGTCCTGGGCGAGCATCTGCCACGGCACGAGGTTGGAGTGGTGCTCCATCTGGGTGACGGCGATCACGTCGCCCTCGCCCGACGTTGCCGCGGCCCCACGACCACGCGACGAGGTTGATCGCCTCGGTCGCGTTGCGCGTGAGGATCGTCTCGCCGGCGGTCGAGCCGGTGAAGGCGGCGATGCGCGCCCGCGCGCCCTCGAACATCTCCGTCGCCTCGGCGGCGAGCGCGTAGGTCGAGCGGTGCACCGTCGCCCGCGCCTCCAGGTAGTACCGGTCCATCGCCTCGATCACGCCGCGCGGCGTCTGGGACGTCGCGGCGGAGTCGAGGTACGCGACCCCCTCGCGCTCGAGCACGGGGAACTCGCCGGCGAGCGGGACCGTCAGGCTCATGCCGCGGCGGCGACCTCGTCGCGGATCCAGCCGTAGCCGCGCTTCTCGAGCTGCTCGACCAGCTCCGGGCCGCCCTCCTTGACGATCCGCCCGTCGAACATGATGTGGACGAACTGGGGGATGACCATGTGCAGGATGCGCTGGTAGTGGGTGATGATCAGCACGCCCATGTCGGAGCCCTGGGAGATCGTGTTGACGCCCTTGGCGACGGTGTTGAGCGCGTCGATGTCGAGCCCGGAGTCGGTCTCGTCGAGCACGGCGAGCTTGGGCTTCTGGAGCGCCATCTGGAGGATCTCCATGCGCTTCTTCTCGCCGCCGGAGAAGCCGTCGTTGATGTAGCGGCTCGAGAACTCCTTCGGGACGTTCGTGAGCTCCATCGCGGCCTCGACCGTCTGGCGGAACTCCTTCAGCGGGATCGGCTGCTCGCCGCGGGCGGCGCGGTGCGCGTTGATGACCATGCGCAGGTACTTCGTGGTCGTCACGCCCGGGATGGCGACGGGGTACTGGAAGGCCATGAACAGGCCGGCGACGGCGCGCTCGTCCGGATCGGCCTCCGTGATGTCCACGCCGTCGAAGAGGACCTGGCCCTCGGTGACGTCGAGGTTCGGGTGGCCCATGATCACGTTGGCCAGGGTCGACTTGCCCGAGCCGTTCGGGCCCATGAGGGCGTGGAACTCCCCTGAGCGGACGTGCAGGTCCACGCCGCGCAGGATGGGCTTGTCTCCGGCACTCACGTGCAGGTTGCGGATCTCGAGGTCAGCCATGGTCTCCCTAAGTCAGCGAAAGCGGTCGGTCGGACTGGGCGAACTCGACGAGCTCGGCCAGCGTGGTGCGCTGCAGGGAGCGGATGACCCCCATCTGCACGCGCGTCCACATCAGCTTGGTTGCACAGTGCGTCTCGTCGGACCCGTGCGAGCAGGACACCCGCGTGCCCTCCTTGCCCTCCGTGAAGCACTCCATCGGGGCGATTGCGCCTTCGAGCGCGAGCACCACCTGGTCCATCGTGATGTCCTCCGCCGGGCGGGCGAGGACGTAGCCCCCGTGGGCGCCGCGCGTGGCGGCGACGAGGTCTGCCTTCTTGAGCAGCGCGGCGATGCGCTCGAGGTAGGCGAGCGGCAGGTTCTCCGCCGCCGCGACCGCCTTGAGCGACACCGGGCCGGAGGTGCCCAACAGCCCCAGCTGGATCAGCAGCCGGACCCCATACTCCGCCTTGGTCGTGAAGATCATCGAGCGGTAATCCTACCAGCGGGGTCGGAGTTATCCCCGACCCCGCCGGCACGGATCACTACTCGTACGCGAGCGCGGTGAGCACGTCCATCCGCGCGGCCCGGCGGGCCGGGAGGATGGCCGCGAGCACGCCGGCCAGGATCGCCACGACCACGAACGCGACGAGCGAGCCCACGGGGATCGCGAACGTGATCCCCTCGTCGGCGAACACCGAGGCGAGGACCGCCGCGATGCCGAGACCGGCCGTGATGCCGGTCGCGGCGCCGAGCAGCGCCGTGATGATGCTCTCGTGGCGGATCATCCGCCGGACCTGCCGGCGCGACATGCCGACCGCGCGGAGCATGCCCAGCTCGCGGGTGCGCTCGAAGGTCGAGAGCACGAGCGTGTTGACGATGCCGAACAGCGACACGATCACCGCCAGCGCCAGCAGCACCATGAAGATGGCGAGCAGCGAGTCGATGTCGGCCGTCATGTCGGCGATGAACCCGGCCTTGCTGAGCAGGTTCGCGTCGGGGAACGCGCCGAGCGCCGTCTCGACCGCGGCGGGATCGCTCGTGGTCACGAACGCCAGGCGGTCGCGCTGGGTCTCGAAGGCCCGGTCGAACGCCTGGTTGGCGACCGTGATCGGCCCGAGCCCGAGCGAGTCGAGCACCGGGGAGTCCTCGATCCCGCGCACCGTCAGCGGGAGCTTGACGCCCTTCGCCGAGGTGACCGAGAACGCGTCGCCGACCTTGAGGCCGTGCTCGGACGCCCAGCCGTCGTCGACCACCGCGCCGTCCGCCCCGAGGCCGGAGAGGACGCGGTTGGAGCCGTCCTTCCACTCGAAGTCGAACACCTTGCCGATCGTCGCGCCGTCGATGCCGTTGACGATCTCCTTGTCACCGGCCACGAGCCCGCCGTCCTGGCGCAGCGCGCTGACGGCGGTGACGCCGGGGGCCGCGGCCGCGCTGCGGGCGATCTCCGGATCCATCGGCGACCAGCCGTCCTGCGCGGTGATCACGTGCGACGCGGCGATGCGGTCGTCGAGCGTGCCCTTGGTCTCCTGGCGCAGGCCGTTGGCCACGACGGTGACCGCGGTCACGAGCATCACGCCGATCATCAGCGCGCTGGCGGTGACCGCCGTGCGGCCGGGATGGCGCATCGCGTTGCGGCGCGCCAGCCGACCGGCGGAGCCGCCGACGGCGGCCGCCGGACGGCCGACCAGCGACGCCGCCGCCCGCACGATGCGGGACGGGAGGCGGAGCCTGCGCGCAGCCGGATCGGCGTCGCGCAGCGCGGCCACGGGGGCGATCTTCGTCGCCCGCCGCGCCGGCAGGAACCCGGCCGCCAGCGTGACGAGCGTGCCCACGAGCAGCGCCACGACCGCCGTCCGCGCCTCGAACACCGTGCCCGAGGCCGGCAGCTCGAGGTCCATCGCCTCGAAGATGGCGTTGAGCCCGGCGGCGAGGCCGAAGCCCGCGGCGAGACCGATGATCGACGCGCCGAGCCCGAGGGCGAGCGCCTCGATCAGCACCGAGCCGAGCACCTGGCGACGCGCGGCGCCGACCATGCGCAGCATCGCGAACTCGCGCGTGCGCTGGGCGACGGTGATCGAGAGCGTGTTGAAGATCGTGAACGCGCCCACGAGGACCGCCACGCCGCCGAACACGAGCAGGACCGTCCGGATGATGCCGATGAACATCTTCAGGCCGTCGAGCGTGAAGCGGTCGTGCGCGGCCGCCGTCTGGACCTGCGCATCGCGCCCGACCGCGGCCGAGACCGCGCTGCGGACGTCGGCCGCGGCGGTGCCGGAGCGGCCCGCGACCAGGATCGAGTCGTAGCGGCCGTCCTTCTTGAACAGGTGCTGCGCGGTCGCGAGGTCGAACACGGCCGCCGTGGCGGTGCCCATCGACTTGACCGTGCCGAAGCGGGCGATGCCGACCACCTGGAACGAGGAGGCCTGGCCGCGCGTGGAGATCCGCACGCGGTCGCCGACCGCGTAGCGCTCCTTCTCCGCCGTGGTGGCGTCGATGACGACCTGGCCGGCGCCGGTCGCCCAGCGCCCGTCCTGCAGGCGGAAGGCGGTCAGCTTGGCGGCGCCGGCGCGCGTGGAGTCGAAGCCGCTGCCGAAGTACGGGCCGTCGCCGACGGGCTTGCCGTCGCGGCCGATGATCAGGGCCTGGTCGGAGATGTCGCCGACCGCGGCGCCGACCTGCGGCACGCTGCGGACCTCGTCGATGACCTTGGCGTCGATCGTCGGCTTCTGGACCGTGAAGTCGTTGGCCGAGTCGACCTTGAACGCGGTGCGCGCGGAGACGACCGCGTCGGTGCCGTCGTAGGCGGCGGACGACAGCGAGTCCGCCGCGCCGCGCATGGTGTCGGTCAGCGTCAGCGCCGCGCTCACCATGCCGACGCCGAGCACGATGGCCAGCGTCGTGAGGAAGGTGCGCAGGGGACGGCTCGCCATCCCCTTGAGAGCGACGCGGGTCATCGCTGGGTCGCCTCCTTCATGGCCGCGAGGATCTGCTCCTCGGTCGGGTCGGCGAGGTCGTTGACGATGCGGCCGTCGGCCAGGAACAGCACGCGGTCGGCGCTCGCCGCGGCGCGCGGGTCGTGCGTGACCATGACGGTCGTCTGGCGGTCGAGCTCGACGCTCTCGCGCAGCAGCGCGAGCACCTCGGTGCCCGAGGTCGAGTCGAGGTTGCCGGTCGGCTCGTCGGCGAACAGCACCGTCGGCTGCGAGGCGAGCGCGCGGGCGATCGCGACGCGCTGCTGCTGGCCGCCGGAGAGCTGCGACGGCTTGTGGCCGAGGCGCTCGCCGAGGCCGACGCGGGCGATCAGCGACGCCACCGCGGCCTTGTCGGGCTTGCGGCCGGCGATCGTCAGCGGCAGGAGGATGTTCTCCTCCGCCGTGAGCATCGGCAGCAGGTTGAACGACTGGAACACGAAGCCGATGTGCCGGCGGCGCAGCTTCGTGAGCTGCTTGTCGGGCAGGTCGGTGATGTCGAGGCCGCCGATCTTCACGCGGCCGTCGGTCGGGCGGTCGAGCCCGGCGAGCAGGTGCATGAGCGTCGACTTGCCCGAGCCCGACGGGCCCATGACGGCGGTGAACTGGCCGACGGGCACCTTGAGGCTGATGCCTCGCAGTGCGCGCACGGCCGACTCACCGTCGCCGTAGTGACGGGTCACCCGCGTCGCTGCGACAGCGGTCTCGGTGGCCGCGGGAGCGGCCGTGGCGGTGTTGGTCAGCACTGGGATCCTTTCGGGGAGGTCAGGCGGGGCACGCCGCCTCGGCGGCGAGACGGGAGACGGCGTGCGTGAGCGCGCCGGCGGACAGCAGGGCGGCGGTGGCCTCGGCGATCAGCCGGCCGGTGATGCCCTTGCCGCGGCGGACGGAGATCGAGGCGTGGACCTCGGAGCCGTCCTCGGTGGCAGACAGGTCGTAGGCGACGTCGAGCCCGACGGGACCGTGCGCGGCGAGCGAGAGCCGCTGCGGCTCGGCCTCATGGACCTCGACGTCGAAGCCGACGCGGCGGCCGGCCAGGCGGCCGGAGACGCGGGCGCGGGAGCCGGTGACGAGGCGCGGCGTGTCGAGGTCGTCGACGTCGAACGGGAAGCGGCGCCCAGCGGGCGACCGCGTCGGGGTCGGTGAGCACGTCGAGGACCGCCTCGGGGCCGGCGTCGACGGTGGTGGTGGCGGTCCAGGTCTTCATGGTGCTGAACCGTCCCACCGCCGGGCGCCCGTGTCGTCGGCCTGGCAGACGATCTTGCCGGGACCCATGGACGACCCCGTGTCCTCCTCGAGGATGACCCGGGATCCTCAGGCCGGACGACGTCCTGATCCCGCGCGCGCGTTAGGTTTGCGCTCGTGCAGCCGATCCGCTCCCTGATCGCGCACGCGTTCGGGCCCTCCCGCCGCCGGTGCGCGATGGCGTGCTCGCCGCCCTGGTGTGGATCGACGGGATCGCTCGAGCTGCTCCTGCTCGCGCCCGTGGAGGGGGTCGAGCTCGCCGCCTGCGCGGCGATCGTCACCCTCATCGCCACGGCGTTCGCCCTCCGCCGGCGGCTGCCCGTCACCGCGATGGCCGCTCCGATCGTCGGCTTCACCCTGATGACCGAGATCGTCGGCGACGGGTCTCGACGAGACCATCGTCGGCCCGTTCTTCTGGATGCTGCTCGCGGCCTACCTTCTCGGCGCGCGCACGCGCAGGGCCGCCACCTGTGGGCCGGGCTGGCCGTCGGCGGGGCGCTGAACCTGTTCATGACGTGGTTCGACGCGTATCCCAACGACGTCTCCTCCTACGTCAACTCGCTCGCGATCGGCATCGCGGCGCCGGCGCTCTTCGGCCACGTGCTGAGCAGCCGCGCGCGGCTCAACCACGCCCTGCGCGCCAAGGCCGAGGCGCTCGCCGAGTCCCGCGCGAGCGCGGCCGACAGCGCCGCGCTCGAGGAGCGCACGCGGATCGCCGGCGAGCTGCACGACGTCGTCGCGCACGCGCTGAGCGCGATGACGGTGCAGGCGACCGCCGCCCGGCGGATGGCCGAGCGCGACGCCGGGCTCGCCGAGCAGGCGCTTCGCCACGGTCGAGGCGACCGGCCGCGAGGCGCTGACCGAGCTGCGGCGGCTGCTCGGCGTGCTGCGCCGCGAGGACGAAGAGCTCGGGCTCGCGCCCCAGCCCAGCCTCGCGCACGTCGGGGCGCTGGTCCGGCGCGCGCAGGCGAGCGGGCTGCCCGTCGAGCTGCTGATCGACGGCGAGCCGCGCCCGCTGCCGGCAGGCGTCGACCTGACTGCCTATCGGCTCGTGCAGGAGACGCTCGGGCGCGCGCGCGACGCCGAGGCCGGCAGCGCCGCAGTCATGCTCGACTACGGCCCGTCCGAGCTGAGCGTGGAGATCGTCGACGACGGCGCCCCGGTCGGGCCGGCGGCTGCTCGGGCTGCGCGAGCGGGTCGCGGTCTACGGCGGCAAGGTCCAGGCCGGCGCCTCGGCGAGCGGCGGCTGGCGCGTCAGCGCGCGGATGCCGGTCGGCCGCGCCGAGGCCGGCGCCCCCGCCCTGGAGCCGCTCGCGTGAGGGCCCTGCGGCGCATCGACCAGCGCTACTTCGACTGGCTGCTCGCCGTCGGCCTCGTCGTCGGGTGCGTCGTCGAGATGACGGGCCTCGAGGACACGCGCGGGCCGCTGGCGGCGAATCTCGCCCTCGTCGCGCTCCTCGGCCCGGCCGCTCTCATCCGCCGCCGTCACCCGCTGATCGCCGTCGGCGCCTGGGCGACCGTCGCGATCGGACTCTCCCTCTTCCTCACGCCGGCCTCGGAGCTCGACACCCCCTTCTTCGGGCTGCTGCTCTTCCCCTGGGCCGTCGGCTCGCACACCGAGGGCCTGAAGTCGTTCGCCGGGCTCGCGCTTGCGCTCACGAGCGTCGTCGCCGTCGCGCTCAGCTCCGACACGTTCATCTGGGGCGACATCTTCTTCCCGGGCGCGTTCGCGACGCTGTTCTGGCTCGCGGGCCGCGCCGTGCGCAGCCGCAGCCGTCTGACCGCCGAACTGCACGAGGCAACGGTGCGGCTGCACGAGCAGGGCGAGGCCGAGGCGGCTCGCGCGGTGGCGGACGAGCGGCGGCGGATCGCGCGCGAGATGCACGACGTCGTGGCCCACAGCGTCTCGATGATGGTCATCCAGGCCGGCGGCGCGCGCCGCATCCTCGCCCGCGACCCCGCCCGCGCGGTCGAGGCGGCGGAGCTGATCGAGCGCACCGGCCGCGACGCGCTGAAGGAGATGCGCCACCTGCTCGGCGTGCTGCACGCCGGCGAGGACCTCGCCGAGCTCGCGCCGCAGCCGACGCTGCACGGCCTCCAGGCGCTCGTCGAGCGCTCGGACGCGGCGGGGCTGCCGGTGCGGCTGCGGATCGAGGGCGAGCGCCGCGAGCTGCCCTCCGGCCTCGACCTCGCCGCCTACCGCGTCGTGCAGGAGGCGCTCACCAACGCGCTCAAGCACGGCGGCGGCAGCGCCGACGTGCTCGTCCGCTTCGGCGACGACGAGCTGTGCCTGGAGATCGCCGACGCCGGCCTCGGGCCGGGTGTCGCGCACCGCGTCGAGGGCGGCGGCCACGGGCTCGTCGGCATGCGGGAGCGCGTGCGCGTGTTCGGCGGCGAGCTGCACGCCGGCCCGCGCCCGGAGGGCGGCTACCTTGTCACCGCGCGCCTGCCCCTGCAGGACGAGGAGGAGGCGGCGCTGTCCGCCTCGACCGCCGCCCGCGACCACTCGGAGGTGCTCGGATGAGCGTCCGCATCATGATCGCCGACGACCAGGCGCTCGTGCGCGCGGGGTTCAAGATGATCCTCGACGCCGAGGACGACCTCGAGGTCGTCGGCGAGGCGGTCGACGGCCTGCAGGCGGTCGAGATGTGCCGCCGCCTCAAGCCCGACGTCGTGCTGATGGACATCCGCATGCCCGAGCTGGACGGCATCGAGGCGACGCGCCGCGTCGTCGAGGCGTCCTCCGACGAGAGCCCCGTGCGCGTGCTGATGCTCACCACCTTCGACCTCAACGAGTACGTCTACGAGGCGCTGCGCGCGGGCGCCAGCGGGTTCCTCCTCAAGGACGTACCGCCCGAGCAGCTCGCCGCGGGCATCCGCGTGGTGGCCGACGGGGAGGCGCTGCTCGCGCCCTCGATCACCAAGCGCCTGATCCAGGAGTTCGCCGAGGTCGCGCCCGCGATGCCCGAGCCGCCGCGCGGCATGGACGAGCTGACCGCGCGCGAGCTCGAGGTCTTCAAGCTCGTCGCGCGCGGCCTCTCCAACGCGGAGATCGCGGCCGAGCTGATCGTCTCCGAGACGACGGTCAAGACCCACGTCGCGCGCATGCTGATGAAGCTCGGGCTGCGCGACCGCGTCCAGGCCGTCGTGCTCGCCTACGAGCACGGCGTGGCGATCCCCGGCCAGGCCGGTGGCTAGCATCGAGGGCCATGTTGCACCTCCCCTTCGCCCCTGAGAGCTTCCGCTGGGAAGGCGTCGAGCAGCGCGACTACAAGGAGAGCGAGGGCAAGCGGCGCGGCATGGGCTGGCGCGGGCTGACCCGCCACACGCTCGTCCCCGGCGGCAGCGTGGCGACGGGCTTCGAGCAGCGCTACTTCGAGATCGAGCCCGGCGGCTACTCGAGCCTGGAGAAGCACGAGCACGCCCACGTCGTGGTCACGTTGCGCGGCAAGGGCCGGGTCCTCGTCGGCGACCGCGTGGTCGAGCTCGGCCACCTCGAGGTGCTGGAGATCCCGCCCTCGGCGGCGCACCGCTGGGTCAACGCGGGCGACGAGCCGTGGGGCTTCCTGTGCACGGTCGACGTCGAGCGCGACCGGCCGCAGCCCTTGGACGACGCGGAGTGGGAGGCCTTGCAGGCCGACCCCGAGACCGCGCCGTTCATCTTCTAGCCGCCGCGGTCGCGGCTTGACCGGCGAACGTCAACGGCGGCTGGGTGGGGAGTGGTTTTCGGCCGGGTCGGTCGGATTCGGGCGGGTGTGCGGAGTTGACCCCAATAATTCAGCTCAACTCCGCACACCCGGCCCCGCGAGCCGCCGCGGCGGCTCACACCCTTCTCCTCAATGCGCAGTTGAAGTTCGACCCGGCAGCACCGTGTACTTCGCGGGCGGCGGCTCGTGCAGGCGGCCCGCGAGCGCGTCGGGGAGCGAGTCGAGCTCGATCACCGGCCCGCACAGCTCGGGCCACGGCCATTCTTGCTCGGCGAGGATCTCCAGCGCTCGGGCGAGGTAGCGCGGGGCGTGGTGGTAGGTGCCGGTGAGCGTCGACCTGGTCGTAGTGCACGCGCGCGGTCGGGACGCTGAAGGTGCTGTCGCGCGCGCAGCCGCCGAACAGGTTCACGGTGCCGCCCGGCGCGGCCATCGCCACCGCGAGCTCCCACGCCTCGGGGCGGCCGACGGCCTCGACGACGAGGTCGGCGCCGCGGCCGGCGGTGAGCTCCTTCACCCGCTGCACGTCGTCCGGGCCGCGCGTGGCGGGCACGGTCTCGGCGGCGCCGAAGCTGCGGGCGGCGGCGAGCCGCTCGGGGTGCGGGTCGAGCACGATCGGCTCGGCGCCGGCGGAGGCGAGCAGCGCGCACAGCATCAGCCCGAGCGAGCCGGCGCCGAGCACCGCGGCGCGGTCGCCGGGGCCGAGGGGGACGACGTCGAGCGCGTGGACCACGCACGCGAGCGGCTCCGCGAGCGCGGCGGTGCGGAAGTCGAGGGCGTCGGGCACGGAGTGGAGGTTGCGCGTCGACGATCCGCGCGGGGACGAGCACCTGCTCCGCGAAGCCGCCGAGCAGGTAGAGCAGGTCCTCGCACAGGCTCTCCTGCCCGCGCGCGCAGGGGCGGCAGACCCCGCACGGCGCCGAGTTGCCGCAGAACACGCGATCGCCCGGCGCCACCGTGTCGACGCCAGGACCGACCGCGCCCACCACCCCCGCGAACTCGTGCCCGAGCCGCGACGGGTAGGCCGCGATCGAAGGGTGGCCGCGGAGCACGGACTTGACGTCGGTGCCGCAACTCAGCGCCGCGCCGACCTCCAGCACGATCTCGCCGGGGCCCGGCGCGGGCTCCGGCACCGCGTCGATGCGCAGGTCGCCGGGCGCGTGCAGGATCGCGGCCTTCACGCCGTGCTCGTGACGATCACCTTCATGCCCTCGCGGCTGCGCGCCGCCGCGAGCGCCTCCTCGGTGCGCTCGAGGGGGAAGCGGTGGGTGACGAGCCGCTCGGCCGGGATCGCTCCCGTCGCGATCAGGTCGAGCGCCTCGCGCGTGTCGCGCGGGCCCGCGGAGTAGCTGGACTGGATCTCGAGCTCGCGGAAGAACACGTCGTCGACGTCGAAGGCCCGTTGCTCGCCGGGGCCCGAGGGGGCGAAGAGCTGGACTCTTGCGCCGCGGTCGGCGACGGCGAGCGCGAGCTCCCAGGCGGGCGCGGCGCCGGTGGCGAGCATGACCGCGGTCGGGCGCGCGCCGAGCGCCGCAGCGGCCGCCTCGGGATCGGGCTCGACGCCGATCGCGCCGAGCTCGGTCGCGAGCGCGCGCCGCTCCTCCAGCGGCTCGGCGACCGCGACCGTGGCGCCCGACGCGAGGCCGGCCAGCGCGGTCAGCAGCCCCATCTGCCCGCCGCCGATCACCAGCAGCCGCGTGCCCGGCCCGGCGCCCACCCGGTCCAGCCCTCGTACGCAGCACGCGAGCGGCTCCACCAGCGTCGCCGCGGCGTCGCTGACGCCGTCGGGGATCAGCAGCATGTCGAGCGCCGCGTTCTCGGCCGGCACGAGGATGCGCTCGGCGAAGCCACCCGGATGGATGCGCGTGCGCTTGAAGGTGTCGCAGAGCGTCTCGTGCCCGCGCAGGCACAGCTCGCACTCGCCGCAGGGCACGTGGTGGTGCACGAAGACGCGCTCGCCGGGCGAGGGCAGCTCGGCCTCCACCGGCGGCCCGGTGCTGACGACGACGCCGACCGGCTCGTGCCCGAGCACCAGTGGCGCGCGCGGCTCGACGTACCACTGCATGAGATCCGAGCCGCAGATCCCGCACGCGCGCATCGCGACGAGCACCTCGCCCGGCCCGGGCTCCGGCACGTCGCGCTCCTCCAACCGCACCGCGCCCCCGGGCTGGTAGACCGCCGCCCTCACGCCGCGGTGGCCGCGCCGAGCGCGTCGGCGATCGTGGCCTCGAAGGGCGGCCGCAGCACGCCGGCGTCGCAGATGATCGCGGTGACGAGCGCGGCGGGGGTGACGTCGAAGGCGGGGTTCCAGACCGCGACATCGTCGGGCAAACCAGCGGCGAGGCGGACCTCGGAGCCTGCGCGCTGCTCGATGTCGATCGCGGCGCCCTCGGCCGTCGCGGCGTCGAGCGTCGAGCGCGGGACGGCGACGTAGAACGGGATGCCGTGGTGATGCGCCGCGATCGCGAGCGCGTAGGTGCCGATCTTGTTCGCGGTGTCGCCGTTGGCGGCGACGCGGTCGGCGCCGACGATGACGGCGTCGACGTCCCCGCGCGCGAGCCGCGCGGCGGCGGCGCCCTCCGTCATCACGGTCACCGGGATGCCGGCGCGCTGGAGCTCCCAGGCGGTCAGCCGCGCGCCCTGGAGCAGCGGCCGCGTCTCGCACGCGAGCACCTCGATCTCCTCGCCCGCGGCGGCCTTCGCGTAGACGACGCCGAGCGCCGTGCCCCAGCCGCCGGTGGCGAGGCGGCCGGTGTTGCAGAGCGTCATCAGGCGGCTCGCGCGCGGCAGCTCGGCGCGGCCGTGCTCGCCGATCAGCCGGCACGCCTCGCGATCCTCGGCCAGGATCGCGATCGCCTCCGCCTCGACCGCGCCGCGCAGCGCCGCCCCGTCGGTCGCGCGGCGCGCGGCGGCGAGCACGCGGTCGACCGCCCACGCGAGGTTGACCGCCGTCGGCCGGGCGGCGCGCACCGCCGCGGCCGTCTCGGTCAGGCGCTCCGCGGTCGCCTCGGACCCGAGCTGGTCGGCCGCCAGCACGACGCCGAACGCACCGCAGATCCCGATCGCGGGCGCGCCGCGGACCGCGAGCCGCGCGATCGCCTCGACGACCTCCTCGGGCGTCGTCAGGCGCAGCACGAGCTCCTCGGCCGGCAGCCGCGTCTGGTCGATGATCTCGACCGCGTCGCCGGTCCAGGCGACGGCCGCGCGAAGGTCCTGATTCACGACGCGCCCCCGATCGTTCCGCCGGCCACCGCTGCAGACGTCTGCGTCATGAGGCCCTCGCGATCTCCTCGCTGGCCACGGCCGCGACCGCCTCCGCGCTGCCGAGCGTGTCGCGCTCGAGCAGCAGCCGCTCGACGGTCCCGATGACGCCGCGCGATGCCGCGGCGCGCGCGTCGGGCTCGAGCGTCTCGAGGTCGGCGACGTGGGCGAGCCCGACGACGCGGCGTGCGGCCTCGGCGGCGGCGAACGCGAACGCGTCGCGGCGCACGCGGTCGAGCCACGCCTCCAGGAACGCGTCGGGGAACCCGCGCTCGTCGACCCGCTCGGGCCACAGCGCGCGCAGCTCGCTCTCGAAGCCGTCCCACGCCGCGACCGGCAGCGTGGACACCCAGCGGCCGTGCTCGGTGCGATCGAGTGCGTGGTCGCGGGCCAAGGTCACGATGAAGTTCGCCCACAGCAGGCCGAGGTCGAAGCCGACCGGGCCGTAGAAGCAGAACTCGCCGTCGAAGGCGCGCGTCGAGCCGTCCTCGCGCACCATCACGCTGCCGGTGTGGAGGTCGCCGTGGATCAGCGCCTCGCCGCGCGTCATGAACGCGTGCTTGGCCTCGGCGGCAGCGGCGCGGATCGCCGGCGCCTGCAGGCGCTCGGCCGCCGGGCGGATCTCCTCCTGGAACCAGTTGCGCTCGGCGCCCGAGAACGGCTCGGTGAGCACGAGGTCCTCGGTGATCTCGCACAGCTCGGGCGACACGGCCTCGGCCGCGAGCAGCTTCAGCGCCTTCGCCTCGACCCCGAGCAGCGAGGTGTGGAAGGCGAGCCGGCCGACGTAGCGGCCCATCTTGTCCGCCGCCTGGTCGTGGCGCTCGCCGTCGGTCAGCGCGGTGCGCCAGACGCGGTGGTCGGAGAGGTCCTCGACGGCGAGGATGTAGCGCTCGGGGTCGAAGGCGTAGAGCGCCGGGATCAGCTCCGGCGCGAAGCGGCCGTGCTCGCGGTACGCGCGCGCCTCGGCCACGGCCCGGCGCGGGGTGAACGGCCACTCGGGCCCGATCAGGCGCACGTAGGGCAGCGCCTGCTTCAGGACCACGCCGCGGCCGGTCGCGTCCTGGCAGACGAAGACGAGGTTGAGGTTGCCGTCGCCGATCTCCTGCACGTCGAGCGAGCCGGTGTCGACGAGCGAGGCCAGCTCGGGGCGGGAGTCGATGTAGGCCGCCGCGGTCTCGGGCTCCAGCAGCTCGTAGGTCTCCTCGGCCACGCTCATTCGCCCACCGACTCTAGGAGGAAGGCCGCCACCGTCTCCTGGTACCCGGGAATGTCCATGAGGAAGGAATCGTGCCCCCACGGCGACGCGACCTCGTGCCGGCGCACGTCGGCGCCGAGCGCCTCGAGCTCGCCGGTGAGGTGGCGCGAGTGCTCGGTCCCGAAGCGCCAGTCGCTGTCGAAGGACAGCACGAGGAAGCGCGTATCCGGCCGCGACGGCCCCTCGGCGAAGGGCTCGAAGTAGTCCATGACGCGCGAGAGGTAGAGGTAGGTGAGCGGGTCGAAGCGCGCGAGGAAGATCTCGGCCTGGTGGTCGAGGTAGTGCTCGACCTCGAAGTCCGAGTCCATCGTCATCGGCCCCTCGGCGCGCCGCTCGCGGCCGAACTTCAGCTCCATCCCCCGCTCGGACAGGTAGGTGATGTGGGCCATCATGCGCGCGAACGCCATCCCGGCCTCGCCGTCGCGCCGGATCGCCGCGCGCGCGGTCTTGGAGAACGCGATGTTCTGCGCGGTGAGCCGCGCGCTCGCGCAGACGAGCACGCCGCGCTCGATCTCGGTCGGGTGGTCGAGCGCCCACTGCAGGACCTGCATGCCGCCGAGCGAGCCGCCGACCGCCGTGTGCAGCCGCCGCACGCCGAGGTGGTCGAGCAGCGCGCGGTGCACGGTCACGAGGTCGCGGACGGTGAAGAGCGGGAAGTCCAGGCCGTAGGGCTCGCCGGTGGCGGGGTTCGGCGAGGACGGCCCGGTGGTGCCCTTGCAGCCGCCCAGCAGGTTCGGGCAGATGACGAAGAAGCGGTCGGTGTCGACCGGCCTGCCCGGCCCGACGAGCGTGTCCCACCACTCCGCCGCCTTCGCGTCGCCGGTCAGCGCGTGGCAGACGAAGACGGCGTTCGAGCCCGCGGCGTCGAGCGTGCCGTAGGTCTCGTAGGCGACCTCGACCGGCGCGAGCCGCGCGCCCGACTCGAGCACGAGCGGCGCGGCGGCGTCGAACAGCTCGACCCGCCGGGTCAGTCCCGGGTGCGCCTCGATGAGATCACGCCCGTGTCGAACCCGGCCAGGTGCAGCCCGCCGTGGAAGCGGGCGTGCTCGATCTTGACGCAGCGGTTGGTGACGACCTCGAGCTCGGCCTCGTGCGCGATCCGCACCGCCTCGTCGGAGTGCAGGCCGAGCTGGATCCAGAGCGTGCCGGCGCCGGCCTCGATCGCCTCCTCCGCCACGCCCGGGAGGTCGTCGGGCTTGCGGAAGACGTCGACGATGTCGGGCTCGCCGGGCAGGTCGGCGAGCGAGTCGTAGGTCTCGAGCCCGAGGATCTCGTCCTCGCGCGGGCTGACCGGCCAGACCTCGTAGTCGGTGCTCGAGGAGCGCAGGTAGCTGAGGACGAAGTGGCTGGCGCGGTTCGGCTTCGAGGAGGCCCCGACGACCGCGATCGTCTTCGCCTTGCGCAGGATCGCGCGGCGCTGGAGCGCGCCCGGCGGCGTCCAGGTCCCGCGCTCGGTCTCGACCTCGCTGCGGCTCATCCGAGCGCCCGGTCGAGGTCGAAGAGGATGTCCTCCGGGTCTTCGATGCCGACGCTGATGCGCACCAGCTCCGGCAGCACCCCGGCGGACTCGAGCGCCTCCTCCGACAGCTGCCGGTGCGTCGTCGAGGCGGGGTGGATGACCAAGGTCTTCGTGTCCCCGACGTTGGCGAGGTGCGAGCACAGCTCGACGGCGCCGATGAAGCGCTCGCCGGCCTCGCGGCCCTCGGCGAGGCCGAAGGAGAACACCGCGCCCGGGCCCTTGGGCAGGTACTTCTGCGCGAGCTCGTAGCCGGGGTCGTCGGGCAGCCCGGCGTAGCGGACCCAGCTCACGCGCTCGTCGGCCTCGAGGAACTCGGCCACGATCTGCGCGTTGGCGACGTGCGCGTCCATCCGCAACGGCAGCGTCTCCATTCCCTGCAGGATCAGAAACGCGTTGAACGGCGACAGCACGCCACCGAGGTTGCGCAGCCCCTCGACGCGCAGCTTGGTGGCGAAGCCGTACTCGCCGAAGTTGTCCCAGAAGCGCAGGTTGCCGTAGGTGGCGACCGGCTCGGTCATGACCGGGAAGTTGCCGTTGTCCCACGGGAACTCGCCGGAGTCGACGACCGCGCCGCCGATCGAGGTGCCGTGGCCGCCGAGGAACTTGGTCGCCGAGTGCAGCACGATGTCGGTGCCGTGCTCGAGCGGGCGGCACAGGTGCGGGGTGGCGAGCGTCGAGTCGACGACGAGCGGGATCCCGGCCTCGTGGGCCGCGTCGCCGAGCGCCTCGAGGTCGGCGATCGTGCCGGCCGGGTTGGAGATGATCTCGGTGTAGAGCAGCTTCGTCTTGCCCGGCTGGATGGCGGCGGCGAAGGCGGCCGGGTCGTCGGCGGGCACGAACGTCGTCTCGATCCCGAGGCGGCGCAGCGTGACGTCGAGCAGCGTGTAGGTGCCGCCGTAGAGCTGCGAGCTGGCGACGATGTGGTCGCCGGCCGAGCACAGCGAGGTGAACAGCAGCGTCTCGGCGGCCTGCCCGCTGCCGGTGGCGACGGCGCCGATCCCGCCCTCGAGGCTCGCGACGCGCTCCTCGAACGCGGCGACGGTGGGGTTGCCGAGGCGCGTGTAGATGTTCCCGTACTTCTGCAGCGCGAACAGGTCGGCCGCGTCCTCGACGTTCTCGAACACGAACGAGGTCGTCTGGTAGATCGGCACGGCGCGCGCGCCCGTGGTCGGGTCCGGCCGGGCGCCGGCGTGGATGGCGCGTGTGCGCGCTCCCCAGACGTGGTCCTCGAGCGACGTCATGCGGCGGAAGCTAGCAAGCTCATGCGGCCCCGCCGAAGCGCTCCGTCCGCACCCGCTCCTGGTCGTGGCCGGCGCGCAGCAGCAGCGCCGCGGCGGTCTCGACGAACCCCGTCGAGCCGCACACGAACACGTGAGGCGAGGCCGCCGCCGGCGGGCCCGCCTCGGCGAACAGCGCCGCGTCGATGCGGCGCTCCGGCCCGCTCCGCGTGAACGTCACCTGCGCGCCCACTCCGGCCGCCTCCCACTCCGCCAGCTCGTCGCGATAGAGCAGCTCCTCCTCGGAGCGGACCGAGAGGACCAGGCGCGTCTCGATCTCGGCGCCCTGCGCGAGCCGGTGGCGCAGCATCGCCCGCAACGGCACGAGCCCGGCGCCGCCCGCGACCAGCAACAGCGGCCCGCCGTCCTCCACGTGCCAGGAGAACGAGCGCCCGCCCGGCCCGCGGATCTCGAAGCGGTCGCCGACGCGCGCCTCGCCCGCCAGGTAGGGCGAGACCTCGCCCGCCTCGAGCCGCTGGACGGTCAGCTCGAGCCACGGGTCCTCGGGCGCCGAGGCGAGCGAGTACGGGCGCTGGGTCGAGTAGCCGTCGGCCGCGGTCAGCCGCACGTCGACGCTCTGGCCGGCGCGGTACTCCGGCCAGCCCGGCGCGTCGAGCACGAGCGTGCGGATGTCCGGGGTCTCGTCCCTGACCTCCACCACCTCGACCGCCGTCCACGGGCGGCGTCTGCCGATCTCGGTCAATCGTCGTCGTAGCGCTGCTCGCGCCACGGATCGCCGCGCAGGTGGTAGCCGTTGACCTCCCAGTAGCCGGGCTGGTCGGCCTCGAGCAGCTCGAGCCCGCGGATCCACTTCGCGCTCTTCCAGAAGTAGAGATGCGGCACCAGCAGCCGCGCCGGGCCGCCGTGGGCGGCGCTGAGCGGCTCGCCCTCGTAGGCATAGGCGATCCACGCGCGGCCGCCGCTGATGTCGGCGAGCGGCAGGTTGGTCGTGTAGCCGCCGGTGCAGTGCGCGACCGCGTGCGTCGCCCCGCGCGGTCCGGCTTCCGCAAGCAGCGCGTCGAGCGGCACGCCCGTCCAGCTCGTGTCGAGCTTGGTCCACTGGGTGACGCAGTGGATGTCGACCGTGAAGGTCTCGGAGGGCAGCGCCTGGAGCTCCTCCCACGACCACGCGCGCTCGCGCTCGACCGCGCCGGAGATCGTCAGCGCCCAGTCCTCCGCCGCGTCGATGGGCGTCGGCCCGGTGGCGAGCACGGGGAAGTCGGTCGTCAGGTACTGGCCCGGCGGCAGCCGCTCCGGCTCGGCCGGCGGGCGGCCGCGGAAGCCGCGCGAGACGACGGGCTGTTCCCGGTCCGCCATCAGTCCGGGATGCCGATGCGGGTCTGGAACGGTCCGCGCTCGGCGTGATGGGACCAGAGGATGTCGGCGACGTCCGCCGGCTCGTGGTCGCCGCCCGGCGCGATCTGCCCGCCGATCGCCGTGTGCGCGACGTGGATGCCCTGGCCGGCGAGCTCGTCGTGGAGCATCCGCGCGTACGCCACCTCGCCGGCGAACGAGATCCCGACGCCCGCGCGCAGCGGATACGGGTTGACCGCCGCGCCGCCCGTCGTGAACAGGATCGTGCCGCGCCCGGCCGCCTGCATCGGGCCGAGGACGGCGCGCGCGGCGGCGACGGCGCCGAGGACGCTGAACTCGAGCGGGCCGCGGACGTCGTCGACGGTCGTCTCGAGGATCGGCTTCATGAACTCGCGCGCCGGCAGCGGCGAGTACTCGAGCACCTCGACCTCCCCGAGCCGCCCGGCGAGCCCGTCGATCGCGGCGGCCAGCGCCGCGGCGTCGCGGATGTCCGCCGCGGCACCGGCAGCGGTGATCCCCTCGCCCTCCAGCTGCGCGGCGAGGTCGTCGAGCTTGGCCTGGGTGCGCGAGACGAGCCCGACGCTGAAGCCCTCGCGGCCGAAGCGCCGCGCCACGGCGAGGCCGAGATTCGGCCCCGCGCCGACGATCACGAGCGACATGGAAAGGAGGCTAGCGGCGCAGGTGCTGCCGGCTGAGCTCGAGCGCGCGCAGGAGAGCGGGCGCGCGGTCGCCGCGCCGCCAGGCGATGGCGAGATCGACCTTCGCGTGGCGCTCGTCGGCGAGCGGGCGGTAGACGGCTCCGGCGATCGACAGCCCCATGACCGACTGCGGTGCGAGCGAGACGCCGAGGCCGGCGGCGACGAACGCGACGAGCGTGCCCGTCTCGCCGACCTCCGCGGCGACGCGCGGGAAGAACCCGTGCGCCCGGCAGGTCGCCTCGACCGCCTCGTGCAGGACCGAGCGCGCCTCGCTCGGATAGGTGACGAAGGGCTCCTCGGCGAGGTCGGCGACGCGCACGCTCGCGCTGTCGGCGAGGGCGTGGCCGGCGGGCAGGACGGCGACGAGCGGCTCCGATCGCACGACCTCGACCTCGATCTCGGGCGTGCGGACCGGGGGCCGCAGGAGGCCGAGGTCGAGCCGGCCGTCGACGAGCCGCTCGACCTGCGCCGGGGTGAGCTGCTCGCCGTGGAGCTCGAGCCGCACGTCGGGCAGCTCCCGGCGCAGCTCCGCGACGAGCGCCGGCATGATCGAGAACGTCGCCGAGCCGGTGAAGCCGAGCGCGACGCGCCCGACCTCCCCGCCGGCCGCGCGCCGGGCGTCGTGGGCAGCATCGTCGAGGGCGCCGAGCAGGCCCGGGACGCGCTCGAGCAGCAGCGTGCCGGCGGCGGTCAGCTCGACGCGCCGCGTGGTGCGGGCGAACAGTGGCGTGCCGATCTCGGTTTCGAGGCGACGGATCTGCTGCGACAGCGGCGATTGCCCGATGTGCAGCCGGTCGGCGGCGCGGCCGAAGTGCTGCTCCTCGGCGACCGCCATGAACGCCTCCAGCAGCTCCGTGCGCATTATGCTGATTCTACGCTGAATCAAGGCCGAATACCACTGGCACTCGTTCGATTTCACGGCACACTGAAGGGCATGAGCTTTGTCGTCGAACCCACTCCAGCGGTCGTCGCCGCGGACCTCGGCGCCGCGATCGTCGCCGTCGAGGCGATCCCGGTCCGCCTCCCCATGCGTCGGCCGGGAGTGTTCGCCTCCGGGCGCATCGACGTGGCCGAGAACGTGCTCGTCCGCGTGCGCAGTGAGAGCGGCCTCTGCGGCCAGGCCGAGGCGCAGTCGCGGCCGTACACCTACGGCGGCGGCCAGGCGTCGATCGTCGCCGCGGTCCGCGACGAGCTCGGCCCGCGCCTGATCGGCCACAGCGCGCTGCGCAGCGAGTCGCTGTACGAGCTGACGGCGGTCCCGGGCGCCGACCGCGTCGCCCGCGGAGCGCTCGACGTCGCGCTCTGGGACCTCGCCGGCCTCCTGCTCGGGCAGCCCACGCAGCAGCTGCTCGGCGGCTACGCGACCGAGGTCCCCGTCGCCCACATGGTCTCCCTCGCCGACCCGGGCGCCATGGCCGAGGAGGCGCTGGAGGCGCACGAGCGCTTCGGCGTGTCGAGCTTCAAGGTCAAGGTCGGCCGCGAGCCCGCCCTCGACGTCGCCGCCGTCGCCGCGGTCCGCGACGCGCTCCCGGACGCCGAGCTGTACGTCGACGCCAACCGCGGCTGGACGGTCGAGCAAGCGCTGGCCGCCATCCCGCCGCTGGTCGACCTCGGCGTGCGCGCGATCGAGGAGCCGATCGATGTGCGCGACACCGAGGGGCGGCTGCGGGTCGCGGCCGCGAGCCCGGTCCCGCTGGCCGGCGACGAGAGCTGCACGAGCCTCGAGGCCGTGGCGGCGGCGCGCGACGAGGGCGCGATCGGGCAGGTCAGCGTCAAGGCCGCCCGCACGGGCTTCACCGAGTCGCGCCGGATCGCCGCGTTCTGCACGGGCAGCGAGCTCGCCGTCGTCGTCGGGTCGCAGTACGAGGGCGCGATCGGGTCGTTCGCGAGCGTCGCGCTCGCCACCGCGCTCGCGGCCACCTCCGCGCGCCCCGCCGAGGTGACGAACTTCGCCGATCTCGCGACCGACCTGGTGGCCGAGGGGCCGCGGATCGCGGGCGGGTACGCCACCGCCTCGCAGGCGCCCGGGCTCGGCCTGGTCGTGGACGAGGACGCGCTGCGCCATCACCGGGTGGACGGCTGATGCTGTTCATGGCCGAGATGGAGGTGGCGCTGCCGCCGGACATGGACCCGGCCGTCGCCGACGACTTGAAGGCCCGCGAGCGGGCGATCGCCGAAGCGCTGCAGCGCGACGGCCGCTGGCTGCACCTGTGGCGCGTGGCGGGCCGCTACGCGAACGTCAGCGTCTTCGACGTCGCGTCGCCCGACGAGCTGCACGAGCTGCTCAGCGGGCTGCCGCTGTTTCCGTACATGGACATCCGGGTGACCGCGCTGGCGCGGCACCCGTCGGCGCTCGACGCCGAGAAGATATGCAACCGACGAAGTGTACAATAACAAA
>CAWERW010000011.1:0-114163 GCA_963811595.1 uncultured Solirubrobacteraceae bacterium
GAGCTGCGCGGCTTCACCGAGAGCGTGGGCTCCACCGAGCGCGACATCGCGGGGCGGGTGTTCGGCTACGTCCCCGCCGGCAGGCCGATCAAGTTCGTGCACGACACGGTTGCGCGGGGCGTCGTCGGCGCGCTGGGCGGCGCCGCGACCGCCGCCGGCCGCGGCGCCGGCACGCTCGTGGGAGCGCCGCCCGCGGCCCGAGCGGCCGCTGTCGGCGACGGGCGCGCGGTGGCCTCGGGATCTCCGTCCTCAACGGGCTGGGTCGGCGACCGGCTCGAGCGCGAGGGCACCGCGCTGGCTCAGCCGATGGCGGTGCGGGCCGGCGGGCTCGCGAACCCGGCTCGCCGCCGTCGCTGGCCGGGGCGTTTCCCGCCGCGACGCGGCGGCTCGTCGTCTTCCTCCACGGCCTCATGGAGACCGAGTTCACCTGGCGCGGGGGCCGCGAGACTACGGCGCGTCGCTGGCGCGCGAGCTCGGCTACACGCCGGTCTACGTCCGCTACAACAGCGGTCGCCACATGTCCGAGAACGGCCGCTCGCTGGCCGACCTGCTCGGGCGGTGCGCGCCGCGTGGCCGGTCGAGGTCGAGGAGATCGCGCTCGTCGGCCACTCGATGGGCGGCCTCGTCGCCCGAGCGCCTGCTCGCGCGGCGCTGACGAGGCGGCCTGGGCGGACACGTCCGCCACGTCGATCTCGCTCGGCTCGCCGCACATGGGCGCGCCGCTCGAGCAGGCGCGTCCACTGCGCGGCGCCGGCCTGAGCCAGCTGCCCGAGACCCGCACGCTCGCCACGTTCCTGCGCCGCCGCAGCGCGGCATCCGCGACCTCCGCCAGGGCTCGCTCGTCGACGAGGACTGGCGCGACCGCGACCCCGAAGCGCTGCGCGCCGCCGCGTGCCAGGAGATCCCGCTGCTCGAGGGCGCGACGCACTGCTTCGTGTCGGCGACCGTCACGCGCAGCCCGCGCCACCCCTGGGCCGCCTGCTCGGCGACAGCTCGTGCTCGTGCCGAGCGCGTCGGGCCGCCGCGCGCGCGCAAGCATCGCCTTCGGCGACGAGTACGGCCTGCACGTCGGCGGCGCGACCACTTCGCGCTGCTCAACCACCCGGTCGTGTACGAGAAGCTTCACGCGTGGCTGCGCTAGCCGACTACCCGCACGTCCTCGAGATCCCGACCGCTGGAAGGAGAACACGTCTACGGGCACGTCAACAACGTCGAATTCTACTCGTACTTCGACACCGTGATCAAACGCTACCTGATCACGGAGGGCGGCCTCGACATCCACGCGGCGCGGTGATCGGGCTGTGCGTCGAGTCGCACTGCGCGTTCGAGGCCGCGCTGTCCTTCCCCGAGATCGTCCGGCAGGCCTGCGGGTCGCCCACCTCGGGGAGCTCGAGCGTCCGCTACGAGATCGGCCTGTTCCGAGCGGCCGACCCGGAGCCGGTCGTGAGGGCTGGTTCGTCCACGTCTTCGTCGACCGCGAGGAGCGCCGCCCGCACGAGATTCCCGCCCACGTGCGGGGGGCGCTGGAGCGCCTCAGCTGAGCGGCTCGCGCAAGGCGCTGAACGCGCGATCCACGAGCTCCGGCAGCTCGGCGCGCTCCGGGTGCGCCGCCCACTCGGAGACGGCGACGACCGCGCCGGTGCAGGCGGCGGCCAGTACGCGCGTCCGGAAGTCGCGGGGTCGCCCAGCCCGGCGGCGAACACCGCCTCGGTCGACCGCTGGTTGTCGGCGATCCGGGCGCGCAAGGCGGGCGTGCTCCAGATCAGCTGCGCGCGGGCCAGGATCGTCGCGCGGTCGCGCTCGTAGACAACGGCGAGGCCGGCGAGGATCGTCGCGCGGACGCGCTCGATCGGGTGCTCTGCCGCCGGGCGCGCGCGGATCAGCTCGGCCATCAGCGGGTCGTAGTCGTCCGTCGCGACGACGTCCTCCTTGGCCGGGAAGTTGCGGGAAGAACGTCATGTGCGAGACGCCGGCCGCGGCGGCGATCTGCTCCACCGTGGTCTCCTCGTAGCCGTGCTCCAGGAACAGGCGCATGGCCGCGTCCTGGATGCGCTGCCGCGTCTCGGCCTTCTTGCGTTCGCGCAGGCTCATGCGACCGGTGCGCGCCCGAGCCGGCGGGCGCAGCCGATGGCGGCGAGTGCCACCACGGCGGCGCACGCCAGCAGCACGCTCGCCATCCCGCTCACGAATGCGTGCGCGGCGGAGGCGTGAAGACCGGGCACGGCGACGGCCACGGCGACCGAGTCGCGCGCGCGGCGTCGGCGGAGGGCGCGGGCACGCCGTGCAGGTGCGGACCGAGGTCGCTCGCGTAGACAGCCGACAGCAGGCCGCCGAGCGCGGCGACGCCCAGCGCGCCGCCCACCTGGCGCAGGGTGTTGTTGATCGCGGCACCGGTGCCCGCCTCGCCGTCGGGCAGCTCGGCGAGCACGGCGTCCATCGCCGGCGCCATCGCGCCGCCCACTCCCGCGCCGCAGACCGCGAGCGCCGCGCGATCACCGCGTAGGGCGTCGCGGCGGTGCAGACGGTGGCGAGCCACACGAGCGAGGCTGCGAGCAGCACGAGGCCGCCGCTGACGACGACGCCGGTGCCCAGCGCGCGATCGAGACGCCCCGCGAGCCCGCCGCCCAGCATCAGGCCCGCCATCAGCGGGACGAGGCGACGCCGGTGCCCAAGGCGTCGTGGCCGAGGACGCTCTGGAAGAACTGCGGCAGCACGAACAGCAGACCGTAGAGCGCGAACGAGACGACCACGCCGGCCACGGTCCCCCATGCGAAGCGCCGGTTGCGGAGCAGCGCCGGATCGGCCAGCGGCGCGGCGGCACGGCGCTCCCAGACCACGAACGCGGCGCCGAGCGCCGCCGGCGAGGCCGAGCAGCGCAAGCGTCGCCGGCGCGGCCCATCCGCGCTCCGGCGCGTGCACCAGGGAGAACACGAGCGCGACGACGCAGGCCGCGGCGAGGCCCGTCCCCATCCAGTCCGCTCGCCGCGGCTCGGCCGGCGCGAGGCGGGCAGGAGCGCGGCGCCTGCCGCCAGCGCCACGGCGATCACCGGCACGTTGACCCAGAACACGGCGCTCCACGTGAAGGACTGCAGCAGCGCGCCCCCGACGATCGGGCCGACCGGCAGCCCGATGGCCACCGCGACGGTGATCGCCGCGATCGCTCGCGGGCGCTCGGCGGGCGGGAACAGGGCGGGCACGTAGGCGATCGCCAGTGGCATGATCGCGGCCGCTCCCACACCCATGGCCGCGCGTGCTGCGATCAGCTCGCCGACCGAGCCCGCGAGCGCCGACCACGCCGACGCGCCGCCGAACAGCGCCACCTCGGCGAGCAGCGCCGGCCGCCGGCCCCCCCGGTCACCGAGCAGGCCGGCGGGCAGCATCGCGCCGGCGAAGGCGAGCACGTAGGCGTCGACGATCCACTGCAGCTGCGCGGTGCCGGCGCCGAGAGAGGTGGCGATCGTCGGCAGCGCAACGTTGACACCGTGATGTCGAGGCCGACCACCAGGACCGCGAGGCAGAGCACGGCGAATACCCAGTTGCATTGTTAGTCTCCAACATAAGGTAGAGACTAACACGAATGTTCGAGGCTGAGACGGCGTCCTGCCATCCTGTTGCCCCGTGAGGAGAGCAGGACTGACGGCTCTGGCCGCGGGCGTGCTGCTGGCGGCGTGCGGCTCGGGCGGAGATGACACCCGTGCGGCGCAGCCGACCGCGACCGCCACGGCGACCGCCGCGGAGACCGCCGAGGCCCCCGCGCCGACGGCGACCGCCAGCCGCGGCGCCAAGCTCAAGTCGATCGGGCGCTTCACCTCGCCGGTCTACGTGACCTCGCCGCCGCAGGACCGCAGGCGCGTGTTCGTGGTCGAGCAGGGCGGGCGCATCATGGTCGTCGGCGGCGGCCGCAACGCGCACGTTCCTCGACATCCGCGGCCAGGTGCAGTCGGGGCGGCGAGCAGGGCCTGCTGTCGATGGCCTTCGCGCCCGACTACGCGAGCTCGGGCCGCTTCTACGTCTACTACACGGACAAGTCCGGCGACCAGCGCGTCGTCGAGTACAAGCGCGCGAGCGCCGACCCGGGCCGACCCCGGCTCGGCGCGGCTCGTGCTGCGGATGGCCGACCCGGAGTCCAACCACAACGGCGGGCTGCTGCTGTTCGGGCCCGACGAGCAGCTCTACATCGGCACCGGCGACGGCGGCGGCGGCGGCGACCAGCACGGCGCGCGCGGCAACGCGCAGAACCTGGCGTCGCTGCTCGGCAAGATCCTGCGCATCGACCCGCGGCCTCGGGCGGCCGCCGTACAGCGTCCCCGCCGACAACCCGTTCCGCGGCCGCGGGGCGCGCGCGGCGAGATCTACGGCTACGGCCTGCGCAACCCGTGGCGCTTCTCGTTCGACCGCGCGACGGGCGACCTGTCGATCGGCGACGTCGGCCAGGACGCGGTCGAGGAGATCGACTTCGTCCGCCGCGGCAAGGGCGCGGCGCGAACTTCGGCTGGCGGCCGTTCGAGGGCCGCTCGCGCTACGCCGCGGGCGAGAACGCGCCCGGCCACGTGCCGCCCGTGATCACGCGCAGCCACGGCGACGGCAACTGCTCGATCACCGGCGGCGTCGTCGTGCGCGACCGCTCGCTCCCGGGCTGCGCGGGCGCTACCTGTTCGGCGACTTCTGCAAGCGGCGGATCTTCTCGGCGAAGCTCAGCGCCGGGCGCGCGACGTCCGTGCGCACGACGGCGCTGCGCGTCGAGAGCCTCTCGTCGTTCGGCGAGGACGCCCGCGGGCGCGTCTACGTCGTCTCGCTCAGCGGGCCGGTCTACCGGCTCGTGCCGCGATGAGCATCGAGGCGCTCGACGGGCTGGACGTCGACGCGCGTGCGCGCGGACAACCCGGGCCCGTTCACGCTGACGGGCACGAACACGTGGGTGGTCGGCCGCGACCCGGCGTGGGTGGTCGACCCGGGCCCGACATCTCCGACCACCTCGACGCCGTCGCGGCCGAGGTCGAGGCGCGCGGCGGCGCGGGCGGGATCGCGGTCACCCACGACCACGGCGACCACGTCGAGGGGCTGCTCGCGCTGCGCGAGCGCCTCGGCCGCCCGCGGGTCGGCGCGCGCCGCTACGCGGCCGACGTGCGGCTCGGCGACGGCGACCGCTTCGGCCCGCTCGCGCGTGCACCGCTGCCGGGCCACGCGCACGACCACCTCGCGTTCGTGTGCGACGGCGTCTGCTTCGCCGGCGACGCCGTGCTCGGCGAGGGCAGCGTGTTCGTCGCCGGGGACATGGCGGGTACCTGGACGGCGCTGCAGCGCGCTGCGCCAGCTCGCCCTGCGGGTGATCTGCCCCGGCCACGGGCCGCCGGTGTGGGACCCGGCGGCAAGCTCGACGAGTACCTCGCCCACCGCCTCGAGCGCGAGCGCGGCTGCTGGCGGCGCTCGACGACGGCCTGCGCGGCGAGGACGAGCTGCTCGACGCCGTGTGGGACGACGCGCCGGCCGCGCTGCGGCCGGCGGCGGCGGTCACGCTGGGGGCGCACCGAGAGAAGCTTCAGGCCGAGGGGCGCTGGCCTCAGCGAGACGGCGGCTCGCGAGCGCCATAGCGGCGGCGAGCGGGGTGGTCGACGCGGCCTCCGCCTCGTCGAAGATCGGCCGCACCGTGTCGCCGATGGCGCGCACTCGCTCCTCGGCGCGCTCGGGTCGTAGCCGCCGGGCTCGAGCTCGACGGCGATGTTGACGATGCCGCCCGCGTTGACGACGAAGTCCGGCGCCCACAGGATCCCGCGCGCGGTCAGCACCTCGGCGACGGACCGGTCGGCGAGCTGGTTGTTGGCGGCGCCGGCGATCGCGCGGCAGCGCAGCGCGGGGACGGTCTCGGCGTCGAGGACGCCGCCCAGCGCGCACGGCGCGAGCACGTCGACGTCGGCGAGCAGCGCGGCGTCCGGGTCGGTCCAGTCGGCGCCGAGCTCGTCGGCGAGCGGGCGCTTGCCCTCGTCGACGTCGGCGCACACCAGCCGCGCGCCCGCCGCGGCCAGCAGGCGCGCGAGCGACGCCGCCGACGTGGCCGAGGCCCGATGACCGCGACGCGAGCGCTCGGCGAGGTCGGGCGTGCCGAACACGCGCTCGCAGGCGACCTCGATCGCCTCGAGGACGCCGAGCGCGGTCCACGGGCTCGGGTCGCCGGAGCCGCCGCGCTCGACCGCGAGGCCGGAGACGTGGCGGGTGCCCTCGGCGATCACGGTCATGTCGGCGTCGGAGGTCCCGACGTCCTCGGCGGTCAGGTAGCGGCCGCCGAGCAGTCGACGGTGTCGGCGAAGTCGAGCAGCGCGCCGCGGCGCTCGCTCCGGGCCGAGCGGCGGCTCGCCCGCGCGGCGCACGATCACGCCCTTGCCGCCGCCCTGCGGGAGGCCGGCGACGGCGGCCTTGTAGGTCATCGCGCGCGACAGGCGCAGCGCGTCGCGCACCGCGTCGCGCGAGTCGGCGTAGGTCCACATGCGGCAGCCGCCGAGCGACGGGCCGCGCGCCGTCGAGTGGACGGCGACGATCGTGAAGAGGCCCGAGCGCCGGCCGCGGCGGATGAGCAGCTCCTCGTGCTCGAGGGTCTCCAGGTAGCGCTCGATGCGCCGAGCCTAGTACGCCGCTAGCGGGTCTTGCCGCTCGGCGGCGGCGCCGCCGGGTCCTGCTGCGTCGCCGGCGCGGCGATCTCGTCTGCGGGCGCGGGCGGCGCGGTGTCGCCGCCGGTCGCGGGCGCGCTGCCGTCGCCGGTGGTGGCGGGCGGATCGACCACGGGCGCGAGCGGCTCGGTCGCGTCGTCGGTCACCGGGTCGGCGGCGACGGGCGGCTCGGCGGGCGCGGTGACGCCGCCGGAGACCTCGTCGACGCCGCCGTCCGAGGCGCCCGCCGCCGGTCGACGGCGCGTAGATCGGGATCGAGGGCGGCGCGAGCGGCGTCTCGGCGGCCTTGGCCGGGTGGCGGCGCGCTCTCGCGCCGGGCCGGGTGCTGGGCGACCGGCGCCGTGAGGGCGCGGGTGCGGCCGCGGCGGCGCTGGTGAGCGCGGCGCGGCGCTGGACGGGGGAGGGGTTGGTGACGGCGTGCGCGGCCGCCTGCTCGCGCCCGCTGCTTCGACGGGGCGTGCTGGGCGGCGTAGTTCTTGACCTCGACGGCGCCGCCCGCGGTCAGCGCCGCGGCGCAGGCGACGGCGGCGACCTTGCAGGCGGTGGCGCCACCGACGGCGACCGCGCCGCCCGCGGCGGCTCCGCCACCGCCGCGGCCGCGCCGCCCGCAGCGGCGCCGCCGCCGCCGAGGCCGAACAGCTTGGCGGCGAGCGCCGCGGCGCCGGCGCCGGGGGTCAGCGCGGCGAAGCTCGAGCGCACGCTGCGCAGGGCGGCGCGGTACTCGCGGCAGCCGGAGCACTCGCGCATGTGGCGGCGGGCGCGGCCGGAGGCCTTGACGCCGCGGTCGTAGGCGGCGACGAGGTCCTCGCGGATCACCGCGCAGTCGGTGCTGCGCGCCTCGGCCGCCTCGACGAGGCCGAGCCGGGCGCGCACGAGCAGCGACTTGACGGCGGGGACGGTGACGTCGAGCGCCGCGGCGAGGTCGGCGTAGGACATGCCGTCGATCTCGCGCATCAGCAGCGCCGAGCGCTGCTGCTCGGGCAGGCGGCCGACGTCGGTGACGAGCCGGCGCAGGTCCTCGCGGCGCTGGGCGTCCTCGATCGGGTCGTGCAGCGGCGTGCGCGACATCTCGAAGATGTCGGCGGGCGCGGGCATCGGGCGGCGCAGGTGGTCGATGCAGCGGTTGTGGGCGACGCGGTAGAGCCAGGCGCGCACGTTGACCGGGCGCTCGTCGGCGCGCAGCGCGCCGAAGGCGCGCACGAAGACGTCCTGCAGCACGTCCTCGGCGTCCTGGCGCGACTGCGCCGAGAGCATCTGGCGCACGTAGGCGAACAGCCGCTGGCGGTAGCGGTCGTGGAGCACGTTGAACGCCTCGTCGGCGCCGGCCCGGAACAGCGCGAGCAGCTGGTCGTCGGACCGCAGACGCAGAAGCGGGGCCGAGATCGAGAGGCGAGAGAGGCTCGCCGGTGCGCGAAGGGCTGAGGCTTCCACTGTTGTTCAGCTCCCGGAGGGTGGCGGCTGTACCGCCGACTCTAACCTCTGGCGCGGCCCGAAGTTGTGCGCTTGTCGAATCCGTCATGCCCAGTTTGCCCATTAGTGAAGGCGTTGACTTGCCGCTCGAAGAGATCGAGCTGCGCGTCTCGCGCTCCTCGGGACCGGGTGGGCAGCACGCCAACGTGACCGCCTCGCGGGTCGAGGCGATCTTCGACGTCAACGCCTCACAGGCGTTGTCGCCCGAGCAGAAGGCCCGCATCGGCGGCCGCCTCGGCTCGCGCGTGACCGCCGTCGCGCAGGACACGCGCTCCCAGCACCGCAACCGCGAGCTCGCGCTCGAGCGGCTTGCACGACGCCTTGCAGGGGCGCTGAAGGTGTCGCGCCCGCGCACGAAGACGCGGCCGACGCGGGCGTCGCAGAAGCGGCGGATCGAGAGCAAGAAGCGGCGCGGCGAGACCAAGCGCGCGCGCCGGCGGCCGGAGCTCGACTAAGGCGGCGGCCGACACGAGCCGATCCTCTCACCGATGCCGTACGCACTCGAGCCGCACGTGGCGGGAGAACTGGGCGACGCCACCGTGATGGACCCTTCGACCCACCCGCCGGTCGTGACCGACGTCGAGTACGTGCTCGACACCCCGCACGCCGATGACCTGATCGAGTCGTTCCCGGTCTTCCTGGTCACCGAGGTGCTCGCGACGGCGCTCACGGGCGTCGCCGGCGTCAGCTTCGGCCCCGCCGAGCTACGGCCGGGGGATCGCTACCTGGAGACCTACGGCGACGTGCCGCACCCCGCCTATGTCCGGCTGTTGATCGCCGGCGGCCCGGACGTCTGGATCGGGGACGACCTCCTGCTGCACGTCTCCGATCGCCTGATGGCGCTGTTGAGCGAGTTCAACCTCACGTACTGCGACGTCACCAGGGCTAGTTGACCCGCCGCTCGCGGCCCTCCCAGAACGGCTCGCGGAGCTGTGTCTTGAGGACCTTGCCCGGGCCGGACTTCGGCAGCGGCTCGTCGCGGAGCTCGATGTCGCGCGGGACCTTGAAGCCCGCGATGTGGCGCGGCAGTGGTCGAGCAGGGCGTCGGCGGTGACCGGCTCGCGCGGGACGACGACGGCGTGGACGGCCTCGCCCCAGCGGTCGTCGGGGACGGCGAACGCGGCGGCCTCGGCGACCGCCGGGTGGCGCAGCAGCGTGGCCTCGATCTCGAGCGAGTAGACGTTCTCGCCGCCGCTGACGATCATGTCCTTCGCGCGGTCGATCACGTACACGTAGCCGTCCTCGTCCTCGGCGACGAGGTCGCCGGAGCGGTACCAGCCGTCGACGAGCGCGTCGGCGGTCTCCTGCTCGCGGCGCCAGTAGCCCTGCATGACGTTGGGGCCGCGGATCCACAGCTCGCCGTCGCGGATGTCGACCTCGACGCCCGGCACCGGTCTGCCGACCGAGCCGAGCCGCTCGCCGCCCCGGCGGTGGTCCTCGGGCGTGAGGTGGGTGACGGTCGGCGCGGCCTCCGTCATCCCGTAGAACTGGGCGACGTCGCAGTCCGGGAGGCGGTCGAGGACCCGCTGCTGGAGCTCCGCGGAGATCGGCGAGGCCGCGTACTGGACGTGCCGCAGCGAGGAGAGGTCGGCGTCGTCGGCGCCCGGCGCGTCGAGCAGCATCGGCGAGCATCGTCGGCACGAGCACGGTGTGGGTGATCCGCTCGCGCTCGATCGTCTCCAGCACGGCCGCGGCGTCGAAGCGCGGGAGCAGGACCTGCTCCGCGCCGACCCACGTGCACGCGATCAGGTTCGCGATCCCGGCGACGTGGAACATCGGGCAGACGTGCAGCCAGCGCTGGTCGGCGCGGTGGCCGGTGGCGGCGAGGTTGTGCTGCGCGTTGGCGAGCAGGTTGCCGTGCGAGAGCATCACGCCCTTCGGCCGCCCGGTCGTGCCGCCGGTGTACGAGATCGCGGCGAGCGTGTCGGGCGCGAAGATCGCGCGCGCGCGACGCGGCGGGCCGGACACGAGGTCCTCCCAGTCGGCGCGCGCGCACGCCGAGGTCGACGTCCTGGTCGGTGATGAGGATCGACGAGCTCTGCGTCCTCCGCGATGAAGCGCAGCTCGTCGGGCGCCAGGCGGTAGTTCAGGCTGACCACGACGCCGCCCGCCGCCGGCACGCCCAGCCACGCCTCGGCGTGCGCCCGCGTGTTGGCGTGCCGAGGACGCCGACCCGCGCGCCCGGGGCGAGATCGAGCGCGCGACAGGCGCTCCGCCAGCTCGCGGTAGGTGAGCGCCACGTCGTCGACCCGCGACGCCACCGCGTCCCGTAGAGCCGCGCCGCTCGCCGCAGCGGCCAGCCGAGATCGCTCACAGCCCCAGCAGGCGGGCCGCGTTCTCCTTCAGCACCAGCGGCCGCACCTCGTCGCGGATCTCGAGCTTCTCGAAGTCCGCGAGCCAGCGGTCGGGCGTGATCAGCGGGTAGTCCGACCCGAAGAGCATCTTCTCCTTGAGCAGCGTGTTCGTGTAGCGCACGAGGATCTCCGGGAAGTACTTCGGCGACCAGCCGGAGAGGTCGATGTAGACGTTCGGCTTGTGCACGGCGATCGCCAGCGCCTCCTCCTGCCACGGGAACGAGGGGTGGGCGAGGATGATGTCGAGCTCGGGGAAGTCGGCGGCGACGTCGTCGACCAGCATCGGGTTGGAGTACTTGAGCTTCACCCCGCCGCCGCCCGGCATGCCGGCGCCGATCCCCGTCGTGCCGGAGTGGAACAGCGCGATCAGCCCCGCCTCGGCGATCACCTCGTAGAGCGGGTACCACGCGCGGTCGTTGGGCCAGAACGCCTGGATGTTGGGGTGGAACTTGAAGCCGCGCACGCCGCGCTCGATCAGCTCGCGCGCCTCGCGCACCCCGAGCTTGCCCTTGTGCGGGTCGACCGACCCGAACGGGATGCAGCACGTCCGGGTTGGCCTCCGCCGCCGCCAGCACCTCGTCGTTGCCGAGCCGCCGCCGCCCCATCCCGGCCTCGTCGTCGACGTTGAAGAGGACGGCGACCATGTTGCGCTCGCGGTAGTAGTCGGCGACCTCCTGCGCGGTCGGCTGCGGCGGCGTGGCCGCCGAAGTAGGCCGCGGCCGCCGCCAGGATCTCGCCGGTGACCGGGTCCTGCTCCTCGCCCTCGTTGCGCTCGGCGTGCACGTGCACGTCGATCGCCGCGAGCGAGCCGACGTCGATGCTCACGACAGCTCCAGCGCCGGCAGCTTGACGCCGTAGGGCTGCTGCGACGGCGCGAACGCCTCGTCCCAGCGCGCGGCGATCTCCTCCGCCGTCCAGCCCCCGTCGCGCAGCTCGGCCACCAGCTCGGCCGGATGCGAGTAGAGGCTCAGGCGGTCGCCGCCGATGCCGATCGCCTGGCCGGTCACGCCGGCGGCGGCGTCGGACGCGAGGAAGACGACCAGCGGGGCGCACTCCTCGGGCATGCCGATCGCATGCTCCCGGCGCACCTCGGCCGGGAAGTCCTCGCCGGCCTCGGCGCGCGCCACGAGCGGCTCGTAGATCGGGATGCTCGCCGTCATCCGCGTCCACGCCGTCGGCACGATCGCGTTGACGGTGATCTGCGACCGCGCCGAGCTCGAGCGCCCACGTGCGCGCGAACGCGACGATCCCGGCCTTCGCGGCCGCGTAGTTCGTCTGCCCGAAGTTGCCGTACTGGCCGGCCGGCGAGCCGACCACGACGATCCGCCCCCCTTGCTCCTGCGCGCGCATCTGGATCGCCGCCGCGCGGGCGCAGGTGAACGTGCCGCGGAGGTGGGCGCCGACGACCGCGTCGAAGTCCTCGTCGGTCATCTTCCACAGCACGCGGTCGCGGAGCAGCCCGGCGTTGGTGACCATGACGTCGAGCCGGCCGAACTCGCCCACCGCCCGTCCGACCAGCGCGTCCGCCGCGGCGGTGTCGCCGACCGCGCGCACCTCCGCGACCGCCCGGCCGCCCTCGCCCGCGATCGCCGCGACCGTCTCCTCCGCGGCGTCGGCGTCGACGTCGTTGACCACCACCGCGGCGCCGGCCCGCGCGAGCGCGACCGCGTAGGCGCGGCCGAGGCCGCGCCCGCTCCCGGTCACCACCGCCACCCGGTCGTCGAGGCGGATCATGCGTAGAACCTCAGCAGAACCTCGGCGGCGAGCGCCGGCCGCTGCGCGTCGCGCACCTCGACCGTGACCGCCAGCTTGACCTGCGCGCCGCCGTCGATCGTCGCCACGTCGGCCACCTCCGCCGCGCCGCGGAACTCCGCGCCGACCGGCAGCGGGGCCGGGAAGCGCAGCTTGTCCATGCCGTAGTTGATGCTCGTCTTCGCGTCGCTGACCTCGAGCAGCGACTGCGTGATCGGCGCGAGCAGCGACACGGTCAGGTAGCCGTGCGCGATCGTGCCCCCGAACGGCGATGTCCTTCGCCCGCTCGGGGTCGACGTGGATGTAGTTGTGGTCCTCGGTGACGTCGGCGAACGCGTCGACGCGCTCCTGGGTCATCTCGCGCCACTCGGTGTGGCCGAGCGGCTGCCCGGACAGCTCGGGCAGCCGCGAGAGGCTCACGGCGGGCATGTCAGCTGCCTCCGAACGTGTAGCTCTCGGCGTCGTCCGACGTGCCGGGCTCGCCGATGACGGCCAGGCCGCCGGGCGCGTCCTTGCGCACGCGCGCGGTGTAGACGAGGCGGCTCGGCGGCTCGTCGGTCTTGCTGAAGTCGAGCTTGCCGGCCACGGTGCCGCCGGTGTCGAGCGCGGTCTGCGCGCGCAGCGCGTCGAGCACGCCCTTGCGCGTGAGGTCCTTGTCCTCGCACGCCTGGGTGAGCGCCGCGTCGGCGATCTGGGCGCCGGCGTACGCGTAGAGCGAGCCGTTCGAGGACGGCGTGCCCTTGGGGTACGCCTGCTTGTAGGCGTCGAGGAACTTCTGCACGCCCTCGCTCTCGACGTTGAGCGGCGCCATCGAGGACACGACGTAGTAGTTCTTCTCGAGCGCTCCCGCGGCCGGCGTGGTCAGCAGCTGGGGCGTCCACCCGGGGCCGTTGGCGACGATCGGCACGTCGAGCTTCTGCGACGCGGCGACGCCGGCCAGCGAGGCGGCCTGCGGCGGCGCGGCCGAGAACAGGATCGCCTTGACGCCTGCGCGGCGGAAGGCCGCGACCTGCCCGGTCATGTCGGTCTCGGCCGGCGTGATCTTCTGCTCGACGATCTTCAGGCCGTGCTTCTCCGCGGCGAACTTCGAGCCCTTGAGCGCGTTCTCGCCGTAGTCGCCCTCGAAGTAGAGGTGGCCGACGGTGTCGCCCGACTTGACCCCGTGCTCGCGCATCAGGAAGTCGACCGCGTTGATCGCCTCGATGTCGTAGGTCGTGCCGGCGATCGCGACGTTCTCGCTGGGGAGGATGTCCGACGTCCAGCCCGCGAAGTTGAGGAACATGTCCTCCTCCTTGACCGAGGGCAGGAGCGCCGACGTGATCGAGGAGCCGAGCACGAGGCCGAGGCCGACCACGTCGCCCGAGATCTGCTGGTAGGCGGCCACCGCCTTCTGCGGGTCGTAGCCGGTGTCCTGGGTCTTGAGCTCGATGGTGCGGCCGCAGATGCCGCCGGCCTCGTTCTTCGCGTCCCAGTAGAGCTTCGCGCCCTCCATCATCGCCTTGCCGTTGGGGGCGAAGACGCCCGACAGGTCGGGCAGGTAGCCGAGCGCGATGGTGTCCGCCGTCGTGCCGGGCCCGGTCTTGACGTCACCCGAGCCCCCGTCACCGTCCTCGGAGCCGCCCTTGCCGCACGCGCCCACCGCGAGGGCGAGACCGACGGTCGTGATCGCGAACCAGCGTCTGCTCATGTGAGGCTCTCCTTGACCTCGGGGGACCGGGACCGGCGGACGAGCCCCGCGAGGCCGTCGCGCGCGAACAGCAGGACGGCGACGATCGCCGCGCCGTAGATGAAGCGGCTGGCCTCGGAGGCGCCGATGCCGCCGCCGCCGGGCTCGGCCAGCAGCGGCAGCGAGCCGCTGTAGTGGTTGAGGACCAGCGGGAGCGCGGTCACGAACACCGCGCCCGCCGCAGCGCCGCCGACCGAGCCGGCGCCGCCGATGACGACCATCACGAGGAAGTCGATCGACAGCAGGAAGCCGAACGACTCCGGCACGATGCGGCCGAACGCGAGCGCGGTCAGCACGCCCCCCAGCCCCGCGTACATCGACGAGACGGTGAAGGCGGCGGCCTTGTAGCGGACGACGTCGATCCCGTGCACGGCCGCGGCGATCTCGCCGTCGCGGACGCTGGCGAGCGCGCGGCCCGGGCGGCTGCGGACGAGGTTGCGGCCGTACCAGATCGGCGAGCGCGACGAGGACGAGCCGAGGTACCAGAGGCGCTCGAGCCGCCCGTAGGGCACGTCGAAGATCGTCAGCTCGGGGTCGGAGTCCGAGAAGCTGAAGCCGGGCAGGCTGAACGGCTCGACGGACACGCCCTCGTAGCCGCCGGTGATCGCGGTGGCGTTCTGGAGCACGTGCTGGCCGAGGAACACGAGGCCGAGCGACGCGAGCCCGAGGTAGATGCCGCGCACGCGGCCCGAGATCGGGCTGAACAGCGCGCCCGCGAGCCCCGCGAGCGCGACGGCGCCGATCAGCGCGAGCAGCGGCGGCAGGCCGAGCCCGGCCGGCCCGTCCTCGCCGGCCGCCTCCTGCCCCGCGAGGAACGCGTAGCCGTAGGCGCCGATCGCGACGAAGAAGGCGTGCGCGAGCGACAGCTGCCCGGCGATCCCCACCAGCAGCGTCAGCCCGATCGCCGCCACGATCGCGCCCATCGCGAACAGCGCGGTCTGCAGCCAGAAGCTCTCGAGGTACAGCGGCAGCGCGGCGAGCACGATCACGACGCCCACCGCGATGGCTGCGCGCAGCGGCCTAGACACGGGTCAGCTCCCGCGTGCCGAACAGGCCGGAAGGCCGCACGAGCAGCACCAGCAGCATCACCACGTAGGGCGCGACGGTGCCGACGCCGCGGCCCAGGAACGACAGCTCGTCCTGGTAGCCGGCGCACAGCACCGACACGACGCCGATGATCAGCCCGCCCACGACGGCGCCGCCGGGCGAGTCGAACCCGCCGAGCACGACCGCGGGAATGGCGGCGAGCGCGACGAGCCCGAGCCCCGGCGTCACGCCGGCAGCGGGGAAGGAGGCGAGGAAGAGGCCGCCGATCGCGGCGAGCGCGCCGGCCAGCGCCCACGCGCCGGCGGCGACGCGGTTGAGGCGGATGCCCATCAGCCCGGCGGTCTCGCCGTCCTCGGCCGCCGAGCGCATGGCGACACCCCAGTCCGTGAGCTTCACCGCCGCCGCCAGCGCGGCCACGAGCACGATCGCGACGCCGCCCGCGATCACGCGCGAGGCGGGCACCCGGATGCCCGCCGCCTCGACCACGTCGGCGCCCCACGGCGCGCCGACGCTGATGACGTCGGTGCCGATCGCGCGCGTCATCTCCGTCGTGAGCAGGATGTCGACGCCGAGCGTGAGGATCGCGAGCGTGCCGAGGTCGGCGGCCCGCACGCGGCGGATCAGCAGCGCGTCGATCAGCAACGACAGCAGCGCGGCCGCCGCGACGGCGACCAGCACGGCGGGCCAGAACCCGATCGAGTCGTGGAGGCGCCCGACGAGGTAGGCGCCCACCAGCAGCACGCTCCCCTGCGCGAAGTTGATGACGCCGGTGGCGCGGAAGATCGTCACGAACCCGAGCGCGACCAGCGCGTAGATCGCGCCGAGGAAGAGCCCGCCGACCGCGAGCGAGAGGAACTGGGTCATGACGACGCGCCTCCCAGGTAGGCGCGCACGACCTCGGGGTCCTGCTGGACCTCGGCCGGGGTCCCGTCGGCGATCCGGCGCCCGAAGTCGAGCACCGTCACCCGGTCCGCGATGCCCATCACGAACGTCATGTCGTGCTCGACCACGAGCACCGACACGCCCAGCTCCGCGCGGGCGGCGGCGATCGCGGCCGCCATCTCCGTCGACTCGTCGTGCGTCATCCCGGCCACCGGCTCGTCGAGCAGGAGCAGACCGGGCTCGGTGCACAGCGCGCGCGCGAGCTCGACGCGCTTGCGCGTGCCGTAGGACAGCGCGTGGACGGGCTGGCCGAGCCGCTCGGCGAGCCCCAGCAGACCCGCGACCTCGCGAACGCGCGCCTCGTGGCGGACACGTTCGCGGCGGGCGCCGGGCAGCCGCAGACCGCCGGAGAGAAACCCTTCGCGCATCAGCCGGTGACGAGCCACCAGCAGGTTGTCGAGCACCGTCGCGTCCGGCGACAACGAGAGGTTCTGGAACGTGCGCGCGACGCCGAGCGCCGCCACCCGGTGCGGGCGCAGCTGCGTCAGCTCGGCGCTGCCGTAGCGGACGCTCCCGAGCGTGGCCGGATAGACGCCGGAGAGCACGTTGAGGCAGGTCGACTTGCCGGCGCCGTTGGGGCCGATCAAGGCGTGCATCGAGCCTGGGGCGACCGCGAAGCTCACGCCGTTGAGCGCGGTGATGCCGCCGAAGCGCACGGTCAGGTCGTCGACCTCGAGCACCTCGCCGGCCGGTTGCGCGGTCGCGGCGGGCGGGCGCCGCCGCGGGCTCGCCCGCCACCCCCAGGTAGCGGTCGCGCACCTGCTCGGTCTCCGCCAGCTCGGCCGCCGTGCCGGCGAGCGCCACGCGGCCGACCTCGAGCACGACGGCGCGGTCGGCGACCGCCAGCGCCATCGCCGCGTTCTGCTCGACGAGGACGATCGTCACGCCCTGGCGGTTGATCTCGCCGATCACCTCGCCGATCTGCGCGACCACGCGCGGCGCCAGGCCGAGCGACGGCTCGTCGAGCAGCAGCACGCGCGGCCCGGCCATCAGCGCGCGGCCGATCGCGAGCATCTGCTGCTCGCCGCCCGACAGCAGCCCGGCGCGCTGGCCGGCACGCTCGTTGAGGATGGGGAACAACTCGTGGACCCAGGCGCGCGCCTGCTCGCGCGCCGCCTTGTCGCGCGCGGCGAGCCCGCCCGCGCGGAGGTTCTCCTCGACGGTCAGGGTGGTGAAGATCCGGCGGCCCTCCGGCACCTGCACGACGCCCGCGCGGGCGACGTCCGCGGAGTCGCGGCCGAGCAGGCGCGCGCCCGCCAGCTCGACGGCGCCGCCGGTGACCTCGCCGCGGTGCGCCGCGAGGGTCCCGGAGATCGCGCGCAGGAGGGTGGTCTTGCCGGCGCCGTTGTTGCCGAGCACGCCCACGATCGCGCGCTCCGGCACCTCCAGCGACACGTCGTGCAGCGCCTGCACGCCGGCGTAGGCGACCGACAGGTCCTGCACGCGCAGCAGCGCCTCGCCGTGCTGGTCGGCGCCGGTCGCGGCCTCGGCGGATGCCTCCCCAAACATTCGCTCCTCCTCGACGCGAATGTATCAGGTTGCCTGATGTTCGTCAGGCGGCCTGCTACGCGTCCGGCAGGCCGGCGCCGAGGCGATGCACGCAGTCGGTGAGCGCCTTGTGCAGCTCCTCGCGCGCTTCGCCGTCGAGGTCGGCGAGCATCTGGCTCTCCATCTCGTTGACCGCCTCGTCGCAGCGCGCGAGCACGGAGAGTCCGGCCTCGGTCACCACGGTCTCGAGCACGCGCCCGTGGTTGGCGGCCGGCGTGCGCGAGACGAGCCCGTCGCGCTCGAGCGACGCGATCACCTCGTTCATCGACTGCGGGGTCACGTAGCTGCGCCGGGCGAGCTGCGCGTTCGAGAGCCCGGCGCGGTCGCGCAGGACGGACAGCGTCGTGTACTGCGGGACGCTCAGTCCGTGGGGCGCGACGAGCGCGCCGATCTCGCGTCGCAGCGCACGGTCGAGCCGCCCGATGACGTAGGAGATCCGCGGCGTGACGCGAGCCGTTTGGCGCACGATGGCGACGGTAGCAGCGCGAGGGCCACATCTCAGGTAGCCGAATATCAGGCAGCTTGACAACGGGCGTACGCTCCGGGCGAGGAGAGGAGGCAGTGATGGGTTGGAAGGCCATGCACGTGCGGGTGATCGGGCTCGCGATCGCGGCGGTGACGGCGCTGGCGGCGCCGGCGCCGGCCTCGGCCCAGCAGCCGACGTGCACGAACCCGGCGGTGACCTGCGTCACGGGGACGAGCGCCGACGGCTCGACCTACAAGGCCGAGGTGCCCTCGCGCTGGAACGGCACGCTGCTCCTCTACAGCCACGGCTACCGGCCGCCGATCGGCCCGAACCCGCCGGCCGACACCTGGAGCAACCGCAGCGTCGCCGACCACCTGCTCGCTCGCGGCTACGCGCTGGCGGGCTCGTCCTACGCCTCGAACGGCTGGGCGGTCGAGGACGCCCTCCGCGATCAGATCGACCTGCTCGACCGCTTCGAGGACCGCTTCGGCAAGCCGCGCCGGACGATCGCGTGGGGCGAGTCGATGGGCGGCATGATCACCGCGGGGCTGGTCGAGCGGCATCCGCGCCGCTTCGACGGCGCGCTGCCGTTCTGCGGCATCCTCGGCGGCGCCGTCGGCCTCTGGAACCAGAACCTCGACCTCGAGTACGCCGTCAAGACCCTGCTGTCGGCGGACCCCAACCCCGCGGTCTCCGTCCCGGCCTCCCAGCTCGAGCTGGTCCACATCAGCGACTGGCCGGCGAACGTCGCGCGGGCCAACGCGGCGGTGGCCGCCGCCCAGGCGACGCCGGAGGGGCGCGCGCGGCTCGCCCTCGCGGCCGCGCTCTTCAACCTGCCCGACTGGTACCAGCCCGGCACGCAGCGGCCCGCCCGGGACGACCACGCGGCGCGCCAGCAGCAGCAGTTCCTCGCGCTCCAGTTCCAGCTCGCGTTCATCTTCGGCTTCCGCCAGGAGGTCGAGCAGCGCGCCGGCGGCAACCCGTCGTGGAACACCGGCGTCGACTACGGGCGGCTGCTCGCCCGGTCCGGCAGCCGGGACGTGGTCAAGGCGCTCTACCGCGGCAGCAGCCTGGAGCTGCGCGACGACCTGCGGCGCCTGGCGCGGGGGGCGCGCGTGCGCCCCGACCCGCAGGCCACCCGCTACCTCATCCGCAACGTCGTCTACGACGGGCGCGTGCGCGTGCCGGTCCTGACCGTGCACACGACCGCCGACGGCCTCGTCGTCTCACCGCACGAACGCGCGTACCGCGACACGCTCCGGCGCGCCGGACGCGGCCACCTGCTGAAGCAGCTGTGGCTCGACCGGCCGGGCCACTGCGGGTTCACCGACGACGAGACGCTGACCGCCCTCGACCTGCTCGAGGACCGCCTCGATCACGGCCGCTGGCCGCATCGCGCCGGCCCGGCGTTCACCCGCTACGAGCCGCCGCCGTTCCTGCGGCCGTTCGACCTCGCCTGGGCGGGCTGGGGCTGGAGCGGCGGCGGGCGGTAGCCGCCGAGCGCGCGCTCGACCTCCACCGCCGCGGCCAGCGCGACGTCGTCGCGGCCCGGGTTGGCGACGAGCTGGACGCCGATCGGGAGCCCCTCCGGCGACGTGCCGGCGCGCACGGTCGCGGCCGGCCAGCCCGTGAGGCTGTAGGGGGTGGTGTAGCCCGTGGGGTCGGGCTCGCCGGGGCGGTTCATGTCGCCGTGGCGGCGGGCGGGCTCGGGGAAGACAGGGCAGAGCACGAGGTCGCGGTCCGCGAACCACGCGAGCATCTCGGCGCGGTAGGAGTCCCAGCGCCGCAGCAGCGCGTACAGCTCGGCGGCGGTCATCTCGTCGCCGTAGGAGCGCCAGACCTCGAGCGTCAGCTCGTGGCCCCCGCCGGGGTGCGCGGCGCGCTCGACCCGCGCGCCGGCCGCTGCGAGCGCCTCCGCCGCGTCCTGCACCGTCTTGAGCGTCGCGGCCGTCCCCTCCTCGCCGTGCACGGCGACGCGCAGCCCGCGGACCTCAGGGGCGGACACCTCCTCACCCGTCGCGATCGCCAGCAGCGCGCGCACGTCCTCGACGGAGCGGGCGAGCATGCCGACCTGGGTGCGCGGGTCCGAGAGCGCGCCGATCTGGCCGAGGTCGTCGAGCACGCCCGCCACGGGGACCCGCCCGGCGGTCGGCTTCAGCGCGGCGAGCCCGCAGAAGTGCGCGGGCAGCCGCACGCTCGCGCCCGAGTCCGTCCCGAACCCGCACGGCGAGCAGCCTGCCGCGATCGCCGCCGCCTCCCCGCCCGAGCTCCCGCCCGGAGTCCGGTCGAGGTCGTAGGGATTGCTCGTGCGCCCATGGACCGGGTTGTCCGTCTCGATCCCGCCGCCGTACGGCGGGCAGTTCGTCTTGCCGAGCAGGATCGCGCCCGCGGCGCGCATCCGCGCGACGACCGCGGCATCCCGCGCGGCGACCACGCCGACCCGCTCCGGCGCCCCCATCGAAATCTCGAGCCCGGCCGCCTCGAGGTTGTCCTTGACCGTGAATGGCACGCCACCCAGCACCCCGCCGCGCTCCGCCCGCGCATCGGCCAGAGCCCGCTCGCCATCCACCTGCACCACGGCGTTGACGCGCGGGTTCACCGCCTCGATCCGCCGCAGGTGCGCCTCGACGACCTCGACCGCGCCGAGCTCGCGCGCGCGGACGGCGCGCGCGAGCTCGACTGCGGTGAGGGTCGTCGGGTCGGTCGCGCTCAGCCGATCCGGATCAGCTTCTTGTTGACGAACTCGTCGATGCCGTAGCGGCCGAGCTCGCGGCCGAAGCCGGAGTTCTTCACGCCGCCGAACGGCAGCTCGGCGCCGTCGGCGCCGACGAGGTTGACGAACACCATCCCCGCCTCGATCTTCTCGGCGACCCGCTTCGCCTGCTCGGCGTCGGTCGTCATCAGGTAGGAGCCGAGGCCGTAGGGGGTGTCGTTGGCCAGCTCGACGGCCTCCTCCTCGTCCTTGACGCGGTAGACCTGCGCGACCGGGCCGAAGAACTCCTCGTGCCGGGCCGGGTTGTCCTCGCCGATGTCGGTCAGGACGGTGGTCTTGAAGAAGTTGCCCTCGTGCTCGCCGCCCGCCACGAGCTTGGCGCCCTTGTCGAGCGCCCGCTTGAGCTGGTCGGCGAGGCGCTCGGTCGCGCCCGAGGACGACAACGGGCCGATCTCGGTGTCGGGCTTCGTCGGGTCGCCCGGCTCGACCGCGGTGATGGCGGCCGTGAACTTCTCCAGGAACGGCTCGTAGAGCTCGTCGACCACGATGAACCGCTTGGCCGCGTTGCAGGACTGGCCCGTGTTGTCGACGCGGGCCGCGACCGCGTTCTCGACCGCCGTGTCGAGGTCGTCGGTGCTGAGCAGGATGAACGGGTCGGAGCCGCCGAGCTCGAGCACGACCTTCTTGAGGTTGCGCCCGGCGATCTCGGCCACCGCCGCGCCGGCGCGCTCCGAGCCGGTCAGCGAGACGCCGCGCACGCGCGGGTCGGCGATGACCCACTCGATCTGCTCGTTCGAGGCGTAGATGTTGATGTAGGCGTCGGCGGGGAAGCCGGCCTCGATGTAGAGCTCCTGCATCGCCTCGGCCGACTCCGGGCACTGGGGCGCGTGCTTGAGCAGGATCGTGTTGCCGATGCACAGGTTCGGGCCGGCGAAGCGCGCCACCTGGTAGTAGGGGAAGTTCCACGGCATGATCCCGAGCAGCACGCCGTAGGGGCTGCGGCGGATCATCGCCGTGCCGTCGCCGTCGAGCAGCTCGATCGGCTCGTCGGCCAGCAGCTTGGGCGCGTTGTCGGCGTAGTACTCGTAGATCGCGGCGGTGAAGTCGAGCTCGCCGAGCGCCTGCTCGACGGGCTTGCCCATCTCGCGCACGATGATCTCGGCGAGGCGGTCGCGCTGCTCGGCGTGCAGCTCGCCGACGCGGCGCACGAGCGCCGCGCGGTCCTCGACCGACGTGGTCGCGCTCCAGTCGCGCATCGCCCCGGCGGCGCGCCCGATCGCGTCACGGAGGTCGTCGTCGGAGATCGTCGGATACTCCTTGACGGTCTCCCCGGTGGCGGGATTGATGACGGCGTATTGGCTCATGGCCGGAAGCTAGCACCGGATCGCACAATCGCTTCGGCCAATCGGCCGCCGGGTAGTCCGACGCCATGGCGACGACTCGATACTTCTTCCAGGCCTCGCAGGAGCACTTCCCTCCCGAGGACCTCCTCGCGCAGGCGATCGAGGCCGAGCAGCTCGGCTTCGACGGCATCGCCTCCTCCGACCACCTGCAGCCGTGGTGGGAGGGCGGGCAGTCCGGCCACACCTGGCCGTGGCTCGGGGCCGCCGGGCAGGCGACGAGCACGATCCTGCTCGGCACCGGCGTCACGCCGCCGGGCGCGCGCTTCCACCCGGGGCTGATCGCACAGGCGTGGGCGACGCTCGAGCGCCTGTTCCCCGGCCGCATGTTCCTCGGCATCGGCTCCGGCGAGGCGCTCAACGAGGTGCCGGTCGGCGACCCGTGGCCGTCGCCGAGGGAGCAGGTCGAGCGCATGGACGAGGCGCTCGACATCATCGACCGGCTGTGGCGCGGCGAGACGATCACGCAGGAGGGGCACTTCACCTGCAAGGACCTCAAGCTCCACACGCTGCCCGAGCGGCGCCCGCCCGTCTGGGTGTCGGCGTTCGGCCCCGAGGCGGCGAAGGTCGCCGCCCGCCGCGGCGACGGCTTCTGGACGCTCGCCGATCCCGAGCGCGTGCCCGAGCTGCTCGACGTCTACCGCGGCGAGTGCGAGGCCGCCGGCAAGCAGCCCGGCGAGATCGTGCTGCACGCGGGGTTCAGCTGGGCGCCGGACGAGCAGCAGGCGCTCGAGGCCGTGATCAAGTGGAAGGGCGCCCAGCCCGACGACGTCTACCGCGAGGACATCCACATCCCCGCCAACGTCTACGCGCACGGCGAGGAGACGACCTCCGACCAGGACATGAAGGAGGGCTTCATCGTCGGCGCCGACCCGGCCGAGCACGTGGAGCGGATCCGCGAGATCGAGCAGCTCGGCGCCACGATCGTCGTGCTGCAGAACAACTCGGGCGCCGACCCGCACGGCGCGATCCGCGTCTACGGCGAGCAGGTGCTGCCGCAGCTGCGCGGCGCCCGCGTGGCATAGAGCACCCCGAGACCCGCGCCGCCGCGGGGACCACGCGCCTTGCAGGGCGGTGAGCGGTCCCCTGCCCCTGCGGCGGCGCGCACGGGTCTCGAGGGTCTGAAGCACTGCGACATCAGCCCAGAACGGCGCCCGCGACCGGAACTTGCGGGGATACTTGGAGGCCGTATGCAGCTCGACGCGTTCCCGCGCACTCCGCTCACCTTCGGACCCTCGCCGGTCCACCCGCTCCTGCGCCTCAGCGCCCACCTCGGCGGCGCGACGCTGTGGGCCAAGCGCGACGACTGCAACTCCGGGCTCGCCTACGGCGGCAACAAGACGCGCAAGCTCGAGTACCTCGTCGCCGACGCGCTGGCCAAGGGCTGCGACACGCTCGTCTCGATCGGCGGCGTGCAGTCCAACCACACCCGCCAGGTCGCCGCCGCGGCCGCGCGCACCGGGCTCAAGTGCGTGCTCGTGCAGGAGCGCTGGGTCGACTGGCCCGACGTCGTCTACGACCGCGTCGGCAACATCCAGCTCAGCCGCCTGATGGGCGCCGACGTGCGGCTCGACGCGGCCGGCTTCGGCATCGGCTTCAAGGAGAGCTGGGAGCGCGCGATCGCCGAGGTCGAGGCGGAGGGCGGCCGCCCCTACGCGATCCCGGCGGGCGCCTCCGACCACGAGCTCGGCGGCCTCGGCTTCGCCGGCTGGGCGCGCGAGGTGGAGGAGCAGGAGGCGGCGCTCGGCGTCTTCTTCGACACGGTGATCGTCTGCTCGGTCACGGGCTCGACGCAGGCGGGGATGGTGGCGGGCTTCGCCGACCAGGAGCGCGAGCGGCGGGTGATCGGGATCGACGGCTCCGCCAAGCCCGCCGAGACGCTGGAGCAGGTCTCGCGCATCGCGCGCGACACCGCCGCGCTGCTCGAGGTCCGCGAGCTCCGCGACGACGAGCTGATCCTCGACGACCGCTACCACGCGGGGATCTACGGGATCCCCGACGAGCAGACGCTCGAGGCGATCCGCACGGCAGCGCGCTTCGAGGGGATGCTCACCGACCCGGTCTACGAGGGGAAGTCGATGGCGGGGCTGATCGACATGGTCTCGAGCGGCGAGATCGACCGCGGCTCGACCGTCCTGTACGCCCACCTCGGGGGCCAGCCCGCGCTCAGCGCCTACGCGGGGTACGTGTCGTGACGATCGAGGCCGAGCGGCCGAGCGCCGTCGAGCTCGCCGTCCTCGACGGCGTGCAGAAGCGCGTGCTGTGGCTGGCGGCGGCGATCGTCCACCACGCCAACCACGTGCGCCCGAACCGCTCGGGCGTGAAGGTCGGCGGCCACCAGGCGTCGAGCGCGTCGATGGTGTCGCTGATGACCGCGCTGTGGTTCTCGTTCCTCGAGGCGCCCGATCGCGTGTCGGTCAAGCCCCACGCCTCGCCGGTCCTGCACGCGATCAACTACCTGCTCGGGCGGCTCGAGCCGCGCTACCTCGAGACGCTGCGCCAGTTCGGCGGCCTGCAGTCCTACCCGTCGCGCGCGAAGGACCCCGACCCGGTCGACTACTCGACCGGCTCGGTCGGCATCGGCGCCACCGCGCCGATCTGGGGCGCGCTCGCCCACCGCTACGTGGCCGGCCACTTCGACGTGCCCGTCGGCGGCCGCCAGATCGCGCTGCTCGGCGACGCCGAGCTCGACGAGGGCGCTGTGTGGGAGGCGATCGCCGACCCGATGGTGGCGCAGCTCGGCGAGGTCCTGTGGGTCGTCGACCTCAACCGCCAGTCGCTCGACCGCGTCGTGCCCGACATCGCGGCGGGGCGGCTCGCGTCGATGTTCGAGGCGGCCGGCTGGCACTGCGTGATGGTCAAGTACGGGCCGAGGCTCGCCGCCCACCAGGCGCTGCGGCAGCGCGTCGACGCGATGCCCAACGAGGAGTACCAGCGGCTGCTGCGCGCCGACGCGGGCGAGCTGCGGCGGCGGCTCGAGGTGATCGCCGACGACCTCGAGGACGACGAGCTGCTGCACACGTTCCGCGATCTCGGCGGCCACGATCTCGGCGCGCTGCTCGACGGCTACCGCCAGGCCGACGCGGTGCGCGACCGCCCGTCGGTCGTGTTCGCCTACACGCTCAAGGGCTGGCGGCTGCCGACCGAGGGCCACCCCGCCAACCACTCCGCGCTGCTCAACGAGGAGCAGTACGGGCGAGCTGGCGGAGGCGCTCGGCGCCGACCCCGAGGATCCCTGGGCGCGCTTCGACGACGGCTCCCCGGAGGCCGAGCTGTGCGCCGCCGCGGCGCAGCGGCTCGACCGCGGCGCGCCGAAGTTCGTCGTCGACCCGCCGCGCGTGCCCGCCGACCTCGGCCGCGACCACAAGGGCACGGCCTCGACCCAGCAGGCGTTCGGGCGCTTCTTCGTCGACCTCGTGCGCGAGGCGCCGGACGTGGCCGAGCGCGTGGTGACCGTCTCGCCCGACGTCGGCACGTCCACGAACCTCGGCGGCTGGATCAACAAGGCGGGGATCTGGTCGCCCGGCGACCGCATCGACTGGTTCGCCGACGACACCGACACGCTCGTGCGCTGGCGCGAGACCGACCACGGCCGCCACATCGAGCTCGGGATCGCCGAGGTCAACCTGGTCGGCATGCTCGGCGAGCTGGGCGCGACGTGGTCGCGCGACGGCCAGCCGCTGCTGCCGGTGGGGACGATCTACGACCCGTTCGTGGCGCGCGCGCTCGAGCCGTGGTCGTTCGGGATCTACGCGGGCGGCCAGTCGATCCTCGTCGGCACGCCGAGCGGGGTGACGCTCGGCCCGGAGGGCGGCGCGCACCAGTCGGTCATCACGCCGTCGATCGGGATCGAGCAGCCCGGCTGCACGTTCTGGGAGCCCGCGTTCGGGCAGGACCTCGAATGGACGTTCCTGCATGCGCTGTCGCGGCTCGGGCGGCCGGACGGCGAGGCGGCGTACTTCCGCCTCTCGACGCGGCCGATCGACCAGTCGCTGCAGAGCGGCACGCGCGAGGAGGTGCTGAGCGGCGGCTACCGGCTGCGGGTCGCGGACGACCCCCGGGTCGTGATCGCGGTCATGGGCGCGCTGGTGCCGGAGGCGGTCGAGGCCGCCGACATCCTGCGCGAGGAGGCGGGCGCGGAGGCCGAGGTGGTCTGCATCACCAGCGCGGACCTGCTCTACCGCTCCTTCCAGGCGCGCTCCGGCCTGGGCGAGGGCGACCCGGCGACGCTCGAGCGGCTGTTCCCGCACTCCGCCCCCGTCGTGACGCTGCTCGACGGCCACCCGCACACGCTGTCGTTCATCGGCGACGCGTGCCTCGGCGTCCAGCGCTTCGGCCAGTCCGGCGATCTCGCCGAGCTCTACGAGCACCACGCGATCGACGCCGAGTCGGTCGTGGGGGCCGCGCTCGACCTGATGGGCTAGCGCTGCTCGACCCAGCGGGCGATCAGCTCGCCGGCGCGCAGCACGTGGCCGCGCATCGCCGCGCGCGCGGCGTCGGCGTCGCGCCGCTCGATCGCGACGAGCACGGCGTGGTGCTGCGCGACGTTCTCGGCCATCAGGCGCGAGTCGGCCTGCAGGGCGCCCCACGTCAGGCTGCGCGGGAACGTCTTGTGGAGGTCGCCGATCGTGCGCCGCAGCCGCTCGTTGCCGGCGGCGGCCTGGACCGCCTCGTGGAACTGGTCGTTGGCCCGCACCCATGCGTCCTCGTGCGGGCCGTCGACGGGGCCGGGCGGCCCGGCCTCGATCGCGCGCCGGAACAGCTCCTCGGCCGCGCGCAGCTCGCTCAGGTGCTCGTCGGTGATCCACGTGGCGGCGAGCGCCGCCGCCATCCCCTCGAGCTCCGCGCGCACCTCGTAGCCCTCGCGCACGTCGCGGACCGTGGGGCCGCGCACGACCGCGCCCTGGTTCGGCACGAGCTCGACCGTGCCCTCGGCCTGGAGCTTGCGCAGCGCCTCGCGGATCGGGGTCCGGCTGAGCTGGTACTCGGCCGCCAGCTGCTCCTGGCGCAGGCGCGAGCCGGGCGGGATCTCGCCGGTCACGATCCGCATCTGGATCGCGGTCGCGATGTCGTCGACGACGCCGCGGCGCAGGCGCGGGGAGAGGTCGCGATCAGCGGACGGCACGCGCGCAGCATACCCATTTGGATCCAACCGGATTCAAATAGGATCCAGGGTGGTAGCCTCCCGGGAACGGCGAAGGCGACGACAGGGGAGCTACATGCGCCGGTTGACGACTACGGGAGGAGTCGCGGCATTCGCGGCTGCCATGGCGCTGCTGGTGGGGGCCTGCGGCAGCTCCGACGAGGGCGGTGGGGGCAGCGTCCAGGCCGACCAGAACGCGGCCGGCACGCTGGGCGAGGGGAGTACGGCCAAGAAGGGCGGGGAGCTGACGGTCGGGCTGGCGGAGGACCCGGATCAGCTCGACCCGACGCTGGCGCGCACGTTCGTGGGCCGGATCGTGTTCGCGAACATGTGCGAGAAGCTCTACGACCTCGACGAGAAGCTCGAGATCGTCCCGCAGCTCGCCTCGGACCTGCCGCAGATCTCCGGTGACGGCAAGACCGTCACGATCAAGCTCCGCGACGGCATCAAGTTCAACGACGGGACGCAGTTCGACGCCGACGCCGTCAAGACGTCGCTCGACCGTCACCGCGAGCTCGAGGAGTCGGGCCGCGCCAGCGAGCTCGCTCCGGTCAGCTCGGTCAAGGTCGTGGATCCGAGCACCGTGGAGCTCAAGCTGTCGACGCCGTTCGCGCCGCTGACGGCGCAGCTCGCCGACCGCGCGGGCATGGTGATGTCGCCCAAGGCGCTCGACAAGCTCGGCGAGAAGTTCGCCACCGACCCCGTGTGCGTCGGGCCGTTCCAGTACGCGAGCCGCACCGAGGGCGACCAGATCGTGCTCGAGCGGGCGCCGGACTACTACGACGCCGACAAGGTCAAGCTCGACAAGCTGACCTTCAAGATCATCATCGAGTCGAGCGCGCGGGCGTCGAACCTGCGCTCCGGCGACGTCGACGTGATCGACCGCCTCGAGCCGAGCGACCTGCCGGCCGTCAAGAAGGACTCGAAGCTGCAGACGCTCGCCGTGACCTCGCTGGGGTACCAGGGGCTCACGGTCAACGTCGGCAACAAGAACGGGCTGGGCAAGCCGCCCGGGAAGGTCACCACGCCGCTCGCGTCCGAGCCGAAGCTGCGCGAGGCGTTCGACGCCGCGATCGACCGCAAGGGGATCGCCAAGATCGTCTACGACGACGGCGTCGAGCCGGCCTGCAGCCCGATCTCGCCGGTCAACCCGCTGCACGACGAGAGCCTGCAGTGCCCGGCGCGCGACGTCGCCAAGGCCAAGCAGCTCGTGCAGGAGAGCGGCGCCAAGACGCCGGTGCCGGTCACGATGATGCTCAACACCGACGCGGTCGCGCTGCGGCTCGGTCAGACGATCCAGGCGATGACGAAGGAGGCGGGCTTCGACGTCAAGCTGCAGCCGACCGAGTTCACGAGCGCGCTCGACAAGGGCGACGCCGGAGAGTTCGACACGTTCCAGATCGGCTGGTCCGGCCGCGTCGACCCGGACGGCGACATCTACGAGTTCGTCGCCAGCAAGGGCTCGCAGAACATCGCCGGCTACTCCAGCGACGAGCTCGACGCGCTGCTCGACAAGGCGCGCACGACCAACGACGAGGCGGAGCGCAAGGAGCTCTACAAGCAGGCCGTCGCCGTGGTCAACCGCGACCGCCCGCTGATCTACCTCTTCCACGAGAAGTTCATCACCGGCGCGAGCAAGCAGGTGGCCGGGCTGAAGGTGTTCGGCGACGGGTTGATGCGCTTCAAGGAGGCCGGCCTGGCCGGCGGCTGAGGACCGGAGGATGCGCTCGTTCATCCTGCGCCGGGCCGGCGCCGCGCTGATCGTCCTGCTGCTGTCGAGCATCGTCGTCTTCGTCGGCCTGCGCGCGCTGCCGGGTGACACCGCGCTCGCGCTGGCCGGCGAGAACCGCGACCCGGCGGCGCTCGAGGCCGTGCGCGAGAAGTACGGCCTCGACAAGCCCGTGCCGGTCCAGTACGTCACCTGGCTCAGCCACGTCGTGCGCGGGGACCTGGGGGAGTCGAGCAAGAGCGGCCTGCCGGTCGCCGACACGATCGTCGACCGGCTCCCGGTCACGCTCGAGCTGGCGTTCTGGAGCCTGGTGATCGCGCTCGGGCTGGGGATACCGGCGGGCATCCTGGCGGCGGTGAGGCCAGGCGGGGTGGTCGACTACCTGGGCTCCGGGCTGGCGCTCATCGGGCTGTCCGTGCCGCACTTCTGGCTCGGGCTGATGCTGATCCTGATCGTGTCCGTCGAGCTCGGGTGGCTGCCGGCGTCGGGCTACACGCCGTTCCTCGAGGACCCGATCGAGAACCTCAAGAAGATGATCATGCCGGCGATCGTGCTCGGCACGTCGGTGGCGGCGATCGTGATGCGGCAGATGCGCTCGGCGATGCTCGACTCGCTGGGCGCCGACTACGTCCGCACCGCTCGCGCCAAGGGGATGCCGGAGCGGCGGGTGGTGTGGAGCCATGCGCTGCGCAACTCGCTGCTCACCGTCGTGACCATCGTCGGCCTCCAGCTGGGGATCCTGATCTCGGGCGCGGTGGTGACCGAGACGGTCTTCGTCATCCCCGGCTTCGGCAAGCTCACGCTCGACTCGGTGCTGCAGCGCGACTTCGCGCTCGTGCAGGCGGTGGTGCTCGTGGTGACGTTCGGCTACGTGCTGATCAACCTGCTCGTCGACGTCCTCTACTCCGTGCTCAACCCGCGGATCCGGATCGCGGGGCGCGCAGCGTGAGCACGCCCGAGCTCACCCTCGGCACCGCGCCGCGGATCGGCCGCCGCACGCGCATGCGCCGGCGCTTCCTGCGCCGGCCGATGGCGGTCACCGGGCTGGTGCTGGCGCTGCTGTTCACGCTGATGGCGGTCTTCGCGCCGCTGATCGCGCCCTACGAGCCGGGGGCGACCGACTTCGCGGCGCCGCTCGCGGGGCCGTCGGCCGAGCATCTGCTGGGCACCGACGAGCTCGGGCGCGACACGTTCTCGCGCATCGTCTACGGCGCGCGCGCGTCGATGCAGGTCGGCCTGCTCTCGACCGCGCTGGCGATGCTGGTCGGCGTCCCGCTCGGGCTCGTCGCGGGCTACTTCCGGGGCTGGAGCGATCCGGTGATCTCGCGCATCACCGACGTCCTGCTGGCCTTCCCGTTCATCGTCATCGCCGTCGGGCTGGCCGCGATCTTCGGGCCGTCGCTGACCAACGCGACGATCGCGCTGGGCTTCGCGGCGATGCCGGGCATCGTCCGCGTGACGCGCGGCGAGACGCTCGCGCTGCGGGAGGAGGACTACGTGCGCGCGGCGGTCGCCAACGGCGCCGGCGACCCGACGATCCTGCGCCGCCACATCCTCCCCAACCTGACGAGCACGCTGCTGGTGCAGGCGACGGTGACGATCCCGCTGGCGATCCTCGGCGAGGCGCTGCTGTCGTTCCTCGGGCTCGGCGTGCAGCCGCCGACGCCGTCGTGGGGCGTGATGCTGTCGGCCGCGCAGCCGCTGCTCTCGCAGGCGCCGATGCTCGCGGTCTACCCGGGCATCGCGGTGGCGCTGGCGACGCTCGCCTTCAACCTGCTGGGCGACGGCCTGCGCGACGTCCTCGACCCCCGGATGACGCGCTGATGGCGCTGCTCGAGGTCGACGAGCTGTCCGTGCGCTTCGACTCCGACGAGGGGTCGGTGCACGCGGTCGACCGCGTGTCGTTCTCGCTCGAGGCCGGCGAGGTGCTCGCGATGGTGGGCGAGTCGGGGTGCGGCAAGAGCGTCACCGCGATGTCGATGCTGCGGCTGCTGCCGCACTCGGCACGGCTGTCGGGCGCCGCGCGCTTCGAGGGCCGCGACCTGCTCACGGCCGACGAGCCGAGCCTGCGCAGGGTGCGCGGGCGCGAGATCTCGTTCGTCTTCCAGGAGCCGATGACCTCGCTGAACCCGGTCTTCACCGTCGGCCGGCAGGTCGGCGAGGTGCTGCGCCACCACCTCGGCCTCGGCCGCGCCGAGGCGCGCGACCGCACGCTCGAGCTGCTCGAGCTCGTCGGCATCCCGGCGCCCGAGCGGCGGATCGACGAGTACCCGCACCAGCTCTCGGGCGGGATGCGCCAGCGCGTGATGATCGCGATGGCGGTCGCCTGCAACCCGAAGGTGCTGATCGCCGACGAGCCGACGACGGCGCTCGACGTGACGATCCAGGCGGGCATCCTCGACCTCATGCGCGACATCCGCCAGCGCCTCGGGACCGCGATCATCCTCATCACCCATGACCTCGGCGTGGTCGCCGACGTCGCGGACCGCGTGATGGTCATGTACGCGGGCCGCAAGGTCGAGGAGGCGCCGGCGCGCGAGCTGTTCGCGAACCCGCAGCACCCGTACACGACGGGGCTGCTGGCGGCGCTGCCGCGCTCGGGCCGCCGCAGCATCGACGAGCCGCTGCAGGAGATCCCGGGCGTCGTTCCCTCGCTCGCGCAGCTGCCCGACGCCTGCGCGTTCGCCCCGCGCTGCCCGCGGGCGGACGACGAGTGCCTGCAGGTGCCGCGGCTCGTGCCCGTCGGCCCGCAGCACCGGGCCGCCTGCTTCCACCCCGGGGAGGCCGTGTGGAACGGGCGCTGAACGGCGACGGGCCGGTGCTCGAGGTCGACGGCCTCGTCAAGCACTTCGGCGACGTCCAGGCGGTCGACGGCGTGTCGCTGACGCTGGCGCCGGGCGAGGTGCTCGGCCTCGTCGGCGAGTCGGGCAGCGGCAAGTCGACGGTGGCGAACTGCATCATGCGGCTGCTCGAGCCGACCGCGGGGACGATCCGGTTGCGCGGGACGGACGTCACGACGCTGTCGCGCAAGCAGATGCGGCCGCTGCGCCGCGAGCTGCACATGGTCTTCCAGGACCCGTACTCGTCGCTGAACCCGCGCATGACCGTCGGCGACATCGCGGCCGAGCCGCTGCGGCTGCACAAGCTCGCGTCGGGCAAGCAGCTCGACGAGCGCACGCAGGAGCTGTTCGAGCAGGTCGGGCTGCGACCGGAGATCCGCGACCGCTACCCGCACGAGCTGTCGGGCGGGCAGCGCCAGCGGGTCGGGCTGGCGCGGGCGCTGAGCGTGAAGCCGAGCGTGCTGATCGCCGACGAGCCGGTGTCGGCGCTCGACGTCTCCGTGCAGGCGGGGATCCTCAACCTGCTGCGCGAGCTGCAGGCCGAGATGGGCTTCTCGTGCCTGTTCATCACCCACGACCTGTCGATCGTCGAGTACCTGTGCGACCGCGTGGCGGTCATGTACCTGGGCGAGGTGGTCGAGTCGGGCACGCGCGAGGAGCTGTTCGAGTCGCCGCGGCACCCGTACACGCAGGCGCTGCTGTCGGCGGCGCTCGTGCCCGATCCCGAGGTGCAGCGCACGCGCCGCCGGATCGTGCTCGAGGGCGACATCCCGAGCCCGGCCGACCCGCCGTCGGGCTGCCGCTTCCGCACGCGCTGCCCGCTGAGCGACGAGTCGTCGCCGCGCTGCCTGGAGGAGCGGCCGGAGCTGCGGGGCGACGGCCACCTCGTAGCGTGTCACCTCGTGGAAGAGGGCCGGACATGAGCTTCACCACGCGGCCCGAGCTGCGCGGGACGTTCGGCATGGTCGCCTCGACGCACTGGCTGGCGTCGGGGGCGGGGATGTCGGTGCTCGAGCGCGGCGGCAACGCGTTCGACGCGGCGGTGGCGGCGGGGTTCGTGCTCCAGGTCGTGGAGCCGCACCTCAACGGGCCGGGCGGCGACGTGCCGGCGATCGTGTGGCCCGTGGAGCGCGGCGAGCCGGTCGTGGTGTGCGGGCAGGGGCCGGCGCCGCAGGCGGCGACGATCGACACGTACCGGTCGCTCGGCCTCGATCTCGTGCCGGGCGAGGGGCCGTACGCCGCCGTCGTGCCGGGCGCGTTCGACGCGTGGTGCCTGATGCTGCGCGACTTCGGGACGTGGGAGCTCGCGGACGTGCTGGAGGCGGCGATCGGATATGCGGGCGGGGGCTACCCGGTCGTGCCGGGGATCCGCGCGGCGGCGCGCGGCCTGCCGCCCGAGTGGACGAGCTCGGCCGAGCTCTACGCATCGCTGCCCGAGGACGGCGAGCTGTTCCGCAATCGCGCGCTGGCCGAGACGTTCGAGCGGCTCGCGCGCTCGGGCGGCGGCTCGCGCGAGGCGCGGATCGACGCGGCGCGCGACGCGTTCTACCGCGGCTGGGTCGCGGAGGCGATCCTCACCTCGGACGAGCGCGGGCTGCTCTCCGGCGACGACCTGGCGGGCTGGGCGGCGACGCTCGAGATGCCGGTCATGCTCGACTACCACGGCCACACGATCTGCAAGACCGGGCCGTGGGGGCAGGGCCCGGTGCTGCTCCAGCAGCTCGCGCTGCTGGCCGGCTTCGACCTCGCCGCGATGGCTCCGGCGGACTTCATCCACACCGTCGCCGAGTGCGCGAAGCTCGCGTTCGCGGACCGCGACGCGTGGTACGGCGACCCGGACTTCGTCGACGTCCCGCTCGGCGCGCTGCTCAGCGCCGAGTACGCGGACGAGCGGCGCGCGCTCGTGGGGGACCGCGCCTCCGAGGAGCTGCGCCCGGGCGCGCCGGGCGGCCGCGAGCCGATCTTGCCGCCGCTGGCCTCCGGCGCCGGCGGAGGCACGATCGAGCCGACCGTCGGGCTCGCGGGCGACACCTGCCACCTCGACGTCGCCGACCGCCACGGCAACCTCGTCTCGGCCACGCCGAGCGGCGGCTGGCTGCACGGCGCCGCGGTCGTCCCCGGCCTCGGGTTCTGCCTCGGCACGCGTGCGCAGATGTTCTGGCTCACCGAGGGGCTGCCGAGCTCACTCGAGCCGGGCAAGCGCCCGCGCACGACGCTCACGCCCACGCTCGTCCTGCGCGAGGGCGAGCCGTACATGGCGATCGGCACGCCCGGCGGCGACATGCAGGACCAGTGGCAGCTCGGCGCCCTCCTCGGCCACCTCCACCTCGGCCGCGACCTCCAGGCCGCGATCGACGCCCCGGGCTTCCACGTCAACCACGGCCCGAGCTCGTTCCATCCGCGCGAGCTGTCGCTCAACGAGCTCGAGCTCGAGGAGCGCGCTGGGCCGGATGTGATCGCCGAGCTGCGGCGGCGCGGCCACGACGTGCTGGTGCGCCCGCCGTGGTCGCTGGGGCGGGTGAGCGCCGTCGCGCGCGAGCCGGACGGGCTGCTCAAAGCTGGGGCGAACCCGCGCGGGATGCAGGGCTACGCGGTCGGGCGGTGAGTCCGCCGCTCAGGCTCAGCGCGCCGCGATGAAGCTTCCTTGCAGCGCCGCGGCCGTCCGTCGCCACCGGCCGTCCACCACGACGTCGCGAAAACGCGCAGGCAGCCCGTTTCCGCTGAGCGGAGTCGCGCTGTCCTGCACGTGGAAGTGCAGGTGCGGCTCGGAGCTGTTCCCGGAGTTACCGACCCGGGCGAGTAGGTCGCCCGCGCGTACCCGGTCGCCGGGGCGCACCCGCACACTGCCGGAGCGCAGGTGTCCGAGCAGCGCGAACGCACCGTCCCCGATGTCGAGCAGGACATGGTTGCCGGCCGGGTCGTCGGCGTTCTCGACCTCGACGCGAGGCCGGTTGTCGCGCACGCCGTCCTTGGCCGCGACGACGACCCCGTCGGCCGGCGCGACGACTCGTCTGTCCCAAGCGGCGTAGTCGCGGTTGTGGACTCCCTGCCCGCTCGCGGTGCCTCCGCGCTTCCAGCGCACGAAGTCGATCGCGTGGCGCTGGTCGGGTGCGACGACGTGATAGTTGCGCAGCTCGTCAGGGCCGCCCCAGTACACCCACCAGCGACCCTCGAGCGGCAGCCGCAGGTGCACGCGGCGGCCGGCCGCCGGGTCTGGCGGCAGCGGCTCACGTGGGGCGAAGCGCAGGCTGGCGATGGCGCCCCGTCCGTCGAAGACCAGGTCGACGTCCAGGACGCCGGCGCCCCAGCGGTGATCGGCGGCGTAGATCCTCAAGCCCCGGTCCACCGGCAAGCGGCTCTCAGCGACCCGTGAGGCGATCGGAGCCGTAGCCAGCGTGTCTGCGAGCGCCGCCCTCAGGGTCTCCAATGGAACCTCTTCGGCGAGCTCCGGCGCGAACCGCGCGTGCAGCGCCTCGGCGTCACCGGCGCGCAGCAGCTCCACCGCTGCCCGCCCCTGCTGCGCGACACCACGTTCGGCGGCCGGATATCCGCGTGGCACCCCGACAGGATCGGGCCGAGCGGCAGCCGTTGCGCAGTCCAGGGACAGGAACAGCAGAGCCGCAGCGATGGCGAGGCGGCGCATGTCCTTGGCGTGCCCCGGAATCGGCCCCGCGACACATCCCGAGCCACAGCGGGCTCAGCTGACGCGGAGCGCGGCGTCGAGGTCCGCCCACAGGTCCTCGACGTGCTCGAGGCCGACGCTGACGCGCAGCAGGCTCTCGGGCGTCGCCTCCTTCGGGTAGCGCGAGCGGCGCTCCATCAGCGTTTCCACGCCGCCGAGGCTCGTGGCATGGATCACGACGCGGACGCGCTCGCAGACCGCCTGTGCGGCGTCGGGACCGCCCGGCACCTCGAAGGCGAGCATCGCTCCGAAGCCATCGAGCAGCCGTGCGGCGCGGCCGTGACCTGGATCGGAGGGAAGGCCGGGGTAATGGACCTCGCTGACGCCGGGGTGGGCGGCGAGCCGCTCGGCGAGCACGATCGCGGTCGCCTGCGCGCGTTCGAGGCGCACCGCCAGCGTGCGCAGGCCGCGCAGCGCGAGGAACGCCTCGAGCGCGCCCGGGGTGGCGCCGAGCAGCCCGCGCGTGTGGCGGAGCGCCTCGGTGCGCTGCGGGGTGCGCCCGGTGGCGACGCCCATCAGCAGGTCGGAGTGGCCGCCGATGAACTTCGTGGCGCTGTGCATGACGACGTCGGCGCCGAGCTCGAGCGGGCGCACCAGCAGCGGCGTGGCGAACGTGGCGTCGACGACGACCTCGGCGCCCGCGGCGTGGGCGCCCTCGCACAGGCGGTCCAGCTCGGCGACGCCGACGAGCGGGTTCGTCAGCGGCTCGGCCCACAGCAGCGCGGCGCCCTCGCACGCGCGCAGCACCGCCTCGGTGTCGGTGAGGTCGACCTCCTCGAGCTCGAGCCGGCCCGCCGCGGCCCGCTCCTGCAGCAGCACGCGCACGCCCGTGTAGCCGACGGCGGGACCGACGACGCGGGCGCCGAGCGGGAGCGGCTCGAGCACCGCACTCGCCGCTGCCATCCCGGAGGAGAACGCCACCGCGCCGCCGCCCTCGAGCGCGCCGATCGCCGCCTCGAACGCCTCCCAGGTCGGCGTCCCCTCCTCGCGGGCGTAGCCCTCCTCGTGGTACGGCGCGGTCAGCACCACCGGCACGGACAGCGGGCCTTCGGAGGGGCGGCCGCCGTGGACGAGGCGCGTCTCGGGCCTCACGCGACGTACCCCGGCTCGCCCGGCAGCACGACGCGCGCCACCTCGCCCTCGACGACGACCTGCGGCTCGATCGGCACGACCTCGCGGCCCTCGGCCCACTCCAGCAGCTCGGCCGCGGACCCAAAGGGGGAGAGCTGCTCGAGCGTCTTGATGGTCGGGAACACGAGCAGGAGCTCCTCGCGCGCATAGGCCTCGAGCGCGCCCGCGGGCGTGAACCAGCCGATGTCGACGCACTCGGCGCCGTCGACCTCCGGCACCGCGTCCTCCGGCGCGGCGACGAGGAAGAAGCGCGTGTCGAAGCGGATCTTCACCTGAGCGGGCGTGATCCAGCGCGAGAACTCGACCAGCGCGCCCGGATCGGGCAGCGCCAGCGCCGCCTCCTCCTCCACCTCGCGGACGCCGGCCACCCGCGCGTCCTCGCCGGCGTCGACCGCGCCGCCGGGGAAGACCCAGGCGCCGCCCATGAACTTCTGCTCCGGATTGCGCTGGACGAGCAGCACCTCGAGGGTGTCCGCGCCGCCGCGCAGCACGATCACCGTGGCGGCGTCGCGGGGCGTGGTCTCCGCCCCTTCGTTGAGCTCCTCGCCCGGGCCTGGCCTGTCGACCCCCATGGGCGGGCGACCCTACTATCAACGTATGACCACGACGAGTACCGCACAGAAGTGGATCTGCGAGTCCTGCGGATTCATCTACGACCCTGCTGAAGGAGATCCCGACGGTGGCATCCCACCGGGCACGCCGTTCGAGGAGATCCCCACCGACTGGTTCTGCCCCGTCTGCGGGGCACGCAAGGCCGATTTCAGCCTCTACGAGGACTGAGTCCGCGGTAGGCGCGGGCACCGAGGGGAGCCCGCCGGCGCGGCGCCTCCCGCCTCTCGAGCTGCTCGTCTTCGTCGTCGGCACCTCGACGCTCGGCGCGGAGATCGCGGCGGCGCGGCTGATGGCGCCGTTCTTCGGCGCCTCCACGATCGTGTGGGCGAACACGATCGCGATCGTGCTCGTGGCGCTGTCGATCGGCTACTGGTTCGGCGGGCGGATGGCCGACCGGCGGCCGAACGTGCGCTCGCTGTGCGCGCTGGTGCTCGCCGCCTCGGTGCTGCTCGCGCTGGTGCCGATCGTCGCCGACCCGTTCCTGTCGCTCAGCGTCGAGGCGTTCGACGAGTACTCGGTCGGCGCGTTCGCGGGCTCGCTGTTCGGCGTGCTGGTGCTCGTCGCCGTGCCGGTGCTGATGCTCGGCGCCGTGTCGCCGTGGGCGATCCGGCTCAAGCTCGAGCGGATCGAGGACTCCGGGCAGACCGCGGGCCGGATGTACGCGATCTCGACCGTCGGCTCGCTCGTCGGGACGTTCCTGTCCGCGCTGCTGCTGATCCCGCTCGTCGGGACGCAGCGCACGTTCCTGACCTTCGCGCTGGCGCTGGCGATCGTCGCCGCGGTCGGCCTCGGCAAGCGCTGGGCGCTCGTGCCGCTCGGCGTCGCGGCGCTGTTCGCGCTGCCCGTCGGCACGGTCAAGGACGCCGGCAGCGGCACGGTGATCCACGAGGCCGACACGACGTCGCAGTACGCCCGCGTCATCGACTACCCGGACGGCGAGCGGCACCTCGAGCTCAACGAGGGCCAGGCCGTCCACTCGATCTACCGCAAGGACACCGTCCTCACCGGCGACGTCTGGGACGGCTACCTCGTGACCCCGTTCGCGGTCCGCCGCGACCCGCCGCGGCACGTCGCGATCCTCGGCTTCGCGGGCGGCACGACCGCGCGCGCCTACGAGAAGTACTTCCCCGCCGCCCGCATCGACGGCGTGGAGATCGACGGCGAGCTGTTCGACATCGGCCGCGAGTACTTCGGCGTGCGCAAGCGCCCGCAGCTGCGCGAGTACGCCGAGGACGCGCGGCCGTTCCTGCGCCGCTCCGACGTGCGCTACGACGCGATCTTCGTCGACGCCTACCGCCAGCCCTACATCCCGTTCTACCTCGCTACGCACGAATTCTTCGAGCTCGTCCGCGACCGGCTCGCCCCGGGCGGCGCGGTGGTCGTCAACGCCGGTCATCCCGAAGGCAACGACGACCTCGAGAAGGTGCTGACCGCGACGATGGGCTCGGTCTTCCCGAACGTGGCGCGCGACCCGCTCGAGCCGACGAACACGCTGCTGATCGGGGCCGAGACGCCGGTCACGCGCGACAACCTCATCCGCGCGTCGGCGCGCCTGCCCGGCGAGCTGCGGCCGATCGCGCTGCAGACCGCGAACCGGCTGGAGAAGGGGCTCGCGGGCGGTGACGTCTACACGGACGACAAGGCGCCCGTGGAGTGGCTGATCGACAAGTCGATCGTCGAGTACGCCGCGGGCGGCGACCCCGAGGACTAGCCGATCCGGTTGACCGCGTCGAGCGCGGCCACCTTGTAGGCCTCGGCGAACGTCGGGTAGTTGAAGACGGCCGAGACGAGGAAATCGACGCCCTGGTTGCCGCCCATCACGGCTTGGCCGATGTGGACGAGGTCGGCGGCGCCGGTGCCGAGCACGTGCACGCCGAGCAGCGTGCGGTCGTCGGTCGAGACGAGCAGCTTCAGGATCCCGTCCTCGTCGCCCATCATCAGGCCGCGCGCGAGCTCCGACCAGCGCGCGAGCCCGGCGACGTAGGGGACGCCGGCCTCCGTGAGGTCCTCCTCCGTGCGCCCCACCATCGCGATCTCGGGGATCGCGTAGACGCCGGTCGGCAGCAGCTCGGGCATCGTCGTGACCTCCTGCTGGAACGCGGTCAGCGCCGCCAGCCGGCCCTGCTCCATCGCCGTCGCGGCGAGGCCCGCCCCGCCGGCCACGTCGCCGACCGCGAAGATGTGCTTGGCCTTGGTGCGGAAGCACTCGTCGACGGAGATGCGCCCGCGCTTGTCGGCCTCGAGCCCCGCCTTGGCGAGGTCGAGCGAATCGGTCGCGCCCTGGCGGCCGGTCGCGTAGAGCACGGTCTCGGAGCGGATCGACTTGCCGGAGGCGAGCTTGGTGACCGCCTCGCCGTTGCTCGACGTGACGCCCGCCACGGCCTCGTTGAGCCGGAACGTCACGTTGTTGCGGCGCAGGATGTACTGCAGCGCCTCGCCGATCTCGCCGTCGAGGAACGTCAGCACGCGCGGGCGCTGGTCGACGACCGTGACCTTCGTGCCGAGGCGGCCGAACATCGACGCGTACTCGACCCCGATCACGCCGGCGCCGACCACGACCATGCTGCGCGGGAGCCGCTGGTGGAGGTGCAGCAACCCGTCCGAGTCGATGATCGTCTCGTCGTCGAACGCGACGCCCTTCGGCCGCGCCGGGTTCGTCCCGCACGCGATCACGATGTTCGCCGCGGTCACGGTCTTCTTGCCGTCGTCGTCGGAGATGCAGATCGTGTGCTCGTCGACGAACGAGCCCTCGCCGAACAGCAGCCCGACGCGGTTGCGGCGGAACTGGTCGCGCACCACCTGCGCCTCCGCGCCGACGACGCGCGCGGTGCGGTCCATCAGGAACTCGATCGCCTGGCGTTCCCGGCTCTCGGGGTTGAGCGGGTCGGGGACGTCGAGCGGGCGCCGGGCGAGCTCGTCGAGCACCGCCACGCGCAAGGTCTTGGAGGGGATGGTGCCGGTGTGGATGGAGACGCCGCCGAGCCGCTGCCTGCGCTCGACCACGGCCACGCGCTTGCCCAGCTTGGCGGCCTGGATGGCCGCCTTCTGCCCACTCGGCCCCGAGCCGACGACGAGGAGATCCAGGTCCATGGGGCGAGTCTTACCCCACGGACCCTCTCGCGCCTACGCCGCCCGCGGCAACGCGGCGCCGTCGAACACCCCGGGGCGCGCCTGCGGCAGCTCCTGCGCGACCACCACGGGCACGCCGGCGCCGGGCCGGAAGCCCGCGCGCAACGCCGCCCGGCCGAGCACCCGGGCGGCGTCGCGCAGCTCTGACTTCGTGTGCGAGGCCATCGCGGCGAGGCGCAGCCGCGCGCAGCCCTCGGGGACGTCGGGCGGCCGCAGCGCGCCGACGTAGACGCCCTGCTCGAGCGCGAGCTCGGCGATCCGGACCGCCAGGCGGGCGTCGCCGATCACCAGCGAGACGACGTGCGAGTCGGCGCCCGCCACGTCGAAGCCCTCGCGCGCGAGCTCGGTCCGCAGCACCTCCGCGTTGTCCTGCAGCTTCTCGACGCGCCGCGGCTGCTCGCGCAGCAGCTCGAGCGCCGCCATCGCGGCGGCGGCGGCCGGCGGCGGCAGCGCGGTCGAGCCCGCGAACGTGCGCGCGTGCGCCGCGAGGTAGCGGGCGAGCGTGCGGTCGCACGCGGCGTAGCCGCCCGCGGCGCCGAGGCCGGTGCCGAGGCTGCCCACGATCACGTCGACCTGCCGGCTCACCCCGGCGGCGGCGACCGCGCCGCGGCCGTCCGGCCCGACGGCGCCGAGCCCGTGCGCCTCGCCGACCATCACGCGCACGTCGAAGCGGTGGGCGAGCGCGACGATCGCCTCGAGCGGCGCGACGTCGCCGTCGAGCGCGAACACGCCCTCGGTCACGATCAGCGCCGCGCGGCCGTCGGCGTTGCGCAGGCCCCAGGCGAGATGCTCGGCGTCGCCGTGGTCGTAGACGAACGCCTCGGCGCCCGCCAGCCGGCAGGCGTCGGCGACCGACGGATGGTTGAGCGCGTCGGTGAAGACGATCTCGCCGCGCTCGGCGAGCGCGGGGATGACGCCGAGGTTCGTGAGGTAGCCCGAGCCGAACAGCAGCGCCGCGTCGGTGCCGAGGAAGTCGGCGAGCCGCTCCTCGAGCCGCCGGTGCAGCGTCATCGTCCCAGCGCCCGGACGCGGCGCGCCGGCGCCCGCGCCCCAGCGCATCGCGGCGTCGGCCGACGCCTCGCGCACGCGCGGATGGTCCGCCAGCCCGAGGTGGTTGTCGGAGCACAGCAGCAGCACGGGCCGTCCGTCGAGGACGACACGCGGGCCCTGGGGCCCGCTGACCATTCGCATCCGGCGGTACGTGCCGAGCTCTTCGAGCTCGGCCAGGCGGGCATCCACGTCGAGCATGGCCGAACGGTACGCCCGGCCCCGGACGGCGCTAGCCGCCCGGGCGGACCACCATCGCCGAGCCCCCACCGCGGCGGGTCGGCTCGGCCACCGCCTGCTGGCGGCCGTGACGCCCGAAGGCGATCGCCTCCACCGCGCCGATCTCGCCCGGCGGGTTCGGCGTCACGATCGAGAACGCGTGCCCGCGCGCGGTGAGCGGGCCCCCGTAACGGGTGATGAAGGCCTCCTCGGCCGGCGTCGTGGCGCTGTTGCGCTGCGACGCCCGCGGCTCCGCCACCGCCTGGGGCAGGCTCATCCCGAAGTCGACGTGGTTGACGAGCACCTGCAGGACCGTCGTGATGATCGTCGCGCCGCCCGGCGAGCCGAGCGCGACCGCCGGCCCTCTGCGGTCGAGCACGATCGTGGGCGCCATGCTCGAGCGCGGGCGCTTGCCGCCCTTCGGGTAGTTCGCCGGGACGGACCCGTCGGGGTCGAGCGTGAAGTTGAAGTCGGTCAGCTCGTTGTTGAGCAGGAAGCCTCGGTCCGGCACGACGATGCCGCTGCCGCCGATCTGCTCGATGGTGAACGTGTAGGAGACGACGTTGCCCCAGCGGTCCGCGACCGTCAGGTGCGTCGTCGAGCGGCCCTTGTCGTCGCCGTTCGACTTGCCGCCCCCGTGCCCGTGCCCGCGGTCGTACTTCCACGGGTTGCCCGGGTCCTGCGGCGCGGGCAGCGCGCTGTCGGTGATCAGCGAGCGGCGCTCGGCCGCGAAGCGGTCGGACAGCAGCCCGCGCAGCGGCACGTCGACGAAGTCCGGATCGCCGACGTACTCGTTGCGGTCCGCGTAGGCGAGCTTGGACGCCTCGAGGTAGTGGTGCAGCTTCGCCTCGGCGGGCTCGTTGCGCCGGAAGCCCTCGAGGATGTTGAGCGCCTCGCCGACCGTCGTGCCGCCGGAGGACGGCGGGCCCATGCCGTAGACCTCGAGCCCGCGGTAGTCGACCTTCGTCGGCTTGCGCTGGATCGCGCGGTAGCGGCCGAGGTCGCGCTCGGTCATCTTGCCGGGGGCGACCTCGCGCTCGGAGTCCGGCGTCTCCGGCGGGCGCTGCACGGTGCGGGCGATGTCGCGCGCGATCCGGCCCTCGTAGAAGTTGTCGGCGTCGGCCCCGATGCGCGCGTAGGTGTCGGCCATGTCCGGGTTGCGGTGGACGGAGCCCGCGGGCGGCGCGGTGCCGTCCGGGTTCAGGTACGTCGCCTTGCTGGAGGTGAAGTCGTCGAAGACGTCCTCGTTGCTCTTCACCTGGCCGGCGAACGTCGCGTCGGTGACGAAGCCCTCGCGGGCGATCCGCTCGCCGGGCTTGAGCAGCGTCCGCAGCGAGCGCGTGCCGTAGCGCTTCAGTGCCGTCTCCCAGCCGCGCACGGTGCCGGGCACGCCGACGCTGAGCCCGCTGACTCGGGCGGCCTGGAAGTCGTCGGTGTACTCCTCGAACGCGGTCGGCGCCAGGTCCTTCGGCGCCGCCTCGCGCGAGTCGATCGTGTCGACGCGGCGGCGCTTGGCGTCGTAGATCACCATGAAGCCGCCGCCGCCGATGCCGCACGAGAACGGCTCGGTCACGCCGAGGACGCCGGCCGCCGCCACCGCGGCGTCGACCGCGTTGCCGCCGGAGTTGAGCACGTCGATCGCCGTCTTCGTCGCCAGCGGGTCGACCGTGGCGGCCGAACCGCCTCGGCCCTCCGCCGTCGGGGTCTTCGGCGGCTCGGGCACCTGCGCCCCCGCGGGGAACGCGGCGACGAGCGCCATCAGCACGGCGGTCAGCAGCAATACGGCGATGCGCGGCATGAAAACGGCTCCTCCCGGGGGCTCTCTCCCCGGGTCGCCTACCCCGGAACCGGCTGGTTCACGCGGCGCGGCGAGAGCCTGACGTGCAGGTGATCGTCGTGGTAGACGAGCGGCGTGACGACTCCGCGGCGGCCGCTCAGGCGCACGTTCGGGCCGACGTAGACCTTCGTCGCGCCCGCCCGCACGAAGCGGTCGACGAGCTCCTGCGCGAGCGCCCGGTCGACCTGGCCGGGCCGCCGCGCGGCGCGCTCGAGGCCGTCGCGGCGGGGGTAGTAGATGTCGACGTCGAGCCCGCTCTGGTGCGTCTGGTGGCCGAGCCCGCCGTAGCGCGCGCCGAAGGAGCCGCCGCGGGGTCTCGAGAGATCCCCGACCAGGATCCGCGGCGCGTCGGGGTTGGCGTCGCGGAACTCGCGTAGGACGAGGAACGTGGTGTCGACGAGCTTGCGCGTGCCCCAGCGGCGCCAGCCGCGGTTCGGCGTCTGCTTCAGCACCGGGTCCCAGGTCACGAAGTCGAAGCCCTCGGGCGGGAGCTGCACGCCGTCGCGCAGCCGGCCCTCCGCGGACGCCGGCGGCGCGAGCAGCGCCGCCAGCGCGAGCGCCAGGAGTCCTGCTCTTACCGTCCCCGCCATTCCGGAGCCCGCTTCTCGGCGAACGCGCGCACTCCTTCGTAGAAGTCCTCGCTGCGGAAGCAGGCCTCGCGCAGCGCGACGAGCTCCGCCTCGACCTCGGGGTCGAGCCGGCCCTCTGCGGCCAGCAGCTCCCCGATCACGCGCTTGTTGCCGGTCAGCGAGAGCGGCGCGTTGGCGGCGATCTCCGCGGCGAACTCGACGGCCCGCTCGGCCAGCTTCTCGGGAGCGACGATCTCGTTGACCATCCCCCATTCCAACGCGGTGGCGGTGCTGACGTTGCGGCCCGTGAAGAACAGCTCGCGCGTGCGCGCCACGCCGATCGCGTCGATGAACTTGCGCAGGCCGGTGTGCGAGTAGACGAGCCCGAGCCGCGCCGGCGGCATGCCGAGCTTCGCGCCGGTGGCGGCCAGGCGCAGGTCGCAGGTGAGCGCGAGCTCGAGCCCGCCGCCGATCGCGTGGCCGTTGAGCGCGGCCACGGCGGGGTAGGGGAACGCCTCCAGCGCGGCGATCGCGGCGTGGAACGGGTGCGCGACGAGCGACTCGGCCTTGTGCGCGAACTCGTCGCGCGGCAGGCCGCCGATGTCGTAGCCGGCGCTGAACACGGGGCCCTCGGCGGTCAGCAGCAGGCAGCGCGCGTCGTCGAGCTCGCGCGCGGTCGCCGCGATGCCGTCGAGGATGGCGTGGTCGAGCGCGTTGCGCTTGGCCGGGTTGTCGATCGTCAGGCGCGCGACGTGCGGCGCGGGGCGATCGAGGCGCAGCTTGCCGTCGGCGAGCTCGCTCACTCGAGGACGACGAGCGCGTCGCCCTCGGAGACGGACTGGCCCTCCTCGCAGAGGATCTCGGACACGCGGCCCTCGTCCTCGGCCTCCACGGGCATCTCCATCTTCATCGACTCGAGGATCACGACCGTGTCGCCCTCCTCGACCGTGTCGCCGACCTCGACCTCGACCTTCCAGACGGTGCCCGTGATGTGGGCCTCCACGTTCGGCACAGCCGCTCCCTTTGCTCGGATCCGGTGCGCGAGGATAACCGTCGGCTTGCGCCAGACCGCACAGCCCCGCCCGGCGGTCGAACCGCTCGGAGAGATCTTCCGCCCGCCGGTCGGTGGTCGCATCGAGGCCCGCGCGGCAGTCTTCCCGAGCATCCCGCCGGTGCTCGAAGGTCCTCCTCCTCCAGAGCCAGGCCGGTGGGTGACCTGCCGAATCGTGCGCCGGGGAGGGACAGCCCCGGCGCACGAGGCGGGCCGTCCGGTGTGTGGAGTCATTCCCGGTGGGTAGGATTTCCGGCCGAGGGAGATGACCGAGGATCTCGCGAGCATGAAGGCGCAGGTCTACAAGGACCCGCGTCCCAAGGAGTACTTCGACCGCTTTCACGAGCGGTCGCGTACGCGCGAGCCCGACTGGGTCTACGAGGCGGTGCGGGTCGTCACCTCGCTGTACGCCTGGACGTTCTTCCGCGCGCGCGGCATCGGGGCCGAGAACGTGCCCGCGGGGCCGGTGATCATCGCCCCGAACCACTTCTCGTTCATGGACCACTTCTTCGTCGGCGCGTTCACGCGGCGGCGCGTGAGCTTCATGGCCAAGTCGCAGCTGTTCACGCGGCCGCTGCAGTGGATCTACACGCACGGCGGCGTGTTCCCCGTCCGGCGCGGCTACCGCGACGAGGACGCGTTCATCACGGCCAACGAGATCCTCCAGCGCGGCGGGCTGATCGTCATGTACTGCGAGGGCGGGCGCTCGCGCACCGGCAAGCTCTCCGAGCAGCCCAAGCGCGGCATCGGCCGGCTGGCGCTCGAGTCCGGCGCGACGGTCGTCCCCGCCGCGATCCACGGCTCCTCGAAGGTCCGCAACTGGAAGCGCCTGCAGTTCCCGAAGGTCACCGTCCAGTACGGCGAGCCGATGCGCTGGGAGGCGGTCGAGGATCCGACCACCGACCAGCAGCAGCAGGTGGCGAACGAGATCTTCGCCCAGATCCGCGGGCTCTACGCCGGCCTCGACTCGCTGGGCCGCAAGGGCGTCGCCCGCCGGCTGCGCGAGGCGCGCCGGGCCGCCCGCCGGGCGCGCGCTACCGCCTGACGTCCTCGCACGTCCCGGACACGACGTCCTCGGCGTCGACGAACGCGACGTCCGTGCCGGGTCCGCAGTCGATCCGGTCGACCGCGCCGTCGACCTCGGAGATGCGGTCGTTCCCCTCGCCGCCCTGGATCGTGTCGCGGTCCTGGGTGCCGGAGATCGTGTCGTCGCCGGGGCCGCCGTCGATCTGGTCGGTGCCGTAGCCGCCCTCGATCGTGTCGTCGCCCTCGTTGCCGAGCACGATGTCGTTGCCGAAGCGGCCGAACATGTCGTCGCCGTCGGGCCCGCCGTGCAGCAGGTCGTCGCCGTCCTCGCCGTCGACGTAGTCCGCCGCCTCGTTGCCGAACAGCTCGTCGTTGCCGTCCTGGCCGAACAGGGAGTCGGGGCCGGCGGTGCCGAACAGCGTGTCGTTGCCCGGCCCGCCGCGGATGACCGACGGCGGCGTGGCGTCGGTGGCGGGCTCGGGCGGGACGCGGACGACCTCCTCGCAGCCGGTCAGGTCGTCGCGCTCCGGCGCGGTGTCCTCGACGTAGACGGTGTCGCGCCCCGTGCCGCAGGAGACCGCGTCGGCGCTGTCGTCGGCGACCCGCACGATGTCGTTGCCGCGGCCGGCGTTGACGACGTCCTCGCCCGGGCCGCCGATCACCGTGTCGTCGCCGTTGCCGCCCGAGACGCGGTCGTCGTCGGAGCCGCCGTCGACCACGTCGGCGCCGTCGGAGCCGTAGGCGCTGTCGCGGCCGGCGTCGCCCTTGACGCGGTCGTCCCCCTCGCGGCCGAACAGGCGGTCGCCGGCGCGCCCGCCGTCGATCGCGTCGTCGCCGAGCCCGCCCTCGATCCGCTCCGAGCCCGACTCGCCGAGCAGCGTGTCGTCGCCCGTCGCCGCCGTCGATCATGCGGTCGGAGCCGCGGCCGCCGCGGATGAGGTCGTTGCCCGGGCCGCCTGACAGCAGCGCGTCGTTGCCGAGGCCGTCCTCGATGATGACGTCGTCGCCCTCGCCGCCGGTGATCGTGTCGTCGGCGTCGCCGCCGTCGAGGCGGTCGTTGCCGGGGCCGCCGTCGAGCTGGTCGTTGGACTTCCCGCCGTCGCCGAAGTCGTTGCCCGGCCCGAGGTCGAGGACGTCGTTGCCGTTGGCGCCGAACGCCTTGTCGTCGCCGTCGCCGCCGTCGAAGACGTCGCTGCCGGTCGAGCCGGACAGCGTGTCGTTGCCGGCCCCGCCCTCGAGCAGATCGTCGCTGCGGCCGGAGCGCAGCACGTCGTCGCCGCCGAGGCCGATGAGCCGGTCGCGGCCGCGCGAGCCGTTGAGCGTGTCCGGCCCCTCGGTGCCGGTGATGATCGCGAGGCCGGGCTGGACGGCGAGCGCGAGCGGGCGGGCGCGGCCCAGCCGCACGACGCGCAGGCGCTTGTAGCTGAAGGCGGAGAGGACGGAGACCGTGCGCGAACCGGCGTCGGCGACGTAGATCCGCACGCCCTCCGGCGACCAGGCTGGCGCCCCCGGGCCGCGGCCGGTGCGCGGGGTGCGGATGACGCGGCGGTGCGGCAGGTCGGCGATGACCGCCCGCATGCGGGCGCGGCCCGCGCCCACGACGGCGCGGCCACCGCGGATCGCGACCCCGCCGCCGCCGCGGTTGCGGCCGAGCTTGAAGGCGCGCCCGAGCGAGCCGCCGACGGGGTCGAGCGGGACGAGGCGGCCGCGGTGACGGGTCAGCGACGAGATCCAGGCGCGGTCGAACGCGTCGAACGCGATCGCTCCCGCGCCGCGCAGGCGCACGCGGCGGCGAACGCGCAGCGTCGCCAGGTCGACGACCGCGGCGCCGCGGCGGGAGGTGACGACCGCCCGCGTCCCGTCGGGAGTGACCGCCATCGCCCGCACCGTTCCCGGCAGCAGCACGGCGGCGAGCGGGCGCAGCGTGGCAGCGTCGATGACGTCGAGCGCGCGGCCGCGCGTGGCGTAGACGCGCGCGCCATCGGGCGACACCGCGACGGCGGAGACGGCGCTCGCCAGCCGCGCGCTGCCCGCGGCGGCGCGCGTCCCCAGGTCGATCGCGGTGACCGCGCGGCCCGCGGCGACGTAGGCGCGCGCGCCGTCGGCCGTCGCCGCCACCGCCCGCGCGCGGCCGGGCAGCCCGATCCGCGCGGCGACGGTGTTCGTGCCGACGTCGAGCAGCGCCGCCTCCGGCCGGTCGGCCGCGACGACGACCACCCGCGCCTCGGCTGCGGGCGCGAGCAGGACGAGCAGGACGAGCGGGACAAGAAGACGGCGCATCGTCCTATCCCCAACCCGCCGGGCCTGGCCGCGTTGCGGCGCCAACCCTCGAGTAGGGGTCTGACCCCTGGTCGAGGGTAACCTCCCACCGGTGGCGATGACGCTCCTCCGGCCGGACCTGCTCGCGGGGATCGAGCTCGTGCTCGCCGGCGGGGAGCCGCCGAGCCGCTTCGGCGAGGCCGTCGTGGGGCGGGCCGCGGAGCTCGGTGCGCGGCCCGGCCGCGTCGTGGTCGACCCGGCCGGCGACGAGGCGGCGCCGAAGCCGGAGGCGGACGTGCTCGTGTGGGACGGCGCCTCGCTCGCGGGCCCGCGCGACGTGCTCGACGGCGCCTGGCTCGCCCTGCGCCCGACCGCCCGCGCCGCCTGGATCGACGGCGACCGGCCCGGCGGCAAGCTGCTGCTGCTCGCGCCGCCGCCCTCCGACGCCGGGGCCGAGGCCGCCCGCGCCGGGCTCGAGAACCTCGCGCGCACGCTCTCGATCGAGTGGGCGCGCTACGGCATCCGCACCGCCGCGCTGCTCCCCGGCGCCGCGACCGAGCCCGCCGAGGTGGCCGAGCTCGCCGCGTTCCTCGCCTCGCGCGCCGGCGACTACTACTCGGGCTGCCACTTCCGGATGGGCGAGGCGTGAGCGAGCGCTGGCGCATCGCCTCGCTCGACGACGTCGAGCCCCTGCCCGGCCCGGGCACGCTGCGCTGGCTGCCGGTCCGCCACGAGCTCGGCGTCTCCGCCTTCGGCACCAACGCCTACGTCGCGCGCGAGGCGGGCGACGACGTCGTCGAGCCGCACACGGAGGAGGGGACCGGCCACGAGGAGCTCTACTTCGTGGCCCGCGGGTCGGCGACGTTCACGCTCGACGGCGAGACGTTCGCCGCCCCGGCCGGCACCTACGTGTTCCTCCCCGACCCGTCGGTGCGCCGCCACGCCGTCGCCGGCGAGCCCGGCACGACCGTGCTGTCGTTCGGCGGCTGGCGCGACCGCGCCTTCGAGGTGTCGGGCTGGGAGTCGCGCTTCCGCGCCACCGCGATCCGCGAGCAGGACCCCGAGCGCGCCCGCGGGCTCTACGAGGAGGGCCTCGCGAGCGACCAGGACGGCCAGTGGGCGCACTACGACCTCGCCTGCTGGCACGCGCTCTACGGGGACGAGGCCGAGGCGCGGCGGCTGCTCGACCGCGCGATCGAGCTCGGCGGCGACGAGGTTCGCGAGCAGGCTGCCACGGACCCGGACCTGCAGAGCCTGCGCTAGACGGTCAGCGCCACCGGCTCGCTGACGGCCTCGCGCTGCCAGCCGAGCATCGGCGCCTCGACGCCCTCGCCGACCCGCGTGGGCGGCGGCGGTGTCTCCGACTCGCCGAAGCCGACTCGGACCACGACCTCGTACTCGCCCGGCGCCGGCGCCGCCTCGTCCTGCGCGTTCCACATCCCGTCGAGCCGGTGCGGCCAGCTCAGCTCGACGGTCCGCCGCAGCGAGCCTCCCGGCTCGATCGGGACCACGCGCGGGTCGAAGTAGCCGAACGGCTGCACGCCCGGCTGCATCGGGACTCGCTGGAAGCCGAGCTCGATCCGGCCGCCGTCCTCCCGCCACACGAGCCAGCCGTCGTCCACGAGCCACACGGTCGCGTCGCCCTCGTTGCGGACGTCGTAGGCGAGCGTGGCGCCGGGCGGGTCCTCCCGGCGCTCGGCCTCGACGATCTCGACCGCGACGGGCGACACCTCAGGGGATCTTGTCGGTGATGGCATGGCCGTGGGCGTTGCGCCACGCGACGCACACCTTGTGGAAGCTCGACCACTCCCTCACGCCCTTCTCGCGGATGTAGGACTCGCCGCAGTTCGGGTCCTTGAAGCTGCCCCGGAGCTCGATGCCCTGCTCGGCGCGGATGAGGTTCTCGCGCTTGACGGTCTCCTGATGACCGCCCTCGCCGCGCGGCTGCGCCTCGTCGGGACCGTGCAGCCCCTGGTCGCCCATCCAGGCATGGCCGCACAGCTCGTGCCCGAGCACGAGCCAGGGGTCGATGTCGAGCTCGCCGCCGGACACCGTGCCCGCGCCGTACGTCGTCGTGGTGTTCGGCGACGGAGCGGTCACCTTGCCCCCAGTGCCCTTCTTCGGGTCTGCGGCCTTCTTGTGGTCGTCGAACTTCGTGTGCGGCCACCCGGTGTCCGTGATCTCGATCTTCCACTTGTGCTTCGAGCCGATCATGTGCGACAGGCAGTCGCAGCCGGTCGTCGTGGAGCTCGTCGCCTTCGCCCCGAGCGTGACCTCCCCGCTCTTCGGGTCGACGTGGACCTTGCCGGCGGGGCAGAGCCGGTCCAGGTAGACGCTGACCGTGGCGCCGTTCGTCTGCTTGAGCTTGTTGGTCTTGTTCGTGGGGATGTTCTTGCCCGGGTCGGCGACCTTGAGCCTGCGCGCCAGGGCGGCGGCGAGCTGCGCGGCGGCGGCGTTGCCCGCGGTGCGCTGGACGCCGAGCATCGTCGCGGCGAGGCTCGCACGGCCGGACGGCGCCACGACGGGCGATCCGGCGTGTGGCTTCGCGACCGGCCCGAGGTGCTGATGCTCGAGCATTCCTGAGCGGCACTCTACGCCGCTCGCGAGGGCGAAGCTAGCTCTCCGCCCAGGGGACCTCGACCGAGTCCTCGGTCGGCGAGTCCCGAGCCACGACGTACTCCGCCGGCTCCGCGTCGGAGAGGTTGAGCAGCAGGTGCGTCTCGCGCGGCGGCACGTAGACCATGTCGCCCGGCCCGATCCGCACCGTCTCCTCGAGGTGGTCGCCCCAGCGCACCTCGAGCTCGCCCGAGAGCATGTAGACGGCGCTCTCGCAGCCCTCGTGGTAGTGCGGGCGCGAGCGCGCGCCGGGCGGGACGCGGAAGACGCCCATGTAGATGTTGACCGCGCCCGCGGTGGCCTGCGAGATCTCCGAGCCGCCGGCGACCCCGCGCGGGACGTCGCGGTCGAGCTCGGATGGCTTGACGACCTTCATCGCGTGGGCAGAGAGTAATCCAGCCAATGGTCCGACCGCGAGCTCCCGATGCGGTCGTAGACCTTCTGCGCGCGGTGGTTGTCCTTCGCGGTCTGCCACGCGAGCTCGGCGGCGCCGTGGTCGGCGGCGCGCTCGCGGCAGGCGGCGATCAGGCGGTCCGCGACGCCCGTTCCGCGGCCCTCGGGCGCGACGAACAGGTCGTTCATGACGCCGAGGCGGGCCGCGTCGAGCGTCTGCCAGGTCCAGTAGACGGTCGCGAAGCCGATCGCGCGGGCGGGCGGGGCTGATTCGCGGGCGATCAGCTGCAGGCCCTCGCGCTCGGGGTCGGCGATCAGCGCGCGCGAGACCGCGAGCAGCTCGTCGTCGCTCGGGTCGACCTCGTAGAAGTCGCAGTAGCCGCGCAGCAGCGGCAGCAGCTCCTCGAGGTCGGCCTCGGCCACGACGGTGATGACGTGCTCGGTGCTCACGTCGTCATACCCGTGAACTGCCCGCCCGTGATGTTGAGCACCTGCCCGTGGACGTAGTTCGACCACGGCGAGCAGAGGAAGAAAACGCCACCGGCGGCCTCCTCCGGCGTGCCCGGCCGGCCGAGCGGGATCAGCATCGCGGCCATCCCGCGCAGGTTGTCGGGGATGCCGAGCTGCACCTTCTCGCCGCCGATCTCCATCACGTTGTCGGCGTCCTTGGACGCGGTCAGGCGCGTCTCGATGTAGCCGAACGCGACCGCGTTGACGTTGATCTTGAACTGGCCCCACTCCTTGGCCAGCGTCTTGGTCAGGCCGACCACGCCGGCCTTGCCGGAGGAGTAGTTGGCCTGGCCGGCGTTGCCCATCGTGCCGGAGATCGAGGAGACGTTGACGACCTTGCGGAACACCTCGACGCCCTGGTCGCGCTCCTGCTTGGCGGGCTCGCGCAGGTGCGGGGCGGCGGCGCGCAGGACGCGGAAGGGGACGATGTTGTGGATGTCGAGCATCTTCTGGAACTGGTCGTCGCTCATCTTGTGGATCGGCGCGTCGATCGTGTAGCCGGCGTTGTTGACCACGATGTCGAGCTTGCCCCAGGCATCGACCGCGGTCTTGACCAGCTCGTCGGGCGCGCTCCCCTTGGTGAGGTCGCCGCCGTAGACGACGGTCTCGCCGTCGATCTCCGAGGCGGTCTGCTCGGCCGCGTCGGCGTCGAGGTCGTTGATCAGCACCTTCGCGCCCTGCGAGGCGAGCAGCTCGGCCGTCGCGCGGCCGATGCCGCGGGCCGAGCCCGTCACGATCGCCACCTTGTCGTCCAGCACGCCCATCCAGCCACCTCTCGTTCGGGTTCAGGGCGCGTAGTCTGCCGCTTCAGGCCGGCTGGAGGCTCCACCGCCGGACGCCGGCCAGCGCGGCCCCCAGCGCGACGGCGCAGGCGGCGAGCGCGAACGCGTCGGTCGTGCCCGCGCGCTCGACCACCACGCCGCCGAGCGCGGCGCCGATCGCGATCCCGGAGCTCATGCCGGTGCCGAGCCACGTGTACGCCTCGGTGACCGTGCCGTGCGCGGCGAGCTGCCCGGTCAGCGAGTACACGGCCGCGAGCGCGGGCGCGATCGCGATGCCGGCCACGAACATCAGCGCCCCCAGCGACACCACGCCGGAGGCGAGCGCGAGCGGCAGCGTACCGGCGGCGAGCGCGACGAGCAGCACGATCACGCGCCGCCCGGGATCCTGGGCCGCGGCGAGCCGGATCGCCACCGCGCCACCGACGAGGCTGCCGAGGCCCCACAGGCCGAGCACGAACCCGGTCGCGCTCGGCGTGCCCTCGGCCTCGCACAGCGCGGGCACCGCGACCTCGATCATGCCGACCGCGCTGCCGACCACGATCAGCGTGCTCAGCAGCGTCCGCAGGCCGGGCGAGACGAGCGCGCCCATCAGCCCGACGGCGCGGCCGGTGGCAGGGCGCCACGCGCGCGAGGCGGCGGTGGTGGCGAACATCAGCGTCCCGAGCAGGCCGAACAACCCGCACGCGAGCGCCGCCGCGGGGATCGAGACGAGCCCGCCGATCCCGGCCACGATCAGCACCGGCCCGCTGATGTAGATCGCCTCGAGCACCGCCGACTCGCCGTTGAACAGGACGTGGCGCGTCGCCGGGTCCGTCAGCGTCTGGTTCCAGAGCGCGCGCACGGTGCTGCCCAGCGGCGGCTGCGACGCGCCGCTCAGCGCGGCGAGCGCGACGATCGCGCCGAGGCTCGCGTCGCCGGGCAGCGCCGCGAAGCCGGTCAGCGCCGACGCGTAGACGATCCCGGTGCCGAGCAGGACACGCGTCTGGCCCTTGACGTCGATCAGGCGCCCCATGGCGGGCGCGATCACGCCGAGCGCGAGCGCGTAGGCGGCGCTCGCGAGGCCGCCGGCGGCGAACGAGCCGGTGATCTCGTTCGTGCGCAGGATGAAGACGAGCCCGACCGCGCCCATCGGCAGGCGGCCGATCAGCGACGCCACGAACGGCGCCGCCGCGCCGGAGCCGCGCAGGGCGCCGATGAAGGTGGGGCGGGGCATCGCGACCCAGGCTGGAGGCACGGGCGCCCAGAGTGAAACAATTCGGGCGGAACCGAATCCTCATGATCGCCTACCGCTTCGGCCGCGACGACCTGCTGCGCACCCGCTTCGCGATCTCGCCCCTGTTCGAGCTCGTGGCGAGCCTGCGCGTGCTACGCGATCCCGGCGCGTACTCGGTCCACCTGCCGTGGGTGCGCCAGGCGCGGGGCCGGCTCGCCGGGCTCGACTACGCGCTGCTCGACGCGCTGCACCCGGAGGGCCCATACGCGCCCGACTTCATGGCCCCGCCGCCGCGCACGCCGCTGCCCGACGTGCGCGAGGAGCTCGAGCGCGTGCGCACCACGCCGCCGGAGCGGGTCCGGCTCGAGCTCGGCTGGACGTTCGCGGGCGGCGAGGTGCCCGCGGTGGCGCGGGCGCTGATCGACGACCCGGCGCGCGAGCTCGACGGACTCGCCGACCTGATGGCGGCGTTCTGGGCGCGCGCGATCGCGCCGTGGTGGGACGCGATCCGCGCCGTGCTCGAGGACGACATCCGCCAGCGCGCGCGGCACCTCGCCGGCGGCGGCGCGCTCGAGCTGTTCGCCGGGCTGCACCCCGACGTGCGCTGGAGCGACGGCGCGCTGCTCGTCGATCGCCGGCACGAGGCCGAGGTCGAGCTCGCCGGCCGCGGCCTGCAGCTCGTGCCCGCCGCGTTCGGCTGGCCGCGGGTCGGCGCGATGTTCGACCCGCCGTGGCAGCCGGCGCTGATCTACCCGCCGCGCGGGGTGGGTGACCTGTGGGCGCCGGAGCCCGACGACCCGGAGGCGCTCGCCGACCTGCTCGGCCGCCGGCGCGCGCGCATCCTCACCGCGCTCGCGAGCGAGGCGACGACGACCGATCTCGCCCGCCGGCTGGCCGCCAGCCCGGCCGGCGTGTCCGAGCACCTCGGCGTGCTGCGCCGCGCCGGCCTGGTGCGCGCCCGCCGCGACGGCCGCGCGGTGCTCTACTCGCGCACGGCCGCCGGCGACGTCGCTCACAGGCCCAGCGTCTTCCCCAGGATCTCCTTCATGATCTCGTCGGTGCCGCCGCCGATCGGCCCGAGCCGCGCGTCGCGGGCGGCGCGCGCGAGGTCGTGGGCGTCGTCGTGGCCGAGGTCGGCGAGCAGCCCGTAGGCCGAGTCCTGGAGCTCGAAGTTCGCGCGCTGCGTGGCCAGCTTGGCCATCGTCACCTCGCGCACGGCGTCGCCGCCGTCGAGGAAGCGGCGCAGCGCGTGGTAGGTCAGCGCGGCGCCGCTCTCGGACGCCACCGCCATCTCCGCCACGCGGTGGCGGACGGACTGCGAGCAGCCGCGCTCGCCGAGGATCGCGGTGACGCGCTCGAGCGTCGCGCGCATCGATCCGACCGCGCCGAGCGCCATCAGCAGCCGCTCCCACTGGAAGTTCGCGACGATCAGGTAGAAGCCGCGGCCCTCCTCGCCGAGCAGCGCGCCGTCGGGGACCGACACGTCGTCGAACGCGATCTCGGCGGTGTCGGAGGCGTGCCAGCCCAGCTTCTCCAGCGGCCGCGCGGTCACGCCCTCGCCCGCCTCGATGACGAGGAAGGAGAGCGCCCCGTGGCCGCCGTCGGCGCGCGTCTTGACCGCGGTCACGTAGAAGTCCGCGCGCACGCCGTTGGTGATGAACGTCTTGGCGCCGTTGACGACCCAGCCGCCGTCGACCTTCTCCGCGCGCGTGCGGATGGCGGCCACGTCGGAGCCGGTGTCGGGCTCGGTGATCGCGAGCGCGGCGATCCGCTCGCCGCGGATCGCCGGCGCGAGCCAGCGCTCCTGCTGCTCCGGCGTGCCGAACTTGGCGAGCGGCGGCGTGGCGATCCCGATGTGCGCGCCGACGCCGGCCGACAGCCCGCCCGAGCCGGCGCGCGGGAGCTCCTCGCACAGCACCGCGTCGGCGACCCAGTCCGCGTCCGGGCCGTACTTGAGGCCGAGCCACCCGCGCTCCGCGAGCTTCGCGAAGACGTCGTTGGGGAACCAGCGCGCCGCCTCCCACTCGGGCGTGTGCGGGCGCAGCTCGCGCGCCACGAAGTCGCGCACGTCGGCGCGGAACGCCTCGTGCTCCGCCGTGAACGGCGGGACCGGCCTCACAGCCGCTTGCGCAGCATCCCGAACACGCCGCGGAGCACCTTCTTCTGCAGCCGCTGGCCCTCGCGCGAGCCCAGGAAGTCGCCGAGGTCGGCGGGGGTCCGCCTCCGCGGCGCCTTCGGGGCCGGCTTGGGGAGCGGGACATGCTCCATCTCCGTGGGCGGCAGCGGCGCCGGCTCCGCCATCCGCTCGGCGAGCACCTCGCGCGCGCTGCGCTCGTCGAGCCGCTCGCCGTAGCGCGCGTACAGCGGCGACGCCTTCGCCGCGCCCTCGACGTCGGGCGCCGGGCCCATGCTCGCGGCGGGCGCGACGAGCCGCGTGTGCACCACCGGCGTCGGCACGCCGCGGTCCGACAGCACCGTGACGACCGCCTCGCCGATCGCGAGCTGCCCGAGCAGCTCCTCGAGGTCGTAGAAGTCCGACTTCGGATACGTCGAGACCGTCGCGCGCAGCGCCTTCGCGTCGTCGGGCGTGAACGCGCGCAGCGCGTGCTGGACGCGCGAGCCGAGCTGGCCGAGCACCTCGGCCGGCAGGTCCTGCGGGTTCTGGGTGACGAAGAACACGCCGACGCCCTTGGAGCGGATCAGCCGCACGGTCTGCGCGACCGAGTCCAGGAACGCGTCGGTGGCGTCGTCGAACAGCAGGTGCGCCTCGTCGAAGAAGAACACGAGCTTCGGCTTCTCGAGGTCGCCGGCCTCCGGCAGCTCCTCGAACAGCTCGGCCAGGAGCCACATCAGCGCGGTCGACCACAGCTTCGGCTTGTCCTGCACGCCCGGCAGCTCGAGGCACGAGATCACGCCGCGGCCGTCGTCCGCGACCCGCATCAGGTCGGCGATCGCGAACTGCGGCTCGCCGAACAGCTCGGTCCCGCCGCCCTCCTCGAGCCCGACCAGCGAGCGCAGCAGCACCCCGACGGTGGCCGCCGACAGGCCGCCGATGCCCTTGAGCTCGGCCTTGCCGTCGTCGGAGTCCAGGAACGTCAGCAGCGCGCGCAGGTCGGCGAGGTCGACGAGCGGGAGCCCCTTCGCGTCGGCGTAGTGGAAGACGAGCGCGAGGCTCTGCTCCTGCGTCTGGTTCGCGCTCAGCACCTTGGCCAGCAGCTGCGGGCCGAAGTCCGACACCGTCGCCCGCACCGGCACGCCCGCGCCGATGCCGCCGAGCGCGAGGTACTCGGTCGGGAAGCCGGCCGGGGCGAACGCCAGCCCGAGCTCGGCCTGCCGCTTCTCCGCCGCCTTGCCCACCTCGCCGGGCACCGCCATGCCCGACAGGTCGCCCTTGACGTCGGCGGCGAACACCGGCACGCCGGCACTCGACAGCGCCTCGGCGAGGATCTGCAGCGTGCGCGTCTTGCCGGTGCCGGTCGCGCCCGCGACCAGCCCGTGGCGGTTCATCATCGCCAGCGGGATCCGCACCGCCGCGTCCTGGTGCAGCGCGCCCTCGTGCACGCCGCGGCCGAGGTCGATCGCCGCACCCTCCGTGGCGTATCCGTCGGCGATCGCCTTGGCGAAGTCCGTCATCGCGCCGGACAGTAAAGCGACGGGCCGCCCGGAGGCGGCCCGTCGTGGTCCTGCGGATGCGGTCGCGCGCCTACTTCTTGGCGTGCGAGCCGTCGAACGTCATGGCCTTCGAGCGGACCTTGCCCTTGCGGCTGCCGTCCTCGTAGAAGCCGGTCTTCGTGCGGGCGAGCGTCAGCGTGGCGTGCGCCGCCGCGTCCCCCATCTCGAACAGCGCCTTCGTGCTGAGGTTGTTGATCGTGTCGCAGGCCTGGTGGTAGCACGGGTCATACGCCTCACCCGCGGCACCGCCGTAGACCGCGGCCTGCTCGGCCGTCTTCTCGCCCTCGGCGCCGCTGAACAGGCCACCGGCGGGAATGCCGACCGCGATGAACGGGCCGTAGTCCGAGCGGCCGCTGAACTGCGTCGGCTCGCTCTCGAGGCCCTGGGACGCGAAGTACTGCGTGAACACATCCTCGATCTGGCCCGAGCCCGCCGGGCCGGCCGGATCCGTGTCGGAGCCGTCGCCGTCATAGACGAAGCGGACGTAGTTGGTCGAACCCAGCATGTCGAAGTTGAGGTTCGCCCAGATGTCGCCGACCCCGTCGGGGCCCAGCTTCTCGACGTAGTGCTCGGAGCCCAGCAGGCCGGACTCCTCGGCGCCCCAGAACGCGAAGCGCAGCTTCTGACGCGGCTTCGTGCCGGCCTCGGACATCTCCTCTGCGATCTCGAGGATGGCCGACGTGCCGCTGCCGTTGTCGTTGATGCCGGGCCCCTCGACGACGGAGTCGAGGTGCGCGCCGACGACGAGCGTCTTCGACGCGTCGCCCTTCTTGGAGTCCGCGATGACGTTCTTGGTCGGACGCGTCTCGGACGCCGTCGAGGCGAACACGCGGACGCTCACAGGACCGGCCTCCGCCGCCTCGTTGAGCGCCTCCCCGTCGGCGAAGCTCGCGCCGACGACCGGGATCGTCACCTCGGGCCCGCCGAGCGTGCCGGCGAACAGGTCGGTCCGGCCGGGGTTGCCCTCGTTGAAGATGACCACCGCGTCATAGCCGGCGGCCTCGGCGTTGCGCGCCTTGACGACGAAGTCGCAGCTGCCGCGCTGGATCAGCGCCACGGCGGGCTCGGCGCCGGGCGCCGGGAAGTCGCTCGCCTCGCAGCCCGACGTCGAGCTCGGCTCGGGAGTCGGCGGGATCACGACGTCGATCGGGGTGAGCGAGCCGGTGACATCGCCGCTGCCGGAGTAGTCGAACGTGGCTGTGTCGTAGTCCGTCGGAGTCGGCGAGACCTGCGACAGCTCGGCAGGAGCGAGCTCCTGGAAGAACGGGAAGTCGAACTCCTGCTGGCTCACCTTGTAGCCGGCCTTCTTGAGCCGGTTCGTGACGTAGGCGACGGACGCGTCATAGCCCGGGGTGCCCGAGGCGCGCGTCCCGCCGTTGGCGTTGGCGATCGACTGCAGTGATCGCTCGTGGGACATGATCCCGTTGACCGTGACGTTGTCACGGAGCTTCTTCGTGTTGATCTCGTCCACGGCCAAGGCCGTCGGCGCGAAGATCAACAAGCCCAGCACTGCGACGAAAGTCGCACGCATAAGCGTTTCCTCCCATGCCCCTGCAAGGGCGAATCGGTTCGCCGTGCCTCCCCGCCGCGCTGCTGTAGCGCCTCCCTACTGGCCGGGGATCCGCACGGCCGCTTCGCCCCAACCTAGCAATCAGAGACCGTATGACCTCCCGATGACGTCGAGCATGATCTCGTCGGTGCCCGCGCCGATGCGGTTGAGCCGCAGGTCGCGCCACGCGCGCTCGACGCCGTATTCCTTCATGTAGCCGGCGCCGCCGTGGATCTGCAGGCACTCGTCGGCGACCTCGACCGCGATGCGCGCCGAGTGCAGCTTCGCCATCGAGATCTCGCGCACGGGGTACTCGCCGTTGGCGTGGCGCCACGCCGTCACGTAGGTCATCTGCCGGGCGCTCTCGATCTTCGTCGCCATCTCGGCGAACTTGTGGCGGGTGACCTGGAACTTGCTGATCTTGCGACCGAACGCCTCACGCTCTTGCGCGTATTGCAGCGTCTGCTCGAACAGCCGCTGGGCGGCCGCGACGCAGCCCGCCGCGCCGATCAGGCGCTCGCCCTGGAGCTCCCACATGATGTGGTAGAAGCCCTTGCCCTCCTGCCCGAGGAGCGCGTCCGCGGGCACGCGCACGTCGTCGAAGGCCAGCAGCGCGGTGTCGGACGCGTGCATGCCCATCTTCTGCAGCTTCTGCTCGCGGATCACGCCGGGCAGGTCCATGTCGACGATGAACAGCGAGAAGCCGTCGTAGCCCGCGTCCGGGTCGGTCTTCGTGACGAGCACGATGTAGTCGGCGCGGTGGCCGTTGGTGATGTAGGTCTTCGACCCGTTGATCACCCACTCGTCGCCGTCGCGCACGGCGCGGGTCTTGATGCCGGAGACGTCGGAGCCGGCGTCGGGCTCGGTGATGCCGAGGCACGAGATCAGCTCGCCCTTGATCGAGGGCACGAGGTAGCGCTGCTTCTGCTCCTCGGTGCCGAACAGGAAGACGGGTGGCGTCGCCATGTCCGTGTGCACCGCGATCCCCATGCCGAGCCCGCCGCACTTCGCGTGCACCATCTCCTCGGCGAGCACGAGGTTGCAGAAGTAGTCGCCGCCCTGGCCGCCGTACTCCTCGGGATAGGAGAGGCCGAGGAAGCCGAGCTCGCCCATGCGCCGGAACACCGAGTCCGGGAACGTCGTCTCCTCCCACTCCTCCGCGTGCGGCGCGAGCTCCTTGACCACGAACGCGTGGATCGACTCGCGCAGCTGGTCGTGGTGGTCGTTGAAGATGAAGTGCTTGCGGCGCGACCCGTGGTCGGGCTTGAGCAGGTCGGATTCGGTGGCGGCCATGGCTGAACGCTAGCGGACAGAAGAGCGCCCGCCCCCGGGGGAGCGGGCGCTCGATGCCCTCTGCGATCAGCGGCGCGTGACGCGCTCGCAGCTCGTCAGCACGTCCTGGCGGTCGGCGGTCACCGTGTCGCGCCCGCTGCCGCAGCTGATCCGGTCCTTCTTCCCGTCGCGCGCCGAGATGCGGTCGTTGCCGCCCGCGGCGATGACGCGGTCCTTCCCGCGACCCGGCGTGATCCGGTCCGCCCCGGCGTTGCCGTAGATGCGGTCGGCCGCCGACCCGCCGGAGATCCGGTCGTTGCCCGCGCCGCCGCTGATCGTGTCGTTGCCGGAGCCGCCGTACAGGGCATCCCGGCCGGACCCGCCCGCGAGCACGTCGCGCTTGGACCCGCCGCCCAGGCGGTCGTTGCCCGTGTTGCCGTTCAGGCGGTCGACGCCGCCGCCGCCGATCAGCGCGTCGTTGCCGACGGCCCCGATCAGGCGGTCGTCGCCGGTCGAGCCCTCGAGGCGGTCGTTGCCGCCCTCGCCGTCGATGACGTCCTTGCCCGCGTCCCCGAACAGGCAGTCGCCGCCCGAGCGGGCGTCGATGACGTCGTCGCCGGCCGCGGCACGGACCGTGTCCGAGCCCTCGGTGCCGGCGAGCAGGTCACGCCCTGCCGTGCCGGCGATCTGGTTCTCGCAGCCCGTCTCCTTGAGGGCCGCGGGCCCCGGCGGCGGCGCGCCGCCACCACCCGGAGCCGCGGGCGGCTGGACGGCCCCCGGGCCGGTGTACCGGAACAGGTACAGCCCGAAGTCGCGGTCCGAGCCCGCGAACAGGCGCTCGCCCTGGGGTGTCGTGAAGACCTCGACGCCCCAGAAGTTGCTCCCGGCGTCGGAGATGAACTTGCCGGTCTCCTCGAGGCCGGCGTCTCCGAAGCGGAACACGCGCATGCCGCCGCCGTAGTACGCGACGTACCCGAGATTCGTGTCCGGGTCGGTCGCCCACTCGTGTACCGACAGGTCGCCGTAGCCCTGCGCGTAGCGCGGGTCGAGCGCCTCCTCGATGGCATAGTCGTCGACCGGCTCGAGATCCGTTCCGGTGTTGCGGAACAGGTGCACGTAGCCCCACGCGTCGAACACGGAGTCGGCGCTCACCTTCTCGCCGACGTCGCCGAGCGCCGGCGGGTGGCCGGGCGGATAGGGCACGGGCGTGCCGGGCTCCTCACCGAAGATGAGATGCATCGCCTCGTGCGTCGTGCAGATGGCCACGATCGGGTCCGCCGGGAAGCCGCCCGAGCCGCAGTACGGCCCGTCGGGCTCGCCGACGTGGTGGTTGGCGAGCAGCACGGCGTCGTAGCCGGCCTCGATGGCGTTCTCGGCCTTCTCGCCAGGGAAGCACCCCAGCTCCGGGTTGTCCGGGTCCACGGACGGCTCCGAGGGTCCGCGCTGGAGCACGACGATCGCCTCCTCGCCCTCTTCGAGCGGGGGCAGGTCGACCGACCCTCGGTCCGGGATCGGGTCCGACGCGTCGCAGCCGTAGCCGCCGTAGACGGTCGGGCCGTTCATCACCTTGTCCGGCAGGAACGATGCCGCCGCGGCACCGCCGACCGGCACCGCGTCGTGCTCGCCGGCGTCCGGGCCCGTGGTGATCTCGAACGTGCCCGGGCGGAACGCGCTGAAGTCCTCGTCGGCCGCCAGCACGAACTCGTTGTCATGGCTGAACTCGCCCTGGTGCCCGTTGCCCTCGGGCGGGGTCAGGCCCGTCAGCGGGTCGACGGTCCCGAAGTCCGAGTCGCCGATGAAGGTGGGCGCGGTCGGGTCGTTGACGTTGAGCTTCACGTAGCCCGAGTCCCAGTAGGAGACGAGCATCGTCTGCACGTCGCCGATCTTCTTCACGACCATGTCGTGGTGGAAGATCGAGTTGCCGAACGCGCTGTTGTCGATCAACTCGAAGTCCTGCTCGTCCGCGAGCGCGACCAGGTCGATGTCGGCGATGAAGTCCGGCCTCGACGGATCGGTGATGTCGAAGATGTCGACGTCGTGGAGCTCGGTGTTGTCGACGATGACCGCGTACAGCCGCGGGCCGTCCTGCCACATGAAGATCGAGTGGTTGCTGGACGGGAGCTCGCGGCCGGGCGTCGGGTCGGTCGGGGCGAACGCGCCGGTGTCGTCCTCCGTCTCGGTGGAGTAGTCGCCCGGCATCTGGTCGCCCGGGGTGGTGGGGTCCGCGTCCTTGGTCAGCCAGACCGGCTTCGCCGGATCCGTGACGTCGTAGAGCTCGAAGCCGCCGGGGGACGGTGCGCCGGCCGGGTCCTCGGCGCAGTACTCGTTGTTGACGGCCAGGATGTCGCGGTCGTTGAAACTCACGACGTGCGCGCCCTCACCGTGGTAGAAGTCGGTCCGGGCGGGCATGAAGGCGAGCTGCTTGGGATTCGCCGGGTCGGAGATGTCGACCGAGAAGAAGCCACCGCGGTCGCACGTGCCGTCCGCCTCGACGGGCAGGGACCACGAGTTGAGGTACGCCGCCTGCTTGTAGACGGCGACGTCGGCGATCTGACCCTCCGCGAGCGGGTCGAAGTTCTCATCGGTGCGGTACTGCTCGGGCGTGCTCAGCTCGAGCTTGCCGACGACGTCGATGTTCTCCCGCACCGGCGGCAGGTGATCCCTCAGGTGGTGGCGGGCGAACGGGCTGGTGGTCCCCAGGCCGAGCTTCGTCCACGGGCGCGCGGCGTCCGTCGCCGTGCGCTCAGCACCGGCGGCGTTCCCCGGCACGGCGAGCAGCGATGCGGTGGCGACGACCAGTGCGCCCCGCCTCAGAGTGGATGCGAGCACCCTTCCCCCCATATGAAATTGGCCCCTCCCGGACTCGGTCCCTCAGATCGAGCGCCGGCTCTTGCCGGAATGCTAGACCGCGGATCAAGGGGACGGGCCGCCCGAAGGCGGCCCGTCGTCTTGCCGGTGGGTGTGTCGCGGCCCGCTAGGGGCAGGTGTTCTCGAGCAGGAACTTGCCCTTCTTGACGAAGCGGCCGTTCTTGCCCTTGTGCACGACGACGCGCCGCGTGTCGATCTTGCGGGCGGCGTCCGTCATGCGGAAGCGGACGTAGTAGACGCCGCGCGCGACGCGCCGCTTGTTGCCCCTCGCCTTGCGGCCGTTCCACACGAACCCCCGCTGGCGGTTGCGGAACAGCGCGACCCGCCTGTCCTGCACGATCTTCCGGCCCTTGGAGGTCTGGAAGATCGAGACCGTCACCGGGTTGCGCACCCGCCGGCTGAACGTGATCAGCAGACCGCGACCGCGGCGGGTGACGCCGACCCGGCGGAACCCGTTGGGATCCGTGCAGGTCGCCCCGCCGCCGCCGGCGGCGGGGGTCGTCGGCGTCGCCGCCTGGCCGCAGCTCAGCGTCATGGCCAGCGCCTGCCCGCGCTCGATGGCCAGCGCGCGGGTTTCGCGCGCGGCGCCGTTCTCCTCGCAGGTCAGCGTCCACGGCGCGGCGGCGGCGCCCTCCGTCTTGCCGGGCTGCCGCGACGGCGGGATGTGCCACTCGAACTGGCCGCTCGCCGGCACGGTCAGCGTGAGCGTGCGCGGCTCCGAGTTCGGCGTGTCCGGGCCGTCGTTGACGCCGTTGTCGTCGGGCTGCAGGCTCGGCTGCGTCACGACCGAGCGCGTCAGCTTCAGCGTCCGGCCCGCCGGCGCGGTGCCGCGGATGATCGAGTGGCTGCGGGCGTCGCCCGCCACCTCGGCCGCATGGAGGTACGCCACGCGCAGGCCGCCGCGGAACGCGCCGGTGCCCTCGCCGGTGTCCGGATCCTCGATCTCGCGGCCCTCGTACTCGGGGACGAAGCCCGTGACGTAGTTCGGGTGGAAGTTCTCCTTGCCGATCTCCGGCGTGTAGGAGAACGACCCGAGGCCCCCGTACGTGTAGTCGTCGGTCGTGCCGGTGGTGTCGTAGAGCTGGTAGCCGTACTGCGAGATGTAGTTCGTCTCGATGGCCATGCGGTCGCCGAGCTCCTTCATCGCCAGCTCGTCCTCGGCCGGGCCGTCGGTGCTCGTGCCCGGCGGGCGGAGGATCAGGCCCGTGTAGGTGTGATTGCCGATCATCATCGCCATGTTGCGGTCGCGAGAGAACTCGCGGAACGCCTGGACCTCGGGCTCGGAGAACGGGCCGGGCCCGTGATAGGTGATGCCGAACGAGCCGACGTTGGGGTTCTCGGGCCACGTGCCGTCGCGCTCGTGCTCGGTGCCGGGCCCGCCCCACTGCTCGCCGTAGTTGCGGTTGAGGTCGACGCCGAGGTCGCGGTAGATGAGCTGCGCCGCCCCGAACGGCGGGATCGGCTCACCCGGCCCGGCGGCCGGGCGGGTGCGCAGGACGCACGGCTGGCGCTCCGTCACCGGATCGCCGGTCGAGCAGTTCTTGCGCTTGTAGGCGCCGATGCCGAGCGCCTGCTCGAAGCCGCCGCCCTGATCGTCCGCCGGATCGCTGAGGTTGTTGCGCTCCGAGCTGATCGTGGCGTCGAAGCCGTCGACGTTGATGATCGGGATGATCACCGTGCGCACGTTGCGCGCGACGTTCGCGAAGCGTGCGTTCCCGGAGCGGTAGCCCCGGATGAGGTCGTAGGCCCACTCCATGGGCGCCTCCGCCGCGGGCCACTCGCGCGCGTGGTGGACGCCGAGGTTGACGAACGTGGGGCGCCCGTCGTCCGTTCGGTCGACGCCCTCCGCGATCTCGATCCCGAGGATCTCGCGACCCTCGACCGAGCGCCGGGGCAGCACGACGAGGCGGACGATGTCGGAGTTCTCCCGGGCGAGCGTGCGCAGCTCCTCCTGGTACTCGGGCAGCGTCCGGTAGCTCGTGCGGCCCGTCGGGGTGGCCCGGCTCTGGCGGCCGCGCGCCGCCCGGCGCTCGGCGGCGCGCGCGCGGCGCGCCTTGGCGAGCACGTCGGCCTCGCGGATCGTGTACTCGAAGCCGGCCTCGCGGAGGCGCGCCTGCTCCATGTCGGAGTAGAGCTGGACGTCCCAGTGACCGCCCGCGGCGTGGTCCGCGAGGTCGAGGCCGAGCTTGCGGAGCTTCACGGCGTCCGCGGCGCTCTCGATCTTCACGCGCGCGAGCACGACCTTCTGGCCCTTGACGTCCTTGGCGATCTGCGTGAAGTCCACGCGCTGCAGCGAGGCGGTCAGCGAGACGCTGCCGGCCGCGTTTGCGTGGCGACAGGCCTGGAGCCACAGCACCTGGCCGCGGCGGACCGCGGCGGTGGCGACCTCGTAGGAGCCCGTGCCGGCGGAGCCGTTCAGCGCCTTCCCGGTCGTCGCGTCGATCACGGCGAGATCCCAGTCGCTGGACTCGCGACCGGACAACCGCGCGGTCACGAAGCCGTCGGCCGGAGCGACATAGCGCTGCCTGTCGGTTCCCTTACCCGTGACGGACCGCGTGGCGCAGAACCGCGCGGTCGTCTCCGCGGCGGAGAGCGTGTACTTCCGCGGAGTGGGCGCGTTCGACGCGGCTGCGGCGAACGACGGCACGATCGCCGTGAGAAGTAGGACCGCTGCGGTCACGAGAAAGGTCAGGCCACGAGACGAAGACATACACGCCCTTGGGTCGCTGGTTGGACGGAAGGGATGTGCCACGGTGCGACCTCCCCCCTGAGAGCGTGTGCATAATGCCACGCCAATCAACCGGAGGAGTGCACAGTGGTCCGAGGGCTGTTTCCCGTGTTCGTCCTGGCGCTGTTCCTCTGGGTCGCGCCCACCGCTTCCGCACAGACGAGCCCGACCCAGACGGCCGAGCATCAGGACGGCCTCAACACCGTGTCGGGCGCCGGGGGTCCCGATCCGGACGCGCCGGCCGGTGCGACGCCCGAGGAATCGGTCGCGAACCAGTTCCCCGAGAACTCCGTCGAGACGTTCCGCTTCGAGGTCCAGGAGGGCGAGGAGAACGGCGGCTTCGCGGTCGAGGTCGGCTGGCCCGACCCCGCGGTCGACCTGGACATCTACGTCTACCGGATCCGCGACAACGGGACGCTCGATCCGAACGTGATCGCGTCCGCGGCGAGCCTCGACGACCCGGAGCTCGCGGAGTACGCATCCACCGACCCTGCGCAGCCGTTCGTGCGCGCCGACGAGTACATCGTCGCGGTGCACAACTACTGCTCCGCCGCAGGGGAGGCGGGCTGCACGAGCCCGCCGGACAAGCCGGCGGACGAGGAGGATCAGTGGTCCGCGGAGGTGACGTTCAGCGGATATGACCCGGCGAACCAGCGGCCGTCCGTGACGCTGGCGGGGCCCGCGACGGCGACGACCGGGCAGGCGCTGACCTATACCGCGTCGTGGTCGGACCCCGACGGCCAGATCTCCAACGTCGCGTTCGACCTCAACGGTGACGGGGCCTTCGAGACGAACACCAACGGCGGGAACACCGCGAGCACCTCGTTCGGCACCGCGGGCCTGTACACCGTCGGCGTCCGGGTGATCGACGCCGCCGGCGCCCCGGCCTACGCTTCGATCGACGTCCGTGTGACCGGACCGGCCACCGCGCCGGCGCCCGGCACGACGGCGGCGAGATCCAAGGTCCGCCTGCTGAGCTCGTTCAAGCTCGGACGGCCGGTGTTCGGCGGCCGCAAGCGCCGCAAGCTCGTCGTGCGCTACCGGCTCCGCGAGCCGGGCCGGGTGATCGTGTCGCTGTATCGCGGCAAGTCGCGGATCCGGCGGCTCTCGGCGGGCAACCGGGTGACGAGGCGGACCTACCGGCTCACGGTCCGCCCGCGCGGGCTGAAGCGCGGCGCGACCTACAGCGTGCGGGTCTTCGTGCGCAGCGCCGACGGCCGGCGCGTGCAAACCGCGCGCCTGTCGGCCAAGCGGCTCTAATCGGAAGGGACGGCGGCGCGGCCGGGTAGGCTGCGCCGCCGGATGCCCTTCGGGACACTGCGCTACGAGATCGCGGACGGCGTCGCGACGATCACGCTCGACCAGCCGGACACGCGCAACGCGCTGTCCGACGAGCTGCTCGACGACCTGATCGGCGCGTTCGAGGCCGCGCGCGACGACGATGCCGTGCGCTGCGTCGTGCTCACGTCCTCGCACGAGAAGGTGTTCTCGAGCGGCGGCAACCTGGCGGGCTTCGCCGCCGACGTGCCGCTCGCGCACAAGCACGCGGGCATCGCGCGCTTCCCTCGCCTGTTCAGGTTGATCGGCGAGCTCGGGAAGCCGACGCTGTGCGCCGCCAACGGGCACGTGCTCGCGGGGGCGCTCGGGCTGGCGCTGGCCTGCGACCTGGTCGTCGCCCGCGAGGGCGTGCGGTTCGGGACGCCCGAGATCAACGTCGGCGTCTTCCCGTTCATGATCATGGCGCTGATCTATCGCAACGTCGGCCGCAAGAAGACGAACGAGCTGCTGCTGCTCGGCGAGCAGATCTCCGCCGAGGAGGCCGAGCGTCTCGGGATCGTCAACCGCGTCGTGCCGGCGGACGAGTTCGACGCGTTCGTCGCGGACTGGGCCGGGAAGCTGGCGGCGAAGTCGCCGGTCCTGATGCGGATGGGCAAGGACGCGATGTACCGTCAGCAGGACATGGCCTTCGAGGAGGCGCTCGACTTCCTGCGCGCGCAGCTCGCGATCGCGTTCGCCACGGAGGACATCCAGGAGGGCGTCAAGGCGTTCTTCGAGAAGCGCGACCCCGTGTGGACGGGCCGGTGAACGCGGCCGTCGTCGCCCTGCGCTGCCGCACCTCCGACCGCACGCCGGGCGGGTCGCGCGGGGCGGAGGCGCTGGCGCCGCGGCTCGCGCGCCTGCTCGGCGTCGAGGCGCGGATGATCGGCACGCCCGGCGACCATCGCGCGAACGGCTTCGCCGACGACCTGCGCGAGTCGCGCGGCTGCCTGCTCGAGGCCGGCGGCCAGGTCGACGACGCGCTCACCGACGGTCGCTTCCCGGTCCTGCTCGCCTCCGACTGCTCGATCTGCATCACGACGCTGCCGACCGTCCTGCGCCACCACCCCGAGGCCCGCGTCGTCTGGCTCGACGCCCACGGCGACTTCAACACGCCCGAGACGACGCCGAGCGGCTTCCTCGGCGGCATGTGCCTCGCCGCGGCGTGCGGGCGCTGGGACGCCGGGCTCGGCGACGGCGTCCTCGACCCCGCGCGCGTCGTGATGACCGGCGTGCGCGACCTCGACGGCGGCGAGCGCGTCGAGCTCGAGCGCGCGGGCGTCGGCACCGCGCCCGCCGACAAGCTGGCGAGCGCACTGGAGGGCGAGGAGGTCTACGTCCACCTCGACCTCGACGTGCTCGACCCGAGCGTCCTCCCGTCCCAGTTCCCCGCGCCCGGCGGGCTCTCGAGCGAGGGGCTGCGCGACCTGCTCGGCGAGCTCGCCGAGTCCGCGCGCATCGTCGGCGTCGAGATCACCGCGTTCGAGGCGCCCGACGACGACGAGGAGCTCGAGCGGCTCGCGACCATGATCGAGTCGGTCGTGGAGCCGCTCCTGTGAGCGCGCTGCGACCGCTCGTCGAGGAGCTGCACGAGCGGCGCGCGGCGGCGCGGCTCGGCGGCGGCGAGGAGAAGATCGCCAAGCAGCACGCGGCCGACAAGCTGACCGCGCGCGAGCGGCTCGCGCTGCTGATCGACGACGGCACGTTCAACGAGCTCGGCCTGCACGCGCGCCCGCACTTCTCGCAGCGCGCGATGGAGGGGCGCGACGCGCCCGCCGACGGCGTCATCACCGGCTACGGCAAGGTCGACGGGCGGCTCGTCGCCGTCTGCGCCTACGACTTCACGGTCATGGCCGGCTCGATGGGGATGACCGGCGAGATGAAGGTCGCGCGCCTGCGCGAGCTCGCGCTGACCAAGCGGATGCCGTTCGTGTGGCTGCTCGACTCGGCCGGGGCGCGCATCCAGGAGGCGGTCGGCTCGCTGTTCGCGGGCTCCGGCCACCTGTTCCGCGAGGAGGTGATCATGAGCGGCGTGATCCCGCAGGTCGCGGCGCTGATGGGGCCGTGCGCGGCCGGCACCGCCTACATCCCGGGGCTCGCGGACTTCGTGCCGATGGTCAAGGGCCGCGGCTCGATGGCGCTCGCGGGCCCGCACCTCGTGCGCGCGGCGATCGGCGAGGACGTCACGCAGGAGGAGCTCGGCGGCTCGCGCGTGCACTGCCGCAAGTCGGGCGTCGGCGACCTCGAGGTCGAGTCCGACGAGGCGTGCATCCAGGCGATCAAGGACTACCTGTCGTTCTTCCCCTCGCACTGCGAGGAGCCGCCGCCGAAGCGGGACGTCTCCGACCCCGTCGAGCGCGCCGACGAGGAGCTGCTCGACGTGCTCCCCGAGACGAACCGCAAGCCCTACGACATGTACGACGTCATCCGCCGCGTCGTCGACGACGGCGAGTGGTTCGACCTCAAGGGCCAGTGGGCGAAGACGATCATCACCTGCCTCGCGCGCATCGGCGGGCGGCCGGTCGGCATCGTCGCCTCGCAGCCGCGCCAGCTCGGCGGCATCCTCGACAACGACTCCGCCGACAAGGCGGCGCGCTTCGTCAACCTCTGCAACGCGTTCGGGATCCCGCTCGTCTTCCTCATGGACGTGCCCGGCTTCATGGTCGGCACGAAGGTGGAGGCGGCGGGCATCATCCGCCACGGCGCGAAGATGCTCTACGCGGTCGCCAACGCGACGGTGCCGAAGATCACGGTCGTGATCCGCAAGGCCTACGGCGCGGGCTACTACGTGATGAACGGCCGCGCCTACGAGCCCGACCTGATCGTCGCCTGGCCGAGCGCGGAGATCTCGGTCATGGGCGCCGAGGGCGCGGTCGAGATCGTCATGCGCCGCCAGGTCGAGGAGGCCGACGACCCGGCGGCCAAGAAGGCCGAGCTGATCGACGCCTACCGCAAGATCATCGACGTCTACATCGCGGCCGGCAACGACATGATCGACGACGTGATCGACCCGCGCGAGACGCGTGCGGTGATCGCGCGCGGGCTCGAGATGGCGGAGCGCAAGCGCGTCGAGCGGCCGTGGAAGCGCCACGGCGTCGTCCCGGTGTGAACGCGGCCTTCCGCTCCGCCGCCTGACCCGTAAGGTCCCGCCCGCCAACGGGAGGCGACCAGAGGAGTTCTCATGCGCAGGGTCTTGATCGCGGCGACGCTGACGCTCGCGGTGCTGCTGGGCGGGGCGGGAGACGCGCTGGCGTGCATGCGCCAGTACCACTCGGTGTACGTCGAGCTGTCGCGCTCGAAGTACCCGCAGACGACGGACCACATCGCGGACGCGATCGCCGCGGGCCAGCCGGCCCTGCTGCACATCGCGCGCGACGAGGAGGACGCCAATCGCGACGCGTCGCTGGCGCCGTGGCCGCCGCGCACCGGCTTCGACCGCGACGAGTATCCGCCGGCGATGTCCGACGAGGGCGGCGCGGGCGCGAGCGTGCGCTACATCGACCCGTCCGACAACCGCGGGGCGGGGGCGACGATGGGCAACGCGCTCGAGCCGTGGTGCAACGAGCAGCCGTTCCGGATAAGAATCATCGCCTGATGCGATCCCGCGAGCTCGGCATCCGGTTCGGCGACGCAGAGCCGGGGCCGCTCGACGCGATCACGGACGTCGCGGGGGTGAAGGTCGGCTCGGTCACGCTGCACGAGGGGGAGGACGTCCGCACCGGCGTGACCGTGATCCTGCCGAGCGAGGCCGACGTCGGCGACGAGCAGCTGTTCGCGGGTTGCCACACGCTCAACGGCAACGGGGAGCTGACCGGGCTCGAGTGGGTGCGCGAGTCCGGCCGGCTCTCGACGCCGATCGCACTCACCAATACCCACAGCGTCGGCGTCGTGCGCGACGCGCTGGTGGCCCACTCGGTGGCCGAGCGCGACGAGGAGGACTGGTTCTACTGGGCGCTGCCGGTGGTCGGGGAGACCTACGACGGCACGCTCAGCGACATCAACGGCCACCACGTACGGCCCGAGCACGTCGGCGAGGCGATCGCCAAGGCGAGCGGTGGGCCGGTCGAGGAGGGCGCGGTCGGCGGCGGCACCGGGATGATCTGCCACGGCTTCAAGGGCGGGATCGGCACCGCGTCACGCGTGATCGGCGAGGAGCACGGCGGCTACACGGTCGGCGTGCTCGTCCAGGCCAACCACGGCTGGCGCGAGCGCTTGACGGTGGCCGGCGTCCCGGTCGGGCGCATGATCGGCCACGACGTCGTGCCGGATCCGTACGAGGAGCTGCCCGACGGCGCCGCGGGCGCGGGCTCGATCATCGTGGTGGTCGCGACCGACGCGCCGCTGCTCCCGCACCAGTGCCGGCGGATCGCGCAGCGGGCCTCGCTGGGCATCGCGCGCACGGGCGGGGCGGGGGAGCACTCGAGCGGCGACATCCTGCTCGCGTTCTCGGTCTTCGCCCAGAACCTGCCGCCGAGCGACGTCGCCGACGAGTCCGAGCCCGTCACCGTGCCGGTGACGATGTTCGTCGACTCCCACATCACGCCGCTCTACCACGCGACGATCGACGCCACGGAGGCCGCGATCGTCAACGCGCTGCTGGCCGCCGAGACGACGACCGGCCGCCGCGGCGTCACCGCCCACGGCCTCGAGCCCGACCGGCTGCTCGAGGCCATGAGGCGGTTTCGCGCGGTCTAGACGGCGGGCCCGCGCGCGGTGTCGCCGCGGCCCTTGCCCTTGCCGCTGCCGCCGACGGCGCGCAGCACGAGCAGCACGACCATCACGCCGACGATCGAGCCGAGGATGCCGCCGAGGTCGAACTTGTCCTCGTCGCCGATGCCGAGCAGGTAGGTGAAGAGCACCCAGCCGACCAGCGCGCCGACGATGCCGGTGATGACGGTGGCCACGAAGCCCATCGAATCGTCGCCGGGGAGCAATGCGCGGCCGAGGTAGCCGGCGATGATGCCGATCACGATCGCCGCGATGATGTTGCCGATCATCTGAGTTGTCTCCTGACTTAGGGGTCGCAGCCATCTACCCCGGCGCGGGTGGCGGTCACACGTCGGGGTCGGCATGCGTACGCTGCCGCGGATGCAGCCGGTGATCATCACGAACTCGATCTCGGGCGCGGTGGCGAACCGCGAGCAGTGCCCGGCGATCCCCTACACGCCCGAGGAATACGGCGCAGAGGCCCGGCGGGCGGTCGAGGAGGGCGCGGTGATGATCCACATCCACGCGCGCACGCCCGACGGCGTGCCCTCCTACGAGGTCGAGGACTTCGCGGCGATCACGGAGGCGATCCGGAACGCGGCGGGCGCGGACGTGATCGTCAACTACTCGACCGGCGCGATCGGCGTGCCGCTCGAGAAGCGGATCGCCTACCTGCGCGCGCTGAAGCCCGACATCGGCGCGCTCAACATGGGCTCGATGAACTACGCGAAGTACTCGCGGCGGCGCGGGGACTTCGTGTTCAAGACGGTGTTCGAGAACTCCTTCGACACGATCATCGAGCTCTGCACGGCGATGCGCGAGACGGGCGTCAAGCCCGAGCACGAGTGCTTCGACTCGGGCCACATCGCCAACCTCGACCCGCTGCTCGACATGGGGCTGCTCGAGCCGCCGCTGCAGATCTCGTGCGTCATGGGCGTCACCGGCGGGATCCGGCCGAGCGCGCGCAACCTCGCCCACATGGCCGAGCAGGTGCCCGAGGGCGTCGCCCACGAGTGGGGCGTGATCGGGATCTCGCGCCAGCAGTGGTCGCTGGTGGCGGCGGCGCTGACGCTGGGCGGCAACGTGCGCGTCGGCCTCGAGGACAACTTCTACCTCCCGGACGGCGAGATGGCGCGCTCCAACGGCGACCTGGTGGCACGCGCGCGGCGCATGTGCGAGGACGTCGGGCGGCGGCCCGCCACGATCGCGGAGGCGCGGGAGCGCCTGGGGCTGTGAAGGGCGCGCTCGAGGGCATCCGCGTGCTCGACCTCTCGAGGCTGCTGCCCGGCGGCTTCTGCTCCGGGCTGCTGGCCGACTTCGGCGCCGACGTGCTCAAGGTCGAGGACACGGGGCTGGGCGACTACGTCCGCTGGGCGCCGCCGCGCTACGAGGGCGCCGACGCGAGCGCCGGCTCGGCGCTCTTCCTCGCGCTGAACCGCAACAAGCGCTCGATCCGCATCGACCTCAAGTCCGACGCCGGGCGCGACGTGCTGCTCAAGCTCGTGCGCGAGTCCGACGTGCTGCTGGAGGGCTTCCGCCCCGGCGTGATGGACCGGCTCGGCGTCGGCTACGAGCGCCTGCGCGAGGTGAACCCCGGGCTCGTCTACTGCGCGATCACCGGCTACGGCCAGGACGGGCCCTACCGCGACCGCTCGGGCCACGACATGAACTACCTCGGGCTCGTCGGGCTGCTCGGGCTGACCGGCGAGCGCGACGGGCCGCCGGTGCAGGCGGCGGGCCAGATCGCCGACCTCGGCGGCGGCGCGCTGATGGCCGCGGTCGGCATCCTCGTGGCGCTGCGCGAGCGCGACGTCTCCGGCGAGGGCCAGCTCGTCGACGTCTCGATGGCCGACGGCGCGCTGTCGTGGCTCGCGATGGTGGCGGCGCGGATGCTGGCCGAGGGCGCCGCGCCCGCGCGCGGGGAGCTCGAGCTGGCGGGCGGGCTCGCCTGCTACCGGCCCTACGCCTGCGCGGACGGGCACGTGACGCTGGGCGCGCTCGAGCCGAAGTTCTGGCAGGCGTTCTGCCGCGGCGTCGGGCGCGAGGACCTGGTCGAGCGCCACCTCGACCCGAGCGGCGGCGAGACGCAGCGCGAGCTCGAGGCGATCTTCGCCGCGCGCACGCGCGACGAATGGACCGCCTTCGCGGGCGAGCACGACTGCTGCCTCGAGCCGGTGCTCGGCCTCGACGAGGCGCTCGACTCCGAGCTCGTGCGCGCGCGCGAGATGGTGGTGGAGATCGACCAGCCCGGGGCCGAGCGGCCGGTGCGGCTGCTCGGCGTGCCGGTCAAGCTCTCGCGCACGCCCGGCGACCCGGCGCGGGCGCCCGGGCCCGCGCTCGGGCAGGACACGCGCGCGGTGCTCGAGGGGCTCGGCTACGCGCCGGCGGAGATCCAGCAGCTGCTGGAGTCGGGCGCGGTCGCGGGACCCGCCGAGGACTCCGTGCGCGGCTCGTTCATGGGCTGAGCGGCAGGCGCCGGTGGCGCTTGACCAGGAAGTACGCGCCGGTGCCGAGCAGGATCACGCCGACGAGGATGATCGGCAGCTCGGGCGGCCCGACCGGGTCGGGGCGGTCGACGGCGGGCGCGGGCGCCTTGATGATCACCGAGCGGTACTCCGGTGGCGCGGAGCTGAGGCCGTCGCGGATCGCGTAGGTGAACTGGCCGGGGCGCGGGAAGGTCACAGTCGTCGTGTAGCGGCCCGCCTGCTCGGCGGCACGCGCGGTGTACGTCGTCGTGAACCCGTCGGCGTCCTTGACGATGATCGCGGGGCGCAGGTCCGAGCGCGCGGCGCGGCCGGGCTGGTGGATCGTGAGGGTGACCCTCCACGGCTCGCCGGCCGGGACGGAGTTGGGCTCCGACGACAGCTTGACCGTGGTGCCGCCCTGCGCCGGCGCGGCGGCGGGAGCCGTCAGGAGGACGAAGGCGGCGATGAGGAGGCAGCGGCGCATAAGCCTTGTGTCGACTTGCACAAGGCTACCAGCGGACGTCGTGGCGCTCCATCACTCCCCAGCCCTCGCGCAGCGGCCCGGCGTGGGGGAGCGAGCCGCTGAAGCGCCCGAACGGCATCTCGTAGTCGGAGTCGACCACGATCCGCCGCTGGCGGTGCGCCCGCACCGCAACGGGCTCGCAGCGCAGCTCGCCGACCGTGGAGAGGTCGGCCGCGAACGCCTGCGGCGGGACGTGGTGGGGGATCCCGTCGACCCACACCGTGCGCTCCGAGGCCTGCAAGGCGTCGTGCACGCCGTCGACGAGGTTCCATGCGACGTGCGCGCCGGACTCGGCGACGCCGACCCCGGCTGACCAGCGCCAGGCGGTGCGGCGCGCGTGGTAGCCGGCGGAGTCGTCGACGAAGCCGTGGCCCTCGAACCGGCGGCCGAGCAGCGTGCCCGCGATCGGCATGCCGGCCTGCTTGCGGGTCCAGATGTACTGGCGGCCGTGCAGGGAGACGACCTCGACGCCCTCGCCCTCCTCGAAGCTCAGGTCGACGTCCGGCGCCGCGGCGCGGCCGGGCGCCATGCGGACGCCGCGCGTGCCCTCGTGCAGGCGCTCGCCGTCCCAGATCGCCCACCACCGCACCGGGACGCCGCCGATGCTCGCCCGCGCCACGCACGCCATCCCGTCGGGTCCGAACGCGCCGACCCAGCGCCAGCGTTTCAGCGGCCGGCCGCCGCGGAGCGGCGGCATGCGCTCAGGCGGAACAGGGCGGGTCGACATGGGCGCACGATATCCTCGCGCAAGCGGATTGACTGACGCGTCAATCCACCGGGGAGAGGAGCCCTTGCCGTGAGAGCCGCCGCCGTGCAGCTCAACTCGACCGCCGACCGCGACCGCAATCTCGAGGCCGCGGACCGGCTCACGCGCGCCGCCGCCACGGCGGGCGCGACGCTCGTCGTCCTGCCCGAGAAGTGGGCGGTGCTCGGCAGTCCGGAGCAGACCGCCGCCGGCGCCGAGCCGCTCGACGGCCCGGCGCTGAGCTGGGCCTCCGGCGCCGCGCGCGAGCTGGGGATCGACCTGGTGGCGGGCTCGATCGCCGAGCGGGTCGACGGCGCCACGCGCGGGCGCAACACGTCCGTGCACTTCGGCCCTGACGGCGAGGCGCGCGCCACCTACCGCAAGATCCACATGTTCGACGTCGAGGTCGGCGGGCGCACGTACAAGGAGTCCGAGCACGAGGAGCCGGGCGACGAGGTCGTGCTCTCGAGCACCGCCGACGGCGTCGAGCTGGGCCTGACCATCTGTTACGACCTGCGCTTCCCCGAGCTCTACCGCGAGCTCGCCGCGCGCGGCGCCCGCGTGCTCGCCGTGCCGGCCGCGTTCACGCTCGCCACCACGCGCGAGCACTGGGAGGTCCTGCTGCGCGCGCGGGCGATCGAGGACCAGGCGTTCGTGGTCGCCGCCAACCAGGTCGGCGAGCACGCGCCCGGCTACCGCTCCGGCGGGCGCTCGATGATCGTCGACCCGTGGGGGCTCGTGCTCGCGCAGGCGCCCGACAGCGAGACGTTCGCGATCGCCGAGCTCGACCTCGACCGCCAGGCCGAGATCCGGCGCACGCTGCCCTCGCTCGCCAACCGCCGCCTCGGCACGGAGACGGCGGTCTAGTGGCCCGCAACGGCGCGCCCGACAAGCGGCGGATCATCCTCGACGCCGCCGTGCGGGTGTTCGCGCGCCAGGGCTTCCACACGTGCCGCGTGTCGGACATCGCCGACGAGGCGCAGGTCGCCTACGGGCTCGTCTACCACTACTTCGGCTCCAAGGACGAGGTGCTCGACACGCTGTTCGTGGAGCGCTGGGACATCCTGCTCGAGGCGATCCGCGAGACCGACGCGACCGACATCGCGGCGCGCGACAAGCTCTACGCGATCGCGTCGTTCATCGTCGACTCCTACCGCCACGACCCCGAGCTGATGAAGGTGATCATCGTCGAGGTGACGCGGGCGGCGAACTCCTTCGGGCGCACCCACCTGCCGAAGATCCGCGAGGCCTACGGCTTGATCGCGGACATCGTGCGCAAGGCGCAGGCCGACGGCTCCTTCCGCGACAGCGTGTCGCCGGAGTTCGCGGCGATGGCGTTCTACGGGGCGATCGAGCAGGTGCTCACCGGCTGGATCTTCGGCCTGCTGGAGCAGGGCGAGGATGACTACGAGCGCGCCAAGCACTTCGTCGTGGGCACGATCTGCGACGGTCTCGAGGCGCACGCGTCGGAACCGTCTGCTTGACTCCCGCGACCATGACCGACAACGAGATGGTCAAGCGCCTCATGTGGTCCGGCCTGCTCGCCGCCCTCGGCTCGCTGGCGACGATCGCGACCTCGAAGCTCGCGCACGTGATTTGGGTGCGCGCGTTCGGGGAAGATCCGCCGGAGTGAGCGAACAGAACGAGCAGCGCACGCCTGCCGAGGCGGCCGAGGCCGCCGCCGCGGCGGACGAGGCGACCGCGCAGGCGACCCGCGTCGAGGGCCGCGCCCGCGTCGAGGAGGTCGAGGCCGAGGTCGCGGAGACCGACGTGCGCCGCATCGAGGAGGAGCGCGAGAAGGCCGAGCAGGAGGTCGAGCAGCTCTCGCGCAAGGAGCGCAAGGCGCGCGAGAAGGCCGAGAAGGAGGACGCAGAGGCGCGCGAGGCCCGCCAGAAGGCCGACGAGGCCGAGCGGCTCGCCCAGGAGTCGGCGCGCAAGGCCCCCGCGGCCGCGGAGCGGCCGACGCCCACCTCCACCGCGTCGGTGACCTCACCCGGCGTCGGCTCGGAGTCCGCCCCGCGCGCCGCCGCCGCGGCCGCCAAGCCCGACGAGCAGCCGGCCGCCGTCGCTGCCGGCGGCGGGTCTGCCGCCGACCGTCCCGAGGTCCTGATCGGCGCGGCGTTCGCCGGCGCCTTCCTCTTCGCCCGCATCCTCCGCGCGATCACGAGCAGCGATGACTGATCCCCAGGTCTCCGAGCTCGGCAAGGCGATCCAGGAGGTCACCGACAAGGTCGGGCTGCTCGTGCGCGAGGAGATCGCGCTCGCGCAGGCCGAGATGACGGAGAAGATCAGCAAGCTGATCCGCGGGATCGCAGCCGGCGTCGTCGCGGGCATCTTCGCGCTGTTCGGGCTGATCTACCTGTTGCACTCGCTGTCGTGGGGCGTGTGGGAGCTGCTCGGCACCGGCAACGGCCCGTGGCTCGGGTTCCTGATCACGACGCTGCTGCTGTTCCTGTTCGGCGCGATCGGCGGCCTGCTCGCGTTCCGCTTCATCAAGAAGGCGACGCCGCCCAAGCCCGAGCTGGCGATCGAGGAGGCCCAGCTGATCCGCGAGACGGTCTCGGGCACCCAGCGGCCGGGCACCGCGGTGCCGGAGATCCGCCGCTGATGGCCGCGCGCAGCCCCGAGGAGATCCGCCGCTCGATCGAGGCCAACCGGGCCGAGCTCGGGATGGCCGTCGAGAAGCTCCGCCAGGAGGTCGCCGTCGTCACCGACTGGCGCTCCCAGCTGCGGGCGAACCAGAAGAACATCATGATCGGCGCGGCGGTGGCGGGATTCGTGATCGGCGGCGGGATCGCCGGCGTCGGGCGCCTGCTGCGGCGGCGGTAGGTCCGACGAACGTCAACTGCGCTGGGTAGGGAGAGGGTGTGCCGGCGGGGTCGGCAACGGAGACGAGTTTCTGCGCTCTACCCCGCGTTTTGGACGTCGAGGGCGCAGTTAGTCGGCACCCGCGACCGAACCCGACCCCTGCCCAGCCCGCTGTTGACGTTCGCCGAAACTGCCGCGAGCGCCACACGTCAGCCCGGATCCACCTCTTCCCCCGTCGCGTCGTCGATGAGGACGATCGCGCCCGCCGGGCAGGCGCGAGCGGCCTCGCGGAGGCGGTCCTCCGGAGCGCTGCCGATGACGACGGCGACGTCGTCGACGCGGAACGCCCCGGGGGCGACGACCGCGCAGTCGCCGTGGGCGACGCAGGCGAACGTATCGATCTCGGGGATGAGGGTCATGCTGCGCTCCTTTCGAGCTGGTCGTGCGTGGTCAGGCGCCGGCGGGCGGCGCGCAGGTCGGCTGCGGAGCGGCCGGCCAGCAGGACGGCGCTGACGCGGCCCTCGCGGCGGTAGACCGCCTCGAAGCCGCGGCCCTCCGCGTCGGTGGACAGCTCCGCGCGGGCGCCGAGCGGGGTCGCCGACGCACTGCAGTCGCAGGCCGAGCTGGTCGCTCCAGAACGATGCGAGGGCCGGTGGCGCGGGCGGCAGCCCGAGCAGCGCGCGGGCGACGCCGGCGCCCTGGCGCGCGGCGGCGTCCCAGTGGCCGCTGCCGGTGACGTCGCCGGCGCTGAAGACGTGCTCGTCGAGCGCGGCGCCGGCGAACCAGGCCGTCGCGGGCCGGACGCCGACGGCCTCGACCACGTGGTCGGTGGCGATCCGGGTCCCGTCGGCCAGCACGAGCTCCGCGACGGCGTCGTCGCCGCGGACGCCGGCCACCCCGTTGCCGAGGTGGACGCGCGCGCCGTCCTCGCGGTGCAGCGCGGTCAGATGGGCGCCGACCTCGTGGCCCAGCCTCGGCAGCAGCCGCGGCGCCGCCTCGACCACGGTGACGGGCGCCCCGCGCCGGCGCGCGAACGAGGCCAGCTCGAGCCCGATCAGCCCGCCGCCCACCACGGTCACCCGGGCGCCCGCCTCGAGCGCCGCGCGCAGGCGGCCGGCGTCGGCGAACGTCCGCAGCGCCTGCACGTTCGCGTAGCCGCGGAGCGCCGGCAGGCGCACCGGCTCGCTGCCCGTCGCGATCAGCAGGTCGTCGTAGGGCAGCGACCCGCCGCCGGCGAGCACCACGCGCCGCCGCGCGGTGTCGAGCCGCTCCGCCGTTCCGCATACGAGCGCGACGCCGTGCTCGGCGTACCACGCGGCCGGGCGCAGCCACGGCGGCTCGCTCAGCGCCTCCTTGGAGAGCGGCGGGCGGTCGTAGGGCCGCTCGGGGCCGACGATGGTGACGGGCGCGTCATGGCCCAGGGCGCGCAGGGTCTCGCAGCAGCGATGCGCCGCGAGCCCGCCGCCGACGATCAGGAGTCCAGGGGTCATGGCCGGGCAGCGTGCCGGGCCGCGCGGAAAGCGCCGCCCAGCGGAACGGAAAAAGCGGGCAAAGTGTCTACGCTCCCGCAGACCGTGGCCGGTCCCAACCAGCTCAGCACGCGGACGATCGTCCGCGTGTTCTTCACCCTGGTCGCCCTCGGCGTCCTGCTCTACACGCTCTACCTGATCCGCTCGGTCCTCGGGCTGCTGCTGATCTCGGTCTTCCTCGCGGTCGCGCTCGGCCCCGCGGTCGACCACGTGCGCGACCTCAAGCTGCCGCGCCCGGCCTCGATCCTGGCGGTCTTCCTCGCGCTGTTCCTGTCGATCTTCCTGATCGGGCTGATCGTGGTGCCGCCGATCGTCGAGGAGGTCCAGGCGTTCGCCGAGGACGTCCCCAGCTACATCGACGACGCCCGCGAGAACGAGACGCTGCGCGACTACGACGACAAGTACGACATCACCGCGAAGCTCGAGGACCAGGCCTCGAGCCTGCCCAGCCGCCTCGGGGACGCCGCCGGCGCGCTCCAGGCGGTCACGGTCGGCGTCTTCTCGACGATCCTGCAGCTCGTCACCGTGCTCACGATCACGTTCTTCCTGCTGCTCGACGGCGGGCGGATCGTCAACTTCCTGCTCGCCCAGCTGCGCCCGCGCCAGCAGGACCGCATGCGCAAGATGGCGGCCGACATCTACGGCACGACCGGCGGCTACGTCGCCGGGGCGCTCACCATCGCCACCGTCGCGGGGGTCTCGACCTACGTCCTGCTCAACATCCTGGGCGTGCCGTTCGCGGTCCCGCTCGCGGTGCTGATGGCGTTCTTCGGGCTGATCCCGCTCGTCGGCTCGACGATCGGCGGCGCGCTCGTCGCGGTGGCGACGCTGTTCGCCGACTTCCCCGGGGACCTGATCGTCTGGGTCGTGTTCGTCGTCGTCTACCAGCAGGTCGAGAACAACGTGCTGCAGCCGCTCGTCTACCGGCGCACGGTCAACCTGCACCCGCTCGCGGTGATCACGGCGATCCTCATCGGGTCGACCCTGCTCGGGGTGCTCGGCGCGCTCGTCGCGATCCCGATCGCGGCCGCCATCCAGATCGCCCTCAAGGACGTCTGGGAGCACCGCGCGTCGAGCCTCGTCAGCGTCAGCGGCGAGCCGCTCCCGGCGCACGACGAGCCGCCGCGCGAGGTCGAGCTCCCGCCGGGGTCGATCGCCTAAGTCGTACCGGGATTGGGCCGCAGCGGCGACGCCGCCGGCTCGGCCGCGGGCTCGGGCCACAGCGCCCGCAGCGGCGGCCGCACGACCACGATGATCACCATCAGCGCGAGGCCGCCGCACAGGAACATGGCCTGGATGCCGGCCACGGAGATGAGCACGCCCGCGAGCAGGAACGCCAACACGAAGGCGGCCGACGTGCAGGTCTTGTGGATCGCGAACAGGCGGCCGTGGAGCGGCTCCGGGACCGTGTGGGCGAGCAGCAGGCGGTCGTGGACGAGCGCGAGGCCGTTGCCGAAGCCGCCGAGCGCGAACGTCACCACGAGCAGCCAGAAGTAGGGCGCGACCGCGCACAGCACGAGGTCGGCGGCCATGCACATGAGCCCGGCGATGTAGGCGCGGCGCCACTGCCAGGTCATGCCGGTGCGGGCGCCGAACGTCGAGCCGAGGAACGTGCCGACGCCCGAGGCGGTCATCAGCGCGGCGAGGCCGGAGCCGCCGACGCCGAGCAGCTCGCGCGCGAGCAGCACCTCGCCGACGTTGACCATGCCGACCGCGACGACCGCGACGGTCGAGGAGCCGAGCAGCAGCCGCACGCCGGGGAGCGCGACGATCTCGCGCGTGCCCGCGCGCATCGAGGCGATCAGCGAGCCGGTCGAGCGCCGGGCCGGCGCGCTGAGCGACACGGTGGCGAGCAGGCCGGCCGAGATCGTGAACGTGCCGGCGTTGATCGCCATCAGCGTGTGCGCGTCCATGACCAGCAGCAGCGCGCCCGCGAGCGCGGGACCGAGCGTCAGCCCGAGGTCGTCGAGCGCGGAGTAGAGGCTCATCGCCGCCGGACGGTGGCGCGGCGGGGCGATCTGCGAGACCGAGGCGAGCGCGGACGGGTTGAAGAGCGCCGTGCCGATCCCGGCGATCAGCGCGCAGACGATCATCAGCGCGAGCGAGGGCACGAGCGCGAGCGCGCCGAACGCGCCGAGCCGCAGCACGTCGGCCGCCACGAGCGCCGTGCGCCGCGGCAGCCGGTCGGCGAGCGCGCCCAGCAGCGGCCCGAGCGCCACGGCGGGGAGCAGCTCGCACAGCAGCACCGCGGTCAGGGCCCACGGCGTCCGGTAGTGGTCGTAGGCCAGCAGCGGCAGGCCGACGATCGCGATGCCGCTGCCGAGGCTGGACTGCGCGTGCGCGAGGAAGAAGCGCCGCGCGCCGCGGGGTCTCAGCGCGGCGCCGAACGCGCGCACGGCTGTCACGCCTCCGCGGTTCGCGCGCCGAACGGCACGCGCGCGAGGCGCGAGTTGCAGACGAAGTGCAGGAGCAGGAACGCCCCGAGCACGATCTCGATGTCGCCGACGCTGAAGACGTTGTGGATCGGGAACCAGCCCGGCGTGTGGAAGACGTCGCCGAGGAAGCCGAGCGGCGCGCTGTCGGCCGGCGCGGAGTTCGCGAACTCGCCGGCCTCCATCGGGATCCCGGCCGCCGCGATGGCGTCGGGGTCGGCGGGCATGACGCCGCCGTTGGTGACGATGGCGGAGAAGTTCAGCGCCCCGCCGAGCGCGATCACGAGCAGGCCCGGGATGTGCCGGTTGGCGACGAGGAAGCCGCCGAGCATGAAGTAGGTCGCGAGGTGGATCTCCTCGCTCAGCGCGCTGTGCGGGAGGATCGAGATGATCGCGATCTGGATCAGCAGCGCGCCGACCGCGAGCCAGCCGCGGCGAAACTCGAGGTCTGCGAGCGCGCCCAGCCGTCCGCCGAACAGGGGGACGGAGGCGATGCAGAGCAGAAGCGCGGTACCGATCAACATACGCGCGATATCGACTGGTCCCCCGTGGGCCTTGAGCGGACCCCCCGCGGACCCCCTCGGACATACGTCTAGGCCTCTCTCGGAGCGCTCACCGCGGTGCCGATGAGCCCCCTATGAAGGCGAGCACATGGATGGGCTCGCCACGATCCAAGGAGCTCAAAGTGAAGGCACGTATGTATCGGATGCTCCCGGTGCTCGCCCTCCTGGCCGTCGTGGTCGAGGGTCTCGGCGCCGGCGTCAAGTGGTTCTAGTCATGAAGGCGCTTATCCGCCGCGGGCCCCAGGTGAGGCACGGCCGCAAGTGGTAGACGCGATGGGTGCCCGGGCTCGGATATTCCGGGCACCCCGCGTTGACCACCCCCGACCAACCTTCTCCGCCGGCTCCTAAGAAAGAACTCTTCCCCCCAATGCCCCGCCAGCCGCTCGCACGTTATGTCGCCGCCGTCGTGGCGGGCGGTGTCGTCTGCATCATCCTGCTCGTCGCGACCGGCGGCGGCGATCTGCTCGACGCTCGCAACCCCGAGCTCCTGCTCCTCCTGATGGCCTGCGCCGTCGTCGCGGAGCTCACTCCTCTGAAGGTGGTCCTCCGTGCCGCGGAGGGCGAGATCACCGCCTCCAACACCTTCGCGTTCGCGCTGCTCATCTGTTACGGCCCGGCGCCCGCCGCCATCGCCTTCGCGCTCGGCACGATCCTCGCTGACGGGATCCGCCGCAAGCCGCCGGAGCGGATCGCGTTCAACGCCGCCCAGTACATCATCACCGTCGCCGCCGCCGGCGTGGTGCTGTCCGCGCTCTCCGGCCTCCCGCACCTGCAGGCCCCGACCGGGCTCGAGCCCGGCGACCTCCCCGGCATCGTCGCCGCCGCGCTCGTCTTCCACGCGCTGAACTCGAGCTTCGTCGCCGGCGCGATCGCGCTGGCCGAGAAGATCGGCTTCCTCCGCTACCTCGCCTCCGACCTCTTCCTGCAGGCCTCGACCGCCGGCCTGCTGCTCGGCCTCTCGCCGGTGCTCGTGATCGCCGCCGACTTCTCGATCGCGGTGCTGCCGCTGCTCTTCCTGCCGCTGCTGGCGATCCACCGCGGCGGCCGCCAGGCGATCGCGAAGGAGCACCAGTCGCTGCACGACGCGCTCACCGGGCTGCCGAACCGCGTCCTCTTCCGCGACCGCATCCAGCAGGCGCTGCGCGCCGCCGAGCGCCGCCACGGCGGCCTGGCCGTGATGATCATGGACCTCGACCACTTCAAGGAGGTCAACGACACGCTCGGCCACCACCACGGCGACGTGCTCCTCCAGGAGGTCGCCGAGCGACTCAAGACGACGCTGCGTACCGCCGACACCGTCGCCCGCCTCGGCGGCGACGAGTTCGGCGTGCTGCTGCCCGAGGTCATGGGCGCCGAGGACGCCGTCGCGGTCGCCGAGGTGCTGCAGAGCGCCCTGCGCGAGCCGTTCGTGGTCGACGGGCTGACGCTCGAGATGGGCGGCTCGATCGGCATCGCCTGCCACCCGGACCACGGCGACCACGTCGAGGTGCTGATCCAGCGCGCCGACATCGCCATGTACTCGGCCAAGGAGGGCGGCCGCGGCTTCTCGCTCTACGAGCCGCAGCAGGACCACTACTCCCCGCGCCGCCTCTCGCTCGCCGGCGAGCTGCGCTCTGCGCTGGAGAACGGCGAGCTCGAGCTGCACTACCAGCCGAAGGCCGACGTCGTCTCGGGCCGCATCATCGGCGTCGAGGCGCTCGTGCGCTGGAACCACCCGCGCCACGGCCTGCTCGGCCCGGAGGAGTTCGTGCCGATCGCCGAGCAGACCGGCCTGATCGTCCCGCTCACCCGCTGGGTGCTGGCCGCCGCCATGCGCCAGTGCCGCGCCTGGCAGGAGCAGGGCTACGAGCTGTCGGTGGCGGTCAACCTGTCCGCCCGCTCGTTCCTCGACACCGCGCTGGCGGTCGACATCCCGCATCTGCTGAAGCTCCACGGCATTGCGCCGACGCTGCTCGAGCTCGAGGTCACGGAGAGCACGATCATGCTCGACCCGGCGCGCGCCACAGCGACGCTCGAGCGCCTGTCCGAGATCGGCCTGACGCTCTCCATCGACGACTTCGGCACCGGCTACTCCTCGCTGGCGAACCTCAAGCGCCTGCCCGTCGACATGATCAAGATCGACAAGTCGTTCGTGCTCGAGATGGCGACGGAGCACTCCGACGCCGCGATCGTGCGCTCGACCATCGAGCTCGCCCACAACCTCGGCCTGCAGGTCATCGCCGAGGGCGTCGAGGATCGCCAGATCTGGGAGGAGCTCGCCCGGCTCGGCTGCGACTTCGCCCAGGGCTACTACCTCTCGCGGCCGCTGCCGGCCGACAAGCTGGCGCCCAAGCTCGGCATGGCGCCCGTCGAAGAGGGCCACGCCGAGCGCCCGCCGCTGCGCCTCGTCGCCGGTATCTAGGGGTAGCTGGCTCCACCCCTCGGACACGGGGTAGCCCCGTCGTCCGGCTGTCTGTGCGCTGCGAACCTACGTGCCATGACCACTCTCAGCCGTCTCCGCCGGACCCTCACCTCGCTGGCCGCCGAGACGCGGCCCGAGTTCAAGCGCGTCGACGCCTCCCCCGCGCGCTACGACGACGGCGCCTGGCTCAAGAGCTAGCCGCCGGGCGTCAGCAGCTCGCGCCGGACGCCGCCGACCCCGAGCACGCCGGGGCCCAGATGGGCCCCGAGCACGGGCCCCATCTCGGATACGAAGAGGGGCTCGTCCCCGAAGATCTCGCGCCCTCGCTCCACCATCCGCTCCGCCTGCTCGGCGGCGCGGATGTGCTGGACGACGAACGCGTCGCTGCCGTCCTCGCGGCGCGCCGCGAGGTACTCGACGAGCCGCTCGAACACGCGCCCCGACGTGCGGACCCGCTCGATCGGCACGACCTCGGACTCGATCGAGAGGATCGGCTTGATCTTCAGCGTCGAGCCGAGCCAGGCCTGCGCGCCGCCCACGCGGCCGCCGCGGCGCAGGAACTCGAGCGTCTCGAGCGCGAAGAACACCTTCTGGTCCCGCCGCACCGCGTCCGCGGCCTCGGCGGCCGCCTCGGCGCTCGCTCCGGCTCGCGCGGCGGAGATCGCCGCCATCGCCATCATCCCGAGGCCGGCGCAGGTGGTGGCGGAGTCGAGCACGATCAGCCGCGCGGGATCGATCCCGCGGCCGACGAGCTCGTCGCGCGCCTGCCCGGCGGCCGCGAACGTGCCCGAGAGGCCGGCCGAGATGTGCATCGAGACGATGTCCGCGCCGTCATCGAGCAGCGGCTCGTAGGCCGCGAGGAAGTCGCCGACCGACGGCTGTGACGTGCTCGGCATCTCCTCCGAGGCCGTCAGCCGACCGTAGAAGCGCTCGAAGTCCATGTCGCCCTCGCGCTCGGTCTCGCCCTCGAACGTGACGTAGAGCGACACCTCGTGCAGCCCGAGCTCGGCGACGACCTCGCGCGGCATGTAATGCGTCGTGTCCGTCACGACCGCGACCCGTGCCATGGGCGCGCACCCTAGTCGTTGTAGCCTCCAGCCGCTCGATGCCGACCACCCTTGTCACGGGCGCGACCGGCTTCGTCGGCTCGCATGTCGCGCGGGCGCTGGTGGCCCGCGGCGACGACGTGCGGGTGACCGTGCGCCCCACCTCGAACCTCGACGCGCTGGGCGATCTGGCGGTCTCGACGGCGGTGGCCGAGCTGACCGACCGGCGCGCGGTGCGGCGCGCGCTGCGCGGGGTCGGGCGCGTGTTCCACGTGGCCGGCTCGACCAATCTGCGCGCGAGCCCCGACGCGCTGTTCGCGGCCAACGTCGAGGCGACCCGCGTCGTGCTCGAGGAGGCGCTGCGGGCGGGGGTGGAGCGGGTCGTGCACACGTCCTCGACCGCGGCGGTGGGCCCGGCGCCGCCCGGGGGCGCGGCCGACGAGCGCCAGCTGTGGCGCGGCGGCCTCGGCATCCCCTACGTCGACGCCAAGCACGAGGCCGAGGTCGAGGCGCTGCGGATCGCCGCCCGCGGGCTGCCGGTCGTGGTCGTGTGCCCGGCCTACGTGCTGGGGCAGGGCGACCGCGGGCGCTCGTCGACCGAGCTCGTGCGGCGCTTCATGCTGCGGCGGATCCCCGCCTACGTCGAGGGCGCCATCAACGTCGTCGACGTGGAGGACGTCGCGGCCGGGATCGTGCTCGCCGACGAGCGCGGCGTGCCGGGCGAGCGCTACATCCTCGGCAACCGCAACTACACCTGGGACCGCCTGTTCGCCGACCTCGCCCGGCTGTCGGGGATCGAGCCGCCGGCGCTGCGGCTGCCGGTGCCCGCCGCGCTCGCGTTCGCCGAGGCGCTCGCCCGCCTGCCCGGCCCGACCCCGGTCACGCCGGTCGAGATCCGCAGCGCCGCCCACTGGTGGACCTACCGCTCCACCAAGGCCCGCCGCCAGCTGGGCTGGACCACGCGCCCGCACGAGGAGACCGTCGAGGCGACCGTCGCCTGGTACCGCGAGCGCGAGGGCGGCCGGCTCGCGCGCTCCGGCACGCGCCAGCCGATCGGCTGGCGGCTCGCCGGCTCGACCGTGCGGCGGCTCGGGGAGCTCGTGCCGTGAGCGAGGCGACGCTGCACCGCTGCCGGACGCCGACGAACTGGCTGTGCCCGTGCGGGCGCGTGGCGCGCGAGCTGGCGCGGCGCGGCGTCGAGTTCGAGACCGACCGGGTGGCCTGGCGCGCGCGCGACCGCGACGAGGTCGACGCGCTGACGGGTCAGCGCAAGGTGCCGGTGCTCGAGTACGGCCGCGAGGTGATCGTGGACTCGAAGCGGATCGTCGAGCACCTGCGAGCCTTCTCGTGATGCGGCGTATCCAGGGCGACGGGGCGGAGCTGGCGGTCGCCGACGAGGGCGAGGGCCAGCCGGTCCTGCTGCTGCACGGCTTCCCCGACTCGTCGCGGCTGTGGCGCCATCAGACCCGCGCGCTCGTCGACGCCGGCTTCCGCGCGATCGCGCCCGACCTGCGCGGGTTCGGCGACTCGGACCGCCCGGCCGAGGTCGAGGCCTACCGCATCCGCCACAGCGTGGCGGACATGGTCGCGGTGCTCGACGCGCTCGAGGTCGAGCGCGCCCACGTCGTCTGCCACGACTGGGGCGCGGCCGTCGGCTGGGGCCTGGCGGGACTCGAGGGCGAGCGCGTCGACCGCTTCGCGTCGCTGTCCGTCGGGCATCCCAACATGGGCCGTTGGCCGAGCCTCGAGCAGCGCGAGAAGGGCTGGTACACGCTGCTGTTCCAGTTCGAGGGCGTGGCCGAGGAGCTGCTGCAGCGCGACGACTGGCGGCTGTTCCGCGAGTGGAGCCGCGGCGACGGCGACCTCGACCGCCACCTCGCGGACCTGGCGCGTCCCGGCGCGCTGACCGCGGGGCTGAACTGGTACCGCGCCAACGCCCGGCCCGAGTCCCAGCTGCGCGAGCGCCCGCCGTTCCCGTCCGTGGCGGCGGCGACGCTCGGGCTGTGGAGCGACCGCGACCACTACCTGGTCGAGGAGGCCGTGGCCGGGTCCGGGGAGTACGTCGTCGGCGAGTGGCGCTACGAGCGGATCGAGGGCGCGAGCCACTGGATGCAGCTCGACGCCCCCGAGCGCGTGAACGAGCTGCTGCTGGAGTGGCTCCGGGCGTGACGGCGGCGCTGGCGGTCTCCGGCCTCGAGAAGGCGTACGGCTCCGTGCGCGCCCTCACGGGGGTCGACCTCGAGGTCGGCGAGGGCGAGCTGGTCGGGCTGCTGGGCCCGAACGGGGCGGGCAAGAGCACGCTGGTCAAGATCGCCTGCGGCCTCGTCGCGCCGACCGCGGGCGACGCGGCCGTGTGCGGCGCCCCCGCCGGGTCGGTCGCCGCGCACCGGGCGCTCGGGTACCTCGCCGAGCTGTTCCGCTTCCCGGACTGGTGCACGGGCGAGGAGCTGCTCGAGCTGCATCAGCAGCTCGCGGAGTCCGACGGCGGGGCGCGCGAGCGCGCTGAGCTGCTCGAGCTCGTCGGGCTGAGCGAGGCGGGCGGTCGCCGCATCGGGACGATGTCGAAGGGGATGCAGCAGCGCCTCGGCCTCGCCCAGGCGCTGATCGGCTCGCCGAAGCTGCTGCTGCTCGACGAGCCGACGAGCGCGCTCGACCCCGCGGGCCGGCACACGGTGCGCGCGCTGCTGGAGGAGCTGCGCGCCCGCGGCGTGGCGGTGCTGCTGAACTCGCACCTGCTGTCCGAGGTCGAGCTCGTCTGCGACCGCGTGGCGATCATCGCCCGCGGCGCGCTCGTGGCGGCGGGCAAGCCCTCGGACCTCGCGCGCGCGGGCGGCGTGGAGGTCGAGACCGCGGCCGGGACGCGCCTGTTCCCCGACGCCCGGCGCGAGGACGCGCCGCGGATCGTGCGCGACCTGGTGGCGGCGGGCGAGGAGGTCTACGGCGTGCGGGTGCTCACGGCGACGCTGGAGGAGACGTACCTCGAGGCGGTGGGGGACCCGTGACCCGCCAGATCCGCGTGATCGCGCTGTTCACGCTGCGCGAGTCGCTGCGGCGGCGGGTGTTCCTCGTCGTCGGGCTGCTCACGCTGGCCTTCCTCGGCCTCTTCGCGCTCGGCACCTGGCGGCTGTTCACGGAGATGGACGTCAGGGAGCTCGACGACACCGGCGTCGAGCTCGGCGTGATCGCGGGGGCGACGGTGCTCGGGCTGTCGATGTTCGCGACGCTGTTCCTCGGTACCGTGCTCGCCGTGTTCCTGACGCTCGGGGCGGTTCGCGGCGACGCCGAGCGCGGGCTGCTGCAGCCGATGCTGGTGCGGCCGGTGACGCGCGCGACGCTGCTGCTCGGGCGCTACGTCGCGGCCGCCGCGGTGTGCGCGGGCTATGTGACCGCCGTCTTCCTCGCATGCTCCGTCATCACGTGGATCATGGGCGGCTATTGGCCGGACGCGCTGATCATGCCCGCGCTCGGGCTCGCCCTGGCGGTGGCGATCATCGCGGCGCTGTCGCTCGCCGGCTCCGTGTTCCTCTCCTCGACCGCCAACGGGATCGCGGTGTTCATGATCTTCGGCGCCGGGCTGGTGGCCGGGCTGCTCGGGCAGATCGGGGAGGCGCTGAACTCGAACACGCTGGAGGACGTCGCGTCGGTGTCGAGCTGGCTGCTCCCGTTCGAGGGCCTCTACCAGGGGGCGCTCGCCGGGCTGACCGGCGACACCGTCGGCTTCACGCGGCTCGCGATCGACCTCGGACCGTTCGGCGGCGCCGAGGACGCCGGCCTGGGCCTGTGGCTGTGGTCGCTCGTCTACCTCGGGCTGGTGGGTGCGTGGGCGCTGCGCGGCTTCGCACGGAGGGACCTGTGAGGCGGCGCTTCGCCCAGGTCGACGTCTTCACCGACGTCCCGTACGCCGGCAACCCGGTCGCGGTCGTGCTCGACGGCGAAGGGCTGAGCCCCGAGGAGATGCAGCGGTTCGCGAACTGGACCAACCTGTCCGAGACGACGTTCGTGCTGCCGCCCGAGGATCCGGGCGCCGACTACCGCACGCGCATCTTCACGCCGGCCGCTGAGCTGCCGTTCGCCGGGCACCCGACGCTCGGCACCTGCCACGCCTGGCTGGCCGGCCGCGACGAGGTGCCCGAGATCGTGGTCCAGGAGTGCGGCGCCGGGCTCGTCAACGTCCGCCGCACGGACGCCGGGCTCGCGTTCGCGGCCCCGCCGCTGCTCCGCTCCGGGCCGGTCGAGGACGTGCTGCTCGGCGACGTCGCGGGCGCCCTCGGCATCGCGCGGGCCGAGATCGTCGACGCGCAGTGGGCCGACAACGGCCCCGGCTGGATCGCCGTGCTGCTCGAGGACGCCGAGGCGGTGCTCGCCATCCGGGCCCGTCCGACCGACCTCGACATCGGCGTCGTGGGGCTGCATCCGGACGGAGCGCCCGAGGTGCGCGCGTTCTTCCCCAAGGACGGCGGGGTCGTCGAGGACCCCGTGACCGGCAGCCTCAACGCCTCGCTCGCGCAGTGGCTGCTGGCCCGCGGCACCCTCACCGCGCCGTACGTGGCGCGCCAGGGGACCGCGCTCGGGCGCGCCGGGCGCGTGCACGTGACGGTGGACGCGGGCGGAACGATCTGGGTCGGTGGCGGGACGGTGACCTGCGTGGACGGTTCGGTGGAGCTGTAGACGAACGTCAACGGCGGCTGGGTAGGGGGCGGGTTCGGGGTGCCGTGGCGGTCTCCAACCGGGGGTGTGCTGCGTTTGTAGGAATTATTGCTACTAACGCAGCACACCCCCCTGACGCGGGCGTTCGAACCCTTCCCTCAATGCGCAGTTGTTCAGCGCCGCTCGAGCGCCAGCCTGACGCCGAGGCCGACCAAGACCCCGCCGGTCAGCCGCTCCGCCCGCCGCAGCCAGCGGTCCTCGAACGCGCGGCGGGTGCGCGCGACGCCCCACGCCAGCGCCGAGTACCAGACCAGGTCGAGCGCGACGATCGTCGCCGCCATGCCGAGCGCGCTCGGCAGCACGGGAGCGCCCTCCGGGATGAACTGCGGGAACAGGGCGACGAAGAAGACCGCGAGCTTCGGGTTGGCGAGGCTCGTCAGCAGGCCGACCCGCAACGCGGTGCCGGGCGGGGGCGGCGCGTGCTCGGCCTTGCGCGCGAGCAGGCCCTGCACGCCCAGGATCACGAGCACGACCGCGCCGATCAGCTTGATCGTCGTGAACAGCTCCGCCGAGGCGGCGACGACCGCCGCGACGCCGACCGCGGCGAAGATCGCCCACGCCAGCACCCCGAGCGAGTTGCCGACCGTCACGGCCAGCGCCTCGCGACGCCCCCCGCGGACCGCGCTGCGGATCACCAGCGCGGTCGCGATCCCCGGCGTGACGGTCAGGACCGCCGCGACCGGGAGGAACGTCAGCAGGGTCTCGAGCAACTACGCCAGCTTGTTCTCGATCTGCATCGGCGGGGCGCCCGGCTCGGCGGCCGCGGGGGCCTCGGCCGGCGCCTCGCTCGGCGCCTCGACGCCCATCACCTGGGCGAGCTCGCCGGACTCGTACATCTCCGTGACGATGTCGCAGCCGCCGACCAGCTCGCCCTTGACGAACAGCTGCGGGATCGTCGGCCAGTCCGACAGCAGCGACAGCTCCTGGCGGATGCGGGGATCCGGCAGGACGTCGACGGCCGCGTAGGGCTTGCCGAGCGCCTCCAGCGCCGCGGCGGTGCGGGCGGAGAAGCCGCACATCGGCCGCTCCGGCGTCCCCTTCATGAAGAGGATGACCTCGTGCTCGCCGATGGCCCCGGCGATGGCTTCGCGAATCTCGTTCGTGGGCTCACTCACGTGTGCGTCACTCCGCTCTGGTTTCGAGGGACAAGGCATGGATGGCGCCGCCGATCTCGGCTCCGAAGACCGCGTAGACGCGCCGGTGCTGCTGCAACCGGCTCATCGATGCGAACTCCGGGGCCACGACCGTGGCGCGGAAGTGGTCGCCCCCGCCGGTGAGGTCGGTGACCTCCACGCGCGCATCGGGTATCGCGACCTCGATGCGCTCTTTGAGCTGCTCCGGCGACGGCATGAAAACAGCCTAGCGACCGCTACACTTCGTGAAGCTTTGGACCGATAGGACTACGGGGAGTACCGAGACACATGATCACCTTCACCGAAACGGGCGCCCAGAAGGTCAAGGAGTTCCTGGCGACCCAGAACGCGGACGTGACGACCTCCGGCCTGCGCGTGGGCGTGCGCGGCGGCGGCTGCTCGGGCTTCCAGTACGCCCTCGCCTTCGACACCCAGCGCGACGGCGACGAGGTCTTCGAGGACCACGGGCTGCGGCTGCTGGTCGACGGGCCGAGCCTGCCGTACGTGCGCGGCGCGGTCGTCGACTACGTCGAGGGCCTGCAGGGCGCCGGCTTCAAGGTGGACAACCCCAACGTGGTCGCCGCCTGCGGCTGCGGCTCCTCCTTCCGCGTGGCGGAGGAGGAAGAGGTCTCCGCGGTCTGAGACCGCGGTTCGCGGCCGCGCTGCTTGCGGTCGCGCTCCTGGCAGGTTGCGGTGGTGGCGGCGACAAGGCGGCCACCCCGACGCCGACCCCGGCCGAGACCCGGTCGCCCGAGGTGGCCGAGGGCAAGGCCCGCGGCGATCTCGCCGTCGGGATAACCGAGCAGAACCCGAACCTCCTGTGGGCGCCGGGCACCCGCGAGGGCGTCGCGCCCGAGTTCGTCCGCTGGCAGGACGACATGGGCAAGCTGAAGCCGTCGTTCTTCCGGCTGGTGCTCGACTGGCCGTCGCTGCAGGCCGAGCAGGGCAAGCCCGCCAACCTCGAGCAGCCCTACGACGGCTGCCTGCGCGGCGTCCCGCCGTGCGCGGGCTGGGCCGGCGTCAAGGACCAGCTCACCGCGCTCGCCTCGCGCCAGAAGCAGCACAAGGGCGGCTGGGAGGTGCTCGTGGTCATCACCGGCAGCCCCGAGTGGGCCGCGCGGCCGCCCTCCGGCTGCGAGCGCCCCGGCACCCAGCCGCGCTCGCGCGCGCCGAAGGCGTCCGCCATGGGCGACTACCGCAAGCTCGTGACCGACGTGATCGCGCTCGGCGGCGAGGTCGGCGTCGACCTGCGCTACTGGAGCGCCTGGAACGAGCCCAACCACCCCTTCTTCATCTCGCCCCAGCGCCCGAGCTGCGAGACGTCGGCGAAGTCGCTCGCCGTCACCCGCTACGCGGAGCTGACCCGCAACCTGAAGCGGGCGCTCGACGATGCGCCCGGCGACCAGCAGTACGTGCTGGGCGAGCTCGCGGGGCTCGACGAGAGCAAGACGAAGAGCACCTCCGTCCAGGAGTTCCTGCGCAAGCTGCCGAAGCCGATCGTGTGCGGCTCGACGATCCTCTCCCAGCACGGCTACATCACCGGCATCAACCCGGTCGGGATCGCCGCCAAGGGCGCCGCGACCCACAAGTGCCCGGAGAAGCACGTCGTGTGGATGACCGAGACCGGCGTCGGCGCGCCGCACGCCGGCGACGACAAGCGCACGACGCCGGCCGCCGAGCGCCGCGGCTGCCGGCAGCTGCACCGCCGGCTGGTCCAGTGGTACGACGACCCGCGCGTGACCGCGGCGTTCCAGTACACGTTCCGCGAGGACGACGTCTTCCGCACCGGCCTCGTCACGACCGCGCTCGACCGCGCGTTCCCGGTGCTCAGGGAGTGGCAGGCGTGGGGCGGGACCGAGCGCCCCAAGCCCGAGGACCCGCCGCCCTCACGCCCGCACTGCGCTCGGGCTTAGCCGCTTCTGCATCAGCGCCAGGCCCCAGCCCATGGCGCCGTAGAGGCCGAGGAAGATCAGCAGCACGATGAGGTAGGCGCCGCCGGTCAGGAAGCCCGAGACGCCCGGCTTCTGCTCGCGCTGGAGCAGCTTCTTGTCGCGCTGGAACTCGCGCGTGAACTGCGGCTCCGCCGGCACGGCCTTGACCGGGATCGCCTTGTCCTCGGGGAAGTAGATCGCCAGCCCCTGGACCGCGAAGCCCTTGTGCAGGCGCAGCGTCGACTTCCAGTCGCCGTGCACCGGCAGCGGCTCGGTGGAGCGCCAGACGCCGGGGGAGACCTCCTCCATCGGCGCGACCGGCGAGTGGTCGTCCTTGCCCTGCCACGCCGTGGTCTCGAACCAGTACGCGTCGTCGGCGGCGTCGGGCGGGTCGAGCCGCACCTCGACGTCCACCTCGCGCTCCGGCGGGCCCTTGACGTCGGTCAGCGTCACGTCAGCGCGGATCGGGTCGCCGGCCGTGATCGGCGTGGCGTAGGCGACCACCGCGATCAGCGCGATCAGCGCGGCCGGCAGCGCGAAGCGCGGCACAGGCTTCGGCGGCAGCTCGGGCGTGCTCAGCGCGCGGCCGATGAAGCCGCCGGTCACGCCGCCCGCCACGGCCGCCACGAACCCGCAGACGACGCCTTCGAGCAGCAGGGCCGCGGGCCACTCGATCGTCCACCAGGCGTACGACCATGCCCACTCGGCGGCGAGCCCGATCGTGCCGATGCCGACGCCGGCGGTGAGCCCGAGCGCGATCGGCCGCTCGCGGCCGTAGCGCAGCGCGACGAGCTCGACGACCGCCGCCTCGGCCAGGTAGAGCGGGAAGTGCAGCGTGGTGTGGCCGAACAGCGGCGAGACGAGCGCGGTCAGGATCCCGCGCACCAGGATGAAGAACAGCGCGGCGCCGAGCGCGGCCCCGGGACCGGCCCAGATGCGCACCGTGACGAGCGCGACGCTGGACGCGATCATCAGCAGGATCGGGTGGTAGACGAGCCGGAACTGCGGGACGGCGAAGTCGAACTCGCCCTGGAACGTCGAGAGGCCGATCAGGAACGCGCCGCCGAGCAGCACCATCTGCACTCGCAGCGCGCGCGGCGGCGCGGCGCCGGGGCTGACCACGCGGGCGGAGGCGGCGCCCTCCATCAGCAGGACCATCCCGCCGAGCGTGGAGAGCGAGGCGCCGCCGAACAGCAGCAGGTGCGTCGGCCCCCACAGCGTCACGTCCTGGCCGAAGATGCGGTGCCACATGTCGTCGAGCGGGAAGCCCGTGAGCGCGACGCCCGAGCAGACCATGATCAGCAGCCCGCCGATCGGAGCGTGCAGGCCGCCGGGCAGCGCGATCGCGGTGCGCCCGGGCGGCTCGTCGGGGAGGAAGATCGCGAGCAGGCCGGCGAAGAACACGCCGAACAGCCCGAAGAGGATGAAGTAGTGCGAGACGTTGGCGAACGGGCCCTCGTCGCGCCCGGCGTCGAGGTGCGTCGAGATGTCCCAGTACATGCCGAAGACGGCGATCAGCAGCGCGCCGGAGAGCACGCCGAGCGGGAGCGACGCCCACGCCGGGAGCCCGGAGATCCGCTCCGACGTGCCGCCGAGCCGGCGCAGCAGCGCGACCCGCCCGCTGCGGTGCCCGAGCACGAGATAGAACATCGCCGCGGTGAGCAGCATCGCGCCGAGCGTGCCGAAGATGACCTCGTTCATCGCGCCGCCGCCCGCCGGCGGAGACCCGGTGCCTCCCTGCGCCAGAACACTCATGCTCGCCACCGTATCGTGTGACACGAGATGGTGTTATCCAGCTCCTATGGCGCGTAAACCGTCTCCCATGTGCGCGCGCCGTCGCGCGTCTCGAGGATCGTGCCGTCCTCGAGCACGAGGTAGAGATGCTCCGCGTCGACCGCCTTGAGCCGCGCCGGCTCGCCATCGACCCGCCCGGCGGGCTCGAAGCGGTCGCCGCCGTCGGCGGACACCGACACGCGGCCGTCGCGCTCCGCGCGGTAGAGCCGGTCCGCGGCCGGCCACGCCAGCCGCGTCCCCGGCGAGCGCGCGAGCGGCCGCCAGCGCTTGCCGCCGTCCTCGGAGCGGAACACGGTGTCCTCCGAGGCGATCAGGACGCGATCCGGGTCGTCCGGGTCGACCTCGAGCTCGACCATCGCCTCCTGCGGCGTGAAGCGCTCGTCGAAGGTCCGGCCGCCGTCGCGCGAGATCAGCAGCGCGCCGAGCACGGCGTCGAACGCGTACAGCCGGTCGTGCTTCTCGACCATCCGGTGCAGGTCGGCCTCGCCGAGCCGCGACAGCGACGACCACGTCTTCCCGCCGTCCCCGGAGCGCAGCAGGCCGAGGAACTCGGGCAGCTGGCCGCGCACGTCCGGGTGGCCGGAGCCGAGCAGCAGCTTCGGCCCGACCGGCAGGATCTCGAGGAAGCCGCCGACCGGCGCGCTGCGCCCGCGCGCGCTCGCGGTGCCGCGGATCTGCTCGGGCTCGCCGCCGGGCGCGACGCGGAAGAAGCCGCGGTTGGTGGTCACCAGCAGCGCCCCGCTGCCCGGCTCCACCTCGAGCGAGTTGACGAGCGGCGGCTGGCCGTCCGGGTCGACGATCGACGTGCCGCTCGGCTCCTTCGCCCCGTCGCCGGAGCCGCCCGACCCCCCGCAGCCCGCCAGCGCCAGCAGCGCGAGCGCGGCGAGTCGCCTCACGCGCCCGCTTGCGCGAGCAGCCACAGCGCCAGGCTCGTGAAGCCGACCATGATCGCCAGCATCCAGTACTGCGAGCGCACCGCGAGCTTCGGGTCGCCGTAGAGCGCGAGCGCGCGGTCGTGCGCGAGCACGAGCGCGGCGACGTGCCCGAGCACCACGAAGCCGACCTGCAGGTACCAGGCCGCGTTCTGGCTCAGCAGGCCGTAGTCGATCGCCGACGTGGCGGTCCCGAACAGGTCCCAGCCCTGGCCGAACGGATCGGAGGCGAGGTAGAAGATCGACTGCCCCTCGAAGAGCAGGAACGTCAGGTAGTGGGCGGCGACGTAGACCATCGCGATCGGAACCAGGCTGTGCACGAACGCCCGCCGCAGCTGCTCGGAGTCGAAGCCGCCGCCGACCGAGCGCGCCCCCTCGATCCCGAGCGCGTAGAAGCCGCCGGCGATCGCCACGCCGATCGCCAGCCCGACGGTCGCGACGAGCTTCGGCGTCGTCTCGAGGCCGAAGCCGAGCGCCTCGAAGCCGTCGTTGAGCTGGACCGCGAGGTCCTTCCACAGCTGCCCCTGGCTGAGCCCGTCGAACGTGACCGTGCCGATCATCACGGCGACGAGCGCGACCGTGCCCGGCACCGGGTCGAGCCGCGGCAGGCCGCCGAGCAGCGGGCGCACGCCGACCACGCGGTCGCGCGTCTCGAACACCGACAGGCGCGCGAACAGGTTGAAGTAGACCGAGAACGTCTCGCCGTGGCGGATCCACGGCTCGACGCCGTAGACGGCGATCGCGCCGAGCGTCAGCACGGTGTAGAGGAGCACCGCGGTCGCGAGCGTGGCGGGCTCCTCGCCCCAGCCCGACGCGAGCTCGATCCACGTGAACACGAACAGCCCCACCGTGGCGGGCCAGCGGCCCAGGCGCTCCGGGTAGGCGCGCGGCTCGCGGCCGCGGAACACGACCCGCCCGAGCGCCCGCCACGGGTTGAGGAGGCGGAAGACGTCGCCGAGCAGCACGCTGACGAACACGAGCCCGACCCAGAAGATGATGAAGACGAACGTGGGGGCGAAGTTGTCCAGCGGCGTGTCGGGCCCGAAGTAGCCCGCCACGATCACGAGCGCCAGCATCGCGACCCCGATCACGCCGCCCACGACCTCGACGGCGCGCGAGCCGACGAGGGCGCCGAGCCCGCCCGGCAGCGGGCGCCAGCCCGGGTCCTCGAGCCGCGGCTTCGGCCACAGGACGGCGAGCGCCACGAACGACACGCACAGCACCGCCGCCGCGGCCCAGCCGAACAGCCATTCCGGGATCGGCAGGCTCGAGCGCTGCACGAGCCCGTGGGCGAGGACGTGGATCACAGGGCGGTCTTGAGCGCGCGCTCGAACGCGCCGAGGCCGAACGAGCCTTCCAGCCGCGCGGTCACCCGCCCGTCGCTGCCGACCACGAACAGCCACGGCTCCGTCGGGACGTTGAACCGCTTGAGCGGCTCGCGCAGGCCCTGCTGCGGATCGTTGTCCACGTAGACCTCCTGGTGGATGAACTCCACCTGGTCGCCGTAGCGGGACTTCAGCTGGAGCCCGACGTCGACCACCGGCCCGCAGACGCGCGACTGGCACAGCTGCGGGGTCGCGAACAGCAGCGCCACCGGCTTCTTGCCGACGACGTCGGCGAACGAGTTCTCGTGCATGTCCGAGGGCGGCTCGCGGGTGTCGATCGAGGCGATGTCGCCGCGCGCGCTCGCCTCGGTGTCGGTCTCGACCTTCGGCGCCGGGTCGCCGACGCTCGGGCACGCGGTCGTCGGCCCGCTTGACCACCTGGAGCTCGCCCGGGGCCGCGTAGGTCTTCGAGCCGTCCTTGGTGACGGCGAGGATCGAGTACTTCCCGGCGCGCTTGAACGGCACCTCGGCGGCGTAGACGGCGGCGAACGGGTCGGCCTCGGTGGCGGCCTGCTTGGAGCGGTAGCGGCCCTCGGTGACCAGCACGTCGGCGGGGGCGGGATACGGGCCGGTCGCCGGGCTGTCCGGCGTGGGCGCGACGTAGACCGCGGTCTTGCCGTACACGAAGCCCGAGGTGTCGTCGATGATCCCGAACGCCACGCGGTTCGGGCCGACCGTGAAGACCGAGCTCGCCATCCCGAGCTCCGGCCCGGCGGAGCCCGCGCTGTCGGCCACCTGCTGGAGCGTGCGGCCGTCCGCGGCGGGGAAGTCGGCGGCGGTCACGGCCTGCGCGGCGCGCACCTTCGCGCGCACCCCGCCCTCGGAGGGGACCTGCGACGCCGGGTCCTTCGCGGTGGTGTCGTCGCCGCCGCAGCCCGCGGCGAGCGCGGCGACGGCGAGCAGCACGGGGAGCAGCCTGCCCATCGCGCTCAGCTTAGGACAGCGGCGATGCCAGCTCGACGCGCATGGCGCGGGCGACCCTGCCGCCGAGCGTGTGCTGGGCGTCGCCGAGGCGGATGGTCAGCGGCCCCTCGAACGGCTGGCGGTCGACGACCTCGAGCGCCGCGCCGAGCTCGATGCCCTGCTCGTGCAGCCAGCGCAGCATCGTCGGATCGGCGTCGGAGACGCGCACGAACGTGCCGCGCGCGCCCACCGGCAGCGCCTCGAGCGCGTGCGTGTCGCCCTCGTCGATCACGAGCTCGGCGGACGGGATCGGATCGCCGTGGGGGTCGTGGGTGGGGTTCCCGAGCTTCGCGGCGATGCGCGCCTCGAGGTCCTCGGAGATCACGTGCTCGAGCGCCTCGGCCTCGTCGTGCACGCGGTCCCACGGCACGCCCAGGTGCTCGGCGAGGTAGAGCTCGAGCAGCCGGTGGTGGCGCAGGACCTCGAGGGCGACGCGCTCGCCGGCCTCGGTGAGCTCGACGCCCTTGTAGGGCGCGTGGGCGGCGAGGCCGCGCTCGGCGAGCTTCTTGACCATCGCCGACGCCGAGGCGGGCGTCACGCTGAGGCGCTCGGCCAGCGCGTTGGTGGAGACGACGCCGCCGCCACCGCGCTGCGAGAGCGCGTAGATCGCCTTCGCGTAGTCCTCGATGGCGTCGGAATGGCGCGACTGGACCGCCATCAGACCGCCACCAGCAGCCCGGTCGCGAACATCAGCCCCATCCCGGCCAGCAGCCCGGCGACCGCGGGCGGGTGCAGGAGCCGGCCCTCGCCGTCGCGCAGGCTGGGCGCGAGCTGGACGATGACCTGCACGATCGCGCCCGCGCCGAAGCCGAACAGGAACGCGGCGACGCTGGCGTTGAACGCGGCCGCCCCGATCCAGGCGCCGAGCACCGCGGGCGCGCCGGCGATCAGCCCCAGCAGCGCGAGCCGGCCCAGCGACGGCTGCGTCTTCGCGACCGGCGCGACGATGGCGAGGCCCTCGGTGGTGTTGTGCAGCGCGAAGCCCACGACCAGGAAGGCTCCCAGAGCCAGCGCCCCGGCGGCGTACGCCGACCCGATGGCGACCCCCTCGCCGAGGTTGTGCAGCCCGATCCCGACCGCCACGAGCAGCGCGAGGTGCGCGCCCGCGGCGCCCTTCCGCCGCCCCGCCAGCCACTCGCCCACCCCCGTCAGGGCGAGGAACGCGACGACGCCGCCCACCAGCACGAGCGCCGCGCCGCCGAACGCCTGCGAGCCCTCGCCCGCGAGCTCGAGCCCTTCGAGCGTCGCGTCGATGGCGAGGAAGGCGAGCAGCCCGACGGTCAGCGCCATCACGACGCGCAGCGCCCCGGGCGGGATCCGGCGCACCCACGGCAGCCACAGCATCCCCAGCGCGACCGGGATGACGCCGACGTAGACGCCCAGCAACGCCATCAGCCCGAAGAAGCCGGCGTCGTTGTCGGGCGTCTCGACCGCGGCGGCGATCTCGTGCGCGATCGTGCCGCCGGTCGAGGTCACGAGCGCGACCTCGTAGGCCTCGCCCTCCACCCACGGCTGGCTGATCCGCAGCGTCTCGGTGCTCAGGCGGTCGATCGGGCCCTCGCCGCCCTCGAAGGGCGCGAACGCGTCGTTGACCTGGACCTGCGCGACGGTCACCGCGTCGGGGCCGTCGTTGCGGACGGTCAGCTCGATCACGCCCGGCTCGAGCACCGTGCGCTCGACCGCCAGCTCCTCGACCGGCGGGCCGCGCCGCTCGCCGAGCCCGGGCGCCCCCAGCGCCGCGAACAGCCCGATCGCGATCGCGATCAGGGCGAGCGGGATCAGCCCTGCCGACCACGTGCGCAGCGTCGCGGTCACGTGACCTCGAAGAAGCCCTGCCAGCCCAGCTCGGTGAACTCGGACTGGTGCGCGTGGAACATGAAGCGCCCGGCGGTCGGGAAGCGCCACTCGAGGATCCCGCGCTGGCCCTGGCACAGCATCACGGTGTCGGTGAACTCAGACGGCTTCAGCGACGTGCCGGTCGGGATGTAGTCGAACAGGTTGCCGTGCAGGTGGAACGAGTTGATGAGGTCGTACTCGAGCACGTTGACGAGGTAGATCCGCACGAGCTCGTCGCGTTTCACCTGGACGGGCTTGTCCATGTAGGCGAAGCCGATCGTGTTCGCCGCGTAGACCTCGTTGGCGCGGTCGAAGTTCGTGTCGAACCCGTTCATCACCATCACCATCTCGTCGGCCTCCTCGCGCCCCTCCTTCGGGTCGATGAGGAACGCGCCGTAGAGGCCCTTGGCGATGTGCTCGGCCAGCGGCCGCACGTGGCAGTGGTAGAGGTGGAGCCCGAACGGCAGCGCGTCGAACTCGTAGACGGTGCTCTGGTCGGCCTCGATCTGGCCGGCGCCGAGGCCCGGCACGCCGTCCATCTCGGCCGGGTGGATGCCGTGGAAGTGGATCGTGTGCGGGTGCTTGGAGGCGTTGACGAACGTGATCCGCAGCCGCTCGCCCTCGCGCGCCCGCAGCGTCGGGCCGGGGATGCGGCCGTTGTAGGTCCAGGCCGGGAACGTGATGCCGGGCGCGACCGTGATCTCCTTGTCCTGGGCGACGAGCGTCCACTCGCGGATCACGCGCCCGCTCGCCGTGCGCCGCGTCTTGCCCCAGTCGAAGTCGCGCAGCATCTCGTGCGGGTCGAAGCCGTTGGCGGCGTGGTCGACCGTGCCCCCGCGGAACGCCGCGTGGCCGCCGGCGTGGCCGTTGGTCCCGTTCGAGCCGTGCCCCGCCGGGTGGGTCTGCGCGGCCGCCTCGTGCTCCCACGGATGGGGATGGGGCACCGTCGCGTGCACGACCGCCGCGCCGGCGGTCAAGGAGCTCGCTGCCAGCAACCTGCGTCGTGTCAGCCTTGGCACGACGTAGATTGTGACATGCCTAAATCAGAAGTTCAAACCGGCGCGTTCTCGAGGCTGCGCCACAGGTAGAGGCTCGCCCGCGTGCGGTGGGGCCGCCACGGCTCCGCGAGCGCCTCCAGCTCGGCGGGCTTCGGCGGCGCGGGCAGCCCGTAGGCCCGCATCGCCGCGTTGCGCACCCCGAGGTCGCCGACCGGCAGCACGTCGGGGCGATGCAGGGTGAACATCAGGAACATCTGCGCCGTCCACTCGCCGATCCCCTTGACGGCGGTCAGCTCGCGGATCACCTCGTCGTCGTCCAGCTCCGCGAGGCGCTCCAGCTCGAGCTCGCCGTCGAGCACGTGCTCGGCCAGCGAGCGCAGGTAGGCGACCTTCGCGCGCGAGAAGCCGGCGGCGGTCTTCAGCGTCTCCGGGTCCTCGTCGAGGATCTCGCGCGGCGTCGGCACGCGGCCGTCGAAGTGCGCGAGCAGCTTGCGCCAGATCGCGCGCGCGGCGAGCACGGAGAGCTGCTGGCCGGCGATCGTGCGCACGAGCGCGCCGTAGACCTCGGCCGGGCGGCCGCGGGAGTCCGGCTCCTCCGGCAGCGGGCCGCCGAAGTCGTCGATGAGCTTCGCCATGACGGGGTCGTGGCGAAGGTCGAGATCGGCGCTCAGACCAGCCCTTCGGCGACCGCGGCAGGGCTCGGAACGCCGGTGTTCGTCGAGTAGGCGGGCTGGATCTTCATGTCCGGCCGGATCGTGTGGACGGCCTGGGAGACCGCGATCGCCGCCTCCGCGAAGCCGGTGGCGATCAGCTTGAGCTTGCCGTCGAACGTCGTGATGTCGCCGCACGCCCACACGCGGTCGAGGTTCGTCTTCATCAGCCCGTCGACCATCAGCGCGCCCTTGGAGATCTCGAAGCCCCACTCCTTGAGCGGGCCGAGCTTGGTCGAGAAGCCGAGCTGGAGCAGCACGGCGTCGCACTCGACGCGGTGTGGCTCGGTCTCGTCGCCCGCGTGGTGCAGCTCGACGGCCTCGACCTCGCCGTTGCCCTCGACGCCCTTTATGACATACGGGACCTTGAGGTCGACGCGGCCGGCGTCGACGTGGCCCATGACCTCCGAGACCGTGGCCTCGTGGGCGCGGAAGCCGTCGCGGCGGTGCACGAGCGTGATCTCCGACGCGGTGCCGAGCAGGTTCACGACCCAGTCGAAGGCGGAGTCGCCGCCGCCGACGATGACCACGCGCTTGCCCTCGAACTCCTTCTTCTCGCCGACGAGGTAGCTGGCGCCGCGGCCCTCCCACGGCGTCATGTCGACGTCCGAGACCGGGAGCTTCTTGGGCTCGAACGCGCCGTGGCCGCCGGCCACGATGACCGTGCGCGACCGCAGGTCGCCCTTGTCGGTCTTGAGCACGACGAGGTCGTCCTCGTAGGCGATCTCGTGCGCGGTCGTCTCGAGGTGGACGGGCACGTCGAACTGGCCGAGCGACTGCGTGCGCAGCTCCGCCACGAGGTCCTTGGCCAGGATCCGCGAGTGGCCGGGCACGTCGAAGATCCACTTCTCCGGATACAGCGTCGTGAGCTGGCCGCCGAGCTCGGGCAGCGAGTCGATGATGCGCGAGGACGCCTCGCGCATGCCGGCCCAGAACGCGGTGGTGAGGCCCACCGGGCCGGCGCCGATGATGGTGATGTCGCGGATCTCGTCGAAGTCGGGGTGGTGGGTCATGTGAGGGAGAGGGTGTCGGGGAGGGGTGCGCCATCCAGCGCCGAGAGCGCGCGCTCGACCGAGGTCGCCACGCAGGTGAAGGTCGGGGTGTCGCGCTTCGTGTACGCCGAGGCCTCGGTCGTGCGCAGGCGCTGCACGAGGTCGAGGAACGCGGCGGGCTCGTCGGTCTCGAACGCGACCACGAACTCCTGGTCGTCGAGGCCGAACGAGTAGCTCGTGTTGAGGTCGATCTGGGGGTACTCGCGGCCGATGCGGATGTGCTCCTGCATGACCTTGTAGCGCTCCTCCGGCGACAGGCGGTACCACTCGCGCGTCTTCACGAACGGATAGACGAACAGGTACTTCGCGTGCTTGGGGCGCACCTCGAGGCGCGATTCGTCGGAGTACTCGGAGGGCTTGGTCATGGCGAGGAACGAGTGGGGGATCGAGCACCACTGCATCAGGCCACTCTGGGAGAGCACCACGTGGAACTCGTGGATCCGCTCCAGGTTGGTCGCCTGGGACAGCAGCATCAGGTCGCAGTCCCCGCGCGTGCCGACGGTGCTGAAGGCGCGCAGCAGGCGCTCCGAGGCGTAGTCCTCGCAGGCGGCGACGAACTCGCGCTTGTCGGCGGCGCGCTGCTCGGGGTCGAGGCGGCGCCACGCCGGGTCGACCTTCAGGAACGTGTACTTGACGAATTGACGCTCGGGCATCAGGGGTTTCCAGTGTAGGTCCCCTGCCTCGCGCTATCCGGCGATCTCCTCGCACAAGGTCTCGATGTCCGCGGTGCGCTCTGCGATCAGGCGCTCGGCGTCGCCCTCGAGGCGGCGCAGGTTGCTGGGGCTGGCGTCGTCGAGGGCGTCGGAGGCGTAGCGCAGCTCGGCCTGGAAGCGGCGGTAGCGGTCGCCGCCGAGCGTCGCGGCCTCGAAGTCGACCGTGTCGGCGACCCCGTCGAAGACCATGTCGATCAGCGGCCGCGCCCACTCGATCTGGCCCCAGCCCTTGACGTCGGCGAACTCGTAGGGCTTGGTCTGCGCGCCGGTGCCGAGCGAGGCGAGGACCTCCAGCTCGGCGCCCACCTCGGCGAGGGCGCACATCGCCGGGTTGACCGCGTAGATCCCGCCGTCGATCAGCGGATAGGTCCGCGCGCCGGCGGCGTCCGTGACCTCGATCGGCTCGAAGTAGGTGGGCGCGGCGGACGTCGCGCGCGCCGCCTCGACGAGCGAGAAGTCGTACTCGTCGTCCGTGCGCGCCCGCGAGGAGCGGAAGAAGAACGCGAAGCGGCCCTGGATGTCGTAGGCGGTGATGAAGACGTCGCAGAGCACCTCCTTGAGCCGCGCGCTGCCGAGGTAGGTCTCGAGCGCGGCGTTCAGGCCGGCGTCGTCGTAGCGCTCGTCGATCAGGCCGCCGAGCGACGTGACCTGCTTGACCAGCGAGCGGTCGAAGATCTTCGGCCCTTCGGACTTGTAGAGCTCGGCGAGCTCCTCCGCGCTGTGCATCGGCTGGCCGTCCTCCCCGCGCCGGGTCAGGCCGCAGGCGAGGATCCCGCCGGTCGACGTGCCGGCGATCAGGTCGAACATCTCGGCCGTCCGGCGGCCCGTTCGGCGCTCGATCTCGGCCAGCACGAGCGCCGGGATCAGGCCGCGGATGCCACCGCCGTCGATCGAGAGCACCTTCATCGGTGGGCGAAGACTAGGGATACCCCTGATTTGCGCGCGAGCCGGGTCCGCCAGGCTGCCCGCACGATGACCCACCTCCCCAAGAAACTCCTCCTCATTGGCACGGTCGCCTGCGCACTCGGCGCCGCCCAGCCCGCCGCCGCGCAGGTCCAGCCTGCGGGGACCGGTGAGCCGCTGTACACCAACTCCGCCCAGAACACCCAGTGGTTCGAGTGGCCCGCCCAGGGCGGGATCGGCTCGTACCGCGTGCGCTGGGACTACTACGAGAACAACACGCTGGTCGCCAACCCGACGACCAACCCGGCGCCGAACGGCGCCACGAACGTGTGGGCCAACTGGTCCGGCGTCCGGACGCTGCAGCACGGCGGCCAGTACGGCGTCTGCGCCCAGGGCCAGTACACGTTCCCCAACGACAGCCTGTGGATCTCCGACGGCCCGAACTCGTGCTCGATGGGCACGGCGCTCGGCCGCCGCGCCCACACGACGATCGACCGCTCGAAGCCGAGCGCGGCGGTGACCGTGGCGGGCGGCGCCGCGACGACCAAGGACCCGAGGGTCCCGATCCAGGTCGCGTTCTCCGACGACGTGGCCGGCCCCTTCCCGGCCAACTTCATGTGCTTCCAGTTCGGCGGCGCGTCGAACATCTGCGACAAGAACGCCGGCTTCATCTACGGCTACAACTCCGCCTGCTCGGTCCCCGGCAGCGGCGGCAAGTCGACGACGTTCACCTGCACCGCCGACTTCGGCGCGGGCGCGAGCCCGGCGCCCGACGGCCCGGTGTGGGCGTGCGTGATCGCGGCTGACGCGGCGATCCCGGACAACCCGGCCGGCCCGAACCAGGGCTCGACGGCCGACAAGGCCAACCTGTCGGACCCCCAGTGCGACGGCGTGCTGCTCGACCGTACGGCGCCGTCGGTGACCGTCGAGGGCCCCGCGACCGCGGTGGTCGGCGAGCTCGTGACGTTCGGCGCCCAGGCGTCCGACGCGACCTCCGGCCTCAGCGGCAGCTACGAGTGGAACTACGGCGACGGCTCGGCCAAGGACAGCGGCGAGGCGCCCTCGCACACGTTCATGACCGCCGGCACCTACGAGGTGCGCGTCGCGACCACCGACGCGGCCGGCAACGTCGGCCAGGCGCGCAAGGTCATCAACGTCGCGAAGCCGGGCGACGTCAGCGACGGCGCCGGCGACGGCGGCAACGGCGGCGGCGGCTCGACCGGCGGTGGTGGCGGCTCGACCGGCGGTGGCGGCTCCACCGGCGGCGGCGGCTCGACCGACGGCGGCGACCTCGACGACGAGGCGACCGGCGAGGACGCCGAGTTCGAGGTGACGGCTCCGCGCAAGCTCAAGCTGGCGAAGGGCAAGCTCCCCGTCACGCTGACCACCGACACCGCCGGCAAGGTGAGCGTCGCGCTCGTGCGCAACGGGCGCGTCATCGCCCGCGGCTCGAAGACGATCGCGGCGGGCACCGCGAGCTACAAGCTCAAGCTGCCGCGCAAGGCCAAGGCCGGCCGCCACTCGCTCAAGGTCACCTTCAAGCCCGCGGGCGGCGAGGCGATCACCGAGAAGCTGACGGTCAAGCTGACCGGCAAGCGCACGGCCGGCGCGGCCACCGCGTCCACGGCGGGCGCCAACCGGGCCCGCGTCTCCGGCACCGGCGCTCCGGCCGGCCTCCCCGACGGCAGGTTCCGCGGCGAGCGCAAGCGCAGCTTCGCGCCGCGCGCCCGCGCAGCCGCCTAGCCCACGAGCTCAGCTGCGCGCACGAGTCCACGGCCACAGGGCCGGGACGCGGGCGCGCAGCTGCGGGTCGGACCCGTAGACCAGCAGCACCAGCATCGCCCCGTAGACGGGCAGATGGCCGAGCAGCTCGTTGACGCCGAAGAACCACAGGGAGGCGTTGAACGGCACGCCGGCGATCACCACCACCGCCTGGGGGAGCGCGCCCGAGATCAGCAGCAGGCCGAACAGCACCTCGATCGCCCCCGCGACGCGGATGAAGCGCTCCGCTGCAGCACGGGCGAGACGCCGAACTCGATCATCCCCAGCGGGCCGAGCGCGATCAGCAGCCAGGCCGCCTCGCGCGAGTGCCAGCCGGTCGCCATGAGGATCGCGACGATCGCCATGTTGGCGCCCAGCAGGATCCCCGCCAGGTCCGCCTCGAGGTCCATGGCGGGGGAGAGGTAGACGCCGAGAGAGCCCGATCAGCGAGACCGCGAGGTGCATCCGCACCGCGAACGGCATCCACGGCGCGAGCCGGCCGAGGAACGGGACGTCGACGCCGGGCCAGAAGCGCGCGAGCACGCGCACGGCGAGCGTGACCGCGAGCGCCCCGGCGAGCAGCAGCAGCGTCGCGGTCTCGCCCGTGAAGCACGAAGTCACGCCGGCGGGCGGCTGCTCTCGAACCAGGTCTCGTGCGCGAGCGGAAGCGCCACGCCCGCCATCATGCCGCGGCCTGCCCGCGAGCGTCGTAGCGCCAGAGCGCCGGCAGGAACGCGAGGATCACGCCGGTCCCGACCACGCACATCACGCCGCCCGACACCACCGACGCGCGCACTCCGACCACCGAGGCGAGCGCCCCGGCCTCGAAGTTGCCGAGGGTCGGGCCCGAGGTGTAGGAGATCATCTCGACGCCGGCCAGTCGCCCGCGCAGCCGGTCCGGGATCGTCTCGTTCCACATCACGCTCCGGAACAGCCCCGAGACCGCGTCCATCCCGCCGGCCACCGCCAGGCACAGCAGCGCCAGCCACAGCACGCCGGCGAAGCCGAAGGCGACGATCGCCAATCCCCAGCCGCATGCCGCCAGCGCGACCGCGCGGCCGTGGCGATGCACGTGCCTCGTCCAGCCGCTGAACAGCGCGACGAGCAGCGAGCCGACGGCCGGTGCGGCGAGCATGAGGCCGAGCACCTCGGCGCCGCCGTAGCCGGCCGCGATGGCGGGGAAGAGCGCCTGCGGCATGCCGAAGAACATCGCGTTGATGTCGACGAGGTAGGTGCCGAGCAGCTCCGGCCGGCTGCGCGCGTAGCGCAGTCCCTCCACGATCGAGCGCAGGCTCGGCGCGTCGGCATCGGGCGCCGGCGGGCTCGCCCGCATCAGCGAGAGGAAGCCGAGCGAGACGAGGAAGGTGACGAGGTCGGCGCCGTAGGTCACCGGCACCCCGAAGGCCGCGATCAGCAGGCCGCCCAGCGCGGGCCCGGCGATCATCCCGACGTCGCCGCGCAGCCACTCGAGCGCCATCGCCGCCTTGAGCTGCTCGCGCGGGACGACGCGCGGCACGAGCGCGTGGAGCGGCGGGCGCAGCAGCGCGAAGAAGCCCGCCAGCAGCGCGGCGCAGACGAACAGCACCCACTCCTGCGGCTGCGCGAGCAGCGAGTTGGCGAGCAGCACGCCCACCACGACCGCCGAGCCGAGCTCGGAGAGCCGCACGAGCGTCCGCCGGTCGACGGCGTCGGCGAGCGCGCCGCTGACCAGCGCCACGGTGACGATCGGGACGAACTGGCAGATGCCGATCGCGCCGACCGCCAGCGTCGACTCCGTGAGCTCGTACATCTGGAACGGCAGCGCGACGAACGTGATCATCGAGCCGAACATGGAGACCAGCTGGCCGAGGAACAGCAGCCGGAACTCGCGCCCGCGGAGCGGGGTCAGGTCGAGGAGGAGCCCGCGCACGACCGGTCACTTCAGCACCATGTGGTCCATGACCGATGCCAAGACGGCGATCGCCCAGGCGACCGCGGACGCGGTGAACGTCCGCGGCTTCGACCTCACCGGCGACCTCATGGGCCACCTGTCCCTGACCGAGATGTTCTTCCTCCTGCTCATGGGCCGCACGCCGGACGAGCGCGAGCGGCGGATGACCGACGCCTGCCTCGTCGCGATCGCCGAGCACGGGCTCGTCCCGAGCGTGCAGGCGGCGCGGATGACGCTGTCGGCGGCGCCCGAGTCGCTCCAGGGCGCCGTCGCGGCCGGGCTGCTCGGCTGCGGCTCGGTGATCCTCGGCGCCACCGAGTACGCGGGGACGATGCTGCGCGACGGCCTCGAGTCGGGCGCCGACCCCGAGCAGATCGTGCGCGAGCACCGCGAGGCGCGGCGCGCGCTCCCCGGCTTCGGCCACCCGCTGCACCGCGACGGCGACCCGCGCACCGTGCGGCTGCTCGCGCTCTCCGACGAGCTCGGCGTGTCCGGCGAGCACGTGGCGCTGCTGCGCGCGATCGAGGCCGCGGTGCCCGAGGTCTACGGCCGCGTGCTGCCGCTCAACGTCTCGGGCGCGATCGCGGCGCCGATGCTCGACCTCGGCCTGCCCGCCTACACGCTCAAGGCGATCCCGCTGCTGGCGCGCACCGCCGGCCTGCTCGGCCACCTGCGCGAGGAGCACGAGCGCCCGATCGGGTTCCGCCTCGCCGCGCTCGCCGAGGCGGGGATCGAGTACGACGGATGACGGACGACGAGGCCTTCCGCGCGCAGCTCGCCTACCTGCGCGAGCGGTCGCCGTTCTACCGCGACAAGCTCGCGGACGCCGACGCCGCCGGCCTCGCCGACCTGCCGCACCTGCCGTTCACGACCAAGGACGAGATCCGCGACTCGCTCGCCGCCGAGCCGCCGCTCGGCCGCCACCTCGCCGCCCCGCTCGCCGCGGTCCGGCGCGTCTACTCGTCGAGCGGCACGACCGGCGACCCGGCCTACATCGCGGTGACCGACGCCGACCTCGCCGCCTGGACGGAGATCGGCGCGCGCTCCTACGCGGCGTGCGGGATCGCCGCCGGGCAGCGCGCGGTGCTGACCTACAACGCGGGCCCGTTCGTGGCCGGCGCCGTGCTCGACGCCTGGATGCGCATCGGCGCCACCGTCATCCCGGTCGGCAGCGGCAACACGGAGCGGCTCGTCAAGGCCTTCCAGGTGCTCGGCGCCGAGGCGCTCGGCTGCACGCCGTCCTACGCGCTCTACCTCGCCGACTGGTGCCGGCAGCGCGACGTCGACCCGCGCGACCTCGGGCTGCGCGTGCTCGCGGTGGCGGGGGAGCCCGGCGGCGGCGAGCCCGCCACGCGCGAGCTGATCGAGTCGGCGTTCGGCGCCACCGTGCGCGAGGCGATGGGCATCGCCGACGCGTCGCCGTCGCTGTGGGGCGAGTGCGAGGAGCAGGCGGGCATGCACTTCTCCGGCGCCGGCTACGTGCACGCCGAGCTGATCGACCCCGACAGCGGCGCGGCGCTGCCGTTCGAGGACGCGGCGGAGGGCGAGCTCGTCTACACCTCGCTGCGGCGCGAGGCGATGCCGGTGCTGCGCTTCCGCAGCCGCGACCGCGTGATCGTCAACGCACAGCGCTGCTCATGCGGGCGCCGCGGCGTGCGCGTGCGCTGCATCGGCCGCACCGACGACCTGCTGATCGTCCGCGGCGTCAACCTGTTCCCGACCGCGCTGCGCGAGGTCGTCGCCGGCTTCCGCCCGCGCGTCGGCGGGCCGGTGCTGATCCGGCCCGCCCACGGCGGCGTGCGCCAGGACGCCGCGCCGCGCGTGCTGGTCGAGCTGGCCGAGGGGGCCGCGGCGGACGACGCGCTGGCGGGCGCGATCCGCGAGGCGATCCGCGCGAAGCTCGTGGTCTCCGCCGAGATCGAGCTCGTGCCCTACGGCACGCTCGGCCGCAGCGAGTACAAGAGCAAGCTCGTGGACTTCTCGGAGGCGGCCGCTAGGCCGTGACGCCGAACAGCGACGGGTCGCGGTCGGTGCCCTTGATCACGTCGTCGGGCGAGCCCTCGGGGAGCAGCCGGCCGTTGCGCATGCCGAAGTAGCCGGCCTGCGGGTGGTGGGCGATCAGCGCGAGCGTGGACTGCTCGGGCTCGACCGCGTGGCCGCCGGACAGCTTGATGCCGATGGTCGAGAGGCCCAGCAGGCGGTCGACCTTGTCGTGCTCGGACTGCTCGGGCACGGCGGGGTAGCCCCACGAGTAGCGGCGGCCCTGCGTCTGCGGGATGCCGAGCTCCTCGCGCACCTTCCAGTGCAGCCACTCGGCCATGCCCTCCGCGGTCTGCACGCCGATGCCGTGGGTGAAGAGCTGCTCGGCGAACTCGCCGTCCTGCTCGAGCTTGGCCATCAGCTCGGTGACCTCGTCGCCGGCCGTGACGGCCTGGAGCGCGATGACGTCGAGCTCGCCGGAGTCCTTGGGGCGGAAGAAGTCGGCCAGCGCGATGCGGTCGTTGGCGGGCTGGCGCGGGGTGGCGAGGCGCTCGAGCTCGGTCTCGCGGTCCTCCGGGTCGAGCACGACGATCTCGTTGCCCTCGGAGTAGCAGGGGAAGTAGCCGAGCAGCGCGCGCGGGTGCAGGTAGGTCTGCTCGCGCCACATGCGCTCGAGGCGCGGGCGGAAGTCGTCGGCGAGGAGCTTCTTCCACTCCTCGCCCTTGACGCCGCGCCCGCCCCAGTGGAGCTTGAACAGGACGTGGGTGTCGAGGTGCGGGTAGACCTCGTCGAGGTCGACCTCGAGCTCGCGCACGCCCCAGAACGGCGGGGTGGGGACGGGGACGTCGATGCGGGCCTTCGAGCGCACGGAGTCGTCGGAGGTGTCGAGCACCTCTTCCTCCTCGCCGGTCTCGCGCAGCGTCGACGCCGCCTCGCGGGTCTTGGTCACGAGCTCCGCGCGCGCCTCCGGCTCGACGATCTTGTCCATCACGCCGAGGCCCTCGAACGCGTCCTTGCAGTAGAAGACGCCGGGCTCGTAGAGGTCCTCGGAGTCCTTGCCCTTCGGGTAGTTGGCGCGCAGGCCGAACTTGCGGTTGATGGCGGCGCCGCCGATCAGCACCGGGTACTCGAGGCCGCGCTCGTGCAGCTCGGCGACCGCCAGCGGCATCTGCTTGGAGGTCGAGACGAGCAGCGCCGAGAGGCCGATCGCGGTCGCCTTGTGCTCCTCGGCGGCGTCGAGGATCGTCCCGATCGGGACCTGCTTGCCGAGGTCGATGACCGTGTAGCCGTTGTTGGTCAGGATCGTGTTGACGAGCGACTTGCCGATGTCGTGGACGTCGCCGAACACGGTCGCGAGCACGACGGTGCCCTTCGTGTAGCCCTCGAGCTTGTCGAGGTACTGCTCGAGCTGGGCGACCGCGCGCTTCATGACCTCGGCCGACTGGAGGACGAAGGGCAGGATCAGCTCGCCGGCGCCGAACTTGTCGCCGACCTCCTTCATGGCGGGCAGCAGCACGTCGTTGAGCGTCGGCACCGCGCCGATGTCCTCGACCGAGGCGTCGATCTGGGCCTCCACGCCCTCCTTCTTGCGGCGCAGGATGTGCCAGTGCAGCGCCTCCTGCGGGGTCATGCCGGCCGTCGGGTCGGCGACCTCGGCCTCATCCTCGCCGGACTTCGACTCGAAGTGCTCGATGAAGTGCTGGAGCGCCTCCTCGGAGCGGTTGAACACGAGGTCGTCGGCGAGCTTGCGCTCCTCCTCGGGGATCTCGCCGTACGGCGTGATGTGGTTCGGGTTGACCATCGCGAGGTCCAGGCCGGCCTCGACGCAGTGGTGCAGGAAGACCGAGTTCAGGACCGAGCGCGCCGGCACGCCGATGCCGAACGACACGTTGGAGACGCCGAGCGAGGTCTTGACGCCGGGCAGCTCGGACTTGATCAGGCGGATGCCCTCGATCGTCTCGACGGCGGAGGGCTTCCACTCGTCGTCGCCGGTGGTCAGCGTGAACGTCAGCGCGTCGAAGATCAGCGCCTCGGGGTCGAGGCCGTGCTCGTCGCAGACCAGCTCCTTGATGCGCCGGGCGATCTCGAGCTTGCGGTCGCGCGTCTTGGCCATGCCGACCTCGTCGATCGTCAGCGCGATCAGCGCGGCGCCGTGCTCCTTGGCCATCGGCACGACCTTGTCGAGCTTGTCGCGGCCGGCCTCGAGGTTGACGGAGTTGACGATCGCGCGGCCCGGGATCTGGTCGAGCGCGGTCGCGATCACCTCGGGCTCGGTCGAGTCGATCTGGATCGGCGCGGGCTGGGTCAGCGCGACGCGCTTGGCGACGATGCGCATCTGCTCGTCCTCGTCCTGGCGCTCGGTCAGCGCGACGCAGAGGTCGAGCACGTGGGCGCCGCCCTCGACCTGGTCCTCGGCGATCGTGACGAGGCCGTCGTAGTCGTCGGCCAGCAGCATCTCCTTGGCCTTGCGCGAGCCCTGCGAGTTCACGCGCTCGCCGACGATCGTGGGAGCGGGCTCCTGCACGAGCGGCGTCGCGGTCATCATCGAGGAGACGTGGATGGGGCGGCGGGCCGGGCGCGCCTTGGGGTGGTGGTGGGTGCAGCGCTCGGCGATCGCGCGGATGTGCTCCGTGGTGGTGCCGCAGCAGCCGCCGACGATGCCGAGGCCGTAGCGCTCCACGAAGTCGCCGAGCACGTCGGCGAGCGGCTCGGGCTCGGCCGGGAAGATCGTCTCCCCGTCGGGGCCCTGGTGGGGGATGCCGGCGTTGGGGATGCAGTGGATGGGCGTCGGGCAGTGCTCGCCGAGGAAGCGCACGGCGTCGCGCATGTCCTCGGGGCCCGTGGAGCAGTTGAGGCCGATGACGTCGACGTCGAGCGCCTCGAGCGTGGCCAGCGCGGCGGAGATGTCGGTGCCGAGCAGCATCTTGCCGCCGTTGGGGAGC
>CAWERW010000012.1:0-192836 GCA_963811595.1 uncultured Solirubrobacteraceae bacterium
CTCCATGTAGGGCCGCACGCTGTCGAGCCCCTCCTGCACGCGCTCCTCGAGCGGCACCGGGTAGAGGTCGTGGATCAGCATCAGGCTCGCCACGACCCCGTCCTCGGTCAGCCGCTCGCGCAGCCGGTCAGACCCGTCCTCGGCGATCGCCTCGAAGATGCGCTCGAGGCCCTCGCCGTAGAGGGCCATGAGCGCGCCCGCGAGCTCCTCCGCGCCGCGCGCGCGAACGGGTCGCCGATCTGCTCGAGCTGTGCGGTCAGCTCCTCGACGCGGGCGACGAGGGCTTCGGGTTCGGCGCTCAACACAGGCCCGTGGGCGTGTGCACCACCTTCCGCACCTTCCCTCCGCCGGTGTACATGTGCACGCCGCACGGCAGGCACGGGTCGAACGAGTGGACCGCCCGCATGATGTCGACCCCCTTGAAGTTGTCGGGGCCGTTCTCCTCGAAGATCGGCGTGTTCTGCACCGCGTCCTCGTAGGGCCCCGGCGTCCCGTAGGAGTCGCGCGGGTTGGCGTTCCACGGCGTCGGCGGGTACGGCTGGTAGTTCGCCACCTTGCCGTCGCGGATGACCATGTGGTGGGAGAGCACCCCGCGGGCCGCCTCGTGGAAGCCGACGCTGACGGCGTCGTCGGGCACCTTGACCGGGTTCGAGCTGCGCGTGCGGCCGGCCCGGACCTCCTTCAGCGCCTCCTCGATCGTGTACAGGCGCGAGCAGCGCCGAGTACGCCTGGTGGTAGGTGCGGGCGCGGTCGCGCTCGATCGCGTTCGACTTCTCCGGGACCTTCCACTCGAGGTCCATCTCCGGCATGAAGCCCGTCTTCGGGAGCGTCATGAGGATCGAGTCGCCGGTCGCCTTCAGGTAGCCGATGTCGACGAGGCCGGCCTTCGCGGTCACCCACTGGCGGGCGAACGGGCCGCCGCCGGTGTCGCACGCGACGTAGCGGTCGTTGCGCTTGTCGTACATGCGCGGCGAGACCACCCACGAGTACTTGTCGGCGAAGTCGCGCGCCTGCGGCTTGGGCAGCGTCACCTTGTTCCACGGGTGGCGCTTGTCGACCGGGTTGCCGAGCGGGTCGTGGGTGACGAACGTCTCCTCGTTGGTCCAGTCGTCGAAGTAGCTCGACCCCAGCAGGATCCGGATCGCGAGGTTGATCTCGACCAGGTCGGTGGTGATCAGCTCGCCGCCGATGACCAGGCCCGGCGTGATCTGCCGGGTGCGGCCCCACTCCGTCATGTCCTTGTAGTCGTAGTTCAGGACGTCCGGGTCGTCGAACGCGCCCCAGCACACGAGATCCGTCTCCCGGTAGCCGACCATGTCGTAGCCGGGGAGCTCCTGGAGGAAGAAGTCGTAGATGTCGTCGTGCATCGGCACGGTGCGCTTGCAGTAGTCCATGTAGCGCATGAGCCGCACGTAGTAGTCCGTGCACGTCTGGTGCGTGATGTCCGCGCTGACGCCGCCCGGCATGATCGTCGACGGGTGCGTGTGGCGGCCTCCGAAGAGGCAGTACATCTCGCGCGTGTAGCGGGCCACCTGGAGGGTCTCCAGGTAGAACTCGCCCGTGAACGGGTTGAGCGCCCGCATGATGTCGGCGATCGTCTTGTAGCCGTGGATGTCGCCGTGCGGCGACGGCGTCTTCTCGGCCTTCGCGAGCAGGGACGGGTTGGTGTCCTTGACCATCTGCTCGCAGAAGTCCACGTTGCACATGCAGTCGTTGTAGATCGCATGGTCGAACATGTAGTCGGCCTGCTCCGCCAGGTTGTAGGCGCAGTTGCCGAGCTTCGGCGGGTAGATGCCGTAGGCCATGTTCTGGCACAGCACCGACGTCGTGCAGTGGTTGTCGCCGCAGATGCCGCAGATGCGGCTGGTCAGGAAGTGCGTGTCGCGCGGGTCGATGCCCTTCATGAAGATGTCGAACCCGCGGAAGATCATCGAGGTCGAGTAGCACTTCTCGACCGTGCGGTTCTCGAAGTCGATGTCCGCGTGGATCCCGAGCGACCCGACGATGCGGGTGATCGGATCCCACGACATCCGCTTGACGTCGACCTTCTTGCCGGGCTCAGGTGTCGTCTCAACTGTCGACATGGCTCGCTCCTCTCTCCTCTACCAGCGCTTCTGGTAGCCAGTGGTGAGCTCGGCCCGGTTGTGACGCCACTCCGGCTCCTTGTCGTACTTGCGCTTGATGTTCATGTTGCGGCCCCAGCGCAGCAGCGGGCCGTAGGTGAAGCGCGCCGCCGTCGAGGAGATCCCGCCCATCGGGTCGGGGTCCATGAACGGCATGTACTTGTCGGGGAAGCCCGGCATCGTGCAGGCCATGCAGATGCCGCCGACGTTGGGGCAGCCGCCGATGCCGTTGACCCAGCCGCGCAGCGGCACGTTGCACTTGACCACCGGCCCCTTGCAGCCGAGCTTGACCAGGCAGCGGTGGTCCGAGCCGTACTCGGTCGCGAAGTTGCCCGACTCGTAGAACGCGGCGCGGTTGCAGCTCTCGTGCGCGGTGCGCTCGAACAGCCACTTCGGGCGGCCGACGTCGTCGAGCTCCGGCACCGGCGCCATCCCCGCGAGCGCGAACACGAGGTACATCAGCGTCTCGGTGATGTTGTCGGGCTGCGCCGGGCAGCCGGGGATGTTCACGATCGGGATGCCCGCCTTGGACTTCCACTTCCAGCCCAGGTAGTCGGACGAGGCCCATCGCGCCGGTCGGGTTGTTCTTCATCGCCGGGATGCCGCCGTAGGTGGCGCACGTCCCGACCGCGACGACCGCGGCGGCCTTGGGCGCGAGGCGGTCGATCCACTCGTTGGTGGTGATCGGCTGGCCCGTGTCGGGGTTGTCGCCCATCGCGGCGAAGTAGCCGTCGCCCGAGAGCTTCTCGTTCGGCAGCGAGCCCTCGAGGATCAGCACGAACGGGTCGAGCTTGCCGGCCTCGGCGTCCCACCAGGCCTGCATGAACTCGCTGCCCTGCTCGAAGGCGAGCACGGGGTTGTGGACGACCACGCGCGGCATGCCCGGGATCGCGCCGGTGATGATGTCCTCGAGCGAGGGGTTGGTGGCCGAGGTCATGCCGACCGAGTCGCCGTCGCAACTGAGTCCCGTCGTCATCCAGATCACGTGTGCGGTGATCGCCTCGGTCTCGTTCTGCTTCGGGACGAACTCGGTTGCGGCCATGCCGTCCTCTCCTCCTCGTTCCTCAACAGATCCGCGGCAGCGGATCCCCGACCAGCTGGTCCATCACGCGCTTGCCACCGAAGGCCGTCTGGACCAGCACCATCCCAGGCGGCTCCGTCTTCACCTCGCCGATCTCCGCGGCCTGCCTCGCAGCCCTCGACCGAGCGCAGCGCGGCCAGCGCCGCGTCGGCCCGCCTCGGGCGCCACGAAGGCGACGAGCTTGCCCTCGTTCGCCACGTACATCGGGTCGATCCCCAGGATCTCCGCCGCGCCCGCGACGGCCGGGTGCACCGGCACCGCGGCCTCGCGCACGATCATCGCCACGCCCGAGGCGCGCGCGAGCTCGTTGAGCACCGAGGCGACGCCGCCGCGGGTGGCGTCGCGCATGCAGCGCAGCTCGGGCCCGGCGGCGTCGAGCAGCGCGTCGACCGCGGGCCACAGCGAGCGCGTGTCCGACTCGATGTCCGCCGCCAGCTCGAACTCGCCGCGCGCGAGCATGATCGCCGTGCCGTGCTCGCCGATCGAGCCGGAGACGAGGATGCGGTCGCCGGGGCGCAGGCTCTGCGGCGACAGCGACGCGCGCGGGTCGCGGCGGCCGACGCCGGTCGTGCACAGGAACATCCCGTCGGCGTGGCCGCGCTCGACGACCTTGGTGTCGCCGGCGACGATCTCGACGCCGGCCGCCGCGCGCCGCCGCGGCGATCGCGTCGACCTCCGCGCGCAGGGTGTCGGCGTCGAGCCCCTCCTCGAGGATCATCGCCAGGCTCAGCGCGAGCGGGCGCGCGCCGGAGACGGCGAGGTCGTTGACCGTGCCGTTGACCGCGAGGTCGCCGATCGAGCCGCCCGGGAAGCGCAGCGGCGAGACCACGAACGAGTCGGTGGTGATCGCGAGGTCGTCGCCGACCGCGCCGGCGTCGGCCATCGCCGCGCCGGCCTCGGAGCCGAAGGCGGGCACGAACAGCCCCTCGATCAGCGTCTGCGTCGCCTTGCCGCCGGCGCCGTGGGCCATCGTGATCGCGGCGTCCTTGAACTTCGGCCGCTTGCTGCGGACGGTCTCGATGATGTCGAGGACCTTGCGCTCGCGTTCGGAGACGGCGTCGCTCACACGACCTCCCGCTCCCGGGCGAAGCGCCCGAAGTTGTAGTAGGCCGCGCAGGCGCCCTCGCTCGACACCATGCAGGTCCCGATCGGGCGCTCCGGCGTGCAGGCGGAGCCGAACACCTTGCACTCGAACGGCTTGATGACGCCCTTGAGCACCTCGCCGCACTGGCACGCCTTGGGGTCGGCGACGCGCACGCCCGGCACCGTCCAGCGGCGCTCGGCGTCGAGGTCGGCGTAGGCCTCGGAGAGCTTCAGCCCCGAGTGCGAGATGAAGCCGAGCCCGCGCCACTCGAAGTGCGGGCGCAGCTCGAACACCTCGGCCATCACCTCGAGCGCGCGCTGGTTGCCGTCGTAGGGGACGACGCGCTTGTACTGGTTCTCGACCTCGCAGCGCCCCTCGGCGAGCTGCTTGAGGATCATGTGGACGCCCTGGAGGATGTCCAGCGGCTCGAAGCCCGAGACGACGATCGGCTTGCCGTAGTCGGCGGGGATGAACTCGAACGGCCGCGCGCCGACGACGGTCGAGACGTGCCCGGGGCCGACGAAGCCGTCGAGCCGCAGGTCGGGCGAGTCGAGCAGCGCGCGCAGCGGCGGCACGATCGTCACGTGGTTGCACATGCACGAGAAGTTCGTCGATGCCCTCGGCCTTCGCGCGCTTGAGCGTCAGCGCGGTCGACGGCGCGGTCGTCTCGAACCCGATCGCGAAGAAGACGACCTGGCGGTCGGGGTTGGCCTTCGCGATCCGCAGCGCGTCGAGCGGCGAGTAGACCATGCGGATGTCGGCGCCCGCCGCCTTCGCGTCGAGCAGCGAGCCGTCCGAGCCCGGCACGCGCATCATGTCGCCGAAGCAGGTGAAGATCACGCCCGGCTGGTGGGCGAGCGCGATGCCGTCGTCGACGCGCCCCATCGGGATCACGCACACCGGGCAGCCGGGGCCGTGGACGAGCTCGACGTTGGCGGGCAGCAGGTCGTCGAGGCCGTACTTGTAGATCGAGTGCGTGTGCCCGCCGCACACCTCCATCACCTTGTAGTGGCGGCCGGGCTCGACGATCGAGAGGATCTCGCCGGCCAGCGCCTGGCCGAGCTCGGCGTCGCGGAACTCGTCGACGAACTTCACGCGATCGCCGTCCCCGCGTGGACGAGCACCTCGTCGCCCGGGCCGGCGTCGACGAGCGCGATCTCGACCGTGCTGCGCTCGCCCTCGGCGCTCTCGCAGAGCGCGAGGCAGCGCTCGTCGTCGACCTCGATCACGCGCATCGCGACGGCCACGTCGCCGCAGGTGATGCACGTGTCCGAGGTGCAGTCGGTCACTCGATCAGTGACCCCTTGAGCTCCTCGAGCTCCTGCTCGTACTCGGCGCCCATCCCCTTGAGCAGCTCGAGCGTGGCCTGCGCTTCTTCCTCGTCGACCTGGGAGAGCGCGAAGCCGACGTGGATGAGCACCCAGTCGCCCGGTCCGACGCCGCCGCCGGGGTCGGCGTCCAAGAGGCCGATATTCACGTTCCGTTGGACCCCGGCGACGTCAACTTTGGCGAGCCGGTTCCCAACGTCGACTACCTCGATGATGCGGCCAGGGATGGCCAAGCACATCGCGGTCTCCCATCATTGGGGTCCTGACTCGGGGCAAGCTACTCCTCCGTGCCGAATCGGCACAACCACGTAGTCAGGTCTGTCTCTTCGGCGCGACCTGCACGTAATCCGGAGTTGTTGCGTAATCACATGTGACGCGGCCATCTGCGGCGCGCACCTGAGCACCGTCAGGCGGGTCGCCGTCGAGCGCCGCCGGCGCAGCCGCGCGAGCGTCCGCCGCGACGGCCTTGAGGCGCAGCTTCGCCGGCCCGGCGGGGACGCGCTTCGCGCGTGCGCGCGACGGTCACGTTGCGGGGCCGGAAGGTCGAGCCGCGCTGGCCCGGCACCGTCCCGAGCTGCGGCGAGCGCAGCGCGGCGACTGCGCGGCCGCGGCTGCGTGCTGCGGACCTCGATCGCCACGCCGCGGCGCAGCTGCGCGAGCGTCACGCGCGTGGGCGCGCGGACCGACAGCGCGCGGGCTCGACGACCGCCGGGCGCCGCACCGGCGCGGGCGCGGGCGGAGCGCCCGGCGCCCGCGAACGGCCCGCGCACCTCGTAGGTGACGCCGAAGTCGAACGCGCGCTGGGCGGAGAAGTACATGCGGTCGCCGGCGGGGTTGAAGGCGACGCCGGCGAGCTCGTTGCCGCGGCCGGCCGGGCCGCTGCGCCGCCGGGCCCGGTGAGCCGCAGGAACGGCGCGACGATGCGGCCAGGCGTGATCACGCAGATCTCCATGTTGCCGCCGTCCTCGCACACGTAGAGCTCGCCCGCGCGCGTGACCGTGAGGTTGTCGACGCCCTTGCAGCGGCGCTGTCGCCGTCATAGAGGACCGTCGAGCCGCCCGGTCGCGACGTCGAGGTCCCAGACCCGGTTGTCGCCCTTGGTCGAGAAGTAGACGTGGCCGGAGTCGAACCAGATCCCCTCGCCGCCGTTGAAGTGCTTCATCCCGGCGACCTGGTGGCGCGTCGCGGCGGTGATGCCGCTCGGGATCAGGGACCGGCGCGCGACCAGCCGCCGCCGCCGCGAGCAGCGACCTCGAGCCGCCCGTCGGAGAGGTCGGGATAGCGCGTCGGGCGTGAAGCGGTAGAGCGCCGCCGTCGCGCTTGTCCTCGGTCATGTAGACGTGGCGGCCGCCGGGGTCGACGCACGCCGCCTCGTGGTTGAAGGTCCCGAGCGCCGGGCCGGATCGTGCCCTGGCCGGCGCGCGTCGGATCGCACTCCCAGACGTGGCCGCCGTCGTACTCCTCGCAGGACAGCCACGTGCCCCACGGCGTCGGGCCGCCCGCGCAGTTGGCGTTGGTGCCGGCGAGGATCCGGTAGGCGTCGGCGATCCGGCCGTCGGGGTGGAAGCGCATCGCCGACGTGCCGGCGCCGCTCGGCGGCGAGCGACTCGGAGTTCGAGGTCAGCACCCAGCCGCCGCCCGGCAGCCCGAAGGTCGCGCCGCCGTCGGGGTAGATGTGCCACGGGTAGCCGTGCCGCGACGCGGCTCGGTTGGCGCGCGCGACGATCCGCGACGTGAAGCCCGGCGGCAGCCGCAGCCCGTTGGCGTCGGCGGCCAGCAGCGCGCCGTAGGGGCTCGGGCCGGCGACGACGGCGTCGGCGGCGAGCGCCGAGCGCCAGAACGCCGGGCCGAAGGCGAGCGCGCCGCGCGCCGCCCGCCGCGAGGAAGCGGCGGCGCGCTGGCGTCGTCACTCCGAGGCGCGCTGCTCGGCGAGCTCGACGAACTAGTCGAGCGCCTTCGGGTTCGCGAGCGAGTCGCGGCTCGCGGCCTTCTCGGCCGGCGTGCCGGTGAGGATCTTCTTGACCGGCACCTCGAGCACCTTGCCCGACAGCGTGCGCGGGACCTCCTCGACCTGGAAGACCTCGCTCGGCACGTGCCGCGGCGAGCAGTCCTCGCGCACGCGCTTGGCGATCGCCTTCTCGAGGTCCTCGTCGAGCTCGGCGCCCTCGCGCAGCACGACGAACAGCGGCATCCAGGCGTCGTCGCCCTTGGCGATGTCGACCACCAGCGCGTCGGTGATCTCGTCGAGCGCGAGCACGGCGCGGTAGATCTCGGCGGTGCCCATGCGGATGCCGCCGCGGTTGATGGTCGAGTCCGAGCGGCCGGTGATGACGGCGGTGCCGCGCTCGGTGATGCGGATCCAGTCGCCGTGGCGCCAGACGCCGGGGTACATCTCGAAGTAGGACTCGCGCAGCTTCTCGCCGTCCTCGTCGTCCCAGAAGTAGATCGGCATCGACGGCATCGGCGCGGTGATCACGAGCTCGCCGACCTCGTCGATCACGGCGTTGCCGTCCTCGTCGTAGGCCTCGACCTTCGCGCCCAGCGACGCGGCCCTGCAGCTCGCCGCGGTAGACCGGCAGCAGCGGCACGCCGCCGACGAACGCGGTGCACATGTCGGTGCCGCCGCTGGTGGAGAACAGCCAGGTGTCGCTTGCCGACGTGCTCGTAGACCCACTCGAAGCCCTCGGGCGCGAGCGGCGAGCCGGTCGAGCCGACGCTGCGCAGCGCCGACAGGTCGCGGCCCTCGGCGGGCTCGACCTCGGCCTTCATGCAGGCGGCGAGGTAGGCGGCGCTCGTGCCGAAGCAGGTCATGCCGGTCTCCTCGGCGAGGTCCCACAGCACGCCCATGTCGGGCGTGCCGGGGTTGCCGTCGTAGAGCACGATCGAGGCGTCGGTGAGCAGCGACGCCGACCAGGAAGTTCCACATCATCCAGCCCGTGGTGGTGAACCAGAAGACGCGGTCGCCCTCCTGCGCGTCGAGGTGCAGGTGGTGCTTCTTGAGGTGCTCGAGGAGGATCCCGCCCTGCGAGTGCACGATCGCCTTCGGCAGGCCGGTGGTGCCCGAGGAGTAGAGGACCCACAGCGGGTGGTCGAACGGGACGCGCTCGAACGTCGAGCTCCTCGTCGGTGGCCGGGAACGCCTCGTCCCAGTCGCCCCCGTCGCCGTCGAGGTAGCCGAGCGTCACCGTGCGCTCGAGCGAGGGCATCTCGCCCTGGACGCGCTCGATCAGCTCGCTGCGGTCGTGGTCCTTGCCGCCGTAGCGGTAGCCGTCGACGGTGAGCAGCACCTTCGGCTCGATCTGGGCGAAGCGGTCGACGACCGAGCGCGCGCCGAAGTCCGGCGAGCAGCTCGACCAGACCGCGCCGAGGCTCGCGGTGGCGAGGAAGGCGGCGATCGTCTCGGGGATGTTCGGCATGTAGGCGACGACGCGGTCGCCGCGCTCGATCCCCATCGCCCGCAGGCCGGCGGCGACGCGCGCGGTCTGCTCGCGCAGCTCGTCCCACGTCCACTCCCCGAGCGTCGCGCAGCTCGGAGGCGTGGCGGATCGCCACGCGGTCGCCGGGCCGGTCGCGGAAGATGTGCTCCGGGTAGGAGAGCTCGGCGCCGGTGAACCACTGGGCGCCCGGCATCGAGGCGTCGGCGAGCACCTCGTCGTAGCTCGCCTGGACGTCGAAGAACTCCCAGATCGAGCCCCAGAACGCCTCGAGCTCCTCGGTCGACCAGCGCCACAGCGCGTCGTAGTCGTCGAAGCTCGAGCCCGCGCTCGGATCCTCGAGCCAGCGCATGTAGCGCGTCATCGTCGCGCGCTCGCAGCAGCTCCTCCGGGGGCTCCCAGAGGAGGTCCCCCTGCTTGCTCCGTCGCCATCGTGGGTAGCTTACGGCGCGTGAGCGATCCGGAGCCCATGGACACCGAGAAGGTCCTCGAGCAGCTCAACGAGGCGCTCGAGCTGCAGCTGCGCTCGCTGCTGCAGTTCACGCAGGCGTCGGGCTCGATGTTCGGCCTCGAGGTCCAGGGCGTGGCCGAGAAGCTGTGGACTTCGCGCAGCACGAGCTCGAGGACACGCGGCTGGTCGTCGAGAAGATCACCGCGCTCGGCGGCGACCCGACGACGAAGGTCGGCGAGCTCAAGTGGCACCCCGACCCGGCGACCGCGCTCGACCACCTGATCGAGACCGAGGACGAGGCGACCGAGGCGCTGCACGCGGTGATCCCGCACTCCGGCCAGGAGGCGCGCTCGGAGGCGCTCGAGCACCTGATGGAGCACATCATCATGCGCAAGCAGAACCAGATCGACTGGCTGCGGCGGGCGCGGCGCGAGCCATGACGCTCCAGCACGTCTCGCTCGAGGTCCGCCGCGACCGAGGTGCCGGGCGAGCTGGAGCTTCTGGGCGCTGCTCGGCTTCGAGCAGGTCGAGCCGCCGGGCACGCTCGGCGAGGTCGCGGCGTGGGTGCAGCGCGACGGCACGCAGATCCACCTGCTGTTCGCCGACGAGCCGGTCGTGCCGCCGCAGGGCCACGCCGCGGTCGTCGCCGAGGACTTCGACGCGGCGATCGCCGCGCTGCGCGAGGCGGGCCTCGACGCCGCAGGAGCGCGACGCGCCACTGGGGCGCCGCGCGCGCGTTCGTCCAGCACGCCCGGCGGGTCACGTCGTCGAGGTGATGGCAGCACCCCCCGCGTAGGGGGCAGGCCGTACCGCGGGTCTCGCGCAAGCTCCCGCTCATACTCGCGTCCACCCCTCTGTCCGCGACGCTCGCGGCAGGCCGAATATGCGCATATGGCCTCCACCGCCCTCCCCCGCCCCGCTGAGCTCGTCGCCGCCGCCCTCAAGTCCGGCTGCGACGCGCATCAGCGCCAGCGCGACCTCGTGCGCGCCAGCCTCTGACCTGCGCCGCTAGCGGCTAGCGCAGCAGCGCCCGCACGCCGGCGACGGCCGCGTCGCGGATGCGGTGCTCGCGGTCGTCGGCGACCTGCAGCTCGACGCGCGCCCCCGCCGCCTCCAGCGCCCGCGCCGTCGCCTCCACGCGCTCGAGCGCCACCCACTCGTCGTAGCGGCTGGTCTCCATGAACACCGGCACGCCGTCGAGCGGCTCGGGCCGCGTCACGTCGCTGTCGGGCCCGATCAGCGCGCCGGTCAGCACCGCCACGCCCGCGTAGGGCCGCGGCGTCCGCGCGAGCAGGTCGGCGACCAGGCAGCCGCCCTGCGAGAAGCCGGCGAGCACGATCCGCTCCGCCGGCACGCCGGCGGCGAGCACGCCGGCGATCACGCTCTCGCCGGCCTCGAGCGCCTGGCCGAGCCACGGCTCGTTGGCGATCGCGCGGCTCGTTGTAGCGCCCCGGGTACCACGAGCCGCCCGCCGCCGGCGGCAGCACGTAGGCGACGTCGGGCTCGTCGAGCGGCACGACGAGGTGCTCGAGCATGTACGCCGGGTCCTGGCCGCGGCCGTGGACGACCACCGCGACCCGCCGCGCCCGGGCGATCGCCCGCCCCACCACGACCGGCGGGGCGGCGAGGTGCGGGTTCAGCCGACGACCTCCTCGAGCGTGTCGATCGGCTCGAGCTGCGCGATCTCGGAGCGCCGGTCCTCCCAGTGCGGCGGGATGCACATGTGGGTGCCGAGCTCCTCCTCGGGCTCGTCGATCGTGAAGCCCTGCGGCGTCGCCGCGGCGAGCTCGAACAGCGCGCCGCCGGGCGTGCGGAAGTAGACCGAGTGGAAGTAGCCGCGGTCCTTGACGTCGGAGACGTCGGTGTAGCCGAGGCCGACGATCCAGTCCTTGGTCGCCGCCTGGTTCTCGGCGTTGACGCGCGTCGAACGCGTGGTGGTGGATCGTGCCCTCGCCGAACGACCACGTGCCCTGCGGGAGCTCGGGCTCCTCGACCAGCTCGAGCTGGCGCCCGCCGCCCTCGTCGGTGCCGATCCGGTACTGGTGGTGCGGGCCCGTCGGACTGCACGTGCTCGGCGCCCAGCCGCGGCGCAGGAAGTCGTCCATCGGCTCGGGCTCGCGGACCGAGGTGGTGGTGCCGTAGGCGCCGCGGATCGCGTGCTCGAGCGGCACGTCGCCGCCGTCCCAGGGCTGGCGGTCGTCGTCCTCGGTCTCGCCCACGAACGAGTACGGGATGCCGCAGGGATGGGCGAAGTCGAGGCGCTGGGTGCCGAGGCGCTCGGCCTCGGCGACCTCGATGCCGGCCGCGCGCAGCCGGTCGGCCCAGTAGCCGAGCGCGCCGGCCGGGACCGACACGTTGATCGTGCGGAGCTGGTTGGTCCCGCGCCGGCCCATCCAGCCCGCCTGGCGGTAGGGGAAGCTCGTGAGGATCGTCGACGGGTCGCCGATCCGGTTCGCGTAGTAGAGGTGGTAGATCGGGATCTCGCCGTCGAACAGGACGGTCTTCTTCACGCTGCGCAGGCCGAGCAGCCGCACGTGGAAGTCGTAGTCCTCCTGCGCGCCGCCGACGCAGAACGTGAGGTGGTGGGTGCCGCGGATCATGCTTGGCTCGAACATCGTTCTTGTATACACAACGACCATGCCCGACCGATCCCAGCTGTTCGCCGACATCGACTCGATGGACCCCGGCCGCTTCACCGCCCACCTCGCCGACGACGTCACCATGCGCTTCGGCAACGCCGATCCGATCCACGGCCGCGACGCCGTCCACGACACTGGGCGGGCTTCTGCGAGACGGTCGACGGCGTCTCCCACGAACGGCTCCGGCGGTGGGAGTCCGAGGACGGCACCGTCGCGGAGGCGGACGTCACCTACACGCGCAAGGACGGCGGGACCGTCACGGTCCCGGTCGTGACGATCTACCGCGAGGGCGACGGCGGCATCGTCGACTACCGGATCTTCATCGACCTCGCGCCGCTGTTCGCCTAGACCGGCGTGATGCCGCGGCGCTTCGACGGCCACTCGCGGTGCTTGCCCGCGTAGCGCGCGAAGCGCCGCACCAGCTCGCTGCGCAGGTCCTCCGGCTGGACGACCGCGTCGATCACCAGCTCTGACGCGAGGTGCAGGAGGTCGACGCCCTCGGCGTAGGTCGTCCATCAGCTCGGCCCGCTTGGCCGCGCGCTCGTCCTCGTCCTCGATCGCCTGCAGCTGGTTGTAGAAGACGGCGTTGACCGCCGCGCTCGGCCCCATCACCGCGATCTTCGCGGTCGGCAGCGCGAGCGTCGCGTCGGGGTCGAAGGCCGGGCCGGCCATCGCGTAGAGGCCGGCGCCGTAGGCCTTGCGCACGATCACCGAGAGCTTCGGGACGGTCGCCTCGCTGACCGCCGAGATCATCTTGGCGCCGTGGCGGATGATGCCCTGCTCTCGACCGCGGTGCCGATCATGAAGCCGGGCACGTCGGCGAGGAACAGCAGCGGGATCCCGAACGCGTCGCAGGTCCAGATGAAGCGCGCGGCCTTGTCGGCGGAGTCGACGAACAGCACGCCGCCCTTGTACTTCGGCTGGTTGGCGACGATCCCGACGACGCGCCCCTCGAGCCGCGCGTAGCCGACGATCAGCTCCTTGCGCCCAGCGCTTGTGGACCTCGAGGAACGAGCCCTCGTCGACGACGGCGTCGAGCAGCTCGCGCATGTCCCACGGCTTGTTCTCGTCCTCCGGGATCAGCTCGCGGATCGCCTTCGCGTCGGCGTGCGGCTCGGCGGGCGGCGCGGGCGGCGGCTCCTCGTCGCAGTTGGTCGGGAAGTAGGAGAGGTAGCGCTTGGCGAGGTCGATGCCCTCCTCGTCGGACTTGACGAGGAAGTGCCCGCAGCCCGAGGCGCTCGGTGTGCATCTTCGCGCCGCCCATCTCCTCGAGCGAGACCTTCTCGCCGATCACCATCTCGGCCATCCGCGGCGAGCCGAGGTACATCGACGCGTTGCCGTCGCGCATGATCACGACGTCGCAGAACGCCGGGATGTAGGCGCCGCCGGCCGCGCTCGGGCCGAACAGCACGCAGACCTGCGGCACCGCGCCGGAGAGCCGCACCTCGTTGAAGAAGATCCGCCCGGCGTGGCGGCGGCCGGGGAACATCTGGACCTGGTCGGTGATGCGCGCGCCGGCGGAGTCGACGAGGTAGACCATCGGCACGCGGTGGCTGAGCGCGGCCTCCTGGATGCGGAGGATCTTCTCGACCGTCTTCGGGCCCCACGAGCCGGCCTTGACCGTCGGGTCGTTGGCCATCAGCGCGACCGTGCGGCCGCCGATCGTGCCCATGCCGGTGACGACGCCGTCGGCGCCGAGCCCGTCCGGCCTCCCAGTTGGCCAGCAGCGCGTCCTCGGCGAACGAGCCGTCGTCGAGCAGCCGCGCGACGCGCTCGCGCACCGGCAGCTTGCCCTGCTCCTTGGACTTCTCGTGGTGGCGCTCCGGGCCGCCGGCGTAGGCGCGGTCGAAGGCCTCGTGGACGTGCTTGGCGTCGGTCATGTCGGGGGCGAATCATCGCGCACGCGCAGCACGGGCTCGTCCTCCGAGCGCGAGGCGAGCGGGACCTTGCCCGGTCGTGTACGGGCTCGGCTCGGGCGGCAGCGGGGCCCGCGGGCGCAGGCCGGTGAACATCACGCCGAGCCCGAGCGCGAGGATCAGCAGCGGCCAGAAGTAGCAGCGTCTCGTCGTCGCTGCACGCCCGCGGAGACGACGAACGCGACGAGGTTGGCGACGCCCAGGTAGGCGGGGCCCGGCGCGCGGTCGACGGCGCCGTAGGCGACGAGCCCGCAGCCGACGGCGAACACGACGAGCTCCCAGCCGTCGGGCAGGATCTGGTCGGGCGCCGCCGCCGAACGGCGCCACGAAGCTCGAGCGCCGCTGGGCACCACGCCGGTCAGCGCGATCGCCAGCACCGCCAGCCCGGCGGCGTTGACCATCTGCTCGGAGTGGCGCGGCGCCGGGCCGCGCAGCAGCAGCGAGACGAGCGACGTAGCCGGCCGCGAGCACGGCCAGCAGCCAGCGGTACGTGGTGACCGACGTCCGCGTCGAGCGCCCAGTTGACGAACGCCGCCGTCGCGACCCCGCAGCGCGAGCGCGCGCGATCAGCGCGCAGATCGCCGACGCCGCGCGTCGCCGCCGGCCACACCGCGGCGGCGGCGAGCAGCAGCGACGTCCACACGAACGCGCCGGCCGGGAAGCTCGCCGTCGAACTCGGCGCCGAGCACGTCGGCGAGCGTCAGCAGCGCGGGATAGAGCAGCAGCAGGCCGCAGACGAGCAGCACCGACTGGAACGCGTACGGCCGGCCCTCCTCGGCGCACCTGCACGCCGAGCGCGTAGATCGCCGCGCTCGCGAGCGCGAGGATCACCAGGTGGACGCCGGTCGGGAGCTTGTCGCTCGAGCCGGATCTCCTCGAGCGCGACGCCGACGGTCAGCAGCACCGCGCCGGCCGCGATCAGCGGCCCGCGGTGCGGCGGCGGCGCGCAGCAGGTCGAGCGAGTCACTGGCCATCAGATCCCGGGGTTGGGGACCGGCCCCTCGCCCGAGTAGTCGTAGAAGCCCATGCCGGACTTGCGGCCGTACCAGCCCGCCGACAGCATCTTGCGCAGCAGCGGCGGGCGCGCGAAGCGGCGCTCGCGGAACTCGTCGAACAGCACGTCGCAGATCGCGCCGATCGTGTCGAGGCCGACGAAGTCGGCGAGCGTGCAGCGGGCCCATCGGGTGGCCCGCGCCCGCCTTCATCGCCGTCGTCGATCTCCTCGATCGAGCCGACGCCCTCCTCGTAGGCGCGGATCGCGTCGAGCATGTAGGGGACGAGCAGCCGGTTGACGATGAAGCCCGCCGAGTCGCGCGTCTGCACCGGCTTCTTGCCCAGGCTGCCCGCGAACTCGAGGCCGAGCTGGAACGCCTCGTCGGAGGTCGTGACCGCGCGGATGACCTCGACGAGCGGCATGACCTGGGCCGGGTTGAAGAAGTGCAGGCCGAGGAAGCGGTCGGGGCGCGAGGTCGCCGCCGCCTGGTCGATCGACCGCCAGCGAGGACGTGTTGGTGGCGAAGTAGGCCTCGGGCTTGACGATGCCGTCGAGCTCGCGCCACATCTCGAGCTTGAGGCCGAGGTCCTCGGTGATCGCCTCGATCACGAGGTCGCAGTCCGCGTAGTCGGCGTAGTCGAGCGTCGTCGCGATGCGGCCGCGGACGGCGTCGGCGTCGGCCTGCTCGAGCTTGCCCTTCTCGACCGCGCGCGCGAGCTGCTTCTCGATCTTGCCCACGCCCTTGGCGAGCCGGTCGTCGTCGACCTCGCGCAGGACGACGTCGTAGCCCGCCTGCGCGGCCACCTGTGCGATTCCGTGCCCCATCAGGCCGGCGCCGAGGACGCCGACCTTCTTGATCTCAGCCATGGCGCGGCAGCGTATTGCTCGCCGCTACTGCGGGGCGCGCACCTCGATCGAGCCCTCGCGGACCCGCGTCTCGAGCACCGGCTGCGGGTAGGTGGCCGGGCCCTGCTCGACGGAGCCGTCCGCGAGCGCGAACGTGCTGCCGTGCAGCGGGCACGTCGACGCAGTCGCCGACGAGCTCGCCGTCGGCCAGCGAGCCCTCGCGGTGCACGCAGGTGTCGGCGAGCGCGTAGACGGTGCCGCCGCGGCGCGCGATCAGGATCGCGGCGCCGTCGACGTCGACCGCCTTCATCTCGCCCTCGCCCAGCGCGGCGTCGGCGAGCGCCTGCGTCCAGTCCTCGGGGTAGTCCTCGAACACGGTCGGTGTCGACGCCGACGCCCTCGGCGTAGGTCAGGTGGCCGCCGAGGTAGCCGCCGGCGCTGATCGCGCCGATGCCGGCCAGCGCGAGCAGCTTGCCGCGGCCGCGGGCGCCGGCCGCGCGGGCGGCCAGCGACGCGCCGAACAGCGCGGCGGCGGTCGCCGTTGAGCGCGGCGTGGACGATCCCGACGCGCCGCACGGTGTCGTTGGCGAGCTCGGTGTCGGCCCAGTCGGCGTAGCCGGTGGCGACCGTCGGGATGGCGGCGGCGAGCCCGGCGCCGAGCAGCAGGTCGGCGGCCGTCTCGGCGTCCTCGCCGCCGAGCCAGTCGAGCAGCACCGCGCTCGACCAGGTCCCCATCGGGACCAGGAACAGCCATCGGGTGGACGGGATGGCCGAGCCACGTGCCGGCCAGGGCCTCGTCGACCTTGGTCGGGCTCTTGAGCGGTGCGGACGAGCTTGGCGATGGCTTGAGCGGGGCCGTCGACGGCCTCGAGCGAGCCGAGCCGCTCGAGGAGGTCGTGGCCGATGGGGGTACGCGGCGACATGGCTCGAGGCACTACCCGGGGTACGCTCCCGGCAATGCCCCTCGTCATCACCGAGCAGCACGGCCCGGTCCGCCACGTCGTGCTCAACCGCCCCGAGAAGCGCAACGCCTTCAACGGCGAGCTGATCGCGGCGGTCGGCGATGCGCTCCGCGCCGCCGCCGCCGACACCGCCTCGCACTGCGTCGTCATCCGCGGCGCCGGCCCGATGTTCTCCTCCGGCATGGACCTCGCGTCGCTCGGCGAGCTGGCCGCGAACCCCGACAACCTGCGCAGCTTCCGCAAGGTATCCTCGACGCCTGGAACCTCGGCGAGGAGATGGCGAAGCCGACGATCTGCGTGATCCACGGCGCCTGCATCGGCGGCGCGATGGAGCTCGCGCTCGCCTGCGACCTGCGCGTGATGGCCAAGGACGCGGTGATCGGCATGCCCGAGACGCGGATCGGTCTGATCCCCGACGTCGGCGGCTCCTCGCGGCTGCCGCAGGTGATCGGGCTCGGCCGCGCCAAGGAGATGGTGATGACGGGCAAGATGATCAACGGCGACGAGGCCGAGCGGATCGGCCTCGTGAACCGCACCGCGCCGATCGCCAAGCTCGGCCCGGTGACCCAGACGCTGATCGACGAGCTGCTGGCCTGCGCGCCGGTCGCGGTCGGGCTCGCCAAGCGCGTGATGGACGCCTCGGCGCGGCCCGCGCTGGCGGTGACGCTCGAGCTCGAGGTCGCGATGCAGGAGATGCTGCGCGCGCTCGGACGACTTCGCCGAGGGCGCCAAGGCGTTCCAGGAGAAGCGCCAGCCGGAGTTCAGCGGACGCTGACGCGGCGGCTCGGCGAGCTGCCGGTGCTGTAGGCGTAGCCGATCTGCTTGCGCACGAGCGCGCGGAAGCGGAACGTCCCGCCGCCGGTGCGCGTGAAGCGGTAGCGGGTCGAGAAGCGCCCGCCCTTGCGCTTGGTGCGCACGGTCCGGAACGTGCGCCAGCGCCCGCCCTCGCGCGCCTGCAGGACGACGATCACGCCGGCGCGCGGCTTCGGGCCGCCGCGCAGGTTGCCGCGGAAGCGGATGCGCCCGCCGGGGTGCACGCGCCTGGGCGACACGCGCAGCCGCACGCCGGCCCGCGTGCGCAGGCTGAACAGGCGCTGGGCCGCGAACGCCGTGTCGCGCGAGTAGGCGCGGTAGGCGATCCGGACCTGGCGCGACGCGCCCTTCGGGAAGCGGTAGGTGAAGCCGCCGTCGGTGCCGGTGACGGGCTTCGCGCCGGCGATCGTGCGGAAGCCGCGGTTGCCGGCCAGCACCCGGCTGGCGACCTCGAGCGCCGCGCCCGCGATCGGCTTGCCGTCGGTGGTGACGAGGCGGCCGTGCAGCCGCGCGCCCTTGCCGTAGCGGACGGTCAGCCGCGACTTCGCGCCTTGCCGAAGCCGCCGAGATCGCGCGCGTCGCGCACCGTCGGGGTGCCGTTCGGCGATCCCCGCGGAGGAGTCGAGCACCTCGACGGGGGCGTTCGAGGCGGCCTGCTGGCCCGCGCCGTCGTACGCGCGCGCCTCGACCGTGTGGCGGCCGAGCGCAGGTTCGGCCGACGGCAGCGGGCGCTGTAGGGCGCGCTCGCGTCCGAGACCAGCGCCTTGCCGTCGACCGAGAACACGACGCGGGCGATGCGCACGTTGTCCGACGCCGTGGCGACGACCTGGATGCGCTGGCCGCGCAGGACGCGGTCAGACGACGAGGTGATGCGCGCGCTCGGCGGCTGGCGCGGGACGAGCGTGTAGCGGAGGTAGACGCCGTTGATCGGCCACGCGCTCGCGTTCTCCATCCACGCGTAGCCGTCGGCGACCGGCGAGAAGTACTCGTCGGTCACGGTCGTCGTGCTGACCTCGGGCGCGCGCACGACGAACGTGAACGAGCCGTCTGCGCCGGGCGGGACGTGGCCTGGTCGAGCGGTGTGGCGCGCCACGGATAGATCCAGGTCGCGGGTCGGCCAAGCCGCTGAGCGGTCGCGCGGGTTGGTCGTCCCGAGCCGGACGAAGCGCGGATCCCACGTGCCGGTGCCGATGTTGCGGGCGACGAACGACGACGTGCGGTCTCGCCGCTCTCCAGCGTCAGGTAGGCGCTCTGGCTGATGAACTGCGCCTCCCAGCCGTTTCGGCCGCGGCAGCGGCCGGCAGCGCGAGCATCCCTGCAATGACCGCCCCCAGCGCAGTCCGCGTCCTCACGGGCCAGAGGATAGGACGCGCCCGCGGACCTCGCCGAGGTCCGCGCCGCGCAGCACCACCTCGTCGCCGTCCTCGAGGAACGTGCGGGTCGTCCCGTCGGCGAGCTCGAGCGGCTCGGCGCCGTTCCAGGTCAGCTCGATGAACGAGCCGCGCTGCGTCCTGCTCGGGCCCGGAGATCGTCCCCGACGCGAGCAGGTCGCCGGTCCGCAGCGCCGCGCCGTTGACGGTCAGGTGGGCGACCTGCTGGGCGACGCTCCAGTACAGGTGGCGCGCGTTCGTGCGCGAGACGACGTGGCCGTTGAGCTCGACCTCGAGCGGCAGGTCGAACGCCCACGGCGCCTCGCGCAGGTAGGGCAGCGGCTCGGGCTCCTGCGGCGGCGCGTCGACGCGGCGGCGCGCGGCGCCGGCGAGCGGCAGCACCCAGTGGCCGATCGAGGTGGCGAACGACTTGCCGAGGAACGGGCCGAGCGGCATGGTACTCCCACGCCTGGATGTCGCGCGCGCTCCAGTCGTTGACGAGCACGAGCCCGAAGACGTGGTCGAGCGCGCGCTCGATCGGCACCGGCTCGCCGAGCGGGCTCGGCAGCCCGATCACGAAGCCGAGCTCGAGCTCGATGTCGAGCCGGCGGCTCGGGCCGAAGCGCGGCGCGTCGGCGTCGGGCGGCTTGGTCTGGCCGCGCGGGCGCCGGATCGGCGTGCCGCTCGGCACGACCGTGCCGGCGCGGCCGTGGTAGCCGACCGGCAGGTGGCGCCAGTTCGGCAGCAGCGGCTCGACGTCGGGGCGGAACAGCCGGCCGAGGTTGGTCGCGTGCTCGATCGACGAGTAGAAGTCGACGTAGTCGGCGACCTCGAACGGCAGGTGCAGCTCGACGTCGCCGAGGCCGAAGTCGGGCGCGTCGTCGATCGCGGCGACCTCCGCCCACAGCTGCGGGCCGGCCGCCATCAGCGGGTTGAGGCTCGGGTTGGCGAGCACGGCCGGGCCGACGGCGGCGATGTCGAGCACGCGGTCGCCGTCGCGGGCGCCGACCCGCGGGGCGCCGCCGGGCGGCGAGAAGACGCCGAGCGGCCGGGTCACAGCAGGCCCAGCGCCTGGAGGTCCTCGACCGGCTCGGCGAACGAGCAGGAGCCGATCGAGACGAACAGCGCGCGGCCGGCGGCGGAGCCGGTGCTCAGCGCGCTCGCGTCGGTGGTGGCGAGGATGTCGCGCAGCTCGGCCTCGTCGGCGCCGCGCGGCCGCGCGGTCGGCGGCGGTGAGGAAGTTGAGGAAGCCGTGCTCGCGCTCGCTGCGCACCGGGTGATGGAGGCCGGCGGTGGCCTTGAACGGCAGCTCGAGATCGCGCGCGGCGGCGAAGAAGGCCGCGACCTGCTCGACGCTCGGGACGGCCTTGCCGCCGCAGCGCAGCTTGCCCTTGCCGCCCGCGGCGGCGACGGCGGCGAGCGTGTCGCGCCAGTGCTCGTCGAGCGGGACCTCGCAGAACACCTCGACGCCGGGCGGCTCGAAGTCGGGCGGGCCGACGATCTCGACCGCCTCGACCGGGAGCGGCGGACGTCGCCCAGTCGCCGCCGTCGAGGACGGCGCTGATCGCGGGCGCCTGCGCGCCGCCCAGCTCGGCCTCGAGCTCGCGCGAGCCGGCTGGCGGGGCAGACGAAGCGCGCGAGCATCCACGCCTGCTCGCTCGCGCGGGCGCGCGTGTCCTCCTCGACCGCCGCCGGCATGTCCATGCTCGCGGGCGGGAACAGCGGCGCGTGGTCGATCAGGCGCGCTAGCCCTTCCATTCCACCGGCCCCGCGGTCAGCACGTGGGAGCCGAGCGGGCGGCCGAGCACCTCCTGGGCCGAGCGCGCGGCCTCGATCAGCGCGGTCGAGCGCGATGCCGGTCTCGATGCCCATCTCGTGCAGCATCGAGACGAGGTCCTCGGTGGCGATGTTGCCGGTCGCGCCGGGCGGGACCGGGCAGCCGCCGAGCTCGCCGAAGCTCGACTCGAACGACTCGACGCCCGCCTCGAGCGCCGCGAGCACGTTGGCGAGGCCCTGCCCGCGGGTGTTGTGGAAGTGGGCGGTCAGCTCGACGTCGTCGCCGAGCGTGCCGCGGGCGGCGGGGAAGAACTCGCCCACCTGGGCGGGGTTGGCCATCCCGGTGGTGTCGCCGAAGCCGATCTCCTGCGCGCCGGCGGCCTTCAGCCGGCCGGCGATCTCGAACACCCGCTCGGGCGGCGACGTGGCCCTCGTAGGGGCAGCCGAAGGAGGTCGAGATCACGCCCTCGCAGCGCAGGCCCGCGCCGCGGGCGCGGGCGAGCACGGCCTCGAGCCCGGTCAGCGACTCCTCGATCGAGCGGTTGACGTTCTTGCGGTTGTGGGTCTCGGAGGCGCGAGAGGAAGACGTTGATCTCGTGGAAGCGCTCGCGCTGCTCGAGCGCGTTCTCGAGCCCCTTCTCGTTCGGGATGAGGACGGAGATCGCGACGTCGTCGGGCGGGTCGATGCGGTCGAGCACGTCCTCGGCGTCGGCGAGCTGCGGGATCACGTCGGCGCGCACGAAGCTCGTGACCTCGAGCCGCTTGAGGCCGGTGCGGGCGAGCGCGTCGATCAGCCGCACCTTCTCGTCGGTGGGGATCGTCTCCGGCTCGTTCTGGAAGCCGTCGCGAGGGCCGACCTCGCGGATGCGGACACGCTTGGGCGCCATGGCCGGTCAACTTATACGCTGCGGTCGTGAGCTCCCCCGTGGTCCTGCTGGCCGGAGGCACGGGCGGCGCGAAGCTCGCGCGCGGGATGCTCGACGAGGTCGGCTCGGACCTCGTGGTGATCGCCAACACCGGCGATGACGTCGAGATCCACGGCGGCTACGTGTCCCCCGATCCCGATCTCGTGCTGTACTGGCTCGCCGACCGGATCGACGAGCGCGGCTGGGGCATCCGCGGCGACACGTTCGCGGTCATGGACGCGCTGCGCGCGCTCGGCGAGGACGTCTGGTTCAACCTCGGCGACCAGGACCTGGCGGTGTGCCTGCAGCGGGCGCGGCGGCTGGCGGAGGGCGCGCGGCTGACGGAGACGCTGGACGAGCTGCGGCGCGCGCTCGGCGTGCCGGCGCGGGTGCTGCCGCCGACCGACGAGCCGGTGCGCACGCACGTGCGCGCCCGCGGCGAGTGGTTCGGCTTCCAGGAGTTCATGATCCGCGAGGGCGCGCCGGGGCCGGTCGAGGGCGTCGAGGTGCTGGGCGCGGGCCGGCGACGGCGACGCCCGGAGGTGCTCGGACGCGATCGCGAGCGCGAGCGCGGTGGTGATCGGGCCGTCGAACCCGGTGATCTCGATCGGGCCGATCCTGGCGGTCGGCGGGATCGCCGACGCGCTGCGGGCGACCGAGGCGCCGGTGGTCGCGGTCTCCCCGCTCGTGCGCGGCGCGGTGCTCAAGGGCCCGACCGACCTCTTCATGCAGTGGGCGGGGCATCCGCTGTCGGCCGACGGGATCGTGGCGCACTACTCGGGGCTGATCGACGGGCTGGTGAGCGACGAGCGGGCGGCCGGCGTGCCGACGCTCGAGACCGACGTCGAGATGGGCGACGAGGCCGCCCGCCGCCGCGTGGCGCTCGAGACGCTGGTGTTCGCCGCCGCACTGCGCGGGTAAGGTCCGCAGCCCAATGCGCACGTTGGCCGTCCTTCCCGTCAAGTCGTTCGGCCGGGCGAAGCAGCGGCTCGGCGCGGCGGTCGTCAACCGCCCGCGAGCTCGCCGCGGCGATGGTTGGCGACGTGCTCGACGCCCTGGGCGCCGTGCGCGGGCTCGACGGCGTCGTCGTGGTCTCGGCCGAGGGCCATCGAGGGGGTGCGCCGAGGTGGTGCACGATCCCGTCGAGGCCGGCCAGTCCCGGCGGCGGCGATCCGCGGCGTGCGGACCGCGGTCGCCCGCGGCGCCGGGCGGGTGCTGCTCGTGCCCGGCGACTGCCCGGCGCTCGACGCCGGCCGAGGTCGACGAGCTGCTGACGGCTCGCGCCGAGCCGGGCGTCGTGATCGTCCCCGACCGCCACGGCTCCGGCACGAACGCGCTGCTGCTCGACCCGCCGACGGTGATCGCGCCGGCGTTCGGCCCCGGCTCGTTCGCCCGCCACGCGGCGCTCGCCGCCGCGGCGGACGCGAAGGTGCGCGTCGGGCGGCTGCCGTCGCTCGAGCTCGACGTCGACACGCCCGGCGACCTCGCCGCACTGCGGGCCGCGCTCGAGGCGCCGCCGCGGCGGCGCGCCGCGCACGCGCGCGCTGCTCGAGCGGCTGGCCAGCGCGGCTTGAGGCTCGAGCCGCTCCCCGGCCTGCCGGAGGTCCGCCCCGGCGACGACCTCGCCGCCCTGCTCGCCGCCGCCGGCGCGCGGCTCGACCCGCCGCTCGGCCCGGCCGACGTGCTCGTCATCGCCCACAAGGTCGTCTCGAAGGCCGAGGGCCGCGTGCGGGCGCTGGCGGACATCGAGCCGTCGGCGCGAGCGCTCGAGCTCGCCACCGAGCACGACAAGGACGCGCGCCACGTCCAGGCGATCCTCGACGAGACGGCCGAGCTCGTCCGAGCCGACCGCGGCCGCCTGATCTGCCGCACGCGCCACGGCTTCGTGTGCGCGAACGCCGGCGTCGACCAGTCCAACACCGGCGGCGAGGGCGTCGTCGTGCTGCTGCCCGTCAGACCCCGACGCCTCGGCGCGAGCGCTGCGCTCCGCGCTCGGCGTCGGCGCCGTCGTGATCAGCGACTCCTGGGGCCGCCCCTGGCGTCAGGGGCAGGTCGAGGTCGCGATCGGCTGCGCGGGGCTGCGCGCCGCTGGTCGACCACCGCGGCTGGCCCGACCGCGACGGCCGCCCGATGGCGGCCAGCGTGATCGCGGTGGCCGACGAGGCCGCGGCCGCCGCGGACCTGGTGCGGAAGAAGACGTCGGGCGAGCCGGCGGTGCGCGTGCAGGGCCTGGCGAACGTCCTCATTGAGGGAGAGGGTCAGGGGGCCGCGGAGCTCATCCGACCGCTCGAGGACGACCTGTTCAGGTACGCGCGGCTTACGCCGCGGCCTTCGCCCGCGCCCGCTCCTCGAACCGGCCGCGCGCCTCTTCGACGTGCTTGCCGTGCGCGACCGACCACGCGCCCAGCGCGCGCAGCGGCCCGGCGAGCGTCGCTCCGAGCGGCGTCAGCGCGTACTCGACGCGCGGCGGGACCTCCGGGTGCACGCGGCGGCCGACCAGGCCGTCGCGCTCCATCGCGCGCAGGGTCTGGGTCAGCACCTTCTCCGAGATCGGCTCGAGGTCGGCCAGCAGCTGGTGGTAGCGGCGCGTGCCGTCACCCAGCGCGAGCAGGACGTCGACCGCCCACTTGGACGAGAGCAGCCCCAGCGACTCGTGGATCAGCCGCGCCGTGCGGGCGCGCTCGGCGCCGCGGCGGCGTTGCGACCGGGATCGCGCTGACGGCCATCTCAGTGCTTCCCCGCCGGCGCCGGCTGGAGGGAGGGGCTGGACGGGTGCGCGGCAGTCGTGAGCATCGAGGCAGGGTTCCTTGGTCGGGGTCGGCAGTGGCTCGTCAGGGATGTGCCGGACCATGAAGCGCGTTGGTCGGGCGGCTCGTAGGCGAGCGAGATCGGGGCGGGGCGCGGTGAGAACGCGTCGCCCGGGGACAGGTCGGCGGCGGCGACGGCGAGCGCGAACGGCACCGCCAGCGTGACCGCGCCGATGAAGTTCACCAGCGCCTGGCGGCGCTGGCGGCGGCGCAGCGTCTCGCCCGCGGCGACCTCCAGGTAGAGGCCGAGGCGCGCGAGGTCGTCGGGCAGCTGGCGGTCGGGCTTCATCCCGCGCTCCCCTCGGCTCTCCCGAGCTCCAGCGTCAGCGTCCGCAGCGCGCGCGAGACGCGCAGGCGCGCGGCGTTCTGGCTGCAGCCGAGCCGGCCCGCGACCTCGTCGTAGGAGAGCTGCTGCACGATCCGCAGCTCGAGCGCGCGCCGCTGCTCGGTCGGGCAGGCCCTCGACCGCGTGGTGGAGCGCCGGGCCCATCGTCGAGGCCGCGATGCGGTCGTCGACGCGCTCGTACTCCTCGCTCTCGGCGAAGGCGAGCGGCAGGCCGAGCCGGTCGCGCGCGGCGGTCTCGATCCGGTTGTGCTTGTGGTACTGGCGCAGCAGGTTGCGCGCGATCCCGAACAGCCACGGCGCGCCGGAGCCGTCGGCCTCGTCGCGGAAGCGCTTGACCGACCTCCAGGCCTGCGCGAACGTCTCGGCCGTCAGGTCGAGGGCGGCGGTCTCGGACCGCGTTTGGCGCTGGAACCACGAGCGGACCCAGACGGCGTAGCGATCGTAAAACTCGCGGAACGCCTGCGGGTCCGTCCTGGCTGCTGCCAGCAGCTCGGCGTCAGTTTGTTGCACGGAAGGTGGGCTTCTTTCCGGGAGGTGCGCTCAACCAATGATGAACCCAGTGTGAAAAACATGTCTAAGGAAGCGCGCAAGAACGCGCATTCGCCCGCTCTTTGCGGGGTTTTGGACGACGCGTGTCAGCTGAGATCGCGCTCGAACACGCGCTCGAGCTTCAGCTCGGCTCGCTGCGGTCGCGGTCCGGGCCGATCGTCTTCTCGAGCACGACGCGGGCGTGCCGGCCGTCGAGCTCGAGCGTCGCGACCTGGTTGTCGAACCACGGCTCGTCGTGGGCGTAGCGCCAGCGCACGCTCGGCGCGTCGACCCCCGCGGACCCCGCCAGCGCGCGCATCAGCTTCGACGCGGCCTCGGAGGCCATGAAGCGCATGACGGTGCGCTCCTTGTTGTCGAGCGGGTTGCGGAACGGCGAGCACGTCGCCTGCCAGGCGCTCGACTGCATCCCGGTGCCCGGGCGGGAAGCCGACCTCGGTCAGGTACGCGTGGTGCACGTCGCCCGACAGCGCGACGATCGTGGCCGGCGGCTTCGCCGCGCTCGCCCGTGCCGACCGCCTTGAAGATCCGCATCATCCGCTCGAGCGACTCGCCGAACGCCGCCCAGTGCTCGAGGTCGAGCGCCTGGCGCATCTTCTCGCCGAGCGCCGACGCGGCCGGCCCCAGGCGCCGTCGCACACCGCCTCGTTCCACGCCTCGAGGTAGTGCATGCCGGGCGCGAGCAGCAGCGGCAGCGACGTCCCGATCAGCAGGTGGTCGCAGTCACCGGTCGCGTGCTCCTCGATCCACTCCCACTCCGTCCTCGTCGACCATGCTGCGCTCGCCCGGGTCGAGCACCCGCCCGGCGCGCGAGTCGACCATCACGAGCCGCGCCTGGCCGATGTCGCGGCAGAAGCTCCAGCGCGTGCCCTCGACCTCGCGGTCGGCCTTGAAGACGTAGTCGCGCAGGATGTCGCCGGCGTCGTCGGCCTCGCGCACGCGCGCGTAGAGGTCGAGGTCGTCGAGCTCGCCGCGGCGACAGGTTGCCGAGGTGCTGGTAGAGCCAGTAGCTCATGAAGCCGCCGGTGATCCGCTCGTCCCACCAGCCCTGCGCGCGGATGTCGGTCACCCACGTCTTCGACGTGTTCCAGTCGTCGTGGACGTCGTGGTCGTCGAAGATCATCGACGACGGCACCGTCGAGAGCAGCCAGCGCATGTACGGCTCGCCCCACGACTCCCAGTACAGGCGCGTGTACTCCTCGAAGTCGGCCACCGTCTCGCCCGGCGGCACCTCGGGGTCGCGGCGCGAGCGGATGAAGTCGCGCACGCCGGGCGACACCTCGTCGGCGTAGACCTGGTCGCCGAGCAGGATCATCGCCTCCGGCCACTCGGCCGGGTCCTGCTTCGCCATCCGCTGCGCGAGCGCGCGCAGCGCGTCGACCTCGCGGCCGTCGGGGTGCTCGTCCTTGGGCAGCGAGTGCGGCGGCTCGTGCGGCGCGCAGACGCGGCAGGAGCCGAAGATGATCCGCGTCGGCTTCGTCTTGTCGTGGGTGCGGATGACGCTCGGCGGGTAGCTCGCCGTCCGGCAGCGGCCACACCATCTCGCCGTCGAGCGCGCACCTCGTAGGGCGTGATCGTCGCCGGGCTCGAGGCCCGTCGCACTGCACGAGCGCGTAGTAGTGGCCCTCGACGCAGAACGTCTTCGCCTCGCAGCCGAGCACGGACACCGTGCACGGCCCGTCGGTCTCGACCCAGATCAGCGCCTCGGTCTCCCCGGCGTAGCGGAGAGCCGGGCCCGAGCAGCAGCTCGCCGTCACGCGGCGGCCGCCAGCTCGTAGCGCGCGCGGATGTCGTAGAGCGTCGTGCGCTCGGCGGCCGGGCGGCCGGCCGCGTGGGCGGCGCCGATCAGGTCGGCGGGCTCGAGGCGCACGCCGTGGTAGGAGCCGGCCATGCGCGAGATCGACTCCTCCATCAGCGTGCCGCCGAGGTCGTTGACGCCCCAGCGCAGCGCCTCGGTGGCGGCGTCGAGGCCCATCTTCACCCAGCTCGCCTGCAGGCTCGGGACGCTGCGGCCGAGCGCGAGCCGGAACGCCGCGGTGTGCTTGAGGTTCTCCTCGCGCGAGATCTCCTCGATCCCGTGCGTGCGGCCGAGCAGCGTGTGGAACGGGATGAACGAGAGCGGCACGAACTCGGTGAAGCCGCCCGTGCGCGCCTGCAGCTCGCGCACCACGCGCATGTGCTCGGCGAGCTCGCCGGGCTCCTCGATGTGGCCGAACATCACGGTCACGGTCGAGCGCAGCCCCTCGCGGTGGCTGGCCTCGATGATCTCGACCCAGCGGGCGACCGGCAGCTTGTTCGGGCTGATGCGCTCGCGCACGCCGTCGTGGAGGACCTCGGCGGCGGTGCCGGGCGTCGAGTCGAGCCCGGCCTCGCGCAGCCGCGCGAAGACCGCGCGCGGCGAGAGCCCGGAGACGTCGCACATGTGCGCGACCTCCATCGGGCTGTAGGCGTGCAGGTGGAGGTCGGGCGCGAGCTCCTTGGCGAAGCGCAGCCAGCTCTCGTAGTCCTCGAGCCCCCAGTCGGGGTGGATGCCCGACTGGATGCAGAGCTCGGTCGCGCCGAAGTCGACCGCGTCGGCGACGCGGCGTCGCGAACTCCTCGCGCGAGTGCTCGTAGGCGTCGGGCGAGCGCTTGCCCTGGCCGAAGCCGCAGAACGCGCAGCCGACGATGCAGACGTTGGAGACGTTGATGTTGCGGTTGACGACGAACGTCACCGTCTCCCCCGCGAGCTCGGCGCGCAGCTCGTCGGCGGCGGCGCGCATGTCCTCGATCGCCTCCGGCCGCGTCTCGGCGAACATCGCGGTCATCTCCTCCGCGGTCAGCTCCTCGCCGGCGCGGGCACGCTCGATCGTCGCCGGGTGCAGCTCGGGCTTCGGCCCCGAGCGCCGGCCGGAGCCGCGGCGCGGGATGAAGCTCCAGAACTTCGTCTTGATGACGTCGAGCACGCCCTGGGCGACCCACTCGGGGTCGATGTACTCGCCGTAGACGCACAGGCGCTCGGTCAGCGCGACGCCGTCCTGCGGCGAGCCGCTTGCGGACCTTGTGCGGCGACGGGAACGGGTGCTCGGGCGAGATGTGGTCGCCGTTGGCGCTCAGGCCGCCGAGGTCGGTCGCGCCCGCGGCGACGAGCTCGGGCCACCAGTCGGCGAGGTTCGGCGGCACCTGGATGCCGACGCCGGGCAGCAGCCGCTTGCGTCTCGGCGATCAGGCGCTTCATGTCGTCGAGCGAGACCGGCGTCGCCCACTTCGGCAGGTCGAGCTCCGGCCCGTGCCCGATGCCGGTGCGCCAGTACTCCTTCGACGCCGCCTCGGCGATCTCCGCCGGCTCCTGCCCGTAGTAGCTCTGGTGCGGGACGAAGTTCTGGAGGATGACCTCCTGCAGGTGGCCGTACTCGGCGTGCACGGCGGCGAGCGCCTCGAGCGCGGCGACGCGCTCGTCCTCGGTCTCGCCGATGCCGACGAGGATGCCGCTCGTGAACGGGATCTTCAGCTCGCCGGCGGCGCGGATCGTCTCCAGCCGCCGCTCGGGGTGCTTGGTCGGCGAGCCCTGGTGGGCGACGAGGTCGGGGTTGACCGACTCGAGCATCAGGCCCTGCGAGGCGGTCACCTCGCGCAGGCGGGCGAGGTCCTCGCGGGAGAGCACGCCGAGGTTGGTGTGCGGCAGCAGGCCGCGCTCGAGCGCGCGCTCGCAGACCCACACCACGTAGGCGGTGAAGTCGGCGTGGCCGAGCTCGGCGAGCTTGGCGGCGCACCTTCGGATGGTGGTCGGGCGCCTCGCCGGTGAGCACGAGCAGCTCCTTGACGTTGCGCCGCGCGGCGCCGTCGAGGATGCTGCTCGACCTCCTCCGGCTCGTGGAGGTGCGGCTGGTGCGTCGCGAACGCGCAGTACTTGCAGTAGCACTGGCACGTCCGGGACAGCGAGAGCGTCAGGTTGCGCGAGAAGGTGACCCGGCGGCGCATCCGGCCCCATCGTACGCTGGAGCGGTGCGGACGCGGCTCCTCCTCCTCGCGCTGCTGGCTCCTCGCCGGCTGCGGCGGGACCTCCGAGCAGGACCGCCCGAACGAGTCGGCGACGCTGCTGCTCGACTTCACGCCCAACGCGGTGCACTCCGGGATCTACGTCGCGGCGGCGCGCGGATTCGACGAGGCCGAGGGCGTCAAGCTCACGATCCGCAAGCCGGGCGCCTCGACCGACGCGCTGAAGCTGCTGCAGGGCGGCGGCGCCGACATGGCGATCCTCGACATCCACGACCTCGGGCTCGCGCGCGAGAAGGGCCGCGACCTGGTTGGCGTGATGGCGCTCGTCCAGGCGCCGCTCGCCGCCGTGCTCGCCCAGCCGGAGATCAAGTCGCCGAAGGACCTCGAGGGCGAGCGGGCCGGCGTCTCGGGCCTGCCGTCGGACGTGGCGGTGCTGCGCTCGGTGGTCGCAGGGCGCCGGCGGCGACCCCGACCGCGGTCAAGGAGACGACGATCGGCTTCGAGGCCGTCAAGGCGCTGCTGGCCAAGCGCGTCGCGGCCGCGACCGCGTTCTGGAACGTCGAGGGCGTGGCGCTGAAGGCCAAGCGGCCCGGGCATCCGCGAGTTCCGCGTCGACCGCTACGGCGCGCCCTCCTATCCCGAGCTCGTGCTGTGCGTGACCCGCGCGACGCTGGAGGACGAGCCGGCCGCTCGTGCGCGCGACGATCCGCGCGCTCCAGCGCGGCTACGCGCAGACCCAGAACGACCCGGAGAGCGCCGTCTCGACGATGCTCGAGGCCGAGAAGGGCCTCGACCGCGCCGACCTCGCCGCCCAGCTCGACGCCGTCGCCCCCGAGTTCACCGCCGGCGCGGCCGAGTTCGGCCAGCTGCGGCCGTCGGTGCTGCGCGCGTGGTCGGAGTGGGACGCGAAGTTCGGGATCCTCAAGGCGCCGATCGACGTCCGGCGCGCGTTCGACACGACCCTCGTGCGGCGAGCGAGTCCCTAGGAGCCCGCAAAGAACAGGCGGGGCGTCCGGGGCGGCCGAGCCGTGGATGCAGGGCGCCGCACGAGGGTGAAGCCAATAGTGGGGTTATTGGCGATCCCTCGGGTGGTGATCCTGCGCCGCGGATCGGTCGTATCCGGGCGTGCCGACTGACGGGCTAGTCTCGGCCGGCGCCGCCTCGATCACGCCGAGGATCTCGCGCACGCGGCAGACCAGCAGCCGCTCGTCCTCGACCTCGACCCAGACGCCCGCCGAGCGCGGGAACACGACGTGGTCGCCGGGCTTGACCGGCATCTTGAAGTCCGGCAGGTCGGGCGGCCCGTCGCCGGCGGCGAGCACGATGCCCTCGTTGGGCGGGACGTCGCTGCGTGCCCTCCGGGACGAGCAGGCCGGAGCGGCGCATGCGCTCGGGCTCGAGCTCCTTGATGACCACCTGGTCGAACAGCGGCCGCAGGTGGTCAGGCACCGGCGAGCCGCTCCACGAGCGCGGGGCCCTCGCGCGCCATCCGCGAGCGCGGGACGACGAGGTCGAAGCCGGCGGCGTCGGCGCGGCGCTTGGTGTCGGCGTCGACGTGCGAGTAGACGCCGAGCGTGCGCGTCTCCCCCAGCTCGCCGCCCGCGCGCAGGCCCTCGACGACCGCGACGCCGTCGAAGCCCGGGCTGGCGAGGTCGACGATCAGCACGGCGGCGCCGTCGGGACTGGCCTCCTCGGCGTTGCCGGTCAGGCGCGCCTCGTGCCCGGCGGCGCGCAGCATGCCGAGCACGTTGGAGCCGAGCAGGAGGTCGTCGAAGAGGGCGACGACGCGAGCCACTACTGCGACCGCAGGCGGCGGAACTCCTGCCGCACCGACTCCGGGCGCCCCCACATCTGGGTCGTCTCGACGCGGCCGGTGCGGTAGTCGCGCAGCTTCAGCTCGCCGCGGATGCCGGCCTCGTCGAGGACGCGCAGCGTGCCGTGCACCGGCTCCGCCGCGGCCGCGTGGCCGAACTGGTGGGCGACGAGGAGCCGCCAGTGCCAGTCGTGGTTGGAGTACGGCTGCCCGTTGACCTGGGCGACGATCGTCGCCGCGTCGATGTAGCGGTCCTCCTGGACGCGGAGATCGAGCTCCATGTCCGTCCAGTCGGAGGGCAATGCGTCGAGGATCTCCTGGAACTCGTCGGCGAGAGGCATGATTCGAGCGTGGAGTCTGGCAAATCGCACGACGATCCCCTCGCTCCTGCCCGCGGGCTGGGCCTCGACGGGCTGCTCGAGCTGCTCGAGCAGCTCGAGGGCGCCGAGGAGGCGGAGGTCACCCGCTCGGCGCTGGCCGCCGGCGTGCCCGAGGCGATGGTGCTCGAGGAGCTCCAGCGCGAGGTCGAGCGGCGGCTGATGCGCACCCAGCAGTTCTACGATGAGTGGACGTGAGCACGGTCACCGACAGCCTCGCCGCCGACTACCGGGCGCTGACCGAGCAGGTGGGCCTCGTCGACCGCTCCGAGCGCGGCAAGCTCGCGCTCACGGGCGGGGAGGCGAAGGAGTTCCTGCACGGCCAGGTCACGCAACGACATCGAGGCGCTCGAGCCCGGCCGCGGCTGCTACGCCGCGTTCCTCACCCACAAGGGCAAGATGCTCGGCGACCTGCGGATCCTCGACCTCGGCGACGAGCTGTTCCTCGACACCGAGCGGTCCGCGCTGCAGGAGCTGTTCAACATGATCCGGCGCTACAAGCTCGGGCGCGACGTCGAGCTGCACAAGCGCACGGTCGAGCGCGCGCTGCTGTCGCTGGTGGGGCCGCTCGCGCCCGTCGTCGGCACCGCCGAGCACGACAACGTCCGCGACGAGATCGGCGGCGTCCCCGTGACGCTCGTCAGGACCGACGTCGGCACCGACGTCATCTGCGACGCCGAGCGCGCCGGCGAGGTCAAGGCCGCCCTCGGCGTGCCCGAGGTGCGACGAGGCGGTCGCGGAGATCGTGCGCGTGGAGTCCGGCCGGCCGCGCTACGGCGTCGACCTCGACGACTCCGTGATCCCGCAGGAGGCCGGCCTCAACGACCGCGCCGTCAACTTCGAGAAGGGCTGCTACGTCGGGCAGGAGACCGTCGCGCGCCTGTTCTACCGCGGCAAGCCGAACCGCCACCTGCGCGGGCTGCGGCTGTCCGAGCCGGTCGCGAGCGGCGAGCCGCTGCGGCTCGGCGAGCGCGAGGTCGGCCGCGTCGGCTCCTCGGTGGTCTCCCCCGCCCACGGCCCGATCGCGCTGGCGATCGTGCGCCGCGAAGCGGCGCCCGGCGACACGCTCGCGGTCGGCGAGAACGGCGCGACGGCGACCGTCGTCGAGCTGCCGTTCACTTAGGCGGCATCGACGCCGCGCGCGCGGCGCCGACGTCGACCCAGCGCTCGAGCGCCGCGTCGTCCTCGACGCCCTCCGGCTCGACGAGCACGAAGCCCGTCATCGGCTTCGCGCCCTCGGCGCCCGAACTCGTGCACGTGCGGCTCGCGGAACGCGGCCTGCGACCTCCTCGGGCTCGATCCGCACCACGAGCTGGTGCTGCGCATGACGCCGACCGCCATGTTGCCGCCGATCATCCAGCCGAGGCCGCCGAACATCTTGCGCTCGACCACACCCGGGCGCGCGCTCGATCAGCTCTCTGACACGCGCCGCCAGCTGCTCGTCGTAGGCCATAGCGGAACTTTAAGCCGAGGAGTAACCTCGCGTCCATGGCCTGGCAGGCGCGCGTGCTGGTTATCGCGAACGTCACGGCGAACTCCCCGGAGCTCGTCGCCGCGCTGCAGTCGCGCGCAGCGACCGGGCCGATGACCGCGACGCTGCTGCTGCCGGCGACGCGCAACGGATTCGCCGGCAAGGAGGAGGCCCAGGGCCGCCTCGACGAGGCGCTCGAGCAGTGGCGCGCGGCGGGCGTCGAGTGCGCCGGCGTCGTCGGCGATCCCGACCCGGTCGTCGCCGTGCACGAGACGTGGGATCCGCGCAGCTTCGACGAGGTGGTCGTCTCGACGCTGCCGGGGCAGACGTCGAAGTGGCTGCAGTCCGACCTCCCCCACCGCGTGCAGCAGATCACCGGGCTCGACGTCACCCACGTCGAGGCGGGCAAGAAGCACGAGCCGCACTGGGGCCCGCCGCCGGAGCGACAGCCGGCGAGCCCGTTCACGCTGCGCGCGCCGAAGAGCCGCTGACCAGCCGCGCCGCGAGCGCGCTCGGGTCGGTCCGCGGCGTCAGCTCGTGCACGCGCGATTCGTGCGCGGCGAGCCACAGGCCGATGATCCGCGCCTCGGCGATCTCGTCGGGGCGCAGCCAGCCGCCGAGCTCGGGCCGCGGCGCGGCGCGCAGCGCGTCGGCGGTGCGGGTGGCGAGCTCGTCGGGATCCTCCGGCAGCGCGCCCCAGTCGACGACGCGGCCGCCGACGATCCAGAACGCGTCGCAGCGCGCGGCGTCGGTCGGGTGCGCGGCGAGCACGAGCCGCGAGCCGGCGTGGATCGCGCGCATCACGCCGCCGAGGCGCTCGAGCAGCGTGCGCAGCCGCGCGTGGCGGCGGCGCAGCCAGGCGGCGCGCTCGAAGCGCTGCTCGTCGGCGGCGGCGCGCATCTGCGCCCTCGATGTGGGCGAGCAGCGAGGCGCCGCCGTCGCGGGCCCTGGAAGAGGCCGAGCGCGCCGTCGAGCCGCTCGCGGTAGAGGTTCGGGTCGAGGTCCTGCAGGCACGGCGAGAGGCAGCGGCCCATCTGGCCGTAGGCCGAGGGATGGTCGCGCCGCGGCAGCTTGCGCCCGCAGTGGCGGAGGCTGAACAGCGAGTTGAGCTGCTCGACGAGCTCCGCCGCGGCGGCCTGCCCGCGCAGCGGGCCGATCGTGACGCTGTGGCCCGGCGGCGGGCTCGCGCGCCGACCTCGAGGATCGGGAAGCTGATGTCGAGCCGGCAGCGCAGGTAGACGTAGCCGTCGGGCGTCTTCTTCAGCCGCTTGTTGCCCGGCGGCTTGAGCGCCTTGATCAGCCGGTTCTCGAGCACGAGCGCTCCGAGCTCGGAGTGCGTGGGTTGGTAGTCGACGTGCTCGGCGTCGCCCGTCCACTCCCCCGGTGTCGTGAAGTGCGCGCGCGCCCGCGTCCGCAGGCAGACCGACTTGCCGACGTACAGCGGGCGCCCGTCGGCGTTGCGGAAGACGTAGACGCCCGGGTCCTTCGGCAGGCCGGACATGTCCGGGCGCAGGTGGCGCGGGCGCCGCTCGATCGCGCGCTTGCGGGGCTTCGCGGCGCGCTTCGGCCGCAGCAGCGCGAGCGCCTCGCCGATCGTCCCCGCGTGCGCGCACAGCTTCGGGAACAGCGCGCAGAACACGCGCGCGCACGTCTCGGCGTCGGGCAGCGCGCGGTGCACGGCGGCGACCTCGACCCCGAGCGCGTCGGCGAGCGCGGCGAGCCCGCGGCGGCGCTGCAGCGGCGCGAGCCGGCGCGCGAGCGCGACCGTGCACAGCACCGGCGGGTCGGGCCACTCGAGCGCCGCGCGGTCGAACGCCTGGCGCAGCACGCGCGTGTCGAAGCGCGCGTTGTGGGCGACGAGCACGCGGCCGCGCATCCGCTCGCGCGAGCTCGGGCAGGACGCGCCCCGGCGGCGGCGCCTGGTCGACCATCGCCTGCGAGATGCCGGTGAAGCGCTGGATGCCGCGCGACAGCGGCTGCTCGACGCCGACGAGCGAGCCCCAGCGCTCGTGGAGCTCGCCGCCGCCGACGAGCACGGCGCCGACCTCGGTGAGCTCGCAGGCGTCGCGCGCGAGCCCGTTGGTCTCCGTGTCGACCGCGAGGAACTCCGCGGTGAGCAGCGGGAAATCGGCGAGCGCGGACATGAACCCCTCTTCCTACGCCTCGGGTCGGACGCGGTGCATGCTCTTGTGCGTACGGGTATGTTCATCAGCGTGCTGAGGGGGAGGATCTATGGAGGGATCGCTGCCGCACTCGTCACCTTCACCGGGTGTGGAGGGGGCGGCGACTACAAGAACGACCCGCGGCCCCCGGCACCGATCAACGTGACCGCCGCCATCACCAACTCCCGCGTGAGCGTCTCGCCGCAGCGCTTCGGCGCCGGCCCGATCGTGCTCGTGATCTCCAACCAGTCCTCCACCGCGCAGGAGGTGACGTTCGAGACCGACGAGCTCGGCGGCGAGCAGCCGGGGCGCACGTTCTCGACGACGCCGATCAACCCGCGCGGCACGGCGACGCTGAAGGTCGACGTGCGCCAGGGCGACTGGAAGCTCGGCACCAAGGACGGCGGCGTCCGCGCCGCCGCGGTGTTGGTCGGCAAGCAGCGCGAGTCGGCGCAGAACGAGCTGCTGCAGCCGTGACCCGCGCGCGGCTCATCCACGCCGCCGGGCTGGCGGCGATGCTGGCGGCGCTGTGGGTGCCGGCCACGGCCGGCGCGAAGGACGCGACGCAGCAGTTCTTCGAGCAGCGCCTGCTGGCCGACAAGCAGACGAGCAAGGCGATCAAGGAGCTGCTGCAGAGCGGCGGCGGCTTCGTCGACAAGGCGGTCGTGTTCCGCGACGTCACCGGCGACAAGCGCGACGACGCCGTCGTGCGCGTGCACAGCGGCGGCGCGGCCGGCGTGGTCGCGGTCTACGTCTTCTCGACCGCCAACCGCAAGAACGGCAAGCTGCGCGCGATCTTCCGCTCCCAGAGCCTGATGCGCGCGTCGACGCGCGTGCTCAAGGGCGTCGTCTCCTACCGCACCGTCGCGCTACAACCCCGGCGACGAGATCTGCTGCCCCGCCCGCCTCACCCAGTCGACGCTCGGCTGGGACGCCGACGACCGGCGCATGCACGTGGTCGAGCGCGTGACGTTCGTGCCGCCGCCCGAGGCGCAGGCGCCCGCGGCGCCGGACGCGCCCGCCGCGGCGGGCTAGCTCAGCTCGCGCGGGGTGATCGTGAGGCGGCGCTCGGCGCCGTCGCGCATCACGCGTCAGCTCGGTGCGGCGGCCGATGTGCTCGGCGGTCAGCAGGCGGTGCATGTCGTCGACGCCGCGGACCGGCAGGTCGTCGATCGCGACGATCGAGGTCCTCGGCGCGCAGGCCGGCGGCGGCGGCGGGCGACGCGGGCGCGACCTCGACCACCTCGACGCCGCGGTCGCGGCCGACCGCGGCGGCGACGCGCGGCGGCAGCGGGCGCGTCCCGCCGGCGATGCCGATCCAGGCGCGGCGCACGCGGCCGTCGCGCATCAGCGCGGAGATCACGCCGCGGGTGGTCGCGTTGACGGGGATCGCGAGCCCGAGCCCGACGCCGGCGACGGCGGTGTTGATGCCGACGACGTGGCCGCGGCCGTCGACGAGCGCGCCGCCCGAGTTGCCGGGGTTGAGCGCCGCGTCGGTCTGGATGACGTCGTCGACGATGCGGGTCGTCTGGCCGGAGCGCGTCGGCAGCGAGCGGCCGAGCGCGGAGACCACGCCGGCGGTCACCGAGCCGGCGAACCCGTGCGGGTTGCCGATCGCGACGACGAGCTGGCCGACGCGCAGCGCGGCGGCGTCGCCGAGCTCGGCCGGCGTGTGCGCCTCGCCCTCGGCGCGCAGGACGGCGAGGTCGGAGAGCGGGTCCGCGCCCACCACGCGCGCCTCGACCTCGCGGCCGTCGGTGAAGGCGGCGCGGATCGCGCGGCCGCCCGCGCCGGCTCTCGACCACGTGGGCGGAGGTGAGCATGAAGCCGTCGGGCGTGATGACCACGCCCGAGCCGCCGCCGCGGCGCGCCACGCGCAGGTTGGCGACCGACGGCGCGAGCGCCTCGGCGACGTGGGTGACGACCCGCGAGTACGCGTCGAGCGCCTCGGCGTCGGTGGGAAGCGCGCCCGGAGCGGCGGGTTGCGCGGGGTCCGTCACGGTCACTTGCTGAATGCTAGCGACCCTGCTTCTTGAGCTTGTCCAGCCACCCCGACATCTGCTCGCCGACGTCCGAGACCGACGTCCCCGCCTTCTCGAACGCGCCCTTGACCCGGTCGCCGTAGTGGGCGGCGGCGTTGTCGCGCTCCTCGCGCAGCGGCGGCTCCTCGCCGCGGCGCATGTACTCGCCGCCGACGATCCGGTCGTAGTCGCCCTCGCGCACCCAGTCGAGCAGCTCGCGCACGCGCTTGACCGGCAGCGGGTGGGTGACCTGGAGGTCCTGGATCAGGCGCGAGAGGCGCTCGACCCCCGTGCCCTTCTCGGAGTAGTCCATGCCCTGCTTGATGAACGCGTCGAGGTTCAGGTGCTCCGCCGCCGCGCCCGCCGACAGCACCATCAGCGTCCGGCACACCGCCTGCGGGTCGCGCGTGAGCAGCGCCGCGGCGCGGTCGCACGAGAGCTCCGCCGCGCGGAACCACTCGAGCAGCGCGTAGCGGATCGGCATCAGCGGCAGCCCGGCCAGCACCGGCAGGCTCTGCGACAGCCGCAGCAGGATCATCAGCGCGTTCTGGTAGAGCACGTGGTCGGAGTGGATGTGCGCCGCCTCGTGGGCGAGCACCGCCCGCTGCCCGTCGGCGTCGAGCAGCGTGACGAGCTCGGAATTGAGCACCACGATCGGCTTCCCCACCCCGATCGTCATCGCGTTCGCGAACGGGAACTGCGTCAGGTAGAGGTCGGGCACCGCGGCGAGGTCGAGCGAGTTGACGACCTGGCGGTGCAGCACCCAGATGTGCGGCAGCTGCTCCTGCCCCAGCCGCACCGACGAGCCGAGCGAGACCGCCCGCAGCGCGCGCTCGTAGCCGAGCTCGATCAGCTTGCGCACGACCTGGTCGAGGTAGGGCACCTGCGCCAGCGCCGCGGTCGCCGCCCGATCCGCCGGATGCTGGTAGGCACGCGGCGAGATCCCTTCCAGCTTGTAGGCACCGACCGGGAGCGTCACCGTGCCGGACCGTACCGGCCCGAGGGTAGTCTCGCTCCAGATGGAGGTTCTCGAGACCGTCGACCGCGAGCAGCCTCGCCGACGCTGCGCGAGCGCGACGAGTTCTTCTGGCTCGACCTCACCGAGCCGGACGCCGAGGACATCAAGGCGATGGGCGAGGCCCTCAACCTGCACCCGGTGGCGGTCGAGGACACGATCGAGTTCGGCCAGCGCCCGAAGCTCGACTCCTACGGCGAGCACGTGCTGTTCGTCTTCTACACGGTGCGCAAGGGGCGCGACGCGGAACGAGGAGGTGTTCGAGCCCGTCGAGGTCCACATCTACGTGTCGGGCAGCTTCGTGATCACCGTCCGGCGCGCGGAGTGCACCCAGCTCGACGCGCTGCACCCCGAGCTCGACGACGATCGACCCGAAGGCCGAGGACTACATCGTCTACCGCGTCTTCGACGTCCTGACCGACGCCTTCTACCCGATCATCGAGCTGCTGGAGGAGCGCATCGACGCGCTCGAGGGGGAGGTGCTGCTCGGCCGGCCGCGGCAGGAGCACCTCGCCGAGATCTACCGCCTCAAGCAGCGCATCCACGAGCTCTCGCGCCGCGTCGTGCCGCAGCGCGACCGCTTCCTCGCCGGCTCCGAGGTCATCCTCACCCTGCCGGGGCTCGAGCGCGGGGCGCAAGGAGTACCTGCGCGACGTCGGCGACCACCTCGCGCAGATCGCGGGCGAGCTGCATCGTCAGCAGGAGGACCTGATGGCGCTGACCGCGACCTACTTCAACGCCAACCAGAACCGCCTCAACAGCGTCGCGACACGGCTGACCATCGGCGGCACGTTCTTCCTCGCGTGGACGCTGGTGACCGGCTTCTTCGGCCAGAACTTCGGCTGGCTGGTGGACAACATCGACACCCGCCACGACTTCCTGATCTACGGCGTCGGCGCGATCCTCGTGCCGACCGTGATCATCGGCACGCTCTTCTGGGTCAAGCGCAAGGACTGGTTCTGACGCACTTATCCTCGGCGCCCCCGAATCAGGAGACAACGTGGCGATTGATACGAAGAATGTGGCGCAGATGGACGTGGAGCCCGGAGAGCTCCCGCCCACCATGGCCGCATGGGTGATCCGCGAGGAGCGCCAGGGTGAGCCCCTCGAGGCCTTCCAGCTCGAGGAGATGGAGGTGCCGGAGCCCGGCGCCTTCGAGGTCACCGTGCGCGTGATGGCGGCGGGCGTGAACTTCAACAACGTCTGGGCCGCCCTCGGCCAGCCCGTCTCCGTCTTCCGCTACCACGACGAGGACCACCACATCGGCGGCTCCGACGCCTCCGGCATCGTCTGGAAGGTCGGCGAGGGCGTCACCCGCTGGTCGCCGGGCGACGAGGTCGTCATCCACTGCAACCAGGCCTCCTACGAGGATCCCGAGGTCCACGGCCTCGACCCGCTCGCCGCGCCGTCGCAGCAGATCTGGGGCTACGAGACGACCTGGGGCTCGTTCGCCCAGTTCTGCAAGGTCCAGGCCCAGCAGCTGCTGCCCAAGCCCAAGCACCTGTCCTGGGAGGAGGCCGCCGCCTACGGCCTCACCTACTTCACCGCCTACCGGATGCTGATCGACCAGGTCGAGCTGCAGCCCGGCCACAAGGTGCTCGTGTGGGGCGCGGCCGGCGGCCTCGGCGTGTTCGCGCTCCAGCTCGCCAAGCTGGCCGGCGCCGACGCGGTCGGCGTCGTCTCGTCCGCCGAGAAGGGCGAGCTGTGCACCAAGCTCGGCGCCACCGCCTACGTCGACCGCAACGAGTACAGCGGCATGATGCGCCGCGGCGGCGAGACGCCGGAGGAGGAGAAGGCGCGCTTCAAGGAGTCGCGCCGCTTCTGCAAGCACGTCGCCGAGCTGCTCGGCGGCCAGCCCGACATCGTCTTCGAGCACGTCGGCCAGGCCACGTTCCCGACCTCCGTGCTCGCCGTGAAGCCGTTCGGCAAGGTCGTCATCTGCGGCGCCACGTCGGGCTACCAGCTCGACTTCGACGTGCGCTACCTGTGGATGCGCCAGAAGCAGATCATCGGCTCGCACTTCGCCAACGCGTGGGAGTGCACGAAGGCCAACGAGCTGATCGAGCAGGGCAAGATCCGCCCCGTGCTGTGGAAGACGCTGCCGTTCGACGGCGTCGCGGAGGCGCACCAGCTGCTGCGAGACAACAAGCACCTCGGCAAGATCGCCATCCTTGTCGGGGCCGACGCCGAGGGCCAGGGCAAGACCGCCGAGGGCCCCGGCGCGATCCGAGCGGAGGTGGGTGCCTGATGTCCGTCGTCTTCAACGTCCCCTGGTACGCGACGGGCTTCCGGGGCGCCGAGTTCGAGGAGGCGCTGCAGGAGATCGCGGCGGTCGCGCTGCGCTACGGCGCGACCGACTGGGCCGTCTACCGCTACAAGGACGACCGCGTACAAGTTCCAGCAGCTCGCGACCTTCGAGGACGCCGACGCCTACACCCTGTACTGGAACGGCCCGGAGTTCCGCGCCTGGCGCGCGGACTACTCGGGCTGGTACCAGGTGCCGGTCGTCTACGCCCCGATGCGGCTCGTCGCGGAGGGCCGCCTCGGGGGCGAGCCGAACGGCAACGGCAGCCCCAACCAGTCGTTGGCGCACGCAGACTGACTCCGAGTCAACCTAGATAGAACATCTGCCGATGGGGGCGTATGCGTATGCGCCGCCTCCGCGACGTCCTGCCCAAGGGCCAGACCCTGCCCGACGAGAGCTGGGAGCAGCGCCACCGGTGGATGCTCGCCCTGCTGTGGCTCCACGCGGCGGGCTGTTCGTCTTCAGCCTCTCCAGGGCTACCCGGTCTGGCACTCGCTGCTGGACTCCGTGCCGGTCGCGCTCGCCGCGATCGGCGCGCGCTACGCCGAGGGCCGCAAGCTGCGCTCGGCGGTCGTCGCCACCGGCCTGCTGACCGCCTCCGCGCTCGTCGTGCACGTCTCGGGCGGCTACATCGAGGCGCACTTCCACTTCTTCGTGATGATCGCGCTGCTGACGCTGTACGAGGACTGGGTCCCGTTCCTGCTCGCGACCTTCTACGTCGATCGTCCATCACGGCCTCGGGCCGGCGCTCGGCCGCCACGCGGTGTTCAACCACCCCGACGCGATCGCCCATCCGTGGAAGTGGGCGGGGATCCACGCCGCCTTCGTGGCCGCGGCCGGCCTCGCCGCGATCGTCTCGTGGCGCCTGAACGAGAGCGTGCGCGAGAGCAAGGACGAGGCGCTCGAGGCCGCGCGCGAGAGCGAGGAGCGGTTCCGCTCGACCTTCCAGGACGCGATGATCGGCATGTGCCTGACGACCCCGACGGGCCGCCTGGAGCGCGTCAACCCCAGCTTCTGCCACATGCTCGGGCGCACGCCGCGAGGAGCTGCAACGGCATCGGCTGGGCCAGAGCTCACGCACCCCGACGACCTCGCGCGACAGCCGCGCGATGCTCGCAGGGGATGCTGGCCGGCGGCGAGGACCGCGGGCACGCCGAGAAGCGCTACATCCACGCCGACGGGCACCTCGTGTGGGCGTCGATGTCGGCGCGGCTCGTGCGCGACGACCACGGCGAGCCGCTGCACTTCATCACGCAGATCCAGGACGTCAGCGCCCAGAAGGAGGCCGCCGACGCGCTCGCCCACCAGGCGCTGCACGACCCGCTGACCGGGCTGCCCAACCGCACGCTGTTCACCGACCGGCTCGAGCAGGCGCTCGCCCGCGGCCGCCGCACCGGCGGCCGCGCTGGCGGTCGTGTTCATCGACGTCGACCGCTTCAAGGTCGTCAACGACAGCCTCGGGCACGAGACCGGCGACGCGCTGCTGGTCGCAGATCGGCGCCGCGGCTGACGCAGGCGGTGCGCGCCACCGACTCGGTCGCGCGCTTCGGCGGCGACGAGTTCGTGATCCTGTTCGACGGCGTCGCCGACGAGCGAGATGGCGATGCACCTCACCGACCGCGTCCGGCGCGAGCTGATGCGGCCGTTCTCGCTCGAGGGCGACGACGACTTCTTCACCACCGGCAGCCTCGGCGTCGCCCTCAGCGGCGCCGACCAGCGGCGCCGCCGAGCTCGTGCGCGACGCCGACGCGGCGATGTACCGCGCCAAGGCCGCCGGCGGCGCCGACCGCCGAGCTGTTCGACAGCGCCCTGCGCCACGAGGCCGTCGAGCGCCTGCGCACCGAGCGCGCGCTGCGCCGCGGCCTGCCGCGCGGCGAGCTGCGCCTGCACTACCAGCCGATCTGGTCGCTCGAGACCGGCAAGATCGAGGCCGTCGAGGCGCTCGTGCGCTGGGAGCGGCCCGGCCACGGGCTCGTCCCGCCCGGCGGCTTCGTCGGCGTCGCCGAGGAGTGCGGGCTGATGGCCGCAGCTCGGCGAGTGGGTGCTGGGCGAGGCCTGCCGCCAGGCGCGCCGCGTGGCGCGCCGAGCTCGGCGACGCGGCGCCGCTGCCGGTCCACGTCAACGTCTCCGTCGCGCGAGCTCGAGCAGCCCGACCTCCCCGGCGTGGTGGCGAGCGCGCTCGCCGACGCCGGCCTCGACCCCGCCGACCTCGTGCTCGAGATCACCGAGACCGGGCTGCTCGAGCGCACGCAGCGCCCGGCGTCGGTGCTGCGGGCGATCAAGGAGACCGGCGTGCGGATCGCGCTCGACGACTTCGGCACCGGCTACTCGTCGCTGAGCTACCTCGAGCGCTTCCCGATCGACGAGCTCAAGCTCGACCGCGAGTTCATCGCCCGGCTCGACGGCGGCGACGAGGAGCCCGTGCTCGTGCGGCGCGATCCTCGCGATGGCGCACGCGCTCGGCCTGATCGTGGTGGCCGAGGGGATCGAGACCGAGGAGCAGGCGACCGTGCTGCGCGAGCTCGGCTGCGAGCGCGCCCAGGGCTACGCGCTGGCGCGCCCGGCGGCGCCGGAGGCGATCGCCGCGCTGGTCAGCCCTGCTCGAGCGGTGCCATCGTCAGCCCCGCGTCGTTGAGCTGGGCCCAGTAGAGCTCGGCCGGCTCCTTCATCCCCGCCCACACCATCGCCTGGCCGGCGTTGTGGATCGCGTCGGCGTAGGCGTAGCCCTGCTGGATGCTGACGCCCGGGAGCGTGCGGGCGAGCGCGGCGGCGACCCCGTCGAACGTGTTGTGGTCGTCGTTGCGGACGATCACGCGCCAGTTGTCGTCCAGCCCGGATCCGGGACCTCGCGTCCGCGGAAGCTCGATCGGTCTCGCTCATCACTCCGAGGGTACCCGCCCTGCCTTCTTCAGATACCGCTGGAGCCCGAGGAAAAGCTGGTCGGGCGGCGCGGCCTGGAGGATCGCGTCGGCGGCCTCGCCCGGCCTGCTCGTGGACGCGCGCCGAGTAGGCCTCGACGAAGCCGTCCTCGTCGTGCTGCTCGGCGAAGTCGGCCTGGGCGTTGCAGGCTCTCGCGCACGCGGTCGAGCTGCTCGGGCGGGTCGTCGACCTGGCCCCAGTGGGTGAGCGCCGAGCGCCTTCGGCTCCCAGCCGGCGATCGTCTCGAGCGACGCCTCCCACTGTCTCGACGTCGATGTCGGGCGGCGGCGTGGGCGCGAGCGTGAAGGGCTCGGGCGGGACGCGGACGCCGGCCATGTCGCCGACGAAGGCGGTGCCGGTCGGCTCGTGCAGGTAACAGACGTGGTGGGAGGCGTGGCCGGGCGTGTACTCGACCGTGAAGGCGCCCTCGAGGCCCTTCTCGCCGCCCTCGAGGATCTTCAGGTTCTCCTCCGGGACCGGCACGACCTCGCCCCACAGCTGGTTGAGCCCCTCGATGCCGCCGTAGAGGCGGGCGGCGGAGGCGACGAGCTTCTCCGGGTCGGCCAGGTGCGGCGCGCCGCGCTCGTGGACGTAGACGGGGAGGTCGGGCCAGCGCCGCACCAGCGCGCCCGCCGCGCCGGCGTGGTCGAAGTGGATATGCGTCAGGAGCAGGCCCTTCGGGCGCTCGCCCCCGATCGCGGCGAGCAGCGTGTCCTCGCAGGACTGGGGGCCCGGATCGACGAGCCAGCCGTCGACCTCCCAGCAGCAGATCACGTGCTCCTTGCCGAGGTGCATGACGTCGATGGGTCGCACGCGCTGCGAAGATACCCACATGGAGCACCGTCTCGAACGCCCGGATCGTCCCTGGATGATGCGGACCTACGCCGGCCACTCGACCGCGAAGCGGTCCAATGAGCTCTACCGGGGCAACCTGGCGAAGGGCCAGACGGGGCTCTCCGTCGCCTTCGACCTGCCCGACGCAGACCGGCTACGACGCCGATCACGAGCTCGCGCGCGGCGAGGTCGGCAAGGTCGGCGTGCCGGTCGCGCACAAGGGCGACATGCACGCGCTGATGGACGGCATCCCGCTCGACCGCATGAACACGTCGATGACGATCAACGCGACGGCGGCGTGGCTGCTGGCGCTCTACATCGTCGTGGCGGAGGAGAACGGGATCGACCCGGCACGTGCTGGCGGGCACGACGCAGAACGACATCATCAAGGAGTACCTCTCGCGCGGGACCTACGCCTTCCCGCCCGCGCCGTCGATGCGGCTGATCGGCGACATGGTCGCCTACACGATCGACGAGGTCCCGAAGTGGAACCCGATCAACGTCTGCTCCTACCACCTGCAGGAGGCGGGGGCGACGCCGGTGCAGGAGATCGCGTTCGCGATGGCGACCGCCCAGGCGGTGCTCGACGAGGTCCGGCCGCGGGTGGGCGAGGAGAAGATGGGCGCGGTCTTCGGGCGCATCTCGTTCTTCGTCAACGCCGGCGTCCGGTTCGTCGAGGAGCACGCGAAGCTGCGCGCGATGGGCGTGCTGTGGGAGGAGCTGGGCCGCGAGCGCTACGGCGTCGAGGACCCCAAGCACCTGCGCTTCCGCTACGGCGTGCAGGTCAACTCGCTGGGGCTGACCGAGTCGCAGCCGGAGAACAACGTCCAGCGGATCGTGCTCGAGGCGCTGGCGGTGACGATGGGGCGCAACGCGCGGGCGCGGGCGATCCAGCTCCCGGCCTGGAACGAGGCGCTGGGCCTGCCGCGGCCGTGGGACCAGCAGTGGTCGCTGCGGATCCAGCAGGTGCTGGCCTACGAGACCGACCTGCTCGAGTACCCCGACATCTTCGAGGGCTCGGTGGTGATGGACGGGCCTGGTCGACGAGCTGCTCGACCGGCGCGCGCGAGGAGATCGCGCGGGTCGAGGAGCAGGGCGGCGCGGTCGAGGCGGTGCCGTACATGAAGTCGGCGCTGGTCGAGTCCCACCGCGAGCGGATCGCGCGCATCGAGCGCGGCGACCAGGTGCTGGTGGGCGTCAACCGCTACGAGGAGACCGAGCCGTCGCCGCTGACCGAGGACGCCGAGGGCGGCATCCTCGTCGTCGACGCGGCCGTCGAGGCCGAGCAGCGCGAGGCGCTCGACGCGTGGCGCGCGTCGCGCGACTCCGCGGCCGTCGCCACCGCGCTGGAGGAGCTCGCGCGCGTCGCGGCCTCCCCGGACGAGAACGTCATGCCCGCGACGATCGCCGCCGCCCGCGCGGGCGCGACGACGGGCGAGTGGGCGGCGGCGCTGCGCGACGCGTTCGGCTCCTACCGCGCGCCGACCGGGGTCGGCGAGGCCGCCGCGCCGGTGCCGGGCGAGGAGATCGCGGAGCTGCGCGAGGACGTCGCGGCGCTGTCGGAGTCGCTCGGGCGCACGCTGAAGATCCTCGTCGGCAAGCCGGGGCTCGACGGGCACTCCAACGGCGCCGAGCAGATCGCCGTGCGGGCGCGCGACGCCGGCATGGAGGTCGTCTACGAGGGGATCCGGCTGACGCCGTCGCAGATCGCGCGCAGCGCCGTCGACGAGGGCGTCCACGTCATCGGCCTCTCGATCCTCTCCGGCTCGCACCGCGAGCTGATCCCGACCGTGATCGAGGCGCTGCGCGAGGCGGGCGGCGGCGACATCCCGCTCGTGGTCGGCGGGATCATCCCCGACGCCGACGCGGCGCCGCTGCGCGCGGCCGGCGTCGCCGCGGTCTACACGCCGAAGGACTTCGAGCTCACGCGCATCCTCCGCGACGTCGTCGCGATCGTCGCGGAGCGCAACGGCATCGCCTCCGCCGCCGCGTGAGCGGGGCCGAGCTCGGCCGCCGCCTCGCCGAGCGCGACCTGACCGCCGCGCCGGCGGCGCTGAACCTCGTCGAGAACCGGTCGCCGGCCGCGCGCGAGGACATCGCGGCGCTGCTCGGCGCCGTCTCCCCCGCCGCGCTCGGCGGCGAGGCGCCCGCGCACATCGTCGGCGTCACCGGGCCGCCGGGCGCGGGCAAGTCGACGCTGCTGAGCGCGCTCGTGGCGCGGCTGGCGCGCGCGCCGGGCGGAGCGTGGCCGTGCTCGCCGTCGATCCCTCGTCGAAGCGGTCGCGGCGGCGCGCTGCTCGGCGACCGCGCGCGGATCGACGCCGACCCCGCCGACCGCGGCATCTTCATCCGCTCGATGGCGGCCGGGGAGCGGCTCGGCGGCCTCGCCCCCGCCACGCGCGCCGCCGCGCAGGCGCTCGCCGCGGCGTTCGACGTCGTCGTGATCGAGACCGTCGGCGTCGGCCAGTCCGAGACCGAGGTCGCCGAGGCGGCCGACACCGTCGCGGTGATCGTCCAGCCCGGCTCCGGCGACGCGCTGCAGTTCCTGAAGGCCGGGATCATGGAGGTGCCCGACGCGCTCGTGGTCACGAAGGCCGACCTCGGCGTCGTCGCCGTCCGCGCGGTCCGCGACCTGCGCGCCGCGCTGCGCTCGCTCGGCAGCCGCGACGCCGGTGCTCGCGGTCTCGAGCGTGCCCGCCGGTGAGCGGCGTCGACGAGCTGATCGCCGCGCTCGACGCCCACCGCGAGGGCCTCGACCTCGCCGCCACCCGCGTGCGCACCCGCCGCCTCGGCGCGCTGGCCGACTTCATCGCCGAGCACGGCGCCCGCGGCCTGCGCGACCTCGGCGGCCGCCGCGAGGCCGAGCGCTTCCTCGCCGAGCAGCCGGCGGAGGCCGACGAGCCCGCGCTCGTGGCCGCGCTCGAGGCGCGCGCGCCTAGGCCGGCGCGCTCTCCGCCAGCCCGCGCAGCAGCCGCGCGGAACACGCCGCGCAGCGTCGCCTTGCCCGTCTTGTGGCCGCCGTTGGTCGTCGTCAGCACGGCCACCGAGACGCGCTCGCTGGCCGCGGGTCAGCAGCGCGACCTGGTGGTCGACGAGCCCGTTGCCGCTCCCCCAGCCGCCCTTGAAGTACGCCGTCCAGCCCGCGCGGGATGACCTCGCCGATCCCCCAGCGCTGGGTGTGGACGACGGTGCGCAGCAGCTCCATCGCGTAGGCGCGGTGGTGCGGCGGCAGCAGCGCGTCGATGTGGAGGAAGAAGCGCGACTGCTCGCGCGCGGTGATCAGCGAGCGGCCCCAGATCGCGCGTGTCGAGGTGGAAGCGCGGCATGCCCGCCGTGTGGGCGACGCGGTTGATCTTCGCCGCCCCGAGCTTCGTCACCACCGCCGAGGCGTCGTGGTTGTTCGACCACCGGATCATCGGCGCTGAGGATCTGCCGCTCGTCGCCTCGCAGGTCGCGCGAGCGCACGTCCGGCTGGCGCAGGTAGGCGACGAGCAGCAGCGCCTTGACGACGCTCGCGCTCTGCACCGGGCGGTCGAGGTCGCGGCCCCAGACGTCCTTCTCCGTCCGCACCGCGAACGCCACCGTCGCCCGGCCGGCGCGTCCGCGTAGCGCGTTGGCCGGGCTGAGCCCCGGCGACCACGCCGGGGCGAGCAGGGCGGCGGCGACGAGCGCGGTCAGCACGGCCCGAAGCGTGCCACAAACGCTGACGCAGCGTCACTATCAAAAACCCCACGCGTCAAACGAACCGGGTTAGAGTCGCCCGGGCCGCCGGAGGCGGTCGCCCGTCCAATGTCAGGAGGTCAGGACTTGCGCAGGACTCGAAGGATCGCAGTGGTCGCCATCGCGGCGACCATGCTCGTACCGGCCGCCGCGGCACAGGGTGCGACGCGCACCATCACCGCCGGCCCGCCCGGCAAGGTGCCAGGGCCTGCCGCAAGGACGGCGACACCAACGCCTTCTACCGCAAGACCGTCACCGTCCACGTGGGCGACAAGGTGAAGTGGAAGTTCAACGGCTTCCACACGGTCACGATCCCCGCCAAGGGCAAGAAGCCGCCGGCCTTCATCGGCCCCGACCCGGCCGGCGGGACGATCGCCGGCGTCAACGACGCCGCCGGCAACCCGTTCTGGTTCAACGGCCTGCCGAAGCTCACGCTGCAGCCGGACGGCGCGCTGCCCGCCGGCGGCAAGAGCTACAACGGCAAGAAGCTCGTCTCGTCCGGCGCCCCGCTGGCTCCGGGCGCGCCCAAGCCCTACACGGTGAAGTTCACGAAGAAGGGCATCTACAGCTACTACTGCACGATCCACCCGGGCCAGAAGGGCACGGTCAAGGTGGTCGGCAAGGGCAAGGCGATCCCCTCCAACAAGGCGAACGCGAAGGCCGCCAAGAAGGAGTACGCCAAGGTCGTCAAGCAGCTGAAGAAGGACGGCAAGTTCGCCGGCCCGCCCGGCAACGCGGTGCGACGCGGGCAACGACACGATCCGACTCGACGATCCTCGCGCTTCTTCCCGACGACGAAGTCCGTCCCGGTCGGCACGACCGTGACGTTCTCGATGTCGCCGAAGACGACCGAGGCGCACACGATCTCGTTCGGGCCGGCCGACTACCTGCAGAGCGACCGCCGACACGTTCATCGGGCCGGACCCGGCGAACCCGGAGGGCCTGCCGGTGGTGAGCTCGCTCGCGGCGTACCCGAGCGACCGCCGCCGCACGCTGGCCGCTATGACGGGACCAGCCACGGCAACGGCTACTTGAACACCGGGCATCATCGACGGCGACGCGGCGACGCCGCAGCGCCCGACCGCGGCGCAGGTCACGTTCAGCAAGGCAGGGACGTACAACTACATCTGCCTGATCCACCCCGACATGAAGGGGTCGATCGTCGTCGGATGAGGAAGCTGGCAGCGGCCGGTGCCGGGATTCTCGCCCTCGTGGCGTTCCCGGCGCCGGCATCGGCGGCGACCCGGCACGTCTGGATCGCCGCGGTCCCCACGACATGGAACGTCGTGCCCAACGGACGCAACGCCATCGAGGGCGAGCGCTACACGGCCGACAAGACGACGTTCCGCACGGTCGTCTACGAGCAGTTCACGCGCAACTGGAAGCGCAAGCTGCCCGGCCAGACGCGCATCCCCGGCCCGCTGATCAAGGCGCGCGTGGGCGACGACATCTTCGTCCACTTCAAGAACCGCGACACCGCGTTCAAGCGCCCGCACTCGATGCACTTCCACGGCGTGCACTACCCGTTCGGCTCCGACGGCTCGTTCATCCCCGGCTTCTCGGGCCGCGGCGGCGACGTGATGCCGGGCAAGACCTTCACCTACCAGCTGCGCGCCGGCGCGGACTCCGCGGGCGTGTGGCCCTACCACGACCACTCGCCCTCGATGATGGACTCGATCGCGGGCGGGATGTACGGCGCGGTCTCGATCCTGCCCCAGGGCCAGCCCCGCGCCGACCGCGAGTTCGTCACCTTCTTCGAGACCCACCTCGGCTTCGAGACGATCAACGGGCGCGCGTTCGTCGGCAACACGCCGGTGCTGCACTCGCGCGTCGGCGACAGCGTGCAGTGGGACGTGCTCGCGCTCGGCGACGAGCACCACACCTTCCACGTCCACGGCCACCGCTGGCGCGACCCCGACGGCACCTCGATCGACACCAAGACCGTCGGCCCGGCCGAGTCCTTCAGCTTCCGCATCAAGGAGGACCGGCCCGGGACGTGGCTCTACCACTGCCACGTCGAGCAGCACATGATGCGCGGGATGATCGGCCTCTACCGGGTGAAGAAGTGAGGCGCGCGCTCCTCCTCGCCGCCGCTCGCGCTCGCCGTCGCGCGCGCCGCAGCGCCGACGCGATCGAGCGCACCGTCGACATGCCCGGCAAGTTCTTCGTGCCGCCGAACCTCACCGCGCTGGCCGGCGACACCGTGACGTGGACCAACAGCGACCAGTTCGACCACGACGTCTCCGCGCTCAACGGCGCCTTCGACTCCGGCCACGTCTCGCCCGGCGGCCGCTTCTCCCACCAGTTCACGCTGACCGGCCACTACGCCTACCGCTGCACGATCCACCCGTTCATGGCCGGCGCGGTCGACGTCTACGCGTTCCAGCTGCTCGGCCCCACGGGCGCCATCTCCGCCGGCTCGCCGGTGACGCTGCACGGCATCGCACCCGGCGGCACGAGCGTCGGTGCGGATCGAGGCCCGCCGCCCGGACCTCACCTGGGCGCCGGTCACCGCGGTCGCGCCCGCGCCCGACGGCTCGTTCCGCGTCCGCGTGACGCCCGACGCGCCCACCACCTACCGCGCGGTCGTCGAGGCCGGCCCGAGCCTGCCGCTGCCGCTGCGCGTCGGGGCGCGCGCTCGACACGCGGGTCAAGCGGCTGAAGGCCGGGCGCTTCAGCGATCCGCGCCACCGCCCGGCCCGCCCAGGCCGGCGCGCGCGCTGCGCTCCAGCTCTACTCGCGCGAGCGCTTCCGCTGGCGCCAGGTCGCGCACGCGACGCTCGACCGCAGCTCGCGCGTGTCGTTCACGGTCAGCCCGCCCGGCCGCTACGCGGCCCGGGTCGTGCTCCTCAACGGCAAGGGCGGCTACGGCCCGAGCGTCGGCCCGACCCAGCACATCGGCGGGCGCGGAGGCAAGCGCGCGCCGCGCAAGGCGCCCGCGCCACCGCGCGAGCACCACCACCACATGTAGCTACTTGCGGAAGCTCAGCACGCGGGCCAGCGTCGTGACCTGGCCCTTGTCGTCGGTGACGTCGACGGCGAGCGTCATGCCGACCTTGCTGCGGCGCTTGAGCAGCTTGCGGCCCTTCTTGTTCAGTCTTCGGCTTCAGCACGATCACGCCCGCGCCGAGCTGGGTCCGCGTCTTGCTCGCCACCACGGTGCGGCCGGTGATCAAGCGAGCCCTGACCTTGCACGAAGCCGGGGCAGGTGACCTCGACCTTGAGCTTGCCGCGCCGCAGCGAGCTGAGCTTGCGCACGCCGATCACGCGCACGCCGCGGGCCGGATGGCGACGACGCCGAGCACGCCGCCGTCGGCCGGCGGTGCGGCGGCGGCGCGTGCGGTCGACGCGCTCGCAGCCGTGCTGGGTGTCCAGGGCGACGACGTCGAGCGTCGTCGACGAGCGCGGTGTCGGCGCCGACGCCGCAGTTGACGGTGTCGGCCTCGCCGTCGCGGGCCTGGATGAAGTCGGAGTCGCCGGTGCACGGCTCGGCGGTGCAGACGTTGTCGCCCTCGAACAGGTCCTCGCCCGCGCCGCCCTCGAGGTAGTCCTCGCCGGCCGAGCCCTCGACGCGGTCGGCGCCCGGCGCCGCCGTAGAGCTCGTCGTCGCCGGTGCCGCCGTTGACGATGTCGTCGCCGCCGAGGCCGTCGACGCGGTCGTTGCCCGCGTTGCCGAACAGCTGCTGGGCGCGTCGTGTGCCGGTCAGCACGTCGTTGAAGGTCGAGCCGACGAGCAGCTCGATGTCGCCGTGCGCGTTGTCGTTCTCGCCCGCGGTGCCGTCGCCCGGCTTGCCGTCGAGGCTAGACGCTGACCGCCCGCGCTGTGGTCGAGGTAGCTGAGGCGGTCGACGCCCGGGCCGCCGCGGATGTCGTCCGCGCCGAGCCCGGCGCCCGCGAGCATCTCGTCGCCGCCGAACTCGAGCTGGTCGTCGCCGGCGCCGCCGTCGACGGCGTCGTTGCCGGCCTCGCCGGCCACCTGGTCGGTGCCGCCGTCGCCGAAGATGCGGTCGTTGCCGGCGCCGCCCTTGAGGATGTCGTCGCCGTCGCCGCCGTGGACGAAGTCGCCGGCGTTGGTGCCGGTGAAGGTGTCGTTGCCGGCGCCGAGGTCGATGCCGCCGCCGGGCGTGCCGGACTGGATCGTCACCGCGTCGTTGCCGGCGCCGGCGTTGAGCTGGTAGCGCAGGCCCGACGTGATCCGGCAGGCCGCCATGGTGCCGTTGGTTTCCGGCACCGGCAGGCACGGCGACTGGGCGGTGATGCCGCCGCTGTCCGTGACCACGTAGTAGGGGATGTTGTTGCGGCGTGTCGACGTAGCGCTGGATCCGCACGCTGTCCGCCGACGGATCGCCGGAGTAGAGCGCGTTGCCGCCGCCGATCGACAGCGTCGACGCCCCCGCCGTGGGTGCGATCGCGAGCAGTGCGAGCAGCGCCAGTCCCGCCGTCCTGACCAAGGTCCTCACGCTGTCCACCCTGCCTGAGACCTGTAGCTCGGGCAACCCCTCTCGACGGAAAGCTGATTGCTCAGGGCGCGGGTCCGGCCTCCGACGGCGTGGCCAGCGAGGCGATCCGCCAGCCGTCTTCGGTGCGCTCGAGCTCGACCGTGTCGGACGACGGCGCTTGGCCCTGCGCCGACGTTTTGACCTGCGCGGTGGCCGTTCTTCCCCTCGACCGTCACGTCGCCCACGATGAGCTTCGGCTGCTTGACGTCGCCGAGCCCCTGCTGCAGCGCGATCTCGCAGGGAAGCCCGATCTTCTTCAAGTCCGCAATCAGACTCGGGGCGAGCAGCTTGTCGCAGAGCCGCTGGTAGTCCTTGGCCGCCGTCGCCTTGCTGAACGCGGTCAGCGTGGTGCGGACCTGCTCCTCGTCGGTCGGCCCGGCGTCCCCGCAGCCGGTGAGCGCGAGCAGCAGAGCCACGGCGACGGCGGGGCGCACGGGCGGCAGCATAGAATGGGCGCAATGGAAGGTTCCCCGCAGCCGCAGATGGTGGGGTCCTGGCTGCGTTGCTACCGCTGCTGGTCGCAGGAGCTCGAGGTCCAGGTCCACTATGAGGGCATTCATCGCATCGACCCGGTGACGGGCGAGCGGGCGGAGGTCGTCGACGAACTCCAAGAGGCGGTCGTGCAGTGCCTCGACTGCATGCACGACCAGCCGCACCTGGCGTTCCACAACGGCCGCATCGAGCCGATCGAGGATCGCTGGGAGCGCATGGTGGCCGGCACGCCGTGGGTGGCCTCCTGCACCGTGACGGTCGACGCCGACGCGGTCGAGACCTGCTCCGGCCCCGAGGCGGCCGACTCGCTCGCCTACGCCGCGTTCGGCGACCACGGCACGCGCGAGTTCTTCACCCACGTGCGCTTCCACAAGCACGACGACGACCAGATCGTCGTCCACCTGCTGGTCGAGCTCTACGCGCGCTCCGCCGAGGAGGCGACCGGCGTGCTCGAGGAGGCCGCGCGCGGCCAGCTGACGATCACGTCGCTGGCCGAGGAGTCACGCCCGCCGGCCGCGACCGGCGACCAGCAGCACTGAGTCAGCGCTCGAGGATCGCGCTCGCGCAGGGCTGCGGCGTCGTCCGGGCTCGAGGTAGCGCTCGGCGTCGACGCCGGCGAGCACCTCGCCGAGGACGGCGGCCGGCGTCGTGTGGTGCTCGGCGTAGAAGGCGTCGAGCAGCGGGTCGGGGATGCGCACGTTCGACAGCGCGTAGTCCTCCGCGACGGCCTCGGGCAGGACGCCGGCGAGCTGCGAGCACGAGCATCGTCACGAGCCCGGTGCGGTCGCGGCCGCCCATGCAGTGGTAGGCGACGCCGCCGGGCTGCGCGCGGGCGATCTCGGTCAGCACGCGGCGCGGCGCGGTCGGGGAAGCGCTCGAGCCAGGGGCCGTAGTAGTGCGGGGTGCCGAACTCGGGGCGATGCATCCACTGCTCCCAGAACTCCGTGTCCTCCATGCCGTCGAGCGGGAAGCGGATCGTGGTGATGCCCGGCGGGCGCGGGGCGGCGTCCTCGCCGATCTCGTCGTCGTTGCGGAGGTCGATGACGGTGCGGACGCCGTGGCGCCTCGAGCGCGGCCCAGCCCTCGGCGGTCAGGCGCTCGAGCGCGTCGCCGCGGACGAGCGCGCCGCGGCGGATGCGGCCGCCGCCGGCGGTCGGCAGGCCGCCGAGGTCGCGGACGTTGCGGCAGGCGGCCCAGTCGAGGTCGCGGTCCATGCGGCCGGAAGCGTAATTGGTTGCGTGATGCAACCGAATGCCGTAGCCTTCGGTTGCATGACGCAACTGACCACGCTGCCCCGACATCGCTGACCGGCCTCGAGCTGATGCAGGCGCTGCAGGCCGGCGACGTCCCCGCCCCCGGCTTCGCCGTCACGCTCGGCATCGAGCCCGTCGCCTTCTCCGAGGGCCGCGCCGCCTTCGCGCTCGACCCCGGGCCCGAGCACCTCAGCCCGCTCGGCACCGTCCACGGCGGGATCCTCTCGACGCTGCTCGACAGCGCGGTCGGCTGCGCGATCCACACGACGCTGGGCGCCACCGACCTCTACACGACCGTCGACCTCGACGTGAAGTTCGTCCGCCCGGTCCGCCCCGGCCAGGGGCGCGTGACCGCCGAGGCGCGGACCGTCCACGTCGGCGGCCGGATCGCGACCGCCGAGGGCCGGATCGTCGACGAGGACGGCACGCTCTACGCCCACGCGACGACGACCTGCCTGATCACGCGGGCTTAGTCGACTCCCGAGGCGCGTCTGGAAGTCGCGCGGCGACCGCGCCGATCACGCTGAACTCCAGCGGGCCGCGGATCGCCCGCGCGAGCGCATCTGGGTCGCGGATGTCGGCAGGACTCGCCCGAGGCCTGAATGCCGTCGGCTTCGAGCTGCTCGACGAGCCCGTCGAGCTTCGCCTTGTCGCGCGACACGAGCCCGACGGGCAGGCCCTCCCGCCCGAACGGCCGATGCTCGTGTTGACGCCCCGTCGGGCGGCAAGTAGCGTCGCATCATGCCCGGCCGAGCCGTGCGGAGCAGCGAGCGGCTGCCGCAGGCGCCTCGCCGCGGTGACCGCCCGCGGAAGGCTCCGGGGCCCGCCGCCGAGGCGGTGCTGAGGTTGCAGAGCAGCGTCGGCAACCGCGCCACCCGGCGCCTGCTGGCACGCTATCCCGACGCGACGGCGGCGAAGCTCGACACCGGTCTCGACGACGCCGGGCTCGCGCTGGCGCTCACCGGGATGTCACTCCCCGAGCTCGAGGCGTTCAAGAACGCCGTCGGCGCGGATCGGCTGCGCGAGCTCGTCGTCGACGGGCAGCTCACGGGCGAGATCCTCAACCACGTATGGCGCGACCGTGCTGAGCACATTCAAGGTCGACGCCGACACGATGGACCACCTGCTCAACCCGGAGTTCACCACCAAGGGCAGGCGTCAAAGGCATGCACGACCTCGTGGGGTTTCAGGACTTCCTGACGGACCCGACGATCACCCGTCCCGGGGTCGAGGAGTACACGGACGCCAAGCAAAAGAAGAAGTTCCGGCCGGTCCTCGCAGGCTGGGGTCGCCTCGGCGTTCTCGGGTCGCGGGCGTACCGGCACGCTGACGCCGCATCCAACCGACCCCGACATCACGCACATCACGTACGACATCTACACCCAGACGACGGCCAACGAGGTCATCGTCCACCCGGCCGGGAACGCCGCAGGCCGGAAAGCCGATCTGGAAGACGGGATACGAGAAGACCGTGATCACGAACCTCAGCGCCAACCGCCTCACCTGGCAGGCACGGGCGAACCGGGCGCTCTACCACGCGCTCCGCACCAAGAAGGCGAAGACCGTGGGGAAGTTCGAAGGCACGGACGGCGGGGTGAGGTTCGAGTTCTGGACTCGCGCGAACAAGATCGACACGTGGTACGCGCTGCTATGACGCCGGCAGACGGTTGACGACGCAGTCATCGACGAGATCGAGGTCCGCTGGGTCGAGGACCCGACGGGAAGTGGCACGCGTGTCACCACGCCTTCGCCCGATCTTCGCGTGGTCGACGATTACCTCGACCCGGTCGACATGGCGCGATCTGCCGAGCATCGTCCGCCACGTCACCGAGGAGATGGATCTCGACATCAACGGCAGTGGCTTCTCGTTCGCCGACGGCAGTGTCACCTTGCACGATCCGCTCGAGGAGCTCACCGTCACGGTCGCGGCGTTTCGCCGGGTGATGCTGCGGTTCTTCCTCGCGATCCGTGCGGGCGTCGATCACGGCGATGCGCGGCTCGAGCAGGAAGCGTGGTGGCCCGAGTTCCTGCGCCGGCTCGACGCCCTGCAGGCCCGGCTCGCCGATTAGTCTCCGGGGCGTGCGCACCGCCGCGCTGCCGCCCGACGACCTCCCGCCGCTGAGCCGCTCGGTCGCCGCCTGCCTGGCGGCGATCCTCGAGCTCGAGACCGACGAGGTGCCGGCGCCGCCGGCCGATCACCCCGAGCCGTGGACGGCGTGGCGCGTCTGGCTCGCCACCCGCGGGCTCGGGCTCGTGCCGGTCGCCGCGCCGAAGGAGTTCGCCTGGCCCGGCGCCGTGGATCGCGATCCTGCGCGGCGACCGCGCGGCCGTCGCCTACGGCTCGCCCCCGGGCGGGCTCGCCTGGGCGCCGCTGGGCGGGAGCTTCGACGAGATGGAGGCGGGCTACGCGCTCGCGCCGCACCACCTGACGGCTCGCCCGACAGCGGGCGGAGCCGCGGCACGGTCGAGGTGCTCGCGGTCGCGCCCGCCGCCGAGGCGCCGATGCAGCTCGTCGACGAGGCCACCGCGCACGCCGGCCGCGGCCTCGAGGGCGACCGCTACTTCGACCACGCCGGGCACGTTCTCCAACCCCCACTCCGACGGCCACGACCTGACGCTGATCGAGGCCGAGGTCGTCGACGAGCTCGGCCTCCCGCCCGCCGAGGCGCGCCGCAACGTCGTCACCCGCGGCATCGACCTCAACGCGCTCGTCGGCCGCCGCTTCCGCGTCGGCGAGGCCGAGTGCGTCGGCCGCCGCCTGTGCGAGCCCTGCGCGCACCTCCAGCGCCTCACCCACCCCGGGCATCCTCCGCGACCTCGTCCACCGCGGCGGGCTGCGCGCGGACGTCTTGACGGACGGCGAGATCCGCGTCGGCGACGCGGTCGTCCCTGACTGACGCGAGCTACTCCACCAGCGACCGCAGCTGGCGGACCGCGAGCGCGAGGCCGGCCATGTCCGCGGTGCCCTCGCGCGAGAGCGTGCGCATGAACGCGTCGAGGCGGCGGATCGCCTCGTCGTGGCCGGCGAGGAAGCGCACGAGCGCCTCGTCGGGCGCCGCAGCCCGGGGCTTCGGCGAGCGCGCTGCTCGGCGATGTCGCGGCGGGCGCGGCGGGCGTCCTCGCGCACGGCCTGGAGCGCCCAGCGCTCCATCCGCCGGGTCGCGGGCAGCGTGTCGAGCGCCTCCTCGAGCTCGTTGAGCGGCAGCTGCTCGCCGATCGGCCACGAACACGCGCGCGACGTCCTCGACCGGGCGCTCCGTGGCGGTCGCGACCGCCGTCACCGCCGGCGCGTGGACGAGCCCGGGCCGCAGCGCGTGGGCGCTCGCGAGGTCCTCGGGCACGCCGGCGGCGACGAGCCGCTCGGAGACCTCGCGCGCGCGCCGCCGTGGAGCTCCTCGCCGCCGAGCTCGCGCGCCGCCGCCAGCGAGCCGCCGGAAGCCCTCGCGCCCCGGCCTCGATCGTGGAGGCCAGGTCGCCGGCGACGCCCTCGGAGAGGTACCAGCGCGTGACCGCGTCGACGAGCGTGTCGATGCCGCCCATCAGCTCGGCCTGGAGCTCGGGCTCGACCTTGCCCTCGAGCGCCTCGATCGCCTCCCAGTCGGCCTCCGCGCCCGTCACCTCGCGCGCGATCCGGTAGGCGCGGACGACCTCGGCGGAGCTGGGCGCCGCGCTCGGCGACGAGCTGGGAGACGAACACCGGCCCGAGCGCGTTGACCACGAGGTTGGCGTTGATCGTCGCGATCAGCTCGCGCCGCAGCGGGTGCTCGGCCAGCAGCTCGCCGAAGCGCTCGACCACCGGCGGCCGGGAAGTAGCCGCGCAGGTCGCGCTCGAGCCACGGGTCCTCGAGCAGCTCGGACTCCAGCAGCGACATCTTCACCCGCCGCTTCGCGTAGGTCAGCAGCAGCGACAGCTCCGGCCGCTCCATGCCGCGGCCCGCGCGCCGCCGCTCGGCCAGCTCCTCGCCCGACGGCAGCGCCTCCGAGGCGCGGTCGAGCAGCCCGTCCTCCTCGAGCGCCGACCATCAGGTCCTCGTAGGCGTCGAGCCGCGAGGCCGAGCGCCGCGTCTCCTGGGCGATGATCTGCGCCTGCAGGAAGGAGTCGTAGAGGACGTGCTCGACGACGTCCTCGGTCGACGTCGCGCAGCAGCACGTCGCGGTGCGGGCGCGTCGAGCTCGCCGGCGCGCTCGGCGAGCCCGAGCAGGACCTTGAGGTTGACCTCGTGGTCGGAGCAGTCGACGCCGGCCGAGTTGTCGATGAAGTCGGCGTTGATGCGGCCCGCCGTGGCGGGCGAACTCGACCCGCGCGCGGCGCGTGAGCCCGAGGTTGCCGCCCTCGCCCACGACGCGGCAGCGCAGCTCGCTCGCGTCGACGCGGATCGCGTCGCTGGAGCGGTCCTGGGCGGCGTCGTCGGTCTCGTCGCTCGCCTTGACGACGGTGCCGATGCCGCCGTTCCACAGCAGGTCGACCGGCGCGCGCAGGACGTCGCGGATCACGTCGTTGGGCGCCAGCGTCTCGTCCTCGATCCCGAGCGCCCGCTGCGCCGCCTCCGACAGCGGGATCCACTTCGCGGTGCGCGGCCACACGCCGCCGCCCTCGGAGATCTTCGAGCGGTCGTAGTCGTTCCACGACGAGCCGGCGAGGTCGAACAGCCGCTTGCGCTCGGCGAACGACGTGTCCGGGTCCGGATCCGGGTCGATGAAGATGTGGCGGTGGTCGTAGGCGGCGACCAGCCGGATGCGGTCCGAGAGCAGCATCCCGTTGCCGAACACGTCGCCCGACATGTCGCCGATCCCGACGACCGTGAACGGGTCCTTCGCCACGTCGAGGTCGAGCTCGAGGAAGTGGCGCTTGACCGACTCCCACGCCCCGCGCGCGGTGATCCCGAGCTTCTTGTGGTCGTAGCCGGAGGAGCCGCCGGAGGCGAACGCGTCGCCGAGCCAGAAGCCGTACTCCTCCGCCACCTTGTTCGCGGTGTCGGAGAACGTCGCGGTGCCCTTGTCGGCCGCCACCACGAGGTAGGTGTCGCTCTCGTCGAGCACGCGCGTGTCGGGCGGGTGGACGACCTCGCCGTCGACGAGGTTGTCGGTGACGTCGAGCAGGGCGCGCACGTAGGCGACGTACTGGCGCTGGACCTCCTCGCGCAGCTCGGTCGGGTCGGTCGGGCGGCGCTTGAGGTAGAAGCCGCCCTTGGCGCCCTCGGGGACGATCTGGGCGTTCTTGGTCAGCTGCGCCCGCATCAGGCCGTAGACCTCGGTGCGGTAGTCCATGCGGTCCGACCAGCGGATCCCGCCGCGGGCGATCCGGCCGCCGCGCAGGTGGATCCCCTCCATCTCGGCCGAGTAGACGTAGATCTCCACCAGCGGCGCCGGCTCCGGGATGGCGGGCACGTCGGCCGAGCGCAGCTTGAAGCTCATCGCGCCGCGCCCGCGGCGGTAGGCGTTCGTGCGCAGCGTCGCGTCGATCAGCCCGAGCTGGTTGCGCAGGATGCGGTCGTGGTCGAGCGACTCGACCGCGTCGAGCGCGCGCATGATCGACTGGCGCAGGCCCTGCTCGGCCTCCTCGTCGCGCGCGTGCTCGGGGTCGAAGCGCAGCTCGAACAGCTCGACGAGGTCGGCCGTGAGCGCCGCGTTCTCCGCCAGCACGTCGTTCTGGTAGCTCTCGGTGAAGCGCGAGCCGATGCGCTGGCGGTACTTGCGGTACGCGCGCAGGATCTCGATCTGGCGCCAGTCGAGCCCGGCCGCGAGCACGAGCCGGTTGAGCGTGTCGGACTCCGTGTCCCCGCGCCAGACCGCCGAGATGCAGTCCGCCATCCGCGCGCCGTGCGCCTCGAGGTCGATCGTCTTGTCGCCGGGCCCGAGCACGCCGAAGTCCTGCACCCAGGTGTCGCCGTCGCCGCCCCTCAGGCGCGTCGGCACCTCCTCGATCACGCGCAGCCCGAGGTCCTCGAGCATCGGCATCGCCGCGGACGAGCTCGACCTTGCCGCCGGTCTTGTAGAGCCCGACGCGCGTGCGCTCGCCGCGCTGGTCGCGCTCGTTCTGCAGCCCGACGACGAACGGCTCGCCGAGCGTCTCCAGCCGCGCGAAGCAGCCGATGTCGTGCACGGCCAGCCGCGGCGTCGTCGATGCCTTGTAGTAGCGCGGGAAGCGCGCGCCCCACTCGGCCGCCAGCGCGCGCCCCTGGGCGTCGCCGTGGCGCGCCGACGAGCGCCTCGCGCAGCTCGTCGTCCCACGTGCGCGTCGCGGCGACGACCTCCTGCTCGAGCTCGCGGAAGTCGACCTCGGGCAGGCCGCTCGGAGGCGTGGACGCGGAAGTGGACCTGCACGCGGTCGCCCTCGCCGAGCACGAGGTGGGAGTCGACCGCGTCGGTCTCGAAGCGCTCGCGGAACAGGTCGTGCAGCCGCGCCAGCAGCTCGCCGTCGTAGCGCGAGCGCGGCAGCGCGACGATCAGCGACGCGCTGCGCCCGTCGGGGTCGCGGCGGCCGAGCAGCCGCACCTGCGCGCCCTGGAGGGCGAGCAGCGCCACGACCGCGCCGCGCAGGTCGTCGTCGAGGCGGCGAACAGCTCGTCCTTGGGGAACGAGTCGAACAGCGAGACGGACGCCTTGTAGTCGTGCGAGCCCTCGATCAGGTCCTCGGAGCGCAGGATCTGGCGCAGCTTGCGGTGCAGCAGCGGCGTCTGGCTCGCGGGCTCGGAGTAGGCCTTGGTCGTGAACAGGCCGAGCATCCGCGCCTCGCCGACGATCTCGCCCTCGGACGAGATGCGGCGCACGCCGATGTAGTCCATCCGGACGCGCCGGTGCACGCGCGACAGCCGGTTGGTCTTGGAGACGATCAGCAGGTCGCCCTCGAGCGCGCGCTCGCGCACGCCCGGGCGGCAGCGAGTCGATCGGCGACGGGCTTCGCGTAGGTCGATTCGCCCGTGTCGGCGAGGATCCCGAGCCCGGAGTCGGGCACGACCGTGATCGCGCCGTCGCGGAAGCGGTACTCGCGGTAGCCGAGGAAGACGAAGTTGTCGTGCAGCAGCCACTCGAGGAAGGCGACGGTCTCGTCGACCTCCTCGTCGGCGTAGCGCGCCGCGCCGGCGCCCGCGAGCTGGACCATCCGCCGCGCCCGGTCGGCCATCGACGGGAAGTCGCGCACGGTCGCGCGGACGTCGGAGAGCACGGCGCGCAGCGCGTCCTCGAGCTCCGCCAGCTGCTCGTCCGGGGGCAGCCGCCGGTCGAGGTCGAAGTGCATGATCGACTCGCGCCGCGAGGCCTCGCGCGGGTGCAGGACCGCCTCGATCGCGCCGTCGGCGTCGCGCTCGACGCCGACGATCGGGTGCAGGACGCGGTGGATGCCGAGGCCGCGGGCGCGCAGCTCGGCGCTCACCGAGTCGACCAGGAACGGCCAGTCCTCGGTGTTCGTCTCCACCACCGAGCCCGGCGTCTCGTAGCCGTGCTCCTCCAGCGTCGGCGTGAACGCGCGCACCGCGATCGGCTCCGCGCCGCGCGCGGAGGCGAACTCGAAGGCGCCGACGATCTCGCCGCACAGCGCCTCCGGCACGAGGTCCGCGCCGTCGGCCCCGTCGGCCGACAGGCGCCGCAGGAACGCCTCCGCGAAGGCGCGGACGGCCGGGGCGCGCTCCGAGGAGGTGCGCTCGCCGATCAGGTCGAGCAGGGACGCCCCGGCTGTCATGTCATGCCTGCTTCAGGCGCTCCTCCAGCGCGTCGAGCTGTTTCGCGAGCTCGGGCGGCAGCTTGTCGCCGAACTCCTCGAAGAACTCGCGGATCGGGGCGATCTCCGACTTCCACGACTCGGTGTCGACGGCCAGGATCTCCTCGAGCTCGTCGTCGCCGATGTCGAGTCCGTCGGTGTTGAGCGCGGCGGGCGTCGGGACGCGGCCGATCGGCGTGTCGCGGGCCTCGGCGGCGTCGTCGCAGCGCCGGAAGACCCACTCGAGCACGCGCGAGTTCTCGCCGAAGCCCGGCCACAGGAAGCTGCCGGTCTCGAGGTCCTTGCGGAACCAGTTGACGTAGAAGATCTTCGGCAGCGTCGCGCCGTCGCGCTGCCCGACCTTCAGCCAGTGGGCGAAGTAGTCGGCCATGTGGTAGCCGCAGAACGGCAGCATCGCGAACGGGTCGCGGCGCAGCTTGCCGACCTCGCCGGACGCCGCCGCGGTCGTCTCGGAGGACATCTGGGCGCCGAGGAAGACGCCGTGCTCCCAGTCGAACGCCTCGTGGATCAGCGGCACGACGGTCGAGCGGCGGCCGCCGAACAGCATCGCGTCGACCGGGACGCCCTTCGGGTCCTCCCAGTTGTGCGCGATCGCCGGGTCCTGGGCGGCCGGGCGTCGTGAAGCGCGCGTTCGGGTGGGCGGCCGGATCGTCGGACTGCGGCGTCCAGTCGTCGCCGTGCCAGTCGATCGCGTGCGCCGGCGGCTCCCTGGTCATCCCCTCCCACCAGACGTCGCCGTCGTCGGTCTTCGCGCAGTTCGTGAAGATCGTGTTCTCGCGCGATCGTCTTCATCGCATTCGGGTTCGTCTTCTCGCCCGTCCCCGGCGCCACGCCGAAGAAGCCCGCCTCCGGGTTGATCGCCCACAGGCGGCCGTCGTCGCCGAACTTCATCCAGGCGATGTCGTCGCCGACGGTCTCGACGGTCCAGCCCTCGAGCGTCGGGATCAGCATCGCGAGGTTCGTCTTGCCGCAGGCCGAGGGGAAGGCGCCGGTGACGTACTTGGAGTCGCCCTCCGGCGAGGTCAGCTTGAGGATCAGCATGTGCTCGGCCAGCCAGCCCTCGTCGCGGGCCATGACCGAGGCGATCCGCAGCGCGAAGCACTTCTTGCCGAGCAGGGCGTTGCCGCCGTAGCCCGAGCCATAGGACCAGATCTCGCGCGTCTCGGGGAAGTGGACGATGTACTTCGTCGTCGTTGCAGGGCCACGGCACGTCCTCGTCGCCCTCCTCGAGCGGGGCGCCGACGGTGTGCAGGCAGGGCACGAACGTGCCCTCCTCCCCCAGCTCGTCGAGCGCGCCGGCGCCCATGCGGGTCATGATCCGCATCGAGCAGGCGACGTAGGCCGAGTCCGTGAGCTGGACGCCGATCTCGGCGATCGGCGAGCCCAGCGGGCCCATCGAGAACGGCACGACGTACATCGTGCGGCCGCGCATGCTGCCCTCGAACAGGTCCTCGAGCTTCTCGCGCATCTCCGCGGGGTCGTGCCAGTGGTTCGTCGGCCCGGCGTCCTCCTCGCGCTCGGAGCAGATGAACGTGCGGTCCTCGACCCGGGCGACGTCGGACGGGTCCGACAGCGCGAGGTAGGAATTCGGCCGCTTGGCGTCCGAGAGCTTCTCGAACGTCCCCGCCTCGACCAGCAGCCGCGCCAGCGCGTCGTACTCCTCGGCGCTGCCGTCGCACCAGTGCACGTCATCCGGCTGGGTCCGTGCGGCCACCTCCTCCACCCATTCGAGGAGGTGTTTGTTCCTGGTCGGGACAGCAGTCTTGCTCACGGGTGGGGTCAGCTCCAGAAGTCGGCTTCAGGTGGGAGGGATATTGCCGGAGCCGAACAAACCGTGCGTGGGCAGACGAGAGTGACCCGAAACACCCGCCGCTGCGAAGGGGTGCCCCAAGGGCTGTAAACGAGGAAAGGGGCCCTTCTGATGGATCGACGTACTCCCCGCACGCGCAGCGTGGTGCTTGCCACCGGCCTGCTGCTGCTCGGCATCGCGCCGTTCGGCGTCGCCGCCACCGGCGATGTGCTGCGCGAAGGCCAGCGCAACGGCACCGCCAACCGTGAGACCCAGATCATCTCCAACGCCGCCGAGCAGGGCCGCTCGACCGGGGGCTACGCGACGCGCCAGTCCAACCTGTCGCGCTCCGGCGGCGCCGCGATCTACGGCTGCCGCTCGACGGGCGCGACGCGCACGAACCCCTGCCTGCGCGCCAACAACCTCACCACCGGCTCGGCCTTCGAGTTCAACACCACCTCCGGCGAGTCGGCCGGCCGCATCACCGCGGGCTCGGGCGGCGATTCCAAGCGCCCGTTCACCACGAACGCGACCGGCGTGGCCACGGGCCTCAACGCCGACCGCGTCGACGGGCAGGACGCGTCGGCGATCGTGTCGTCGGCGCGCGCGAAGACCGGTCTGGACGCCGACACGGTCGACGGCCAGGGCGCCGGCGAGCTGACGACGCGCTGGGCGCTCGTCAACGAGGGCGGCCAGATCGAGCAGCAGAGCGGCGGCTTCAGCACGGTCGACTGCTACCAGACCAACGCCAACTGCTACCTCGACGCCGGCGAGGACGTCCGCAACAACGGCATCCACGCCCAGATCGCGATCCAGAACAACGACACGATCTCGGACCCGAGCGTGCTCAGCGGCGAGACCGGCACCGCCCCGTGCGGCGCCACGTTCGTCACCTGCGCGCCGCCGAACACGGAGGACAACGAGGTGCTCGTCGTCGCGCCGCGGGCAAGCGACGGAGCCGCGTCGACCGCGGGGAACCGCTTCCGGTTCTACGTCTACGTGACCGGCTCGCAGGCCGGCTAGCCAGCGGCCTCTGGAGGGGCGCCCTGCGGGGCGCCCTTCCTCGCCGCCGCCGCCCACGTCGATGTCGGTGTACGAGACGCCGGTGCCGCCACGGTGGAAGGGCCGGATGCCCTTCAGCCGCAGCGCGAGGTAGAAGAACACGAACGAGAGCACCCCCCAGCTTCGCCCGCCAGCGCTCGCGCGCGCCGTCGCTCACTCCACGTCGCCCTCCGCCTTGGTGGCGCCGGCCTCGCGGCGCGGGACGAGCACGAGGCGCTTGAACTCGGCCACGAGGACGCCGTCCTGGTTGAGCACGCGCGTGTGGACGCGCACGGTGCCGCGATCGGCCTTGGAGCGCGACTCCTTGACCTCGAGCACCTCGGACTCGCAGAACAGCGTGTCGCCGTGGAACACCGGCGCGGGGTGCTTGAGCTCCTCCGTGGCGAGGTTGGCGATCGCCTTGCCCGAGACGTCGGAGACGCTCATGCCGAGCGCCAGCGAGTAGACGAGCGGCCCCACGACGACGTTGCGGCCCTGCTGGCTCTGGCCCGCGTAGACGTCGTTGATGTGCAGCGGGTGGTGGTTCATGGTGATGAGGCAGAACAGGTGGTCGTCGGCCTCGGTGACCGTCTTGGCGGGCCAGTGCTTGTAGACGGCGCCGACCTCGAATTCCTCGAGGTAGCGCCCATAGGGATGGGCTCCGGTCGCCTCGCGGGCGGCCTGATCGGTTTCAACGGCAGTGGTCTCTGGGCTCATGGCCCGGCAGCCTAGATGGTCGATTTCGTGGCCGCGGGGCGCGTCGAGACGGGTGCGGGGGTCGCGGAATCGGCCATCTTCATGGCAGGCGCCGGGCCACCAAGGTCTGTCGCACGGCGCCTGCCCGCAGCGTCACCCGGTAGTCCCCGCGGCGCAGTCCGGCGGCCGGCAGCGACAGCCGGTGCGTGCGGTCGGGCGCGTAGCTGCGGGCGCGGAACGTCCGCACGGTGCGGGTTCCGCCGCGGGTGATCGCGACCCGCACCGTGGCGCGGCGCGAGAGCCGGAACGCGATCCCGAGCCGGCGGCCCTGGCGGCCGCCGAAGACGGCGCTCGAGAGCTTGTAGGACGTCACGAGCCCGCACGAGCTGCGGCCGTAGAACGCCGGCCGCGGGCGGAAGCGCCCGTTGCGGCGCGAGAGCGTGATGCGGCGGACGTCGCGGCGCCCGGCGCCCTGCGGCATCCGGAAGCGCACGAAGTAGCCGCCGTCCGTCAGCCGCTTGGCGTTGCGCGCCCGGCCCTTCCAGGTGAACGCGCGGGTCTTGCGGGTGAAGCGCGCGACGAGCAGGTTGTCGATCACCCGCCGCCCCCGCGACTGCTGGAAGACGTCGACGTTGACCGGGGCGGAGACGCGGCGGCTGAAGCCGATCCGCAGCCCGCGGCCGCGCGGCCGCGCCGACACGGCGCGGAAGCCGGCGGTGCTCGCGCACGCCGTCGGGGCGGTCGGCGCCGCGGGCGCGGCCGGCGTCGCCGGCGGCGGCGTCGTCCCGCCGGGGCCCGGGCCCGGGTCGACCGGCCGCGGCTGCTCGGTGGTCGTGACCTCGGCCTGGCGCGAGAACACCTGCAGCTCCGCGGCGCGGACGTCCTGGTCGCGGCGCGGGGTCGCGGCGCTGCCGACCGTGCAGTCCGAGGCGGAGGCCGGATCCGCCTCCTGCTCGACCGGGTAGATCGGGCTGCCCGTGCACTGGTTGCTCAGCACCCGCAGGCGCACGTGCGTGGCCTGCGTGTCCGGCACGTCGAAGCCGCGCAGGATCATGTCCGGCGCCAGCGGCCGCGGCACGCCGCCCGGGAAGGCGTCGGCCGGGCTCGTGTAGATCGAGTCGAAGTTGGCGTCGTCCCCGCAATCGGCGGCGCAGGTGAGGATCTCGAACTGCCGCAGCGCCGTGAAGCGGTTCTGCGCGCCGGGATCCGCCTGGTTGTCGCCGTCGTCCGTCGCGCGCAGGAGCGCGCTGGCCTGGACGCGCTCGACGAGCTGCTCGCCGCCGGCGAGGTCGACGGTGACCTCGGCGCCCTCGACGTCCGGCGCCCGCCCGACGACGGCCCAGTTCGTCTCCTCGGTGTCGTCGATCAGCAGCGCCTGGTTGACGCCCTCGCCCGTGATCGTGGCGCCACTGGAGGCCGAGGCGCGGTTGGCCGGCATCGTCACCGTGAGGTCGACGAGCTTGCCGGCGGCGATCGTGCGCGTGAACTTCTGCGCGCCGCGGCCGTCGGCGCGCGCGACGAACGAGTACTCGCCCGGCAGCAGCTCGACAGTGGAGCCGAGGCCGGTGCCGCCGTCGGTGTCCGCCACCGGCGTCACGTTCGCCTCGTACTCGCCGACGAACAGCTCGCCCTCGAGCGGGTTGCCGCTCTCGTCGACGGGCTTGAACGTCACCGCGCTCTCGTCCGTGCGCAGCGGCGACTCGAAGCTCGGCACCGGATCCGGGTTGTCGGTGCCGCCGAAGTCGGCGCCGTCGTCATCCGGGGTCGGGTCGGGCGAGGCCGCCTTCTCGCCGAAGCCGCGGCGCGCGAACGCGGTCCACAGCTCGGCCTGGTTGGCGCCGCCGAAGCGCAGCCGATCGGCGGCGAGGTAGGCGTCGCGAGAGTCGAGCATCGAGACCTCGGGCGCCATCAGCAGGTAGGCGTCGAAGACGATCTGCATCCAGCGCCGGTTGCCCGGGCACTGGTCGGCGGCCCGCTCGCCGCGGGCGCAGGCGAGCTGATCGGCGGCCGTCCCGGCGCCGTGCTTGGCCACGAGCGCCTGGCGGATGTCGTAGTTCGCCGCGCTCCAGATCTCACCGTCGTCGTGCGGGCTGCCGTTGCCGCTGCCGTCGTAGCCCTGCACGTCGGAGTAGTTGAGCGGCGAGTCGTTCATCCCGTAGTTGCGGATGCCCTTCTGCTTGGAGCCGGTGACGTAGGCGCCGACCGCGAACGGGTTCTCGTCGTCGGACGGCGCGTAGCCGTGCTCCATCAGGTACTCGACCGCGGTCAGGTCGGAGTAGGACTCGCCCATCGCGCGCGCCTGGCCGTCGGCGTTGGAGGTCAGGCCCTCCTCGGGCCCGCCGACCATGCGGTTGGAGATCGCGTGCGTGTACTCGTGGCCGATCACCGACATGTCGAAGTCGCCGTCCACGCACGGCGGGTAGAACGCGCCCGCCACCGGCTGCCACAGGTACATGTTCGTGATCGGCGCGACGCCGTCCTGGAGCGTGATCTGGTTCGCGTTGTCGCGGCCCGTGTAGCTCGGGAAGGCGCCGGTCAGCGCGCCGGCCTGGGCGTTGCCGAACTCAGGATCGCCCTCGGCGCCGCCCTTGCCGAAGTTGCGGACCTGCATGTTGAAGTTCTCCTCCGTGAACCCCAGGTCGTAGGCCCAGTCGTGCATGTTGTTGTGGTTGGCGAACAGGGAGATGATCGCCGCGTTGATGTCGTTGGCCTCGGTGCCTCCGAAGGTGTTCGGACCCGTGGCGGCGGGCGGTGGGCTGACGAAGTTCGACGGGTTGCAGTCGCTCGTCTGCCAGGCGTTCGTGAACGGCGAGAGGTAGTCGCGGGTGGGGCTGGTCGGCTTCGCCCGGCCGAGGTCGGGTGTGAGCGGGCTCAGCGACGACAGCCCGGTGTCGGCGTTGTTGCTGTTGGTGGTCCCCGTCGGCGTCGGGATCGGCCCGATCATGTCCCACGCCTGCGGCGTCGCCTCCTCGGAGCGGCGCTGGTCGAACGTGCAGGGGACCGCGGGGGCGCTGCCGGACGGGAAGCAGCCGATGATCCGGCGGTCGGCGCCCGAGCCGTCGAGCGGCGGGTTGTTCGTGAAGTACTGCCAGTTCGGCTGGTCCGCGGCGGAGTCGAGCCGGTCGACGCGGCGCAGCACGGCGCCGGTCTCGGCGTCGACGAGCATCGTCCAGGCGCTCGGCACGCGCCCGTTGTCGACGACGTTGGCCTCGAACGCGCGGCGGAAGCCGTCGCCGGTGGCGACCGCGACCTCGCGGACCTGCTGGAGCGGCTCGAGGCCGCCCACGCGCAGCTGGCCGAAGCCGGCGCGCGCGCCGCGCACGGACACGGCGCCGGCGTCGACGCCGGCGCTGCGGGCGGCGGCCCGCCAGGCGTCCTGGCCGCTCAGGCGGCGGGTGCCCTCGAGCGCGCCGCGCCCGCCCAACGTCGAGGACGCGTAGCCCACCCGGCCGTCGACGAGGCTGACGGCCAGCGTGCCGCCCGCCAGCGGCAGCCCGCCGACCTCGCGGCGGAAGCGCACGACGTGGGCGTCCGAGCCCGTGAGGCGGGCGTCGTTGACCAGCTTCAGGCCGGACACGTCGCCGAACAGCGCGGTGTTGCGGCGCAGGAACTCGCGCGCGGCGGCCTCCGGTGTGCCCTCGAGGCCCTCCGCGAGCCAGCCGTCGGCCTTGTAGACGCTGCGCGGGGCGCCGAAGCGGCCCCAGCTCACGCGGGCGCCGAGCCGCTCGGCGGCGGCGCGCTGGGCGGCCGTGGGCGCGGCAGACCCGCGCCGGTCGAACGCGTCGCGCGTCCTCGAGTCGTCGTGGATCGTCCCGACCGCGAACGCGTCGACGGGCGCCATCAGCGCAGCTCCGACCGCCAGCACCGCCACCGTCAACTTCCTCATGCCCCTGCGCCCCTTCGCTCGACCGACCCTGCGCGAGGAGGTTAGACCGGGTTTCTGACCGCTGCGCCGGTTCGGGCGCCGCTAGATTCCGAAGCACCTATGCGCAATCCACGTGACTTCGCCAAGCCCCTCGCCGTCGGCGCTCCCGATCCGCTGCTCGAGATCCCCGTGACCCCGTCGCGGATGATCCACTTCTTCGACCCCAGCAACGAGAAGATCGTCGGCAAGCTGCCCGACCTCGCCACCAAGTCGGACATCCTCCTCGGCAACCTCGAGGACGCGATCGCGGTCGAGAACAAGGAGGCGGCGCGCGCGGGCCTCGTCCGCGTCGGCCGCGAGGTCGACCTCGGCGAGACGGCGCTCTGGACGCGCGTGAACTCGCTCGAGAGCCCGTGGGTGCTCGACGACATCACGACGCTCGTGACCGAGATCGGCGACCGCCTGTCCGTGATCATGGTCCCGAAGGTCGAGGGGCCGTGGGACATCCACTACGTCGACCGCCTGCTCGCCCAGCTCGAGGCGCGCGCCGGCCTGGAGCGCCCGATCCTCGTGCACGCGATCCTCGAGACGGCGCTCGGCGTCACCAACCTCGAGGAGATCGCCCAGGCCAGCCCGCGCATGCAGGGGATGAGCTTCGGCCCGGCCGACCTGGCGGCCTCGCGGCGGATGAAGACGACCCGCGTCGGCGGCGGCCACCCCGGCTACCGCGTGCTCTCCGACCCCGATCCGGCGGATCCCGAGGCGCCGCGGCCGAGCGCTCAGCAGGACCTCTGGCACTACTCGATCGGGCGCATGGTCGACGCCTGCGCCGCGACCGGGATCCTGCCCTTCTACGGGCCGTTCGGCGACATCCGCGACCTCGCCGGCTGCGAGGCCCAGTTCCGCGCCGCGTTCCTCATGGGCTGCGTCGGCGCGTGGTCGCTGCACCCGGCCCAGATCGACGTCGCCAAGAAGGTCTTCTCCCCCGACCCGGACGAGGTCATCTTCGCCCGCAAGGTCATCGAGGCGATCCCCGACGGGCGCGGCGTCCACATGATCGACGGCAAGATGCAGGATGACGCGACCTGGAAGCAGTGCCGGGTCATGGTCGACCTCGCGGAGATGCTCGCGGCGAAGGACCCGGAGCTGGCCGATGCGTATGGGCTGGAATCCCGGGTAACCGCTTGAGCATGTCGCTCCACGTCGCCTCGCCGGAGCTCGCCTCGGCCCGCCGCCTGGGCGAGCGAGCCTGCGTGGTCGACGCCGGCGGCTCGTTCACCGCCGCCCGCGAGGTCGACGACCTGGCGGCGCACGCGGCGGTCGGCGGCGCGCGCGAGTTCGTCTTCGACCTCGGCGGCGTGCGCCGCTACGAGACGGAGGCGCTCGTCGAGCTGTCCGCGCTGTGCCGGCGGCTCGTCTCTTACGGCTGCGAGGTCATCGTCGCCGCCCACGACCCCGGGGTCGTCCTCGAGCTGCGGCGGCTCTCACACGGCGACGGCTGGGCGATCGCGCCGACGCTCAACTCGGCGCTCTCCGACCTGCTCTCGCGGCCGGTCGCCTAGAACTTGTAGCGCTTTTTAGGGCAGCCGAGCTTCGGGTTGCCCATGCCCGCGTTGTACGGGAAGCAGCTCGCGTAGCGGAAGCGCCCGCCCCAGGCGCGCGGGATCCGCACGAGCGCGGTCGAGCGGAAGCGTCCCTTGCGGATCTTGCCGCCGCGGCGAACGGGCCGCGTCTTGGCGCGCGCAGCCAACGGCGCCCGCGGCCGGCCCGCCCGGCCGACGTAGAACAGCGTCGGCGCGGTGAGCTTGACGTTCGTGGGCGTGCGGTAGGTCTGCACGACCCGGATGACGTTGCGGCGCACGAGGCTGAAGCTCAGGTTCGTGCGGGGGAAGACGTAGATCGGCTCGACCGCGCTGCGATCCCCGAACTCGGGCGCGAAGACGCGCACCTGGTGGTTGCGGGGGAACTCCTGCTCGAAGGCGAAGCGGCCGTCGAGGCCGGTGAGCGCCTGCGCGACGGACCGGAACTGGCGGCCGCGGTAGGGGTAGGAGCGGATCTCGAGCTCGACCTGGCGGCCCACGAGGGGCGCGCCGTACGGGCCGGTGAGCTTGCCGGTGACGGCGTGGGCCTCACCGAAGTCGAGGCCCTCCTTGGGGGACACCTGGATGTCCACGACCGCCGCCGAGGCGGCCGCCGGAGCGATGGCGAGAGCGAGGAGCGAGATGAGGAGAGCGCGGAGCACGGCGGGCAGCCTAGAGGCACCACGTCCGCTACGGTTCCGCGCCGCATGCGGTTCTTCGAGTTCGAATCGCGCCGGATCGTCGCCGGCGCGGGCATTCCTGTGTCGGGTCATGGATTCGCCAGAACACCCGACGAGGCCAGGAAGATCGCTGAAGAGCTCGGCGGCCCGACGGTCATCAAGTCGCAGGTTCTGACCGGCGGCCGGATGAAGGCCGGCGGGGTCAAGTTCGCCGACACACCGGAGGAAGCGGAGAGTCATGCCGCGGACATCCTCCAGTTGGAGATCAACGGTCACATGCCCCGCGGCGTGCTCGTGGACTCCCGCGTCGACGTCGCCCAGGAGTACTACGCCGGGGTCACCTGGGACGGGACGCGCAAGCGCCCGGTCCTGATCTTCAGCGACATGGGCGGCATCGACATCGAGGAGGTCGCCGAGACCCATCCCGACCACGTCGGCCGCGCCCACTTCTCGACGCTGCGGCCGTTCAGCGACTACGAGGCGAAGCAGGTCATCGCCTCCGTCGGCGTCACCGGCCGCGCGCTGACGCGCCTGACGCCGATCCTCGCCCGGCTCGCGCGGCTGTTCACCGAGTACGACATGACGCTGGCCGAGATCAACCCGCTCGCGCAGCTCTCCGACGGCACGTTCGTCGCCGTCGACGCCCACATGGACATGGAGAACGAGGCGCGCCCGCGCCAGAAGGCGATCCTGACCGAGCTCGGCGTCGGCGACGAGGAGACCCGCCAGGCCCGCGAGGCGACCGAGTTCGAGCTCGCCGGCGAGGCCGTCGACCAGCAGGACCACCGCGGCGTCGCGGGCAACGTGACGGAGTTCGACGGCGACCTCGGGCTCGTGATCGGCGCCGGCGGCGGCTCGCTGACGCTGTTCGACGCGGTCCGCGCGCACGGCGGCAAGCCCGCCAACTACTGCGAGATCGGCGGCAACCCGTCGGTGGCGAAGGCGTGCGGCCTGGCCAAGCTCGTGCTGCAGAAGCCGGGCGTCGACAAGATCGCGGTGATGATGTCGATCGTCTCCAACACCCGGGTCGACATCGTCGCCCGCGGCGTCATCAAGGCCTGCGTGGAGCTCGGCTACGACCCGGCGGAGAAGATCTCGATCTTCCGCATCCCGGGCGCGTGGGAGGAAGAGGGCTTCAAGATCCTCGAGAAGTACGGCGTGCGCTACGCGGACCGCTCCGTGTCGCTCAACGAGGCGGCGCGGATGGCGGTGGCGGGATGAGCATCCTCGTCGACGCGTCGACCACCTTCATCGTCCAGGGCATCACCGGCCGCGAGGCGGTCAACCTGACGCGCGAGTGCCTCGACTACGGCGCGGGCGCCCGCATCGTGGGCGGCGTCACGCCCGGCCGGCTCGGCCGCGAGGTGCACGGCGTGCCGGTGTTCGACACCGTCGCGCAGGCGGTCGAGGCGCACGGCGGGCCGATCGACGGCTCGGTCGTGACCGTGCCGCCCGCGTTCACGAAGGACGCCGTGATCGAGGCGATCGCCAACGGCGTCAAGCTCGTCGTGATCGTCACCGAGCGGATCCCGCGCGGCGACGTCGCCCAGATGGTCGAGTTCGCCGACGAGCACGGCGCGCGCATCATCGGGCCGAACTGCCTCGGGATCATCGTCCCCGACGTCATCAAGATGGGCGGCATCGGCGGGCCCGCGAAGGACGCGGCGAAGTCCTACAGCCCCGGCCCTGTGGGCGTGATCTCGCGCTCGGGCGGCATGACGACCGAGATGTCCTCGACCCTCAGCGCGGCCGGCCTCGGCCAGTCGACCGCGGTCTCGATCGGCGGCGACGCGATCATCGGCCAGACCTACGCCGAGCTGATGCCGCTGTTCGAGGCCGACGAGCAGACGCAGGCGATCGTCATCTACACCGAGCCGGGCGGCCGCATGGAGGCCCAGCTCTCCGAGTGGGTGACCGCGAACAACTCGCGGCTGCCGGTGATCGCGTTCATGGCCGGGCGCTTCATGGACGAGATGCCGGGCATGTCCTTCGGCCACGCGGGCACGATCGTCGAGGGCAAGGAGGACACGGCCACGGAGAAGATCGCCCGGCTCGCCGCCGCGGGGATCGTCGTGGCCGAGCGGATCGAGGACATCCCCGGGCTGGTCCGCGAGCGGATCGGAGCGGCCGTCTAGTGGCGCTCTTCATCGACGTCGAGGTCTCGCCGGAGGCCGCCGCGGACAAGGCGGTCGCGGCCAAGCTCGCCGAGGTCTGCCCGGTCGACATCTTCGCCGTCGACGCGGCCGGCGCGCTCGAGATCGTCGAGGGCAACCTCGACGAGTGCGTGCTCTGCCGCCTGTGCATCGACGCGTCGCCGCAGGGCAGCGTGACGGTGCGCAAGCTCTACGACGACGGCGCGACGCTCTAGCGCTCGAGCGCCCGATCTGCGAGCGTCGGGCCATGCGGAGACGCGTCGCGGGCCTCGCCGCCCTCGCTCTGCTCGCGCCGGCCGGCGACGCCGCCGCGCGCCCGCCGGTGGGCGGCGGGCACTACCAGGGGCGCGCCGTCTTCCTCGTCGTCGTCGACGACGGGCGCTCCCTGTCGCCGCAATCGATCGTGAACGCGCCGTGCGACGACCCGGAGACGCCCACGGTGTACAGCGGACAGGCGCCGCGCGGCACCTCCGTGCGTGCCGACGGCTCGTTCCGCTGGCGGACCGCCTTCCAGGTCGTCGAGGGGCGCTTCGCGGCGGACGGCCGGACCGTGGAGGGCACGAGCCGCTACCTCGGCCGGGCGCGCGACGACTGCACCTCCGAGCCCACCACGTTCTCCGGCAGCCTCGTGCGGCGCGCCGCGCCCGAGGGCAGGTGCGAGCCGCTGTCCAAGGGACGGCTGGTGGTGTCGGTCTACGTCCGGAGCACGGGCTGCACGCGCGCGACCCGCGTGGTGGACGCCTGGCGGCTGGACCGCGACTGCGTGACGACGGCGCTCGAGCTGCGGCCATGCCGCACGGCCGGGCGGCGCTGCACGCCGGTGTCCGGCGGGCGCCTGGAGGGTCTCGCCGGCGTGGCGTGCTCCGCGGGGCGCTCGAGGATCGAGCTCGTCATCCGCGAGTCCTGCGGCCAGCTCGACTTCAGCGTGGCGCTGACGGCGATCAACGTGCGCTGCGCCGCCGCGCGGGCGGTCGGGCGGCAGTGGCAGCGCCGGCGCGCCGCGGCGGGCTGGAGCTGCCGGCAGTCCGGGAAGGTGCGCGAGCTCTGGAGCTGCCGCAACGGGCACCGCGCCGTCGAGATCGACCCGAGGATCGTCATCGAGTCCTAGCCTTGGGGCATGCCCGAGCTCCCCGAGGCCGAACGCGCGCGCCAGCAGATCGAGCGCGTGCTCGGGCGCGAGATCGTCGCGGTCGACGATCGCGACACCTACGTCTGCCGCCCCCACGCGCCCGGCGAGATCGCCGCCGCGCTGACCGGGCGCCGGCTCACGAAGGCGCACCGCCGCGGCAAGTTCCTGTGGGTCGAGACCGACGACGGCGGGCCCGACCTCGGGCTGCACCTCGGCATGGCGGGCCGGATCGCGGTCGACGAGGAGGAGGCGCCGCGGCGCTGGGACCGCTTCGCGCTCGACTTCGCCGACGGCGGCCGGATGGCGCTGCGCGACAAGCGCCGGCTCGGCCGCGCGGTGATCGAGCCGGACTTCTCGCACGTCGGGCCCGACGCCGCCGAGGTCGGCCGCGACGTCTTCCGCGACCGCGTCGGGCGCGGCTCGATCGCGCTCAAGGCGCGCCTGCTCGACCAGAGCACGATCGCCGGGGTCGGCAACCTGCTCGCCGACGAGACGCTGTGGCGCGCCCGCCTCTCCCCCCGCCGCGTCGCCGGCGAGCTCTCCACCGAGGAGCTCGACCTCCTGCGCCGCGAGCTGCGCGCCGCCACCCGCGACGCGATCCGCAACGGCGGCGTCCACACGGGGCGCTTCATGCCGTCGCGCGGGAAGGGCGGCGCGTGCCCGCGCTGCGGGACGTCGCTGGCGCGCGACACGATCGGCGGCCGGACCACGTACTGGTGCCCGGCCTGTCAGCCGGACTGAGGCGTCACCACACGTCGCCGTCGCGCCAGTCGCAGATGAGCTCGCCGTCGAGGTCGAGCGGCGCGGCGCCCGGCAGCACGTAGACCCCGCCCTGCTCGTCCGGCGTCGCCACGACGCCGGCCGGCGTCAGGGCCGACAGCGGGCCGCGCCACGGCACCCAGCCGCGCCCGGCGTAGAGCGCCGCCGCCTCGTCGGTCGCGGCGAGCGCGCCGAGGTCGTAGGCGCCGCGCGCCACGCGCTCGAGCGCCTCCATCAGCGCGCCGGCGATCCCCAGCCGCCGCCGGTCCGCGCGCACGCCGACGCCCTCGACGTAGCCGGCCCGCAGCGCGCGGCCGCCGTGCACGAGCCGGCGCTGGACCACCGAGCCGTGCCCGACCAGCGCGTCGCCGTCCCAGGCGAGCGCGTGCACCCCGCCGAGGCTGTGCTCCCAGTCCTCCGGCGCGAACCCGCCCGGGAAGACGTCGCGCAGCAGCGCGTGCGCGGCATCGAGCACCGCGGCGTCAATGTCGGCGGTGTGGGCGGTGCGAACCGTGATCACGGGCAATAGCCTGACGAACATGGCCTACTCCACCGCCGAGGCGCAGCAGAACATGCTCGACGACCTCGCGCTCGCGATCGACGAAGTCGGAATCGCGCTGACGACGCTCGGCGAGGCCTACGAGGCGCTCGACGAGGCGAGCGCCGACCGGCTCGAGGCGGAGCTCTTCCGCCCGGTCCAGGTCCTCTACGCCCGCATGCAACGCACCCACACCGGCTTCGCCGAGCGCCACGGTCTTCCCACGCGCACCTTCGCCCCCGGCAGCCGCCCCGCCCGCGGCGCGCGCGAGCAGCTCGACAGCGCGGTCGAGGCGGTCGAGGAGGCCAACCAGCTCCTCGTGGAGATCCAGGACTCGATGATGCCGGTCGAGGTCGGCGACGCCGAGCTGCGCGCCGGCCTCGCGCAGGCGCGCGAGCTCGTCGGCCCGCTGCCCGGACCGCGCCCGCGAGATCACGCGCGTGCTCGGCCGCTAGCCCTCCGACCAGGAATCTGCACATCGGCCCAGCGCGCAGGTAGGGTCGCTGCGAGGCGAGCTTGCCCATCCGCTATCCAGGGATCGGACGTCGGAGCCGCGCGTGGGCGTGTACCGCGCTCGCGGCGCTCGCCGTGCTCGCCGCCGCCGCGCCCGCCCAGGCGACGATCTACGCAGTGGCGCCCGCCGACTTCGAAGGCCCGGAGGACTCATTCACGACGATGGACTCCTTGTGGGTCATCGGGACCTCCAACCCCGTCGAGGGCGCCGCGCAGGTGTGCGTGGTCGAGGCGTCGGTCACGTCCGGCAACTGCAGCGAGATCGCGTTCTGGGGCAGCCCGAACGTGATCTCGTTCATGGGGACCTACCACCAGCCGATCGAGGCGCCCGCGCTCCCGGTCGGCACCTACCGGATCCTCGCCGACAACGACGACGACCCGTTCGACGACAACCAGGGCGACATCGTCAGCCAGCCCTTCACCGTTTCGCCTTGCACCGGCGACGCCTGCAACATCGAGGTCGGCCTGGGCGTGGTGCAGGAATGGAAGGCCACGGCGGCCGGGGCCCGCCACGGCGCGGAGTACTACTGCAGCTCCGCGATCGCCTACAGGATCGGGGGGCTCCTCTCCGGCGGCAGCGGCACGCTGAGCAGCGGCCAGCGCGAGATGATCCTCGCCGACATCAAGGGCGACGATGAGGACCTCGAGCTCAAGAAGCCCACCTCTTCGCGGCGCCAGGCGATCGGCTTCCTCAGAAAGGTCGCGTGCGGGACCTACCTGATGTACGACGACATCGTCAAGGACCCGCCCGACCCCGACTACAAGCACGTCACCGAAGCCGATCCGGACAACCACTTCTTCCAGCTGACGGCGTTCGCCGAGGTCAACACCGCGGCCGCGACGTTCGAGGACGTCCGCGCCAACGGCGTCGCGCACCGGGTCGGGTTCGAGCGCCACCAGGGCGCCGTCGAGGCCGACGACGAGGGCTGGGCGGCGTTCCACGCCGGCCGCCTCGGCGAGCAAGCGCTCGTGACCCAGCACCGCATGCGCCGGCTGGGCCGTGAGCTCCGAGCGGCGGCGCCCAAGCTCGAGGACCCGGCGATCGACGCCGCCACCCCGGAGGACCTCGACAAGGTCGCGGACGTGCGCGAGCGCGTCCGCACGAGCGGCTTCAGGCCCGGCGAGCTCGCACAGCTCGACGCGCTCGGCCTGAGCGACGCCGACGTCGCCGAGCTGCGCGCTCAGCTCGGCGCTCCGCTCCCCGACGTGATCCCGACCGAGCCCGACGACGCGCTGCTCGCCGCTGCCGACGAGATCGATAAGGCGACCTGCATCGACGACGGCGACCTCTGCGGGTTCGACGCGATGGCGCGCACCGCGAGCGCGGTCGGCGCCGACACCGCGACGCCACCGACGATCGGCGTCGGCGACGTCGCGATCCGCGAGGGCGACCACGGGATCAACCACGCGCGCGTCGCGATCACGCTGTCGCACCCCTCGCTGCACGGCGTCCATGGGAACTGGAGCCTCGACGAGGGCGACACCGCCGAGGACGAGCTGACCGGCCTCCACGGGGCGATGGGCGGCGTGTGGGGACTGCCCGAGGAGCGCACGAGAACGCACGCGACGGTGATCGTCGACAACGACACGGCCGAGGAGGCGGACGAGACGGCCCACTTCACGGTCACGATGAGCGGCGGCAACACCTCGGAGCCCGCCGCCGTCACCGTGCTCGACGACGACGGCGCCGGCGACCCGCCGAAGCCCGTCCGCGGCGCGCGCGGCATGCTCGCGTGGATCAGCCCGCGGCCGCTGGGTCCGACGCTGATGATGGCCGAGCCCGACGGGACGAACGTCACCGAGGTCGACACGCGCGCGGCCTACGGCAAGCACCAGGTCGTCGACTGGTCGCCGGACGGGCGGCTGCTACTGATCCAGTACGTCCCGAGCGACCTGTCCGACCAGGGCGCCAACGGCCAGCGGCTCTCGACGGTGCGGATCGGCGAGGACGGCAGCGTGCTGGGCGCGCCCGTCGAGCTGACGCCGAAGATCCCACTGGTCGGCGCGTCGCGCTTCTCGCCCGACTCGGCGCAAGTCCTGACGAGCCGGTTCGACGGCGGCGGCGGGTGGAACCTGGCCGTCCAGGACGTCAATCGCGACGGGACCCCGGCCGGCGCGCTGCGCCGCCTCGACGTCGGCACCGGCCTGGCGGGCTGGTACTCGACCGGCGGCGATTGGTCCCCGAGCGGCGATCGCATCGTGTTCGGCGGCTGCGAGCCCGGCTCGTCGGCGGACTGCGGGACGTTCACGGTCGGGCTCGACGCGGATCGAGAGGTCGTCGGCACGCCGGCGCCGCTGCGCCTCCGGACCGACCCGAACGACGTCTGGGTCACCCACCCGACCTGGTCCCCCGACGGCCGCTTCGTCGCCGACCTCGCCGGCCCGATGAGCGCGCCGCTGCTCCAGCGCACTCCGGTGACCGCCGCGGGGGTGACGAGCGGCCCGCCGCTGGCCGTCTCCGGCTCCGGCGCAGGCGGCGGCATGTGGGCTTCGGCCGGGGACTGGGCCCCGGATTCGGGCGGCATTGCCTTCGCCACGGCGCGCGACCCGCTCACGGGCGAGCCCGGCAACCAAACCCCGGTGGTTAGGTCTCTCGACGCCGACGGCGAACCGGTCGGCGCGCTCCAGGAGCTGCAGCCCCACGGCTGGCCCAGCGGCTCGATCGCCTGGGCGCGGCTGCCCGACGAGACGCCGCCGGCTACGACGGCGGAGGTCACCCCGGAGGCCAACGCCGCCGGCTGGCACCGCGAGGACGTGACGGTGCGCCTGACCGCGGACGACCCCGGCCTCGGGAGCGTGGACCACATCGCGTACTCCGTCGGCGGCGCGGCAGCGCGGGTCGACGTGGACGGCGACCAGGCGACGGTCGCGGTGACCGGCGAGGGCACGCGGGTGCTGCGCTACCGCGCGTACGACGTGCGCGGCAACGCCGAGCCCGAGCGGACGCTGACGCTCCGGATCGACCGCACCGAGCCGGCGGTGACGATCCAGTCGCCCGCCGGCGCCCACGAGGTGGGCTCGCGCGTCGTCGCCGCGTACACCTGCTCCGACGCGGGCTCGGGTATCGCGGCGTGCGCCGGCGACGCGAGCGCCGGCGCGGCGCTCGGAACCGGCACGCCCGGCGCGCAGGCGTTCTCCGTCACCGCGACCGACAAGGCCGGCAACGAGGCGAGCGGCTCGAGCGCGTGGAGCGTGGTCCCCCGCGCCGCGGAGGCCGGCCGGCCGCCCGATCCGCCGGCCGGGGCCCCGCCGTCCACCGCGGCCGCCACGCTGCCCTCGAGCCGGCGCTGCGTCAGCCGCCGTCGCTTCCGCATCCGCCTGCGCGCCCCGCGCGGCGACCCGCTCACGTCCGCGCGCGTGTTCGTCAACGGCAAGCGCGTGAAGGTGCTCCGCGGCAACCGCCTGACCGCGCCGATCGACCTGCGCGGCCTGCCGAAGGGCCGCTTCCGGGTCAAGGTCACCGCCACGACCCGCTCGGGCCGAGCGCTGACGTCGACCCGCAAGTACCGCACCTGCGCGAAGCAGCGGCGCCCGCGGCGCTAGGCGCAGCCGTCCGGCGCGAACACCCGGTCGGTCGAGGCCGGGTGCCGCGCCAGCGCCGCCGCGGGCCGGATCGGCCGTGGCACGAAGTTGCCGCCGCAGTTCGGGCACACGCCGCCCAGCCGCTGCTCGACGCAGTCCGCGCAGAACGTGCACTCGTAGGTGCAGATCCGCGCGTCCGGCGAGTCAGGCGGCAGGTCGCGGTCGCAGCACTCGCAGGACGGTCGCAGCTCGAGCATGGGCCGATGCTAGGCGGCGACGGGCTCCCGCGGGAAGCCCACCCCGGTGAGCTGCTCCGAGAGCTCCCACAGCCGGCGCGCGGTCTCCGCGTCCTTCGCCGCGGCGCTGCGGCCGACGAGCGTCGGGTTGCCGCGGGCCTCCTGGAAGCCCTTCGGTCCCACGTAGGAGTCGCCCGGGACGTCCTGCGTCGCGGCGTAGAGCGTCGGCCACGCGCCCTGCTCGTCGCTCTGCGCGATCAGCGTGTTCCCGACCCGCATCAGCGCGTGCTGGAGGAAGTTGCCCGTGTGGCTCTGGAGGTTCGTGGCCGCGTAGCCCGGGTGGGCGGCGACCGCGCGGACGGGCGAGCCGGCCTCGCTCAGGCGCCGCTGCAGCTCGCTCGTGAACAGGAGGTTGGCGAGCTTGGACTGGCCGTAGGCCGGCCACGGCTTGTAGCCGCCCTGCTCCCAGTTGAGGTCGTCGAGCCGGATCGAGCCCATGCGGTGCGCGGTGGAGGCGACGACGACGACGCGGTCGCGGATCCGGGGCAGCAGCAGGTTGGCGAGCGCGAAGTGCCCGAGGTGGTTCGTCCCGATCTGCATCTCGAAGCCGTCGGCGGTCCGGCGCTCGGGGATCGCCATCACGCCGGCGTTGTTGATGAGCACGTCGATGTCACCGTCGAAGCCGTCGGCGAACGCGCGCACCGACGACAGGTCCGCGAGGTCGAGCTTGCGCACCTCGGTGTCGCCCGGGATCGAGGCGGCGGCGGCGCGGCCGCGGGCCTCGTCGCGGACCGCGAGCACGACGTGCGCGCCGGCGCGGCCCAGCTCACGCGCGGCGGCCAGCCCGATGCCGCTGTTGGCGCCTGTGATGACGACGGTGCGCCCGTCCTGCGAGGGGAGGTCCTGTGAAGTCCAGTTAGATGTTGTCATGGGCAACAATGTATCTAATGACAACAATGCTGTCAACGTCTACTTCCCTCGGTACCATGCGCCGCATGTCCGTCAGTGCCCGCCCCTACCACCACGGCAACCTGCGCGCCGCGCTGCTCGAGCAGGCCGAGCTCACGCTCAACGAGGGCGGCGACCTCTCGCTGCGCGAGCTCGCGCGGCGCATCGGCGTCAGCCACGCCGCGCCGCGCCGCCACTTCGCCGGCAAGCAGGCGCTGGTCGACGCGCTCGCCGAGGACGGCTTCGAGCGCCTCGGCGGCGAGCTGCGGGCCGCCATGGCCGAGGCGAGCGACTTCGACGGCCGGCTGCTCGCCTTCGCCCGCGCCTACGTCGGCTTCGCCACCGACCACGCGGCGCTGCTCGAGCTGATGTTCGCCGGCAAGCACCGCCCCGGCGCCGCGCCCAGCCTGCGCGAGGCGGCCGATCGCGCCTTCGAGGCCCCGCTCACGCTGATCGTCGACGCCCAGGCGCGCGGCGACGTCGTGCCCGGCGACCCCGAGCGGGTCGCGCTGGTCGCGTTCGCCGCGGCGCACGGCATCGCGGCGCTGGCCAACAACCAGATGCTCCCCGCCGCCGCCGGGCTCGACGACCTCCTCGAGGCCGCGGTCGAGCGGCTCGTGCTCGGGCTGCGGCCGCGCTGAATCCTGGCAGCTACCCGCACATGACGAAGCGGCGCGCAACCGTCTTGCGGTGCAGCTTCTTCGAGCCCGCGCGCCGGTACACGACGCGGGCGTAGACGCGACCGCGCGAGCCGGCCGGGCGACGCAGCCGCAGGCGGGCCGCGTAGGGCTTGCGGCGGTCGACCTTGCGCGGCCCGTTGCGCACGAAGAACACGACGCGGCGCACGCGCGGCGCCGGCCGGCCCGCGCGCCGGCGGATCCGCACGCTGACGAGCAGGCGACCGCCCGGCGGCGTGCAGCGGACGCCCGCGTTGAGCCGGATGCGGCCGTCCGGGAGCGGCGCGCTCGCGGGCACGGGCGCGGCCGGCGGGCGGGGGCCCTCGCCGAGGAGCGTGATGGAGCTGAGCGTCTGCCAGCCGGAGCCGATGGCCTCGCCGGCGCCCGTGATCCAGCCGCCCTTGCCGTTGCCGCGGTACATGAAGAGCGTGCCGTCCGAGGCGCGCGCGAGCACGTCGGGGAGCCGGTCGCCGCTGAAGTCGCCGCGCGCCGTGAGCGCCGTGAACCCCTCCCAGCCGGTGCCGAGCGGCTCGCCGCTGCCGGTGACCCAGCCGGCCTTGCCGTTGCCGCGGTACATCAGCAGCGTCCCGTCCGGCGCGCGGGCGAGCACGTCGACGTGGCCGTCGCCGCTGAAGTCGCCCGGCGCGAGCAGCGCGGTGAAGTCCTGCCAGCCGCCGCCGACGACCTGCGCGGTGCCGCTGAAGCCGCTGTCGCCGTTGCCGCGGTAGAGCAGCAGCGCGCCGTCGGACTGGCGCGCGAGGATGTCAGGGCGGCCGTCGCCGCTGAAGTCGCCGGGCGCGATCATCGCCGTGAAGCCCTGCCAGCCGCCGCCGATCCCCTCCCCGGTCCCGGTCACGAAGCCGCCGCGGCCGTTGCCGCGGTACATGAACAGCGTCCCGTCCTGGCCGCGCGCGAGCAGATCCTGGCGGCCGTCGCCGCTCCACTCGGTCGAGAGCAGCGCGGTGAACCCGCCCCAGCCCGAGCCGATCTGCCGCCCGGGGCTGAAGACGCCGGCGCCGTTCGTCTCATAGAGCAGGAGCGCGCCGTCGCTGTTGACGGCGAGCACGTCGGCCTTGGCGTCGCCGCTCCAGTCCGCCGACGCGGCCGGCGCGCCGAGCGCCAGCCCGAACGCAGCCGCCATGCCGGCCAATGCCGTTCTCCCCCGCACCCGGCTGAGGTTAGCGCCGCTCGGCCAGCTCCAGCGCATACTCGACGAGCACGAGGCCGAGCGGCTCCTCGAGGCCCTCCCAGCCCGTCGCGACGAAGCCGCCGCGCTCGTAGAACGCCCGCGCCCGCGCCTGGTCGCGCGGGGTGAAGAAGCGCATGCGGCGGTAGCCCTCGCGCTCCGCCGCGTCGAGCGCGGCCGTGAGCAGCTCGCGCGCGACCCCGCTCCCCCACCACGCGGGGCGCACGAACAGCTGCCACAGGTGCGCGCTGCCCGGCACGCCCGGCTGCGGGAAGTAGCCCACGTGGCCGACGACCAGCGGCCCTTCCTCCGCGATCGCCGCCCACGTCCCGGGCAACGCCAGCCGCCCGCGCAGGCGCGCCACCTCGGGCGCCGAGCGCGCGTCGGGCGGGTGCCAGCCCGGCCCGGCGAACGCCCGGTAGCCGTCGAAGCCGATCTGGAGCGTCTCCGACATCGCCTCGGCGTCGCCCGGCCCCGCGGGCCGCAACGCCCACGTCACAGGTCCTCTCCGTCCTCCACGCGCCGGGCGGCGGTCCGCACCAGCCGGGCCGCCTCGTCGTAGGTGAGCCCCGAGCCGCGCAGGAGGTCGACCGCGGTCGAGCGCACCTGCCCCACCACCACGGTCACCGACAGGTTGCCCGTCTCGTCGAGCACCTTGGTGGCCCGCGCTGCCGCCCGCAGCGCCGGCCCGCGCACCGCGTCGGCGCGGTCGGGGTCGGCGAGCGCCTCGCGCAGGGCCAGGACGGCGTCCGCCAGGTCGCGGATCGCGGTCGCGACCTCGGGCGGAAGGTTCTCCTCCAGCCGCGCGCCGCGCAGGGCGCCGCGGGCGAGCACGCGGACGTTGCGGATCGCGAGGTCGATCTGGGCCGCGGCGTCGGCGTAGAAGTCGACCGCGCCGCGCGAGCGCCGCCGCGCGGGCGCGAAGCGCGCGGTCTCGCGGCTCACGGTCACCGCCTCCTGGAGATCGGACTCGAGCTCGTCGAGGTGGCGCGCGCGCAGCAGCGCCTGCTCGGCACGCTCCTCGCCCCCCTCCTCGATGGCCAGCGCGATGCTGCGCAGCGTCTCCGCGAGCTCTTCGAGCACGGGCTCGGCAGCGCGGCGCACCATCTTGAGCGGGTCGGCGGGCAGCAGCAGCGAGTTCGCGAGCAGCGCGCAGGCCCCGCCGATCAGCGCGTCGACGAACCGCGCGCCGGAGAAGTCGGCGCCCGGCTGCTGGAGGACGGCGACCAGCACGGCGGATACGGCGGCCTGGGTTGCGAAGATCTGACCGGTGCCGAGGAACACGGCAGCGCCCATGGCGAGCGGGACCACGACGGCGATCGCGCCGACCCCGTTGCCGAGCAGCAACACGAGCCCGTCGGCGACCGCGATGCCGACCGCGACGCCGAGCGCCAGCTCGGCCGCGCGGCGCCCGCGCTGGCCGATCGTGATGCCGAGCGTGATGCAGGCCGCGATCGGCGCGAAGAAGGGCTGGGTGTGACCGGCGACCTCGGTGGCGATGAGATAGGCGGCGGTCGCGGCCGCCGACGTCTGCACGAGCGTGCGCCACGCGAGCCGGACCCGCTCGAGCCGGGTCCGCATCGACGTGCGCGAACGCTCGGCCGCCTCCTCGAGGAGGGCGCCGCCGCGCTCGCTCAGTCGGGACGGTTCGCGCATTGCCCGATGGTGTCACCCACGAGCGCAACCCGCTTCCCTCATGCTTGACTATAGGGTGAGAGTTACGCGTGGGACCGGCAAGAAGCCCGTGCATGCTCAAGCGCGGGGCGAACGATGCCGAAGTTGAGCGGAGTCGCCGCCTCCCGGCAGCGGCCCTCGCGCGTGAAGAAACCCCCTGTGATCCTGTCGCTCAAGAAGACTTTCGCCATTGCCCTGGCCTGCGCCGGGCTGTATGCCGCCGTGCTCGGCGGAGCGGCGATCGCGCAGGACCCCGCGGCGACGGAGACGGCGACGCCGGAGAGCACGCAGACGCCTGCTTCCACGCCGTTCGAGCCGACGCCCACGTCGACGTCGACCGCGTCGCCGACCGCGACCTCGAGCCCCACGCAGACGGCCACGCCGACCGTGAGCTCGACGCCCTTCAGCACGCCGGCCAGCCCGACGCCCTACCCGTCCCCCGTGCAGACCGTCGCCGGCACCGCCACGCCGGGCGCCACGGCCACCCCGGGCGCGCTGGCGCTCGATCTTTCCAAGGGCAAGCGCCGCAAGCGCGGCAACGGCCGCCAGGGCGAGGGCTCGATCACCGACGCGGGCTGCCTCGAAGGCAAGAAGGCGAAGAAGGGCCAGCAGCTCCAGGGCACGATCGTGGACTCGACCTCGACCTCAGCTTCAGAGTGCGACCTGCTCGATTCGAAGGCGCCGTCCGACCTCCTCGCCGGCGACACCCCCCGCGCGACCGAGCGCGCCGACGGCACCCCGACCCCCGCGAACCCCGGTTACGCGCTCGCGACCCCGGGCGCGGCTCCGATCGGCGTCCCGAACTTCTTCATCGACAAGTTCCGCATCCCGCCCTTCCTCCTCCCCATCTACCAGGCCGCCGGCATCGAGTACGGCGTGCGCTGGGAGGTGCTCGCCGCGATCAACGAGATCGAGACCGACTACGGCCGCAACCTCAACGTCTCGAGCGCGGGCGCGCTCGGCTGGATGCAGTTCATGCCCCCGACCTGGAAGGCCTACGGCGTCGACGCCAACCGCGACGGCCTGAAGGACCCCTACAACCCGGTGGACGCGATCTTCGCCGCCGCGCGCTACCTGCGCGCCGCGGGCGCCGAGACCGACATCCGCAAGGCGATCTTCGCGTACAACCACGCCGACTGGTACGTCGACTCCGTCCTCATGCGCGCGCGCCTGATCGGTGGGCTCCCCTCGAACTTCGTGGGGTCCCTGACCGGCCTGACCCAGGGCCGCTTCCCGGTCCACGCGCGCGCCAAGTACGCGGGCCAGGTCGATCAGAAGGGCAAGAAGTCCAAGGTCGGCGAGAACGCCGCGCTCGTCGTCGAGTCCCAGCAGACGCGGCGCGGGATCAGGATCTACGCCCGCCGCGGCGCCCCCGTGGTCGCGGTCAACGACGGCCGCATCGTCCGCATGGGCGAGACCGAGCGCCTCGGCAAGTACGTCCAGCTGCAGGACTCCTACGGCAACACCTACACCTACGGGCGCCTGGGCAAGGTCGCGGAGACGTACCCGGCGCCGAAGCCGCGCAAGACCACGAAGGCCAAGATCGCCAAGGAGCTCGAGCTCCCGAGCCCCGACGCGAAGCCGAAGGTGCCCGCCTCGGCGACGACCGCCAAGGCGTCCCGTCCCAGCCCGCGCCTCAAGAAGCGCCGCGCCGTCAAGCGCCGCGTCGTGCGCGCCGCGGCGTCGGCCGCCTCGGCCCTGCCGGCCGCGGCGCCCGCCAAGCAGCGCCTGTTCGCACGCCCCTCGCGCCCGAACGCGTTCGCCAGCGGCGGCGAGGAGCAGCTCGCCAACTCCTCCTTCGCGCCCGCCGACTCGGCCCCGATCGGCCTCGACGCTCGCGACTTCGTCAAGCGCCCGCTGAAGAAGGGCTCGCGCGTCGTCGCCGGCACGATCCTCGGCCGCATCGGCAAGGTCGAGCTCGTCAAGGCGCCGCACGTGCTGTTCGAGCTGCGCCCGGCGGGCCGCGGTGCCCCGCGCGTCGACCCGAAGCCGATCCTCGACGGCTGGAAGCTGCTCGAGTCGACCGCGATCTACCGCGCCAAGGGCAAGAACCCGTTCTTCGGCGACGACTCGGCGAAGCCCACGCTCGGCCAGATCCTGCTCATGGGCAAGGACTCGCTCTCGCGCCACGTGCTCTCCAACCCGCGGATCGACGTCTACTCCTGCGGCGCCCGCGACATCCGCTCCGGCGCGATCGACCGTCGCGTGCTCGCCACGCTCGAGTTCCTCGCCGCCTCGGGCCTCAAGCCCACGGTGACCTCGCTCAGGTGCGGCCACGGCTTCTACACGGCGTCGGGCAACGTCTCCCAGCACTCGTCCGGCAACGCCGTCGACATCGCGATGGTCAACGGCATCCCGATCCTCGGCCACCAGGGCAAGGGCTCGATCGCCGACCTGACGATCCAGCGCCTGCTGACGCTGCAGGGCACGATGAAGCCCGACCAGATCATCTCGCTGATGACGTTCGAGGGCGCGGACAACACGGTCGCGATGGGCGACCACCACGACCACATCCACGTCGGCTGGAAGCCGCTCTACGGCACGAACTCGAAGGCCGCCAAGCAGGTCAACGCGGTGCTCAAGCCCAACCAGTGGATCAAGCTGATCGACCGCCTGAAGGAGATCGACAACCCGGAGGTCCCCCTCCAGCCGTCGAAGTACTCCGTCAAGGTCACGCGCCGCCCCGCGTCAGACGCGCACCACGGCGAGTAGCTCAGCACAGCACCGCCACGTGGAACGCCTGGTCGGCGAGTGCGCCGCCGCCCGTGTACGTCCTGACGTAGAGACCGTTCGCGGCGTCGAGCAGGTTCGTCGCGCCCACGTCGCCCGCCGGGGGGACTCCGCCGCTGGACCCGCCGAGGCTCCCGACGTACGCGCAGCCGGTCACGTCGCGGTTGAAGAACAGCAGGTAGGTGCCCGTGGCCTCCTTGCCGCTGCCCCCCACCATGCCGGCGCTACGGGCGATCGTGCCGTTCGAGTTGACCACCGCCCACAGCTTCGTGGCGGCGTCGCCCTTCGCGCCCTGGGTGCCCTGCGCGCCCTGCGCGCCCCCAGGGCCCGCCGGGCCGGTGGCTCCGGTCGCGCCCGGCTGCCCGCGCCTGCCCTCGACCTGCAGGCCGCCGATCGCGCGCTTGGCGTTGCGGTCGGCGCGCTGGGCGATCTTCAGCGTGCGCGAGAGCTTCTTCGCAAGCGACGCCACGCTGGTGGCCTGCGGGGCGCCGAAGGCCGGCGCGAGCATCGACGCGGACAGCAGCGCGGCGGTGCTCAGGAGGACGATTAACAGTCTGCGGCGGGTTCTCATCGGCCGACGCTAGCCGCGCCGGCACCCCGGAGCAAGCTCAGTCGACGGCGTCGAGCAGCGCCGCGTAGGTCTCCGGCCGGCGCGTGCGCAGGAACGGGAAGAGCTCGAGCCAGTCGCGGCGCTGGTCGAGGTCGAGGTCCGCGACGAGCACGGCGGCCTCGTCGCGCGGCGCCTTGACGAGCACACGGCCGTAGGGATCGGAGATGAACGAGGAGCCGTAGAACGTCAGCGGCGGCTCGGTCCCGATGCGGTTGACCGCGACCATGAACGTGCCGTTGGCGATCCCGTTGCCGGTGATCACGCGCTCCCACAACGGCTGGGTGTCGAACTCGGGGTGGTCGGGCTCCGAGCCGATCGCCGTCGGGTAGACGATCACCTCGGCGCCGCCGAGCGAGTAGGCGCGGGCCAGCTCCGGGAACCACTGGTCCCAGCAGGTCGGGAAGCCGAAGCGCGCCTCGCCGACCGCCACCACCGGGTAGCCCTTCTCGTCGTCGCCGGGGCGGAAGTACTTGTCCTCGTAGTAGCCCGCGGTGACCGGGATGTGGAGCTTGCGCGTCTTCGCGACCACATTCCCGTCCGGCCCGACGACGATCGCCGTGTTGTAGCCCAGCCCGCCGTCCTCGGCCGTCTCATAGAGCGACGCATGGACGTGGATGCCGTGCTCCCGGGCCGCCCGCGCCGCGAGCTCGGTCGTCGGCCCGCCGGGGATCGGCTCGGCCATCGAGGCCGCCAGCTCCAGCGCGTCGGGCACGATCGCGAAGTAGGGCGAGAGCGTCAGCTCCTGCAGGCAGACGAGCTGGGCCCCCTCCCCCGCCGCCATCGCGATCGCCCGCTCCAGCGCCGCCGCGTGCTCCTCCGCGTCCGCGTGCCAGCGCTCCTGGACCACCCCGATACGGAACGGCGGGCGCGTCGGCGCCTCGACCCGGGCGAGGGAGGGCGGGACCTCTCCGATTGCGGTCAGCAGGCGCGTCGCGGCCACGCCGTCGAGTCTAATCTCCCGCGATCGCGCTGACCGCCCCCGCAGTGACGCTCCCCGCCGCGCCCACCAGCCCAGTCAAGCGGCTGCTGGTCCGAATGGCCATCGCGCTCTCGTTGCTGGCGTTCGTCACGCTGGTCGCCTACATCGGGCGCGAGGGCTACCGCGACGCCGCGGGCGGCACGATCGGCCTGCTCGACGCGCTCTACTACGCGACCGTCAGCATCACCACGACCGGCTACGGGGACATCGCGCCGGTCAGCGACGGCGCCAGGCTCGCCACCACGCTGCTCGTGACACCCGCCCGCATCGTGTTCCTCATCATCCTTGTGGGCACCACGATCGAGGTGCTCACGGAGCGCACGCGGCTCGCGGTGCGCGAACGACTCTGGAGGCAGCACTTGAAGGACCACACCATCGTCTGCGGATACGGGACCAAGGGTCGTGCGGCGATCCGCACCCTCATGGCCGCCGGCACCCAGAAGGACGAGATCGTCATCATCGACCACGACCGCGACGGGATCGAGGAGGCCACGCGCGCCGGCTTCGCCGCGATCCACGGCTCCGCCAGCCGCGCCGCGGTGCTCGAGGAGGCCGAGGTGGGGCGGGCCTCGGCGATCATCGTGGCCACCGACCGCGACGACACGGCCGTGCTCGTCACGCTCACCGCGCGCGAGCACAACGCGGAATCGACGATCGTGGCCTCCGCGCGCGAGTTTGAGAACGTCCACCTCCTGCGCCAGAGCGGCGCCGACTCCGTGATCCTGTCCTCCGGCGCGGCCGGTCAGCTGCTCGGCCAGGCCGTCACCAGCCCGCAGATCGTCGCGGTGCTGGAGGACCTGCTCGCGGTCGGCGAGGGGCTCGACATCGTCGAGCGCGAGGTCGGCGAGCAAGACGCCGGGCGCGCACTCGAGGACATTCAGCACACCGACCCCGTGATCGCCGTCGTGCGCGACCGGGACATCCTCCGCTTCGACGACGAGCGCGTCACCTCCCTGCAGGCCGGCGACCGCTTGATCTGCCTCTGCGTGCGGCCCGAGGGCGACTAGCGGACGACGGCCACGAGCGCGTCGACCACGTCCGGGTCGAACTGCGTGCCCGCGTTCTTGCGCAGCTCGCCCACGGCGACCTCGAGGCTGAGCGCCTTGCGGTAGGAGCGGTCGGTGGTCATGGCGTTATAGGCGTCGCAGGCGGAGACGATGCGCGCGGCAAGCGGGATCGCGTCGGCGGCCAGGCCGTCGGGGTAGCCGCCGCCGTCGTAGCGCTCGTGCGAGGCGCGCACGACCACGCCGACCCGCGCGAGCAGCCCGCCCACGCGCTCGAGCATCCGCTGGCCCTCGACGGTGTGCGTCTTCATGATCGCCCACTCCTCGTCGTCCAGCGGCCCCGGCTTGTTGATGATCTCGTTCGGGATCGCGACCTTGCCGACGTCGTGCAGCAGCGCGCCGAACTCGGCCGCCCGCCGCGTCTCGTCGTCGACGCCGAGCTTGTCGGCGACCGCCACGGTCAGCTCGACCACGTCCTGCGTGTGCTGGCCGGTGTACTCGTCGTCGGCCTCGATCACGTCGCCGAGCAGCAGCGCGGTGCCGCGGTAGGCGCCGGAGAGCTCGATGGCCTGCTCGACACGCGCGGAGCGCTCGCCGGCGAAGATCGTGAACAGCCCGGCGAGCGGGACGACGAGCAGCGCCGCGAACGGCTGGTCGACGGCCGCGAACGCGGCGAGCAGCCCGACCGGGGCGAGCAGCGGGTCGACGTAGAGGGCGATCTTGAGCTCGGCGAGGATCGTCCGGGGGTGCTCGCCGAGACACGCCCACACGCGCGACACGTAGACCGCGCCGTCGAGCGCGACCTGCGCCGCCAGGGCGAGCAGGTAGATCGGCAAGTCGCTCCAGTCCGGCGTCTGCGCGCCGAAGGCGATCAGCACGACCGCGGGCGCGAGGGCGAACCAGGCGTCGGCCACGGACAGCAGCGCGCGTTCGTGGGCGACCTTGCCCCGCAGCGAGTCGACGAGCGTCGTGGCCACCAGCGCGAGCGCCACGAGCAGTGGCACCGTCGGCGTGGGCAGGAGCAGCAGCATCGGCACGAGCACGACCTGGGTCGGCACCGCGAACCCTGCGCCGGCGGGGAACTCGGCGCGCGCCACGAGCGCGTAGGCGGCCACGAGGGCGAGCGCGAGCAGCGGGTCGAGGTGGCGGTCGGCCGGCGCGAGCCAAGCGAGCAGCACCGCGGCAATCAGGAAGCTGAGCGCGAACGCGCCATCAGCGAGCTGCTCGCGCGCGAGCAGCCGCTCGGGGCGGCGCGTGAACGCGCCTTCGAGGAGGCGTTGTGCCCCTGCAGAGATTTCGGTGTGCGCCGGCATGACTAGGACATGCGTTGACCACCTATCTCGTCGGCCCTCCTAAACGCCGACTTGAGGGACATGGACCAAAGATTGGGTCCAGGCTCGAGACGTGACAGGAGGTCACATCAGATGAAGCAACGTACCGGCCGGATCCTCTTCGCCACCGCGGTGGCGGCGATGGCGCTGCTCGCCCCCGCAGGGACCGCGAATGCCGGTCTCCTCTCCCAGTCGGCCGGCCCATGCCCGGCCTACCCGATGAGCAAGGTGTTCTCGAAGTGGTGGGACCCGATGCAGTACACGCTGGCGCCCGGCGGCTCGTTCGAGTCTTCCGCGGGCCTCTCGTTCACGGGTGGCGCGAAGATCGTCGCCGGCAACGAGACCTCATACGTGCACAACAGCACCGACAAGAACTCGGTGCTGATCCCGCGCGGCGGGACCGTCACGACCGGCCCGATCTGCGTCGGTCTCGACAAGCTGACCGTCCGCTTCTTCGCCAAGCGGCCCAACTTCGCGCTGCTGCCGCTCCTCACCGTCGAGGGCGTCTTCACCACGAAGTCCGGCGGGACCGCGGCGCTGCCGCTGGTCGGGGTGCCGCTGGCGGGCAAGTCGTGGTCGCTGCAGCTTCCGTTCCTCACCACGGGCGCGCTGCTCGAGCTCGGTGACACGACGATGATGCGGTTCCGCATCCGCGCCGTGTCGGGCGACTGGCAGGTCGACGACTTCTACGTCGACCCGATGCGCCGCTACTAGACGGCGTCCAAGGCGGGGATCTGCTGCGTGATGCAGTGGACCCCGCCGCCGCCCAAGGCCAACGTCACGCCCGGGACCGCGACGACCTCGCGGCCCGGGTAGAGCCCTCCGAGCAGCGCCAGCGCCTCCTCGTCGGTCTCCTGGCCGGTCACGGGGACGATCACGCCGCCGTTGCACAGGTAGAAGTTCGTGTAGGGCACGACCGTCGGCGGCCCGTCGTGGTCGACGTAGGGCAGCAGCGGCAGCTCGATGACGTCGAGCCCTGCCGCCTCCAGCCGCGCGGCGTTGTCGCGCGTGGTCTCCCAGTTCGGGTTCGACTCGTCGGCCACGGTCTGCAGCAGCACGCGGCCGGGCGAGATGAACGCGCAGATGTTGTCGACGTGGCCGTCGGTGTCGCGGTCCTCGGCGAGGCCCTGCCCGAGCCACACCACGGTATGGACGCCGAGCTCGTGCTGCAGCCGCCGCGCGATCTCGTCCTTCGACAGCCGCGGGTTGCGCTTGGGGTGCAGCAGGCACTGCTCGGTGGTGACCAGCGTGCCCTCGCCGTCGACCGCGATCGCCCCGCCCTCGAGGATGAAGTCGCGCGCGTCGATCCGCTCCTCCCCCAGCCGCTCGAGCAGCCGCGAGGCCACCTCGGCGTCGTCCTCCCAAGGGCTGAACTTCTCGCCCCAGGCGTTGAAGCCGAAGTCGACGCCGGCGCGCCCGCCCATCCCGTCGAGCACGAAGATCGGGCCTGAGTCGCGCAGCCACGAGTCGTCGATCGGGATCTCGCTCACCGTCACGCCCTCGCCGCAGGCCGCACGCGCGCGCTTGCGCATCGACGGGTCGGCGACCACCGTCACGGGCTCGAACTCGGCGATGGCGTTGGCGACCGCCGCATGCGCGGCCTCCGCGTCCTCGAAGCGGTCGTCCCACATCTCCCTGCGGGCCGGCCAGGCCATCAGCGTCCGCTCGTGCTCCGCCCACTCGGCGGGCATGCGGAAGCTCATTTGGCGCGCAGCTTGCGGGTGCGGCCTCGCTCCTCCTGCTTCTCCACGACGTTCTGGATCAGCTTGAGGATCTCCGCCGGCCCCGTGGCCTTCACGGTGCCGGACTGGAAGGCCTCGCGCCAGTGGCGGACCTTGCCCTCGCGGGCGAGCTCGTTGAAGTGCGAGCGCGGCACCGACAGGCGGACCTTGGCGTCGGAGGCGATGTCGCGCGTGATCCGCGGGCCCGGGACCTCGACGCGGAACAGCTGGATGTCGCCGCGGCCGCGCAGCTCGAGCTCGATGACGAGCCGGAGCTTCGTGAGCGCCGGCACCTCGGCCTGGAAGTTCTCGATGGCCTCCTCGATCAGGGCCTTGGTGTCAGCTGTGCTCATTTCCTTATTGACTCTAGCCGCGCCCGCGTGCTCCGCGGCTGGAGTCAGGCGTATGACCGCGCGGCGGGCGCCGCCGCCGCGCCGCTGCGTGGCCGCTGGCCCCGACACCCCCGGCCGTGGTACGGATGCGCCGTGAGCACGACCGCTGAGCCCGAGCTGCTGCCCGCCGGACTCGAGCCGCTGCTGGGCCCGCCGGAGGCGGCGCCCGTCCCCCTCGGCGCCGGCGTCACCAACCACAGCCTGCGTGCGCGCTACGGCGGGCGTGAACTCGTCGTGCACGTCGCGGGCCGGAACGCGGGACTGCTCGGTTTCGACCACGCGTGCGAGCGCGAGGCGACCGCGGCGGCGGCCGCCGCCGGCGTCGGACCCGAGGTCGTCGCCTCGCTCGACGAGCCGCCGACGCTCGTCACCGCGTTCCTGCCGGGCCGGGTGATGACGCAGGGCGAGCTCGGCCAGCCGGACATGATCGCGGAGGCCGCGGTCACGCTGTGGGAGGTCCACGGCATCCGCCCGCTCCGCAACCGCTTCTCGCCCTGGGACGTCGTCGACGCCTACGCGCGGACGGCCGCGGCCCGCGGCGGCGGGGCGCCGGGTGCGTTCGGCGATCTGCGCGAGGGCGCACGCCGCATCCAGACCGCGATCGACCCGGCGCACCCCGAGCACGCCCCGGTGCCGTGCCACAACCACCTGCTGCCCGCCAACCTGATCTACGACGGCGAGGCGATCCGGATCGTCGACTGGGAGAACGCGGGCATGGGCAACCGCTACTTCGACCTCGGCGACCTGTCGGTCAACAACGCGTTGAACGAGGACGGCGACGAGTGGCTGCTCGAGTGCTACTGGGGCGAGCCGTGCACCCGCGGGCGCTTCGCCGCGCTGCGGCTGATGCGGATCATGTCCGACCTGCGCGAGGCGATGTGGGCCGTCGTGCAGAGGACGGTCTCGGAGCTCGACTTCGACGTCGCCGCCCACGCCGAGCACCGCATCGAGCGTGTGCGAGCCGGGCTGGCGGACCCGCGCTTCAGCGTCTGGCTGGAGGATGCCCGGCGTCGTCCGTGACGTCTCCTGACCGGTTTGCCGTGTAGGCACGCTGTCAGTACCTTTGCGCGCCATGGAGGCGCGGCCGTCGCTCGCCCCGGATCCGGTCTTCACGCCGGTGCGCTCGCAGACGGCGTTCGAGGAGACGCTCGAGCGCCTCGGTACCGCGATCCGGCTCGGCCTGCTCGAGCCCGGCGCGCGCCTGCCCGCGGAGCGCGAGCTGTGCGCCCAGCTCGGGATCTCGCGCTCGACCCTGCGCCAGGCGCTGACCGCGCTCGTCCAGAGCGGCCACCTGCACGCCATCCGCGGCCGCCGCGGCGGCACGTTCGTGTCGGAGCGGCTGCCGCCGATCGGGCCGCCGTCGCACGAGGAGCTCGAGGGCTGGCGCGAGGTCTGCGACAGCCGGCTCGCGACCGAGCTCGGCGTCGCCGTGCTCGCCTGCCGGCGCGCCGACGGGGAGGCGCTCAAGCCGCTCGAGGAGCTGGTCGGCGTCATGCAGGACCGGCTCGAGGACTTCCCCGCCTACCGCCAGGCCGACGTGCGCTTCCACGTCGGGCTCGCCGAGACGACCGGGAGCCAGGCGCTGGTGGCGGCCATGACCGAGGCGCAGGGCGCCGTGGGCGCGCTGATCGACCACATCGCGCACCCGCCCGAGGTCCTCGCGTCCTCGAACCAGCAGCACCGCCAGCTGCTCGCCGCCGTCCACGCCCGCGAGGTGGAGCGGGCCGCGCGCGTGGTCACGGAGCACCTCGAGGGGACGGTCCACGTGCTTGCCGGGCTGCTCCCCGTCGAGGGGTATAACTGAAATCGATGTCCTCGCCCCGCAGGATGAGGCTCTGGGGCCTCGCGATCAGCAGCGGCCACGTGGGTCTCGGCCTGCTGGCGCATTTCGTCATGCACGTGCCGGGCGCCCTGCTCTTCTTCGGCCTGTGCGCCGCGCTGACGCTCGCCGTCGCGTTCGTGACCGCCCCGCTGCTGCGGCCCCGCCGGCCGCCGGACGACCCCGGCGGCCTCCGCCGCGACGAGCCCGAGCCGCCGCCGTGGTGGCCGGAGTTCGAGCGCGATTTCCGCGCGTACGCATCGCGACCCCGCACGCGGGCCTGAAACCCGGTCCCGCCAATCGCCCCAGGGCGATTGGCCCTTGACTTCCCGCCGCTCCGCCTCATAGCGTTCAAAGGCAGGGGAGTCAGACCTTTCAAGGAGAGGAGCTGGGATGGCGGAGCCGGGTACCGCGCAGCGCCGCAGCGTCGACTACGAGGACGTCGGTAGCGACTACCACGAGAAGCGCCAGCTTCAGAAGGGCGCCGCGGGCTGGGTGCTGCTGGCCGGGCTGGGCGTGGCGTACGTCATCTCCGGCGACTTCGCCGGCTGGAACTTCGGCCTCGCCGAGGGCGGCTGGGGCGGTCTGCTGATCGCCACGGTGCTGATGGGCACGATGTACACCTGCATGGTCTTCGCGCTCGCGGAGCTGTCGTCGACGATCTCGACGGCGGGCGGCGGCTACGGCTTCGGCCGGCGCGCGCTCGGCCCGCTGGGCGGCTTCCTGACCGGCACCGCGATCCTGATCGAGTACGTGATGGCGCCGGCGGCGATCGTCGTGTTCATCGGCGGCTACGTCGAGTCGCTCGACATCTTCGGCATCACCTCCGGCTGGCCCGTGTACCTCGCGTTCTACGCGGCCTTCGTCGGCATCCACCTGGTCGGCGTCGGCGAGGCGCTCAAGGTCACGTTCGTGATCACGGCGATCGCGGTCGTCGCGCTGCTCGTGTTCGTGGTCGTGATGATCCCCGAGTTCTCGACCGACAACCTGACGAACATCGAGCCCGACGCGAGCAAGTCCGGCTCCTCGGACTTCCTGCCGTTCGGCTGGGAGGGCATCTGGGCGGCGTTCCCGTTCGCGATCTGGTTCTTCCTGGCCGTCGAAGGCGTCCCGCTCGCCGCCGAGGAGACGCGCGACCCGAAGAAGGACATGCCGCGCGGCCTGATCGCGGCCATGATGATCCTGCTCGTCTTCGCCGCGCTGATGCTGCTCCTGACGCCCGGCGCCGGCGGCGCGGACGCGATCAAGGACTCCGACAACCCGCTCCCGCTGGCGATCGACGAGGCCAAGGGCGAGGGCACCTTCGTCGGCGACTTCGTCAACACCGTCGGCCTGTTCGGCCTGATCGCGAGCTTCTTCTCGATCATCTTCGCCTACTCGCGCCAGCTGTTCGCGCTCTCGCGCGCGGGCTACCTGCCGCGCGGCCTGTCGGTGACCTCGAGCCGCAAGGTGCCGACGATCGCCCTGATCGTGCCCGCGACGATCGGCTTCCTGCTCGCCGCGATCACCGAGGACGGGGCGACGATGCTCAACATCGCCGTCTTCGGCGCGACGGTCTCCTACGTCCTGATGATGCTCGCGCACATCGTGCTGCGCTCGCGCGAGCCCGACCTCGAGCGCGGCTACCGGACCCCCGGCGGCACCGCCACCTCGGGCGTCGCGCTCGTGCTGGCCATGCTCGCCGTGGTGGCGACGTTCCTCGTGGACGAGAAGGCCGCGCTCATCACGCTCGGCGTCTACGCGGCGGCGGCGGCGTACTTCTTCTTCTACTCGCGGCACCACCTGGTGTCGTCGGCGCCGGAGGAGGAGTTCGCGGCGATCACGTCCGCGGAGTCGGAGCTCAAGGGGTGAACGTCGACCAGCTGAAGCGAGCCGTCGGCGACGGCTCCATCGACACGGTCCTGCTCGTCTTCACGGACATGCAGGGCCGTCTCATGGGCAAGCGCCTCGTCGGCAAGCATTTCGTGGAGGAGGTGCTCGCGCACGACGCGGAGGCCTGCAACTACCTGCTGGCCGTCGACGTCGACATGAACACGGTCGAGGGCTACACGATGGCTTCGTGGTCCACGGGCTACGGCGACTTCGTGATGAAGCCGCATCTGGAGACGCTGCGGCCGGTCCCCTGGCACGAGAAGACCGCGATGTGCATGGCCGACCTGCTGTGGCACGACGAGTCGCCGGTCGTCGCGTCGCCGCGGCAGATCCTGCGGGCGCAGCTCGACCGCCTCGCCGAGCGCGGCTGGTCAGCGCTCGCGGCCACGGAGCTCGAGTTCATCGTCTTCCGCGACAGCTACGAGGAGGCGTTCGACAAGGGCTACAAGGACCTCGTACCCGGCAACCAATACAACGTCGACTACTCGATCCTCGGCACCTCGCGGCTCGAGCCGCTGCTCGGTCGCATCCGGCGCGAGATGGCGGCCGCCGGCCTCGAGGTGGAGAACTCCAAGGGCGAGTGCAACTTCGGCCAGCACGAGATCAACTTCACCTACGAGGATGCGCTCGGCGCCGCCGACACGCACGTCATCTACAAGAACGGCGCCAAGGAGATCGCCGCGCAGGAGGGGATGGCCATCACGTTCATGGCCAAGTTCAACGAGCGCGAGGGCAACTCGTGCCACGTCCACCTCTCGCTGCGCGGCAAGGACGACGAGCCGATCTTCGCCGACCAGCCAGAGCTGTTCGACCGCTTCCTGGCCGGGCAGCTCGCGTGCATGCGCGACCTGACGCTGTTCCTGGCCCCCAACATCAACTCATACAAGCGCTTCGCGGAGGGGTCCTTCGCCCCCACCGCGGTCGCCTGGGGCCGCGACAACCGCACGTGCTCGCTGCGGGTCATCGGGCACGGGCCATCGCTGCGCGTGGAGAACCGCCTCGCCGGCGGTGACGTGAACCCGTACCTCGTGATCGCGGCGATGATCGCGTCCGGTCTGCACGGGATCGACAACGAGCTCGAGCTCGAGCCGGTGCTCGAGGGCAACGCGTACACCTCCGACAAGCCGCACGTGCCGAGCACCCTCCACGAGGCGCGCGAGCTGTTCGGCGCCAGCGACGCCGCGCGCGAGGCGTTCGGCGAGGAGGTCGTCGCGCACTACCTCAACTACGCCGACGTCGAGCTGCGCGCGTTCGAGGCGGCCGTGACCGACTGGGAGCGCGTCCGCGGCTTCGAGCGGCTGTGACGCTCACCGTTCTCGAGCCGGCCACCGAGGAGGTCCTCGCCGAGATCCCGCGCGCGGGCGTGGAGGAGGCGGACGCTGCGGTCGCGCGCGCCAAGGCGGCCTACCCGGCGTGGCGCGCGCTGGCGCCCGCGGACCGCTCGGCGCTCCTGCACCGGCTGGCCGATGCGCTGGAGGGTGAGAAGGAGGAGCTCGCGCAGCTGGAGGCGCGCAACGCCGGCAAGCCGATCGGCGACGCGCGCGGCGAGATGGGAATGGTCGTCGAGACCTTCCGCTACTACGCGGGCGGGCCCGAGCGGCTGCTCGGGGACACGATCCCCGTGGCCGGCGGCGTCGGGCTGACGTTCCGCGAGCCACTCGGCGTCGTCGCGCTCATCACGCCGTGGAACTTCCCGCTCACGATCGCGTCGTGGAAGCTCGCGCCGGCGCTCGCGGCCGGCAACACCGTCGTGCTCAAGCCCGCCGAGCTGACGCCGCTGACCGCGATCGAGTTCGAGCGCATCGCGGTGGCCGCGGGCGTGCCGGAGGGCGTCGTCAACGTCGTCGCCGGGCCCGGCCGGACGTGCGGGCAGCGGCTCGTCGAGCACCCCGACGTCGCCAAGGTCGCGTTCACCGGCTCGACCGAGGTCGGGCGCTCGATCGCCGCCGGCGCGGCGCAGACGATCAAGCGCGTGACGCTCGAGCTCGGCGGCAAGTCGGCCAACGTGGTGTTCGCCGACGCCGACATCCAGGCTGCGGCGGCCGCGGCCCCGGGCGCCGTGTTCGGAAACGCCGGCCAGGACTGCTGCGCGCGCTCGCGGATCCTCGTGGAGCGCTCGGCGCTCGACGCGTTCATGGAGGCGTTCGAGGAGGGGGTCGAGGCGATCAAGGTCGGCGACCCGCTCGACGAGGCGACCGAGATGGGCCCGCTCATCTCGGCCGGCCAGCGCGAGACCGTGTCGTCGTTCGTCCCCGACGGCGCGCCGGTGGCGATCCGCGGCTCCGCCCCCGACGGGCCGGGGTACTGGTTCCCGCCGACCGTGCTGTGCCCGGTCGAGCACGACGACCGCGCGGTGCGCGAGGAGATCTTCGGGCCGGTCGCCGTCGTGATCCCGTTCCGCGACGAGGCCGAGGCGGTCGCGCTCGCCAACGACACGATCTACGGGCTCTCGGGCTCGGTGTGGACGCGCGACGGAGCGAAGGCGCTGCGGGTCGCGCGTGCGCTCGAGACCGGCGTCATCTCGATCAACTCGAACACCTCGGTGCGGGTCGCCACGCCGTTCGGCGGCTTCAAGCAGTCGGGCGTGGGCCGCGAGCTCGGCCCGCACGCGCTCGAGCACTACTCCGAGGTCAAGACCGTCTACTACGCGACGACATGAGCGACCGGCTCGCGCGCAAGGTCTGCGTCGTCACCGGCGCGGCGGGCGGGATCGGCACCGCGACCGTCGCCCGCTTCCAGGAGGAGGGCGCGACCGTCGTCGGCGTCGACCTGACCGACAACGCGCCGGGCGACGCCGCGTACGTGTGCGACGTGACCGATGAGGACGCCGTTCGCGAGCTCTACGCGCGCGTGCGCGCCGAGTACGGGACGATCGACGTGCTGTTCAACAACGCCGGCATCTCGCCGCTCGACGACGCGTCGGTGCTCGACACGTCGCTCGAGGCGTGGCAGCGGGTCCAGGACGTCAACCTCAAGTCGGTCTTCCTGTGCTGCAAGCACGGGATCCCGCACCTGCTCGAGACCGGCGGCGGCTCGGTGATCAACACGGCGTCGTTCGTGGCCGTGATGGGCGCGGCGACCTCGCAGATCTCCTACACCGCCTCCAAGGGCGGCGTGCTCGCGCTCACGCGCGAGCTGGCGGTCGAGTTCGCGCGCCGCAACGTGCGCGTCAACGCGCTCTGCCCCGGGCCGGTCGACACGCCGCTGCTCAAGGAGCTCTACGCCAACGACCCCGAGCAGGCCGCGCGGCGCATGGTCCACGTGCCGATGGGCCGCTTCGCGGAGGCGGTCGAGCTCGCCAACGCCGTGCTGTTCCTGGCCTCCGACGAGGCGTCGTACATCACCGCCACGACCTTCCTCGTCGACGGCGGCCTCGCCGGCGCCTACGTCACCCCCCTGTAGCTACCCGCACCGCGCGTCTGCAGGGTGGCACCCTCGTGGCCTGGTGACGCGGCGCCGAGACTTCGTGCATGGCCAGCCGCGACCACCGCATCTTCGCCGCTGCGATGGCCCTCGAGACGATCCATCTGCTCGACGACGGGATCCGCGACGGCGGCGTCGAGGTGGCGTCCGTGGCGATCGCGCTGGGGATCGGCATCGCCGCCATCGCCCTCTACGGCCGCCTCGCCCGCGGCGCCCGGGCGCTCCTCGCCGGCCTGTTCGGCCTCGCGGGCTTCGTGGGCGCGCTCGACATGCACGTCCTCCACGCGCTCGAGCACGGCCCCAGCGGCAGCGACTACTCCGGCTTCGCCCACTTCGCGGCCGGCCTGACGCTGCTCGCGCTGGCCGCCACGCTCGCGCTGCGGCCTACTCCGGCAGGTCCGCCGCCAGCGCCCCGATGACGGTCTGCAGCCACGCCTTCTCGTCCGCGTCGGCGCGCCGCATCCGCCGCCGCGCCCAGTCGGACACCGCGAGCCGGGTTCCGAGCGCGTAGAGCGGCCCGGTGACGGCGTAGCGGCCGTCCTCGAGCACCCACAGCCCGCCGGGCTCGTCGCGCCGGATCCGCAGCTGCTCGGTGACCGCCGTCGCGCCGACGTGGGTCGGATGCGCGGGGTCGCCGTCCTGCTCGCGCCACGCGCCGGCCGAGAACACCGCCTCGCGCCCCTTCACCGCCGGCCGTGGCCGGGGCGGGCGCCCGATCGGGCCCGCGTGCCAGCGGTCGCGGATGTCGTAGAGCTCGCGAGCGCTCTCCTGGCGGATGAGGACGTGCAGGCGGTCGCCGGCGCGCAGCCGTGTGGTGCCGCGGGGCGGGATCGCCTGGTCGTCGCGCACGATCACGTTGACCACGGCGTCGCGCGGGAGGCCGAGGTCGCGGACGCGGTGCCCGACGATCGCGTCGTCGTCGGCCACGGGGTACTCGAGGATCTCCGCGCCGAGCCGGCGGATCGTGCCGCCCTCGGCCAGCGGCCGCGGCAGAGCGGGCTCGCTCGTCGTGACGCCCAGGCGCGCGGCGAGCGGCTCGAACGTCGTGCCCTGCAGGAGCGTGGACACCAGCACGGCGAAGAAGACGATGTTGAACAGCTCGCGGCTGCCGGGGACGTCGGCGAGCACGGGGAAGGTGGCGAGCACGACGGGCACTGCCCCCCGCAGGCCCGCCCAGCCGAGGACGAGCCGCTCGCGCGTGTCGTACTTCGCGAACATGGTGGCCGGGAACACCGCAAGCGGCCGCGCGATCACCGCCGCGATGAGCGCCAGCACCGTGCCCTCGAACGCGATGTCGCCCAGCTGGGACGGGAAGATCAGCAGCCCGAGGGTGAGGAACATGCCGACCTGCGCCACCCAGGCGAGTCCCTGATGGAACGCGGCGATCGTCTGCTGGGCGGGGATCGAGAACGAGCCGAGCGCCAGCCCAGCGAGGTAGACGGCGAGGAACCCCGAGCCATGCAGCGCGTCGGCGCCACCGTAGGCGAGCGCTGCCGCCGCGAGGGAGGCGACGGGGTACAGCCCGGCCGTGGCGAGCTGCGCCCGCCGGAACGCCTGGACGGCCGCCCAGCCGACCGCCACGCCGACAGCGAGCCCGATGCCGAACTGGCGCACGAGCAGCACCATGAAGTCCGCGATCCCGTAGTCGGGATCCTGGATGAGCTCGATGAAGCTGAGCAGCAGCAGCACGGCGACCGCGTCGTTGAGCCCCGATTCGCCCTCGAGCGCACGGGCGAGCCTGCGCCGCAGCGTGGAGTTGCGCAGCAGCGCGAAGATCGCCGCGCCGTCCGTGCTGGCGAGCACGGCGCCGACGATCAGGCCCTGCTCGAGGTCGAAGTCGAACAGCAGCGCCGCCGCCACGCCGCCGATCAGCGCGGTCACCGGCGTCGCGACGAGGGCCAGCGAGACCGCCGTGCCGAGCACAGGCCTGATCTCCACCAGGCCCGACGTGAGGCCGCCCTCGAACAGGATCAGCGCGAGCGCGACGACGCCGATCGTCCGCGCCAGCTCGTAGTCGTCGAACTCGATCCAGCCCAGGCCGTCCGAGCCGATCGCCATCCCCAGCCCGAGGAACAGCAACAGGCCGGGGACGCGCAGCTTCCCCGCCGCGAGCGATGCCAGCAGGCCTGCCGCGAGCAGCGAGCCCGCGATCAGGATGAGCTGCCCGTCGTGGCCTGTCAGCGCGCGCTCAGATCTTGTGCCGCTGCAGGAGCTTCTTGCCGATGACCATGCGCTGGATCTCCGACGTGCCCTCGCCGATCAGCAGCAGCGGCGCGTCGCGGTACAGGCGCTCGATCTCGTACTCCTTTGAGTAGCCGTAGCCGCCGTGGATGCGGAAGGAGTCCTCGACGACCTCCTTGCCGGTCTCCGAGGCGAACAGCTTCGCCATGCCGGCCTCGAGGTCGGAGCGCTCGCCCGCGTCCTTCATGCGCGCGGCCTTGAGCGTCAGCAGCCGCGCGGCCTCGACCTTGGTGGCCATGTCGGCGAGCTTGAACTGGATCGCCTGGTGCTGGGCGATCGGCTTGCCGAACGTCTTGCGCTCCTGGGCGTAGCGGAGCCCCAGCTCGAGCGCGCGCTGGGCGATGCCGACGCCGCGCGCGGCGACGTTGACCCGGCCGACCTCGAGCGCGTCCATCATCTGGGCGAAGCCCTTGCCGAGCCCGGCCTCCTCGCCGCCGAGGATCATCTCGGCGGGGCAGCGGTAGCCGTCGAAGACGAGCTCGGTCGACTCGACGCCCTTGTAGCCCATCTTCTTGATCTTGGGCGGCACGAGCAGGCCCGGGCTCTCGGCCTCGCCGGCGGGCTTCTCACAGACGAAGCAGGTCATGCCCCTGTGCGGCGGGTCGGCGTCCTTGTCGGTCTTCATCAGCACGAAGACCACGCCGGAGCGCAGGCCGTTGGTGACCCACATCTTCTGGCCGTTGAGCTCGTAGTCGCCGTCCTCGGTCTTGCGCCCGGTCGACTTGATCGCCTGCACGTCGGAGCCCAGCTCCGGCTCGGAGAGGCTGAAGGCGGCCCGGATCTCCCCGGTCGCCATCTTCGGCAGCAGGCGCTCCTTCTGCTCATCGGTGCCGAACTTCATCAGCAGGTAGCTGCCGATGAAATGGGTGTTGACCACCCCTGAGATCGAGATCCACCCGCGCGAGAGCTCCTCGACGATCATCGTGTAAGTCGTCAGGTCGAGCCCCATCCCGCCGTACTCCTCGGGGATCGTCACCCCGAACAGCCCGAGCTCCTTCATCTGCTCGACGATCGGCTCCGGGAACTCGTCCTCATGGTCGTAGTACTCGGCCTTGGGGAGGATCTGCTCGTCGACGAACTGGTGGACCATCTCCGTGATGGCCTTCTGCTCCTCGGTCTTCTCGGAGAACTGCGGGGTGGCCAGTGCCATGCGTAGTCGTACCTCGCGTGCGCGTCGGGGGACGCGGGAGGATACCTGCGCTGCGGCGACTGCTAGGGCCGGGGGGCCGGGACGCGCTTGAGCACGCCGTCGTCCGCGCCGACGCCCGCATCCGCGGGCTGCGAGGGCTGGACGGTGCGCATCTCGACGGTGGGGACGGGCGCGACGGGCGCCGCGTCGGGGGTGGCGACGCCGGGGGCGGGCGAGCGCGGCGCGACGCGCTTCACGGGCGGCTGGGGCGCGGGCGTGCCGCGACCGCGCTCCTTCTCGGCGACCGGGTTCGGCGCCGGGGTGGCGACGGGCCGGGTCGTGGTCGTCGGGCCGGGGCGCGACGTCGTGGGCGCCGGCGTCCCGGCGGGCGCAGGCGCGGTGGGCGTCGTCCCGCGACGGCGGACGCTGCCCGGGCCCGGCTGGGCGGCGCCGCGGAGCGCTCCGCCGCGCTGGGCCGGGAGGTCGACCGTGGGGACGACCACGCCGCTCGGGAGCAGGAGTGCGGTGGTGCCCGCGGGCAGCGGCGCGGGGGCCGCCGGCGGCGCCACGGCCTCGACGGGCTGCAACCGCGCCTGGCCCTCGGAGTCGCCGAGCCCGAAGATGAACGGGCCGTCGCTGCGCAGCGCGAGCGCGAGCACGAGCAGGAGCAGCGCGCCGGCCGTCAGCGCGACGGCCAGCGTCGCTCCCGGCAGCACGACCCGGGGGCTCATCGCACCTCGCTGGTCTTGAAGATCCTCGACATGGGCGAAGCCCAGGATAGGTCGAGGCTCCTTGAGTGCATACCCGGTCTAGACACTATGTCCAGATGGTCAGAAACCTACCTCTGGAGCCATTCCAAGGCTCCGGTTTCCGCACTTTGGAGCACCGGAATCCGGCTTACGGCGCCCGCGGCTAGCCTCCCGCCGCGATGAACTTCGCCCGCGACGTCGTCGACGCCGCCCCGCCCGCGCGGCGCGCGCTCGTCGCGCTCGGGAGGGACGGCTCGCGGGCCGAGTGGAGCTTCGGCGAGGTCGCCGAGGCGTCGGCGCGCGCGGCGGGCGCGCTGGCCGCGCGCGGGGTGGCTCGGGGGGACGTCGTGCTGACGCTCGTCGGCAACCGGCCCGAGTGGGTGCTGACGATGATCGCCTGCTTCCGGATCGGCGCGGTCGCGCTGCCGTGCACCGAGCAGCTGCGGGCCGCGGACCTGCGCTCGCGGCTCGCGATCGCCAGGCCGCGGCTGATCGTGTGCGACGAGCGCAACCTCGGCGTGCTCGGCGAGGCGGCCCCCGGCGCGGACGTGCTCGTCGTCCCCGGGCCGGAGCTGACCGCGGCGGAGCCGGCCGCGGCGGTCGAGCTGGGGCCCGAGGACCCGTGCCTCGTCACCTTCACCTCGGGCACCGCGGGCGAGCCGAAGGCGGTGCTGCACGGCCAGCGCTACCTGGCCGGCCAGCAGGTGCAGGCCGAGCACTGGCTCGCGCCGCGGCCCGAGCGGCTCACGTGGTGCACGGCCGCCTCCGGCTGGTCGAAGTCGGCGCGCAACGTCTTCATCGCGCCGTGGCTGCGCGGCGCCGCGGCACTGCTGCACGACGCGCGCTTCGATCCGGCCGAGCGGCTCGAGGTGCTGGAGCGCGAGCAGGTCGACACGCTCTGCATGGCGCCGACCGAGTACCGCGTGATCGCCAAGCGCGCCGCGCTGCGCCCGTTCGGTGCGCTGCACGGGCTCGTCGCCGCCGGCGAGGCCCTGAACCCCGAGGTGCTGCGCGCGTGGCACGAGGCCACCGGGCTGTGGATCCGCGACGGCTACGGCCAGACCGAGACGGGACAGCTGACGGGCATGCCGCTCGGCGAGGAGGCCCGGCCCGGCTCGATGGGCCGCGCGCTGCCGGGGATCGCGCTCGACGTGCTCGACGGCGAGCTCGTCGCCGACCCCGCGACCGTGCCGACGTTCTTCGTCCGCTACCTCGGCGGCGACCCGGCGCCCGCCGGCCCGTGGCGGACGGGCGACCGCGTCCGCCGCGACGACGACGGCTACCTGTACTTCGAGGGCCGCCTCGACGACGTGATCATCTCCGCCGGCTACCGGATCGGCCCGTTCGAGGTCGAGTCCGCCCTGGTCGCCCACGCGGCGGTCGCAGAGGCCGCGGTCGTGGCGGCGCCCGACGAGGAGCGCGGCAGCGTCGTGCGCGCGGTCGTCGTGCTGCGCGACGGCTACTCCGCCTCCGACGGGCTGGCGGCGGAGCTCCAGGACCACGTCAAGGCCCAGACCGCGCCGTACAAGTACCCGCGCATCGTCGACTTCACCGACGAGCTGCCGAAGACCGCGAGTGGAAAGGTCCGGCGCGCGGCACTCCGGACTGGATAATCCGCATCGACGCCGCGTACAATCGGCCGCCATGAACGTGACCGCTGCCGCCTATTCCACCGTCGCCTCCCTCACCGAACGCGAGAAGGCGCGGCTGGTCGACCGCACGCGGCGCTCCGGTGAGTACTTCGAGCGCGCTCGGCAGGTCATGCCCGGCGGCGTCCCGTCGTCGTTCCAGCGCAACCACCCGTGGCCGACGTACCTCGAGCGCGGCGAGGGCGCGCGCGTGTGGGACGTCGACGGCAACGAGTACCTCGACTTCCACAACGGCTTCGGCGTCATGTGCGTCGGGCACGCGAACCCGCTGATCGCCGCCGCCGTCAAGGCGCGGATGGACGACGGCACCCACTTCGCCGCGCCGACCGAGGGCTCGATCGTCGTGGCCGAGGAGCTCAAGCGGCGCTGGGGCCTCCCCCACTGGCGCTTCACGAACTCCGGCACCGAGTCGACGATGGACGCGATCCACCTCGCGCGCGGGTTCACCGGCCGCGACGTGATCGTGAAGATCGAGGGCTCCTACCACGGCCACCACGACGCGGTGATGATCTCGGTCAAGCCGCCCGCCGACCTCATGGGCGACCGCGAGCACCCGAACGCGATCCCCTACGGCCTCGGCTACGCCCCCGGCACGCCCGAGGCGACGCGCGTCGTCCCGTTCAACGACGCCGAGGCGGTCGAGCGCGTATTCGGCGAGCTCTCCGGCCAGGTCGCGGGCCTGATCCTCGAGCCGGCGATGATGAACATCAACATCGTCCCGCCGGTCGACGGCTACCTGCAGCGCCTGCGCGAGCTCTGCACCGAGCACGGCGTGCCGCTGATCTTCGACGAGGTCAAGACCGGCGCCGCGGTGGCGGCCGGCGGCGCGACCGAGCTCTTCGGCGTCACGCCGGACGTGGTCTGCCTCGCCAAGGCGATCTGCGGCGGCCTGCCGGGCGGCGCCGTCGGCATGAATGACGAGCTCGCCGAGCTGGTCGAGAGCAACGCCGTGCGCCAGCAGGGCACGTTCAACGGCAACCCGCTCGTGATGGCGGCCGCCGAGGCGGCGCTGCTCGAGGTGCTGACGCCCGACGCCTACGCCCACCTCCACGCGCTCAACGAGCGCCTCATGGCCGGCTGCGACCGCATCATCGGCGAGTACGGCCTGCCCGCCCACACGGTCGGGCTGGGCTCGAAGGGCTGCGTGACCTTCTCGGCCGAGCCGATCCGCGAGTACCGCGACTACTGCTCGAAGATCCACCACGAGCTGAGCGACCTCGCGTGGCTCTACCACATGAACCACGGCATCTTCATGACGCCGGGCCAGGACGAGGAGTGGACGCTGTCGGTGACCCACACCGACGAGCACCTCGCGAGCTACCTCGAGGCGTTCGAGCTGTTCGCGCGCGACGTGACCAGGTAGCGCTCGGCGTCCGGCGTCCAGGTGCTGCTCTCGGGCTCGAAGCCCGTGGCGCGGAGATCCTCCTCGAGCTCGCCGTAGGTGAACGGCCAGTACGGCAGGCGCTCCCAGTGGACGGCGCCGTCGTCGAGCGTGACCGCGAGGTCGAGGCCGTGGGGGCCGCCGGTGTGCTCCGGCGGGAGCCACACGTGCCGCACGGTCGCCCGCCGCCCGCCCCGCTCGACGACCTCCTCCGCATCCTCCTGCTGCCGCTCCCAGTTGCGCGAGGTGACCGCGAGCAGCCCGCCGTCGCGCAGCACGCGCCGCATCCCGTCGAGCGCCGTCCGCCGCCCCGCCTTCCCGCCCGCGTGCGTGAGCGAGTTGCCGACGCACAGCACGGCGTCGAACGCCTCGCCCCGCAGCTCCGCCCACGCCCGCGTCGCGACCCGGACGTCGACGCCGCGCTCCGCGGCGAGCGCCTGTGTCCGCGCGACCATCGCGGGGCTTGCGTCGGACGCCGCGACCTCGAACCCCAGCAGCGCCAGCCCGACCGCGAGCGTCCCCGTCCCGCACGCGCAGTCGAGCACGCGCGCGCCCGCGGGCAGCTCCGCGGTCACCTGAGCGAACGCGGCGGCGCTGCCCTCGGGCGAGAGCAGCGCCTCGGGGACGAGGAAGTCGTAGACGTCGGCGAGCGCGCCGTACACGCGGGCGCTACCCGCGCCCCCGTCCCTTCTTCTTCTTCTTGAGCTTGAGCGTGACGCGCTTCGTGGTCGAGCGCGCGGTGCCGCCGGTCGGCGTGTAGGTCAGCTTCACCTTCACGCGCAGCCGGCCCTTGCGACGCAACGCCTTCTTGCCGGCCTTCGACGGGCGGATCTTGACCTTGACAGGGCCCGCCTTGGTCGCGACGACCCGCGTCCTGGCGATCAGCGCCTTGCGCTTGGCCTTCTTCTTCTTCTTCTTCTGGGCGATCTGCGCCCGCGTCGACGCGCCGGCGGTCGCGCCGTCCGAGGCGGTCACGACGCCGGGGCCCGGGACGACGACCGTGACGGTCGCGGTGCCGTTGGCGCCGAAGGTGATGCTGCTCCCGACGGAGAACGCGTTGCTGGGCGTGGCCGGAGGGGGCGGAGGCGGCGCCGGCGGGCCGGGCGGAGGCGGCGGCGGGGCGGGCGTCTCCGGGACCTCGGGCGGCCTGCAGGTGGTCGGCGACTCGTTGATGAAGCGCAGGCGGTCGAGGAAGACCGCCGAGTCGTAGATCGAGTCGCCCTGGTCGAAGATCGACAGGTAGACGAGCCGCGGTCCGGGCGCGATCTGGGACTTCGTGTTGACGAGCCCGGTGGCGGCGTCATAGGTCGTGCCGGCAGCCTCGGCCTCCGAGACGGCGACCGGCCCGACGCCGTTGATGCTCACCGGCTCGCCGCCCGTGTTCGTCGCGAAGTCGCCCGGCTTGTTGATCGCGCTGCCGTTCGTGAACCACTGGGTCGCGCCGATCTCGCCGATGAACGCGTCGTTGTACTCAGAGTTGACGAACTCGGGGAACTCCTCGGAGAGGAAGCGGTAGTCCAGCGACAGGCAGTTGGCGCCCGCCGGGACGGTGACGCCGATCTTCAGCACGGTCACGTCGTAGTCCGTGTCGCCGCGAGCCGCACCGTTGTTCTCGGTCTCGACCGGCGCGCCGTCGCCCCCGCCGGTGTTGGGGTCGTCGGCGATCTCTGGATCGCCCGTGGTCAGGATGCCGAAGGTCGAGTCGGCGGTCGGGAATCCGGACAGCGGCGCGTCGGCAACGGCCGCAGTCACGCCGGGACCGCTGTCGGTCGTGGGCCGCTCGTTCCAGTCCGTGGCGGCGAGGTCGAGCGTCGTGGGATCGTCGACGATCGCCTCCGCGACCACGTCGGCGGAGTCTTCCGGCACGATCGCCGCTCCCGCGGTGGCGGCAGTGCCGCCGGCGGTCAGGGCCGACGTGCAGAGCACCAGCGCCATCCGGCGCCGGCCCGCGTGTCCGAGCTTCATTCCGAGTCCTTTCCGTGAGTGCATGCGCAGTCAACCGGCTGGAGGCCGGTCAATGCAAGTGCACTCAGCCGACGACTCTCAGCAGCAGCGCGCCCGCGGGTTGTCGTTGCGATCGTCCTGGCGCCAGCGCTCGAAGTCACGCCGCGACATGACGATCGCGTCGGGGTGCTCGCGGCGGATGTGCTCGACGTAGCGCTCGTAGCCCGTCTCGCCGGAGACCTCGCGGAGGTACCAGCGGATGCCGGAGAGCGCCTCGCGGACCGTCACTCGCGCCCTCCCGTCCCGACGGGCTCGCGGTCCGTGTCGACCGAGCCGTCGTCCTCCGTGTGCATCGTGGCCATGTACTCCCGCTCCTCGGCGGTCGGGAACAGGCCGGCCGGCGCCCACAGCTTCGACTCCTCGAACGGCACCTCGGTCGTCGGCAGCGGCTCGCGGGCGCGGATCGCCTTGATCCAGATGCGGGAGGCGTCGAGGATCACGATGATGATCAGCGAAGCGAACAGGACCGACAGCACGCCGTCAACCGTCGAGTTGGTCACGACCTGCTGCATGTCGCCCGCGTTCTTCGCCGGCGGCAGCACCTCGCCCGCGTCGAGCGCCTCCTTGAACGTGCTGCGCTGCTCGAAGAAGCCGATCTTCGGGTCGCTGGAGAAGATCTTCTGGTAGCTCGCGGTGAGCGTCACGAGCGCGTCCCACGCCAGCGGCACGCCGGTCACCCACGCCCACTTGAGCTTGCCGCGCTTGATCAGCAGCGTCGTCGCGACGGTCAGCGCCACCGCGGCGAGCAGCTGGTTCGCGATGCCGAACAGCGGGAACAGCTGGTTGATCCCGCCGAGCGGGTCCGTCACGCCGACGTACAGGAAGTAGCCCCACGCGGCGACGACGATCGCGCTCGTGAACCAGAGGCCGGGCTTCCAGGAGACGCGCGCCATCGGCTTCCACACGTTGCCCAGCGTGTCCTGGAGCATGAAGCGCCCGACGCGCGTGCCGGCGTCGACCGTGGTGAGGATGAACAGCGCCTCGAACATGATCGCGAAGTGGTAGAAGAACGCCTTCAGGCCCGAGCCGAACGCCCCGGAGAAGATCTCGGCCATGCCGATCGCGAGCGTCGGCGCACCGCCGGTGCGGGCCACGAGCGTCTCCTCGTCGACGTCCTGCGCCGCTTGCGCCAGCGTGTCGGGTGAGACCGTGAAGCCGAGGTCGTTGACCGCCTGGGAGGCGGACTGGACCGTGTCGCCGACCACGGCGGCCGGCGCGTTCATCGCGTAGTAGAGGCCGGGGTCGATGATCGAGGCGGCGATGATCGCGCAGACCGCGACGAACGACTCCATCAGCATCGCGCCGTAGCCGATCGTCCGGATCTGCGACTCCTTCTGGATCATCTTCGGGGTCGTGCCCGAGGCGATCAGGGCGTGGAAGCCCGACAGCGCGCCGCAGGCGATGATGATGAACACGAACGGGAACAGCGCGCCCGCGAACACCGGGCCCTCGCCGCTCGAGGCGAACTTCGTCACCGCCTCGTTCTCCATCGTCGGCGCGGCGACGAGGATGCCCACGGCCAGGAGCAGGATCGTCCCGATCTTCATGAACGTCGACAGGTAGTCGCGCGGCGCCAGCAGCATCCACACCGGCAGCACGGAGGCGAAGAAGCCGTAGACCATCAGGCAGATCGCCAGCGTCTCCTTCGACAGCGTGAACGTGTCGGCCCAGCTCGAGTCCTGGACCCAGCCGCCGGCGACGATCGCCAGCAGCAGCAGCGTGACGCCGATGGCCGTCGTCTCGAGCACGCGCCCCGGGCGGAGCACGCGCATGTAGAAGCCCATGAAGAACGCGATCGGGATCGTCATCGCGATCGAGAACACGCCCCACGGCGACTCCGCCAGCGCGTTGACGACGACGAGCGCCAGGACCGCCAGCAGGATGATCATGATCGAGAAGACGGCGAGCAGCGCGGCGACGCCGCCGACCGGGCCGATCTCGTCGCGCGCCATCTGACCCAGCGACTTGCCGTCGCGGCGCATCGAGAAGAACAGGATCACCATGTCCTGCACCGCGCCGGCGAAGATCACGCCGACGACGATCCACAGGGTGCCGGGCAGGTAGCCCATCTGGGCGGCGAGCACGGGGCCGACCAGCGGGCCGGCGCCGGCGATCGCGGCGAAGTGGTGGCCGAACAGGACCCGCCGGTCCGTCGGCTGGAAGTCCATGTCGTTGTCGAGCCGCTCGGCGGGCGTCGCCCGCTTGTCGTCGACCTCGAGGACCTTGTTCGCAATGAAGCGCGCGTAGAAGCGGAAGGCGATCGCGTACGAGCCGACCGCTGCGCCGAGCAGCCAGATGGCGGAGATCGACTCGCCACGCACGAGCGCGACGACGCCCCAACACACGGCGCCCACGAGGGCAACGGCGGTCCAGATCGCGATCGAACGCGTGCGGCTCTTCGTTTTCACGTGCTCTCCTCCCCAGAGGGCAGACGACCGAGGCTCACGCGGAGCCCGAAGTCAGATGGCAGGTTCGAGGTGAAGCGGCGCAGCCCGAAGGTGCGACGCGTGTCGATGCCGACGTCGCGGCGCGCCAGGTGCGGATAGGCCATCCGGTGCGCGTAGACGGGCGGGCTGTCGTGGAGGGGCTTGTAGTCCGCGGAGCCTTCGAGCCGCTCGCGCGGCATCCGCCGCAGCGAGACCTCGCCCGCGGCGGCGCAGCAGATAGCGACGCGGTGCCAGTCGAACACCAGCGCGTCCCCTGCGTCGAGCGCCTCTCGTGCCTCTTGCGTTATGCGGACCAGGTGTCCTCCTCCAGGACGTCCTTGGCCCCCGCCTACCCGTTTCCGGCGCTGGGTATCAGGGCACGCAGCGCTGGAGGGGTACGTTCGACGGAGGAGAGGCGATGCGACGCGTGACGATGGCCGCGGTGCTGGCACTGACGCTGGCCGCGGTGGTGGCGGGCTGTGGCAACAAGGCCGACACCGAGGGTGGCGGCGGCGAGGCGGCGAACTGGCCGCAGCGCGATCTCCGGCTGATGGCGCCCGCCGATCCGGGCGGCGGCTGGGACGGCACCGCGCGCGCGATGTCGCAGGCGATCCAGGACGGCAAGGTCATCGACAAGGGCGTCGAGGTCTACAACGTGCCGGGCGCCGGCGGGACGATCGGGCTCTCCCAGCTCGCCTCCAAGCACTCCGGCAAGTCGAACGAGCTGATGGTCATGGGCCTCGTGATGATGGGCGCGATCGAGACGAACAAGTCGCCCACCGACCTCTCGAAGACGACGCCGATCGCGTCGCTGACGACCGAGCCCGAGGCGGTCTTCGTCAGGAGCGACTCGAAGTACAAGACGATGCAGGACTTCGTCGACGACCTGAAGGCCGACCCGGCCAAGATCTCGGTCGGCGGCGGCTCGGCCGGCGGCACCGACCAGATCCTGCTCGGCCTGATCGCCAAGGCCGCGGGCGTCGATCCCTCCAAGCCCAAGTACGTCGCCTACTCCGGCGGCGGCGAGGCGCAGCAGAGCATCCTCTCCGGCTCCGTCGACGCCGGCATCTCCGCCATCTCCGAGTGGGCCGAGCAGGTCGAGGCGGGCAAGATGCGCGTCCTCGCGGTCTCGACCGCGGAGCCGCTCCAGGTCGCCGGCAAGGAGATCAAGACGCTCAAGGAGCAGGGCCTCGACGTGGAGATCACCAACTGGCGCGGCGTCGTCGCCCCGCCCGACATCAAGCCCGCCGAGCGCGACGCCGCGATCGCGGCGATGGAGAAGCTGCACGACTCGCCGGAGTGGAAGGCGGCGCTCGAGAAGAACGAGTGGACCGACTTCTTCAAGGCCGGTGACGACTTCGACAGCTTCCTGAAGACCGAGAGCACGCGGGTGAAGGGCGTCCTCCAGGACATCGGGCTGACCGGGTGAGGCAGAGCTGGGCCGGGCCGCGGCTGGCAGGCGCGTTCCTGCTGGCCGCGTCCGTGGCTGTGTTGTTGGCGGTGCTCGAGATCCCCGGGCGGGGCGGGTACTCGTCGAGCGGGCCGCGCTTCGTGCCGCTGATCGTGGCCTGTGGGCTGATCCTGCTGTCGGCGCTGTTCCTCGCGCGGACGTGGATCCGGCCCGACGTCGCTCTGGCGGAGCGCTCCGCCGAGGAGGACGACGCGACGCACTGGGCGACGCCGGGGCTGATCCTGCTCGCGCTGCTCGTCTACGCGTTCGCTTTGGAGCCGATCGGCTATCCGCTCTCGACCGCCGTGGTGTTCGTCGTGCTGGCGCGTGTGCTGGGGAGTCGGGCGCTCGTGCGCGACGTGATCGCAGGGCTGGTGCTCGGCTTCGGGTTGTTCACCGCCTTCACGCAGTACCTCGGCGTCTCGCTCCCGGCCGGCCTGACGCCGATCTTCTGACGTGATCGCCTTCGCGTTCATCTCCGACCTGATCGACGGCTTCGGGGTCGTCCTGACACCGGAGAACCTCGCGTTCGCGGCGATCGGCGTGCTGCTGGGGACGTTCGTCGGCGTGTTGCCGGGGATCGGCCCGGCGCTGACGATCGCGCTGCTGCTCCCGATCACGTTCAACTTCGAGGAGCCGACGGGCGCGTTCATCATGTTCGCCGGGATCTACTTCGGCGGGATGTACGGCGGATCGACGACATCGATCCTGCTCAACACGCCGGGCGAGTCGGCGTCGGTCGCGACCGCGATCGAGGGCCACGAGATGGCGAAACGAGGACGCGGCGGGCCGGCCTTGGCGACGGCCGCGATCGGCTCGTTCGTGGCGGGGACGATCGGGATCCTGCTGCTCACGTTCCTCGCCGAGCCGGTCGCGGACCTGGCGGTCCAGATGCAACCGCCGGACTACTTCGCCTTGACCGTGCTCGCGTTCGTGTCGGTGACGGCGCTGGTGGGGCGGTCGCTGATCCGCGGGATGCTGTCGCTGTTCGTCGGCCTGTTCATCGGGCTGATCGGCATCGACCAGGTGTCGGGCCAGTCGCGGCTGACGTTCGGGGTCAACGAGCTCAACAACGGCGTCGACGTCGTCCTGGTCGCGGTTGGGCTGTTCGCGGTCGGCGAGGCCCTGTATGTCGCATCGCGGCTGCGGGGGCGCCGCGAGGAGGAGTTGCTTCCGGTCGAGGGCGCCAAGACGCTGTCGCGAGAGGACGTGCGGCGATCGTGGCGGCCCTGGCTGCGCGGCACCGCGCTTGGCTTCCCGTTCGGCGCGATGCCGACGGGGGGCGCGGAGATCCCGACGTTCCTGTCCTACGCGGTCGAGCGGCGGCTGGCGCGCGGGAAGGCGAAGGAGGAGTTCGGCAAGGGCGCGATCGAGGGCGTCGCGGGGCCCGAGGCGGCGAACAACGCAGCCTTCACCGGCGTGCTCGTCCCGCTCCTCACCTTGGGAATCCCGACCTCCGCCACGGCAGCGATCCTCGTCGCGGCGTTCCAGATCTTCGACCTCCAGCCGGGGCCGCAGCTGTTCGAGCAAGAGCCCGACCTCGTGTGGGCGCTGATCGCATCTTTGTACGTCGGCAACGTGATGCTGCTGCTGCTCAACCTGCCGCTGGTCCGCCTCTGGGTGAAGGTGCTCGAGATCCCGCGCGAGGCGCTGACCGCCGGCATCCTCGTCTTCGCGACTTTGGGCGTCTACTCCGTATCCGGCTCACTCACCGAGGTGCTCGTCATGTACGTCATCGGCGTCCTCGGGTTCTTCATGCGCCGCTTCGACTTCCCGGTCGCACCGGTCATCCTGGGTGTGATCCTCGGGCCGCTGATGGAGGCGCAGTTCCGGCGAACCCTGCTCGTGTCAGACGGCGACTACGGAGCGTTCCTCGAGCGCCCGTTCGCGGTCGTCCTCTTCATCCTCGCGATCCTCGCGCTGGTTGTCCCCGTCGCCGTGTCGAGCGTCCGCCGTGTGCGGGGGTTGGGTGAGGAGGACTAGATCTTGGCCGAAAGTGATCCCAGTCGCGTCGTTCGCCAAGTACACAACTGAGAGAACTCGCTGCAGGTGTGGGCGACTCGTGTGGCGCTTCGTGTCATGCCTTCTCGAAGCGAGCAGTCTTTCCGAAAACGTAGCCCGCTGTCGTAATCAGGATGGTCGCGACAAGAACAATGAATGCACCAGTGCTTTCGTCGTAGCCACATACGCTTGCAAGTGGCGTTTCCGGCAGCGCGACGGCCCACGCGGCGAAGGCCGCCAAGGCGGCAAGAGTCTCAAAGATCGGCACCTTGAATGGCCGCCCCGCATCCTTGGCCTTCCGGTAGGTGAGACCCACGGTGAGAACCACGGCGCCCAGCGCGAATATCCCAAACGCGATCCAGTAGTCCGCGTAGCTTCCGGAGCACAGCTTCTTCCCGGCGGCGATCTTCGGCGGGTCGATAACCGAGAGAAAGGCCACCCAGAGCGTGATTATCTCCGTCGGGATGAAGAGGACGAGCTGGTTGACGATATTGGCGGGGACCCCTTTAGGTGCCGCTTTGTCGGCCCTGGCATCAGACTTCTGATCGCGCAAGACCTTGTTGTCCGCCATCGCGACGATGCTCATACGTGACCCTCTCGGTTGACAAGTAAGCGGTCAGCCGACTCTAGACTCCGGAGCATCGCGAAATCAACCTGTTTTGTGGATTCACAAGACTAAACCCGGTCGTTCCAGGCGAAGTGTCACTCATGACACCTTGTCAGGATCTGCGCGCTTTGACTCCACGGCCACGAACCCCACCGCGTTGCGGACGGTGCGGCGCGGCGTGCACCACGGCAGTGAGAGAGAGTTCCTATTCGTTCACAGCCAAGTGCGCGGAGCGCTACCGCGCCGCCACCGCGTCGCCGCACGGGATCCGCGCGCGCAGGTGCGTGCCGAGGCCCGGCTCGCTCTCGATCTCCAGCGTCCCGTTGAGAACGGCAAGGCGGTCGCGCAACCCCTGGAGCCCCGAGCCGCCGTTGGCGTCCGCGCCGCCGACGCCGTCGTCGTCGACCCTGATGTCGAGGACGCCCTCGCGCTCGGAGATGCTCACGGTCGCGCAGCTCGCGTCGGCGTATCGGACGACGTTCGTCAGCGCCTCGGAGATCGCGAAGTAGGCCGCCGCCTCGACCGCCTCTGGTAACCGCTCCTCGGGCAGCGCCGCCTCGTACGCGACCGGCATCGGAGTCCGCCCGACCAGAGCGCGCAGCGCGTGCTCGAGGCCGTGGTCGCTCAAGACCGCCGGGTGCAGCCCGCGCGCGAGGTCGCGCAGCTCGGCGAGGCCCGCGCGCAGCTCTTCCAGCGTCCGGCGGACCGGCTCGAGGCAGTCGTCGGGCAGGTCGCGGTGCTGGGCCAGCCAGACGGACATGCTCATCGCGACCGACACCAGCCGCTGCTGGGCGCCGTCGTGGAGGTTGCGCTCGATCTCGCGGCGCGCGCGGTCGGCGGCGTCGAGGATGCGGGTGCGGGAAGCGCGGACCTCTGCCAGCTGCGCCTCCATCACCTCGTTCGCGCGCAGCGTCTGCTCCGCCTCCCGGCGGGCCGTGATGTCGAAGATCGCCCCGTCGAGCCACAGGCGGCCGTCGCCGGCCTGCTGGGCGAGGCCGCGCTCGAGCACCCAGCAGATCGAGCCGTCGCGGCGGACGAGCCGGTACTCGAGCGCGAACGGCTTCCCCGTCGCGACGGACTCCATGACCGCGTCCTGGACGTACTCCTTGTCCTCGGGATGCTCGATGCTCGCGAACGTGCGCACGCGGCTGCCGATGAAGTCGCTCGCGGGATAGCCGGTGATGACCTCGATCTCGTCGGTCAGCCACTCCATCGTCCAGTCGAGGTCGCATGCGCAGCGGTAGATCGCGCCCGGGATGCTCTCGACGAGCGAGCGCAGCAGCGCCTCGCTCGCCCGCAGCTGCGCAGCCCGCAAACCGGTCGCGACGCGCATCGCGAGCACCTGCGGCTCGAACGGGATCCGCATCACGTCGTCGGCGCCGGCGTCCAACGCCTCGCGCAGCTCCTCGGGCGATTCGATGTCCGCGCAGACCACGACGTGCGCGCCCTCGAGCTGCGGCCGCGCGCGCAGCTCGGTGATCAGCGCGGGGCCCTGGCGCGCGTCGGCGAAGATGACCTGCGCCTCTCCCTGGTCGATGGCGCGGACGGCGTCGCCGACCTCGGCGACCCGCAGGATCCGCAACCCGGCGGCGGCGAGCAGCTCCCACGCGCTGAGGCCGACGTGCTCGAGGCCGAGGAGCAGCACGCCGTCGCCGTCCCGGACGAGGCCATCCAGGGCGCTGACGCGCCCGCGAGCGGTATCGAACCCCCTCGTCTCCATGGCAAACGTCACCGTACACCCTGCTCCTGAGCGCTCAAGTCGCCTGCCGCAGCCTCGATCGCGGCGAGCAGCGCACGCGTGGACGGCCGGGCCGCGTCGGCGGTCCGCGTGACGGTCAGGATCGCGCGGTCCACGGACCCCTCGGCGATCGGCCGGGCCGTGACGCCCTGCTGCCTATCAGGCACCACGAGGTCGGGCAGCAGCGTGACCGCCAGGCCGTGTGACACCAGAGCGAGGCTGATCGTCGCGTCGTTGGCCCGGTAGCGGATGTCGGGGTCGAAGCCGCCGAGCTCGCGGCAGGTCCGCACGGTCACCTCCTCCCAGCCCAGGCTCGGGTGACCGGTGGCCCACGGCTCCCCCGCCAGCTCCGCCAGCGGCACGGCGCCCCGATGCCGCTTCGCTGCCGGGTGGTCCGCGGGGAGGACGATGTTGACCGGGTCGTGGAAGAGGTCGTGGCGCTGAAGGCTCGGCGGCAGGCGGCGCGGGTGGTGCTGCCACTCGTCGGCCAGCACGAGGTCGACGTCCCCGAGCGCGAGCATCGGGATCGACTCCTCCGGCTCGGCCTCGACGAGCTCGCAGCGCAGCCGGGGCGCGTCGCGGGCGAGCGACTCCATCGTGGGGATGGCGAGGTTGAGCATCACCGACTGGAAGCCCGCGATGCGGGCGCGGCCGGTGACCTCGCCGGCCGCCGCGGCGAGGTCGGCCTCGGCGAGCGCCGAGCGGGCGAGCAGCGCGTCGGCGTGGTCTACGAGCACCCGCGCCGCGTCGGTGAGCCGGACGCCTCGGCCCGCGCGCTCGAGCAGCGGGACGCCCGCCTCGCGCTCGAGCGTCGCGAGCCCCTGGGAGACCGCGGAGGGCGTGAACTGGAGCGCGTCGGCGACCGCGGCGATCGTGCCGCGCTCGTGGAGCTCCCGCAGCAGGCGCAGACGGCGGAGGTCGAGCACTCGACAGGAACGCTACATGATCGCCGTCAGAAATCGGAATCGATGCTGACGGTTCGTCCTGCCAGGATGCCCACCATGAAGTCGTCCGAAGGCGCGCTCCTCTGCATCGCCTCCGCCGCAGCGTTCGGCGCGATGGCGATCTTCGGCAAGTTCGCCTACGACGAGGGCGCGAGCGTCGGCACCCTGCTCGCGCTCCGGTTCATGATGGCGGCCGGGCTCTTCTGGATCCTCCTCTTCGCTCGCCACGCCAGCCGCGAGATCCGCGCGCTCAAGCCCCGCGACCTCCGCCTCGGCCTCGGCCTCGGCGCGTTCGGCTACTCGCTGCAGGCGGGCTGCTACTTCGCCGCGCTGAACCGCATCGACGCCTCGCTGCTCGCGCTGCTCCTCTACACGTTCCCCGCCATCGTCGCCGCCGCCGCGGTCGCGATCGGGCGCGAGCGGTTCGACGTGCGCCACGTGGCTGCGGTCGTGCTCGCCTCCGGCGGGCTGATGCTGGTGGTCGCGGGCGCCGGCACCGGCGACCTCGACCCCGTCGGCACCGCGCTCGGCCTCGGCGCCGCGGTCGTCTACAGCACGTACATCCTCGTCAGCGACGGCATCTCGCGCCGCGTCCGCCCGCAGGTGCTCGCGACGCTCGTGTGCACGGGCGCGGCGGTCACCCTCACCGTCGGCTCCGTGCTGCTCGGCGAGCTCCACCCCGGCGAGCTGACCGCCGCCGGCTGGGGCTGGCTGGCCTGCCTCGCGATCGTCTCGACGGTGGCCGCGATCAGCCTCTTCTTCGCCGGGCTCGAGCGCGTCGGCCCGACCACGGCCGCGATCCTCGCCACGGTCGAGCCGCTCGTCACCGTGGGCCTCGCGTTCGTCGTGTTCGGCGAGACGCTCGGTCCCGCTCAGCTCCTCGGCGGCGCGCTCGTGCTCGCCGCCGTGATCCCGGCGACCGTCGCCGCGCGGCGGCCGCGGCTGGCCGAGGCGCCGGCGTGATCGCGCTCGTCGCGGGCGCGACCCGCGGCGGCGGCCGGGGCATCGCCGTCGGGCTCGGAGAGGCGGGCCACACGGTCTACGTGACCGGCCGCAGCACCCGCGAGCGCCGCTCCGAGATCGACCGCCCCGAGACGATCGAGGAGACCGCCGAGCTGGTCACCGCGGCGGGCGGCGAGGGCATCGCGGTGCCCACGGATCACCTCGACTCCGAGCAGGTGCAGGCGCTGATCGAGCGGATCGAGCGCGAGCACGGCGATCTGGACGTCCTCGTCAACGACATCTGGGGCGGCGAGCACCTCTTCGAGTGGAACACGCCGATCCACGAGCACGACCTCGCCAACGGCCTGCGGCTGCTGCGGCTCGCGATCGACACGCACCTGATCACGAGCCATCACGCGCTGCGCATCCTCCGCCCCGGTGGGCTCGTCGTCGAGGTCACGGACGGCACCGCCGAGTACAACGCCGGCCACTTCCGCATCAACGTCTTCTACGACCTCGCCAAGACGTCGGTGATCCGCATGGCGTGGGGACTCGCGCAGGAGCTCACGGACGACCGGACCGCCGTCGCCCTCACCCCCGGCTGGATGCGCTCGGAGGAGATGCTCGAGCATTACGGCGTGACCGAGGAGAACTGGCGCGACGGGACCGAGCGCACACCGCACTTCTGCATCTCGGAGTCACCGCGCTTCGTCGGCCGCGCCGTCGCCGCTCTCGCCGGCGATCCCGACCGCCACCGCTGGAACGGCCGGTCGCTGTCGAGCGGCGGGCTCGCCCAGGTCTACGGCTTCACCGACCTCGACGGCACCCGACCCGACTGCTGGCGCTACATGACAGAGGTCGTCGACAACCCCGACGCGAGCCCCGGCGACGAGGGCTACCGGTGAACCTCCACCCCATCGGCGTGGTCGAGTCGCCGCTCACCGACCGCGCGACCGCGCCCAAGCAGGGCGACGAGGGCGCACCGGAGGCGACGCTCGTCATCGACGAGCGCTACGCCGACGCGCTCGACGGGATCGCGCCGGGCGACGAGCTGCTCGTGCTCACCTGGCTCGACCGCGCCCATCGCGACGTCCTGCGCGTGCACCCGCGCGGCGACCTCTCGCGCGCGGAGCAGGGCGTCTTCAACACCCGCTCCCCGGATCGCCCGAACCCGATCGGGCTGCACCGCGTCACCGTGAGCGCGATCGACGGGCTGCACGTCCGCGTCGACCACCTCGAGGCGCTCGACGGCACCCCGATCGTCGACATCAAGCCGCCGCTGCGCGACGAGCGCTGACTACCAGCCGCCGAGGCCGGCGATGCCGCCGGCGCTGTCACTGACGTCCTCGCCCGCGAGGCCGTAGATGGCCGTCCCGAGCACACCGAGCACGCCGGCCAGCGTCAGGACACCCGCAGCCACGCCGTCCACGACGAACAGGCCCAGCACCGCCACGACACCGCTGACCAGGAACAGCGGCCACAGCTTCCGAGAATGGGTTCGCATGCCCGTCCTTCGCGCGAGCTGCGGCGGTTGTGACCGCGCCGGTCACAGACGGCGGCCCACCTTCGTGGTCAGCGCAAAGCGCTACTCCGAGACGACAGGGACCTGCGACTCGGCGCCTTCGAGCGGGACGGCCCTCCACGTCCCGTTGACGCGTCGGGCGAGCCCGGCGGCGTCGAGCTTGCGAAGCGTCTCCCGGAGCTCGACCTCAGCGATGTCCAGATCGTCGAGCAGGTGCTTGACCGAGCGGCCCTCGGGCGCGTCGGCCAGCCACAGGTACACGCTTCGTCGTTGCTTCGGCTGAAGATTCAACGTGGCGGCATCGGCCTTTGGGGGCATGGGGTGCTTCCTCTCTGGCGGCGTCTAAGCCGGCTAGGTGGAGCGGCTCAGCCGAGTCGCCAGATGAACAGCGCCGCGGTGGCGGCGATGCGGCAACGGGCCGCGCTGGCGTCGGGGATCTCAGAGCCCGGCGACTATGTGCTTAAGGCTACCAGCGTGGCCTCTGGCCCGCCGCCCAAATGTCTGGGAGGCTCCGCTCCGTGGGCGCAAAACGCCAACCGGGCGTGGCCATCATCCTGGAGTCGAGCCGCGAGCTCGAGCGCGACGGCGACGCATGGCTGCTGCCGGACCTCGGCCTCCGATGGAGGCGGCCCAGATCGAAGCGCAGCATCGGCTCCTGGGCGAGCAGCACGCGCGCAAGCACAAGCTCTAGGTCGTGCCGACGACCCGACGAGCCACAGTCATATGCAGCGCTGCGACGGCTCCCATTCCCGCGCCAGCAGCCCGTAGACGACCTCGCTCTGCCATTCCCCTTTGACCCACTCGTTCTCGACCAGATGCGCCTCCCGACGCATCCCGAGGCTGCTCCAGTACCCGCGCTGACCCTTCGTTGCGCGGCTCGAGCCGACCGCTATACGCGATGCAGGTCGTAGCGCTCGAAGGCGAACCGCAGCAGCGCCCGCGCCGCCTCGGTCGCGTAGCCGCGCCCCTGGTGGTCGGGGTGGAGGATGAACCCGACCTCGCCCTGGCGGTTCGCGGCGTCGACGGCCAGCGACACGTGGCCGATCACCCCGCCGCCGTCGCGCAGCTCGACGGCCAGGACCACTCCCTCCTCCGGGGGGCGGGCGATGTGGGCCGCGAGCCCCTCGCGCACCTCGTCCTCCGTGCGCGGCTCCCAGTACAGCCAGCGCGCGACGTCCTCACGCGACTGGATCGCGTGCAGCGCCGCCAGGTCGTCCGGGACGAACCGCCGCAGCCGCAGCCGCTCCGTCTCGATCAGTGCAGCACCCGGGCCTCGTAGCCGGCGTCCTTCATCGCACCCCGCACGCGCTCGGCGTGCTCGTGCCCGCGCGTCTCGAGCACGAGCTCGACCGCGGTCTCGCGCACGTGCAGGTCGAGCCCCTCGCGCACGTGCGAGACGTCGACGATGTTCGCGCCCGTCGAGGCGACGCACTCGAGCAGCTTCGCCAGCGCGCCCGGGCGGTCGGGCACGCGCGTGAGCAGCACGAGCCGGCGGCCGACCTCGGTCTCGTGCCGGCGCGCGATCGAGGCGAGCAGCCCCGGGTCGACGTTGCCGCCCGACAGGACCGCCACGGTGGTGCCGGACGACGCCGGCGCGACGTGCCCGCCCAGCAGTGCCGCGACCGACACGGCGCCCGCGCCCTCGACCACGAGCTTGCAGCGCTCCATCAGCAGCACCATCGCCTCGGCGGTCTCGTCCTCCCCGACGATCACGACGTCGTCGACCCAGCGCTCCATCAGGGCGCTCGTCAGCTCGCCGGGGTGCTTGACCGCGATGCCGTCGGCGATCGTCAGCGACGCGTCGTTCGGCCGCACGCCGACGATCTCGACGTCGGGCCGCGTGGACTTGACCGCGATCGCGATCCCGCTGCAGAGCCCGCCGCCGCCCACCGGCACCACGACCTTCGCGAGGTCCGGGACGTCCTCGAGCAGCTCGAGCCCGAGCGAGCCCTGGCCGGCGACGATGTCGACGTCGTCGAACGGGTGGATGAACGCGAGCCCGCCCTCGCGGGCGCGCTCCTGGGCGCGGCCGAGGCACTCGTCGACGGAGGCACCGCCTAGGTGCACGACCGCGCCCTGGCCGCGCGCGGCCTCGGTCTTGGCGATCGGCGCGTCGCCGGGGACGAACACCTCGCACGGGACGCCCATCATTCGCGCCGCGGCGGCCAGCGCTTGGGCGTGGTTGCCGGCGGAAGCGGCCACGACGCCGGCGCGGCAACCCTCCTCCCCGAGCGCCGCGAGCTTCGCGCCCGCGCCGCGCACCTTGAAGGAGCCGGTGCGCTGGAGGTTCTCGGCCTTCAGCGCCACGATGCCGCCCGCGCGCTCGGAGATCGTGCGCGTCGAGAGCATCGGCGTGCGGCGCGCGGTCGTCGCCACGGCCTCCCGCGCGGCTTCGATGTCACGCCCGGTGACCGGCGAGGACTCGACGGTGGCCACGCATCCAGGCTACATGCCGCGATATACCCCCGACTGTGGAGCTCGCCCTCGACGCCAAGGCCGCCCTCGGAGAGGGCCCGCGCTGGGACCCGCGCATCGAGCGCCTGCTGTGGGTCGACATCAAGGGGAAGACGCTGCACCGCTTCGACCCCGCCACCGGCGAGGACGCCGCGACGCCGCTCCCCTCGATGGTCGGCGCCGCCGCCCCGACCGCCGACCCCGACCGCGTGCTCGTCGCGCTCGAGGACCGGCTCGCGATCGTCGACGTGAACACAGGCGAGCTCGAGCCGCTCGCCGACGTCCCCCACCCCCATTCCGGCATGCGCACGAACGACGGCGCCGTCGACCCCGCCGGCCGCTTCTGGATCGGGACGATGGCGATCGACGAGCAGCCGAGCGACGGCGCGCTCTACCGCCTCGACGGCCGCGAGCTCACGACCGTGCTCGCGCCGGTCGGGCTCTCGAACGGCCTCGACTGGATCGGCGACCGCATGTACTACGTCGACACGCCGACCCAGCGCATCGACCTGCTCGACTGGGACGGCGACGAGGCGAGCAACCGCCGGCCGTTCGTGACGATCGAGGACGACGCCGGCAGCCCCGACGGCCTGGTGATCGACGACGAGGGCGGCATCTGGCTCGCGCTCTACGGCGGCGCGCAGGTCCGCCGCTACAGCCCCGAGGGCGAGCTCACGGAGAAGCTCGACGTCCCGGCGGACAATGTGACCGCCGTCTGGTTTGCGGGCAACCGGTTGTTCATCACCACCGCCCGCTCACCCCAGCCGCTCGGCGGCGCCCTGTTCGTCGCCGAGCCCGGCGTCTCCGGCCCCGCCGCGCGGATCTTCGCCGGATGAAGATCGCCGGCGCCGTCGCGCGCGACATCCGCTTCCCCACGTCCGAGGGCCTCCACGGCTCCGACGCGATGACCGCCGACCCGGACTACTCGGCCGCCTACGTGACGCTCACCACCGACGGCGACGACGCCGGGCACGGCTTCACGTTCACCGAGGGCCGCGGCAACGAGCTGTGCGTCGCCGCCATCGAGGCGCTCGCGAAGCGCGTCGAGGGCCTTGATCTCGACGAGGTCCGCGCCGACCCCGGCGAGGTCTTCCGCCGCGTCACCGGCGATCCGCAGCTGCGCTGGCTCGGCCCCGAGAAGGGCGTCATCCACCTCGCCACCGCCGCCGTCGTCAACGCGGTGTGGGACCTGTGGGCGCGCGCGGAGGGCAAGCCGCTGTGGGCGCTCGTCTGCGACTTCACGCCCGAGCAGTTCGTGCAGGCCGTGCCGTTCCAGTACCTCACCGACGCGCTCGACCCCGGCGCCGCGCGCGAGCTGCTCGAGGAGCGCGCGGCCGGCAAGGCCGAGCGCCGCGCCGAGATGGAGCGCGACGGCTTCCCCGCCTACACGACCTCGGCGGGCTGGCTCGGCTACTCCGACGACGAGGTCCGCCGGCTCGCCCGCGAGGCCGTCGCGGAGGGCTGGAACGACGTGAAGATGAAGGTCGGCGGCCCGCCCGAGAACGACGCGCGCCGCGCCGCGATCATCCGCGAGGAGATCGGCCCCGAGCGCCGCCTGATGATGGACGCCAACCAGGTCTGGGACGTCCCGGAGGCGATCGAGAAGACGCTCGCCCTGCGCGAGTACGAGCCGTACTGGATGGAGGAGCCGACCAGCCCCGACGACGTGCTCGGCCACGCCGCGATCGCCGAGGCGATCGCCCCGATCAAGGTCGCGACCGGCGAGCACTGCATGAACCGCGTGCTGTTCAAGCAGTTCATGCAGGCCGGCGGGCTGCAGGTCTGCCAGGTCGACGCGTGCCGGCTCGGCGGCGTCAACGAGGTGCTCGCCGTGCTCCTGCTCGCCGCCCGCTTCGGGATCCCGGTGTGCCCGCACTCCGGCGGCGTGGGCCTGTGCGAGCTGACCCAGCACCTCTCGATCGTCGACTACGTCTGCGTCGGCGCGAGCCTCGACGGCCGGCTGCTCGAGTACGTCGACCACCTGCACGAGCACTTCCACGACCCGGTGCGGATCCGCGGCGGCCGTTACGTCGCACCGGAACAGCCCGGGTACTCGGCGGCCATGAAGGCCGAGTCGCTGGACGAGTTCGAGTTCCCGGGAGGCGCCGCGTGGAGGTCGTGATCGCCTCGCCGATGCTCCGCGAGGACGCGGAGAAGATCGCCGCCGAGGACGGCGTCGAGCTGACCTACCTCCCCGAGCTGCTGCCGACCAGGCGCTGGGTCAGCGACCCGGTCGGCGAGGGCGGCGTGCCGCTCGACGACCCGCGCTGGAAGCACGCGCTCGAGAGCGCCGAGGTCGTGTTCGGGATCCCCGGCAGCTCCGGCGAGGGGCTCGTCGACCTCGTCCGCCGCGCGCCGCGGCTGAGCTGGGTGCAGGCGCGCAACGCCGGCGCGGGCGAGCAGCTCGGCGCCGCCCTGCAGATCGCCGGCGACGAGATCGCACACGTCACCGTCACCACCTCCTCCGGCGTCCACGCCGGCCCGCTGGCCGAGTTCGCGATCCTCGGCATGCTCGCGTTCGCCAAGGAGCTGCCGAAGCTGCAGGCCGACCAGCGTGCGCACCACTGGCCGGAGGGCCAGCACCCGGTCGGCGAGCTGCGAGGGCAGACGCTGCTACTGGTCGGCGTCGGCGCCATCGGCACCGAGACCGCGCGGCTGGCGAGCGCGTTCGGCATGCACGTGCTCGCGGTCAAGCGCAGCCTCGAGGGCGGCGTCCCGCACGTCGACGAGCTCCATCCCGTGAGCGAGCTGCGCGCGCTGGTCGGCCGCGCCGACGCGATCGTCGTCACGCTCCCCGCCACCGAGGCCACGCGCGGGCTGCTCGACGCCGAGACGCTCGCGGCCGTCAAGCCAGGCGCGGTACTCGTCAACGTCGGCCGCGGCGCGGTGATCGACGAGGACGCGCTGATCGAGCGCCTGCAGGACGGCACGCTGGCCGGCGCCGCGCTCGACGTCTTCGTCGAGGAGCCGCTCCCCGATGACAGCCCGCTGTGGGACCTCGAGAACGTCATCGTCGCGCCGCACGGCGTCGCGCTGGTCGAGGCCGAGGAGCCGCGCATCGTCGAGCTGTTCATCGACAACCTGCGCCGCCACCGGGCCGGCGAGCCGCTGCGCAACGCGCTCGACCCCGAGGTCCTCTATTGAGCCGGATCGCCCCCGCCGAGCTCGAGCGCTGGATCGGCGCGCTGCTCGAGGCCTCCGGGCTCGAGCCCGCCGCGGCGGAGACCGTCGCGGTCTCGCTCGTGCACGCGAACCGCCGCGGCACCGACTCGCACGGCGTCGCGCGCACGATCGTCTACGCCGGGCGCCTGCGCGACGGGCACATGAACGGCCGCCCGCGGCCGAAGATCGAGAAGCGGCACGGGGCGGTCGCGCTCGTCGACGGCGACCAGGGCCCGGGCCAGGTCGCCGGCGTGTTCGCCACCGACCTGTCGGTCGACCTCGCGCGCGAGCACGGTGCGGGCGTCGTGGTCGTGCACCGCTCGAGCCACTACGGCGCCGCCGGCTACTACGCGATCCGCGCCGCCGAGGCCGGCATGGTCGGCATGTCGACCACGAACTCCGAGCCGTTCGTCGTCCCCTACGGCGGCATCGGCCACGCGCTCGGCACGAACCCGATCGCGATCGCGGCGCCGACGCCCGGCGGCATCTTCGACACCGACATGGCCACGAGCCAGGTCGCGGTCAACAAGATCTTCAACGCGCGCGACGAGGGCCGCACGATCCCCGAGGGCTGGGGCGTCGACGAGCAGGGCCACCCGACGACCGACCCCAACGAGGTCTACGCCGCCGTCCCGCTCGGCGGCTACAAGGGCTACGCGCTCGCCGTGCTCGTCGAGGTCCTCTCCGGCGTGCTCTCGGGCTCCGGCGTCGGCCACGGCATCGGCCGCCTCTACGAGGACGCCGCGCCGCAGGACGTCGGGCACTTCCACCTCGCGATCGACGTCGACGTGCTCGCCGGCCGCGAGCGCGCCGCCGAGCTGCTCGGCCGGCTGCTCGGCGACCTCAAGGCGATCCCGCCCGCGCCCGGACACGACGAGGTGCTCGTCCCCGGCGAGCCGGAGCAGCGCGCCCAGGCCGAGCGCGAGCGCGACGGCATCCCGCTGCCGCCGACGCTGTGGACGGCGCTGAACGAGCTCAGCGCGGAAGTTGGCGTGACGCCGCCCGACCCTGGGTAACGCTCCTCCTCGGGAGGAGGAGCACCGATGGCGACAGTGGTCGAAGAGCGCCCCGGCGAGGGGCCGTTCTCACCGGACATCCCGAGCGACGTCCTGGGGCCGGTCCCGATCAAGGACCTGCCCGAGCCCTTGCCGCTGCGCAAGGTGCTCGGCCCCGGCGTGATCCTGCTCGCCACCGCGCTCGGCTCCGGCGAGTACGTGCTGTGGCCGTTCATCGCCTCGCACATCGGCCTCACGATCATGTGGGCCGCGATCGTCGCGATCGCGATCCAGTTCTTCATCAACATGGAGGTCGAGCGCTACACGCTCGCGACCGGCGAGACCGCGATCACCGGCTTCACGCGGCTGTGGAAGCCGTGGTGGTTCCTGTTCATCGTCATGGCCGTGGTCCCGAACATGTGGCCGGGGTTCGCGACGGGCGCCGCGACCTGCCTGTCGTTCGTGGTCGGGGACCTCAACATCCAGCTCGTCGGCATCCTCGGGCTGATCGCGGTCGGGATCACGCTGACCGCCTCGAAGGTCGTCTACCAGACCGTCGAGAAGCTCCAGACCGTCGTCATCCTCGGAGTGATCGTGTGGCTCGCGCTCGCGGTCGTGCTCGGCACCACCTCCGACGCGTGGGGCGACCTCGTCAGCGGCTTCGGCAGCTTCGGCTCGATCGAGACGAACGAGGCCGTGACCGCCGCCGCGCTCGCGGGCGCGATCGCGTTCGCGGGCTCGGGCGGCTGCGGCAACCTCGCCGTCTCCAACTGGGTGCGCGACAAGGGCATGGGCATGGGCGCCTACATCCCGCGCATCGAGTCGCCGATGAAGGGCGAGCAGGAGGCCGTCCCGTCAACCGGCACGACGTTCGAGCCCAACGACGAGAACATGCGCCGCTGGAAGGGCTGGTGGAAGGTCGCCAACACCGAGCAGGCCGTCACGTTCTGGCTGATCGGGACGCTCGGGATCGTGATCCTCTCCGTGCTCGCCTACTCGACCGTGTTCGGCAAGGACACCGGCGAGGACTTCGACTTCATCAAGGCCGAGGGCGACGTGCTCAAGGACACCGTCGCGCCGTGGTTCGCGACCGTGTTCTGGCTCGCCGGCTTCTTCAAGCTGCTCTCGACGATGCTCGGCAACTTCGACTACGTCAGCCGCATCACCGCCGACGCGGTGAAGATCAACGCCACGCCCGACAGCCAGACCTGGACCGAGAGCCGCATCTACGGCGCGACCGTGTGGGCGCTGATCGTCTTCGGCATCGCGATCCTGCTGATCTTCACCGACCAGCCGCTCGTGCTGCTCGTGATCGGCTCCGCGCTCAGCGCGATGGTGATGTTCATCTACTCGATCCTGCTGATCGTGCTCAACCGCAAGGCGCTGCCCGAGATGATCCGCATCAGCGGCTACCGGCTCGTGATCCTCGGCATCGCGGTGCTGTGGTTCGGCTACTTCTCGGCGCGCGTGGTGATCGCCTACATCCCTCAGCTGTGGGGCGGCGGATGACCAAGGTCGTCCGCCTCCGGCTGCTGCTCGCGGTCGTGATCTGGTTCGCGCTGATCACCGTCGCGCGGCTGGTCGAGCTGGTCGCGTAGGAACGCGCGCTCGACGGGGTTGGTGGCGAGCGCCAGCGCGCGCTCGTACGCGGCCCGCGAGTCCTCCCCGCGCCCGAGCCGGCGCAGCAGGTCGGCGCGGGCGGAGTGCAGCAGGTAGTAGTCCTCGAGCCCGTCGATGGCGTCGATCAGCGCCAGCCCATGCTCGGGCCCGTCGGCCAGCGCGACCGCGACCGCCCGGTTGAGCGCGATCACGGGGCTCGGCTCGAGCGCCCCGTAGAGCTCGGCGACGCGGCGCCAGTCGGTGACGGGCGCGACGTGCTCGACGGCGATCCGCGCCTGCACGCCGTACTGGTCCTCGCCCGCGGCGGCGGCGAGCGCGCGCCCCTCCTCGATCTCCGCCCCGTGCCAGAGCGCGCGGTCCTGGTCGGAGAGCAGTACGAGCCGCCCGCCGGCGTCGACGCGGGCGTCGCGCCGCGCGTGGTGGAGCAGCATCAGCGCCAGCAGGCCGCGCGGCTCCGCGCGCCCCGGCATCAGCTCGACGAGCAGCCGCCCGAGCCGGATCGCCTCCGCGCACAGCTCGCGCCGCACGAGCGCCTCGCCCGCCGTCGCCGCGTAGCCCTCGTTGAAGATCAGGTAGACGGCGGCGAGCACCGACGGCAGCCGGTGCGGGAGCTCCTCCTCCTCGGGCACGCGGTAGGCGATGCCGGCGTCGGCGATCTTGCGCTTCGCGCGCACGAGCCGCTTCGCCATCGCCGGCTCGGCCACGAGGAAGGCGCGCGCGACCTCCGGCACCGTCAGGCCGCCGAGCGTCCGCAGCGTCAGCGCCACGCGGGCCTCGGCGGAGAGCGCCGGGTGGCAGCAGGTGAACATCAGCCGCAGCCGGTCGTCGGGCACTTCACCCTCCTCCGTCGCGAGCGCTTCCAGCTCGCCGAGCTTCGCCTCGAGCACGCGCTCCCGCCGCAGGCGGTCGATCGCCTTGTTGCGCGCGGTCGTGATGATCCACGCGCCGGGGTTGCGCGGGATGCCGTCGCGAGGCCAGCGCCGCAGCGCGACGACCCACGCCTCCTGCACCGCCTCCTCGGCGAGGTCGAAGTCGCCGAGGACGCGGATGAGGGTTGCGACCGCCCGCCCCGACTCGCGCCGGAACAGGCGATCGACGTCGGGTCCTACTCGAAGCTCATGACGGGCCGGACCTCGATCGTCCCGTTCTGCGCTCCTGGGATCTTCGCGGCCCATTCGATCGCCTCGTCGAGATCCTTGCACTCGACGAGGTAGAAGCCGCCGAGCTGCTCCTTCGTCTCCGGGAACGGGCCGTCGGTGACGAGGCGCTCGCCGTTACGGACCTTGACGGTGGTCGCCGTCTCGGGCATCTCCAGCGCCTCACCGGCCAGGAGCGTGCCGTTCTTGGTGATGTCCTGCCAGAACGCGTCGTAGGCCTGCATCACCGCGGCCTCCTGCTCGGGCGTCGCGTCGGCGTAGTCGCTCATGTCGCCGTAGATGTTGAGCACGTACTTCATGCAAGCCTCCTGTGGGGGTTTGTGTTCCACCCGTACGACGAACGGGATGGGCCTCCTGAGGACAATCTCAGTCCGGCAGCGCCAGAATCGCGTCGATCTCGACCTGCGCGCCCTTCGGCAGCGCCGCGACGGCGTAGGCCACGCGGGCCGGCGGCTGGTCGTTGAAGAACTCGGCGTAGACCTCGTTGACGTCCGCGAACGCTCCGATGTCGGTCAGGTACACGGTCAGCTTCACGCTGTCCTCGGCGAGCGTGCAGCCGCCCTCGGAGGCGATCGTCGACAGGTTCTCGAGGCACCGCCGGGCCTGCTCGGGAGGCGTGTCGCCGACGAGCTCGCCCGACTCCGGGTCGAGCGGGATCTGGCCGGAGATGAACAGGAGGCCGCCGGCCTTGACGGCGTGGGAGTACGGACCGACCGCGTCGGGAGCCCCGGCCGCGGTCACGGTTTCGCGATGATGGGACATGCGGGCACCGTAAAGAAAAGTCCCCGCGCGCGGCCGCTCCGGTTATCGTCGCGCCATGAAGCGCCGGCTGGCCAGGATGGCCGCGGTCCTCGCCCTCGGAGGGGCGGTTATGGCCGTGCCGGCGCATGCGGAGCCGACCGGCGACGTGCGCCAGGTCTCGGACATCGGCCCGGTCGGCGACGCCGACTTCGACGGCGACGATCCGCAGCTGGCGTTCGCGCCCAGCGGCGGCGGGATCGCCGTCTTCACCGGAGAGCCGGTCGACGAGGAGCAGGAGGTCTACTCCCGGCCGTTCGACGCCGCCGGTCACCCGACGGGGGCCCAGCGGCGCGTCACCAACGTCGGCACCGACGGCAGCATCAACGACCAGGCGCGCAACCCCGACGTCGTCTACGACCCGCGCCGCGACCGGTTCGTGCTCATCTACACCGACGCCATCGGCTTCGACGAGGACGTCTTCGCGCAGGGCCTCGGCCGGGATGGGGCGCCGGCCGGCGGGCCGGTGCCGGTCGGGGAGACCGGCGGCGTCGGCCCGGGCAGCGACGGCGACAACCAGAGGCCGCGGATCGCCTATGACCCCGACCGCGACGAGTTCCTCGCCGTCTGGATCGACGGGCGCGACCTCGCCGGCGACGAGCTGCGCGCCCAGCGGCTCAACGCCGCGACCCTGGCGCAGGTCGGGCCCGACGACTTCCCCGTGTCCACGTTCGGCGGTCCCAACACCGAAGCCGACCGCCTCGACGTCGCCTACGGCGGAGGAGGGTTCCTCGTCGCCTGGGGAGACGAGATCGCCGACGGCGACGACGAGATCTTGATACGACGCGTGACCTCGGGCGGCGCCCCGGTCGGCGGCGAGACGCAGCTCTCGCGGCAGGGCGCCGACGACGACGACGGCCTCGAGTCGACGCGGCCCGCGGTGGCCTTCAACGCGCTGTCGGGCGAGTTCCTCGTCGCCTGGGCCGGCGAAGTGGCGTTCGGCGGCGGCGACGTCGAGCAGGTGCACGGCCGGCGTGTGAGCGCGGCCGGCGCCCCACTCGGCGGCGTGGTTCGGATCTCGCAGCAGGACGCTCAGGGCGACTCGGCCGCCCCGGCCGTGGCCGCCGACCCGCGCAACGGCGAGTACGTCGTCGCGTGGGACAACGAGCAGCCCGACAACGAGGAGGAGGTCCACGCGCAGCGCCTCACCGCCGCCGGGGCCGAGGTCGGGACGAACGACGCCCAGGTCTCGAGCCAGGGGCCGGCGGGGGACGGCAACTTCGGCGTCGGCGCGAACGCTGCCGCGTTCAACGCGGCCGCCGGCGAGTTCGTGGTCGCGTGGCGCGGGACGCGCAGCTTCGACTCCACCGCCGGCGATCCCGAGGACGAGGTCTTCTCCCGCCGCCTGACCAGCCCGTTCACGCCGCCCGCGCCCCCCGCCCCGCCGCCGGGCCCGGCGGTGACCGCTCCCGTGCCGATCGCGACCACGGCGCCGCTGCGCGCGCGTGACGTCATCCGCTTCCCGTCGACTCGCCGCTGCGTGTCGCGCCGCCGCTTCCGCATCCGGCTGCGCCGGCCCGGCGGAGTCCGGCTCGTGTCCGCCCGAGTCGTGCTCAACGGCAAGCGGCTGCCGGTCCTGCGCGGCCGCCGCCTGACGAGCGCGATCGTGCTCCGCGGCCTTCCGAAGGGCCGCTTCCGCGTGAAGATCACCGTGACCACCTCGACCGGCAAGAAGCTCACCGGGACGCGCAAGTACCGGACCTGCACGAAGAAGCGCCGGTCGAAGCGCCCGCCGCCGCTCTAGCCGCCTACTCTGAGGGGATGGCCAACCGCCTGGCCCGCGAGACCTCCCCCTACCTCCTCCAACACGCCGAGAACCCCGTCGAGTGGTACGCGTGGGGTGAGGAGGCGTTCACCCGCGCCCGCGAGGAGGACCGCGCGATCCTCGTCTCGATCGGCTACTCCGCCTGCCACTGGTGCCACGTGATGGAGCGCGAGTCCTTCGAGGACGCCGAGGTGGCGAAGCTGATGAACGAGCGCTTCGTCTGCATCAAGGTCGACCGCGAGGAGCACCCCGACGTCGACGCGATCTACATGGACGCGGTGCAGGCGATGACCGGGCAGGGCGGCTGGCCGCTGAACGCGTTCCTCACCCCCGACGGCGTGCCGTTCTGGTGCGGCACCTACTTCCCGCCCCAGCCGCGCCAGGGGCTGCCGAGCTGGCCGCAGGTGCTGACCGCGATCGGCGCCGCGTGGGACGAGCAGCGCGAGGAGATCCGCTCGCAGGCGGGCGGGATCGTCGAGCGCCTGCGCGGCGCCGCCTCGCTGAAGCCGCCGGAGCAGGACATCGACCCCGCCTCCCTCGACGCCGCGGTCGCCGCGCTGCGCAAGGTCTACGACCCCGAGCACGGCGGCTTCGGGCGCGCGCCGAAGTTCCCGCCCAGCTCCGTGATCGAGTTCCTGCTCGGGCGCGGCGAGCGCGAGATGGCGCTGCACACGCTCCGCCGGATGGCCGCCGGCGGCATGTACGACCAGATCGGCGGCGGCTTCGCCCGCTACTCGGTCGACCGCGTCTGGCTCGTGCCGCACTTCGAGAAGATGCTCTACGACAACGCGCTGCTCGCCCGCGCCTACCTGCACGCCTGGCAGGTGACCGGGGAGGAGAGCTTCGCGCGCGTGTGCCGCGAGACGCTCGACTGGGCGCTCGCCGAGCTGCGCCAGGAGGAGGGCGCGTTCGCGTCCGCGCTCGACGCGGACTCCGAGGGCGTGGAGGGCAAGTTCTACGTCTGGACGCCCGCGCAGGTACGCGAGGCGCTCGGCGACGAGCTCGGCGCCGAGGCGATCGAGCACTTCGGCATGACCGAGCAGGGCAACTTCGAGGGCGCGAACATCCCGGTCCGCGCGACGCCGGACCCGCCGCGCCGCGACGAGCTGCGCAAGCGGCTCTACGAGGCGCGCGCCCAGCGCGTGTGGCCCGGTCTCGACGACAAGCGCCTCACGAGCTGGAACGCGCTCATGATCTCCGCGCTCGCCGACGCCGCCGCGGCGTTCGACGACGACGTCTACCGCGAGGCGGCGGTCACCTGCGCCGACTTCCTCGTGACCCGCATGCGCGACGACGAGGGGCGGCTGCTGCGCACCTACAACCGCGGCCAGGCGCGGCTGCGCGCGGTGCTCGAGGACCACGCGTTCCTGCTCGAGGCGCTGCTGACGCTCTACGAGGCGACGTTCGATCCGCGCTGGTTCCACGAGGCGCGGGCGCTCGCCGACACGATCCTCGAGCGCTTCAGCGACCCCGAGAACGGGGGCTTCTTCTCGACCGCGGACGACCACGGCGGGCTGATCGCGCGCCGCAAGGACATCGAGGACAACCCGATCCCGGCCGGCCAGTCGGCGGCGGCGCTGGGGCTGCTGCGGCTCGCGGCGCTGACCGGCGAGCACCGCTACGAGGAGGCGGCGCTGGGCGTCGTGCGCCTGCTGCACGCGATCGCGCCCCAGCACCCGCAGGCGTTCGGCCACCTCCTGCAGGCGATCGACTTCCACGTCTCCCCCGTGCGCGAGGTCGCGCTCGTCGGCCCGGACCGCGCGGCGCTCGAGCGCGTCGTGCGCGGCAGCTTCCGCCCGCGGATCGTGCTGGCGGGCGGCGAGGAGGACGGCGTGCCGCTGCTGGCCGGCCGGGAGCCGGTCGACGGCCGCGCCGCCGCCTACGTGTGCGAGCGCTTCGCCTGCCGGCGGCCGGTGACCGAGCCGGACGAGCTCGCCGCGCTCCTGGACTGAGGAGAGATCCAAGCGGAACCCCGGTTCCGTACAGTCCCGCAGAGATGGCTCGGTTCCTCACGATCCCCTCCGGCCGTACGGCGAAGTACGTGGTCCTCGCAGCGTGGATCGTGGTGATGGTCTGCGTCTTCGGCTTCAACCTGCCCGGCAAGTACACGGACGCCGAGAAGAACGAGTCGACGTCGTTCCTGCCCGGCGACGCGGAGTCGACCAAGGCGCTCCAGGCCGTCGAGGAGCTGCAGGGCGGCGAGCAGGCCCCGACCGTCGTCGTCTACCGGCGCGAGGGCGGGCTGAACGCGGCCGACGCGCGCACGATCGCCGAGGACAAGCGGAATTTCAACCAGCTGCGCGAGGAGAAGGCCGCGGCCGGCGAGGCGCCGTTCAAGGCCACGACGCCGCTCTCGGGGCCCGTGCCGTCGCGCGACGGGACAGCGGCGCTGCTGACGATGACGATCACCGGCGACGGCGAGACCGACACGCTGCTCGACCCGATCGACGCGCTCCGCGCGGAGGCCTCGAACCCCGGCGGCGGCCTGGAGGCCAAGGTCACCGGCCCCGGCGGCTTCTCGGCCGACGCGGTCAAGGTCTTCGAGAGCATCAACGGCACGCTGTTCCTGGCCGCCTTCTCGCTCGTGATCGTGCTGCTGATCCTCATCTACCGCAGCCCGATCTTCTGGCTCATCCCGGTGATCGCGGTCGGCTTCGCCGAGCTCAGCGCGCGCGGCGTCGGCTATGCGCTGAGCGAGCTCGGCGTGACGATCAACGGCCAGTCGTCCTCGATCCTGTCCGTGCTCGTGCTCGGCGCGGGCACCGACTACGCGCTGCTGCTCGTGTCGCGCTACCGCGAGGAGTTACGCAAGCACGAGGACAAGCACGAGGCGCTCGCCCTCGCCCTGCGCACCGCCGGGCCCGCCATCCTGGCCTCGGGCTGCACGGTCATCTTCGCGCTGCTGACCCTGTCGCTCGCCGAGGTCAACGCCACGTCCGGGCTCGGGCCGATCGGCGCGGTCGGCATCGCGATGGCGATGATCTCGATGCTCACGCTGCTCCCCGCCATGCTGGCGATCACGGGCCGGCGCGCCTTCTGGCGCCCGTCGATCTTCGGCTGGGGCAACGGCATCCCGCACCTGGGTGACGAGGGCGCCGACGAGACCCACGGCGCCTGGCGCCGGGTCGGCGAGCGCGTGGCGAAGCGCCCGCGGCGCGTGTGGATCACGACGGCGCTGCTGCTCCTGGTGTGCGCCGCCGGCGTGCTCAACCTCGAGGAGGGCCTGACGCAGAGCAACGGCTTCCGCGAGAAGGTCGAGGCGGTCGAGGGCCAGGAGCTGCTCGCCAAGTCGTTCCCGAGCGGCGGCAGCGCGCCGGCCGAGGTCATCGTGCCCGACGCGAGCCGCGTCGCCGCGGTGCGCCGCGCCGTCGCCGACACCGAGGGCGTCGCCGAGGTGCGCCCGGGCGTCCGCGGCGAGCAGGGCGTGGTGCTCAACGCGACGCTCACCGAGGACCCCTACGGCGACCAGGCGTTCGACCTGATCGGGCCGATCCGGGCGGCCGCCAAGGAGGCGGGCGGGGAGGGCGTGCTGGTCGGCGGGCAGACCGCGATCGCGCTCGACAGCGCCGACGCCGCCCGCCGCGACACGCGGCTGATCGTGCCGATCGCGCTGCTGATCGTCTTCCTGATCCTCGTGCTGCTGCTGCGCGCGATCGTCGCCCCGCTGCTGCTGATCGGGACGGTGATCCTGTCCTTCGGCGCGGCGCTCGGTGTGAGCGCGGTCGTCTACGACGTGGTCTTCGGCTACGAGCAATCCGACCCGTCGCTGCCGCTCTACGCGTTCGTCTTCCTGGTGGCGCTGGGCATCGACTACAACATCTTCCTGATGGCCCGGGTGCGCGAGGAGACGCTGCACCACGGGACGCGGACCGGCATGCTGCGCGGCCTCGCGGTCACCGGCGCGGTCATCACGTCGGCCGGCATCGTGCTGGCGGGGACGTTCTCCGTGCTCGCGGTGCTGCCGCTCGTGTTCCTGCTCCAGATCGGCTTCGTGATCGCGTTCGGAGTGCTGCTGGACACGTTCATCGTGCGCTCGGTGCTCGTCCCGGCGCTCGTGCTCGACGTCGGCCCGCGCATCTGGTGGCCGTCGCGGCTGGCGCACGAGGACGGCGCGGGCGAGGAAGAGCAGGTCGGCTCGCGCGCCGCGCCGGGCATGAAGACCCCGGCGTAGACGGACGAATGGCCTGTTGTACGCGGCCGGGGCGGTCGCTACAACCTTCTGATGCCCCGCCGCTTCGCGTGCCTCGCCGGCGCGCTGACCCTGCTGCTCTGCGGCGCCGCGCCCGCGCTGGCGCGCCCCGAGCCGCGGATCATCAACGGCACGTTCGCGGACCCGGGCGAGTATCCGGCGCAGGGCTTCCTCGAGCTCGCCACGGATGAGGGGACGTTCGTGTGCGGTGGCACGCTCGTCAGCCGCCGGCACTTCCTGACGGCCGCGCACTGCGCGACCCAGCCGGACACCACGACGCCCCTCGCGCCCGAGGACCTGACGGTGACGCTCGGCAAGGTCGACAAGAACGACTTCGAGCCCTCCGACGAGCGCGGCGTGACGGTCAACGACGTGCACGACGCCTACGCGCTGCTCCCGGGCGGGGGCCCTGAGAACGACGTCGCGCTGCTCACGCTCGCGAGCGACGCGCCGGCCGGCCTCGACCCGCTGCGGCTGATCGAGCCCGGCGAGAGCGCGCTGTGGGCGGACGGCGTGACCGCGACGGTCATCGGCTGGGGCGACACCGAGGGCACCGGTCCCACCGGCTTCCCCGGGCTCTCCGACGAGCTGCTCGAGGCCGAGGTCCCGATGCGCTCGGACGCCTACTGCGCGGACGACGACGTGTGGGACACGGACTTCCGCGCGGCGTCGATGGTGTGCGCGGGCGGCGGCGACACCGACACGTGCGGCGGCGACTCCGGCGGCCCGCTGATGGTCGGCGACGGCTCCTTCCTCGTGCTCGCCGGGCTGACCTCGTGGGGCGCGAACGACTGCGCCACCCCCGACCTGCCAGGCGTCTACACGCGCCTCGGCGCGCCGGCGCTCAACGCGTGGGTGCGCGAGCGGGTGCCGATGGCGCGCGCGAGCGTGTCGGACGCCACCGTCGAGCCGGGCCAGAGCGCGACGTTCTCGGCGACCGCGAGCGACGGGATCACGAGCTTCGCGTGGGACTTCGACGGCGACGGCGACACCGACGCGACGGGCGCGAACGCGAGCCACGCCTACCCGGCCTCCGGCCGCTTCGTGGCCCGCGTCGTCGCGGGCGGCGTCGCGACGGACAAGGTTCGCGTCCAGGTCGGCGACGGCATCACGCGCGACCCTGATCCGACGCCGACGCCCACACCGGCCGGCACGACGACGCCGCCCGCCCCGACCCCGCCCGTCACGACACCGCCCGTCGCCACACCCCGCGGTCCGCTCGCCGCGCTGCTCGTGTCCGGCCGCCCGCGCGTCCGCGGCCGGCGCTTCTCCCTGCGCGTCCGCTTCGCGACCGGCGCGCCGACCGGGACCGCGGTCATCGAGGTCGTCCGCAAGGGCCGCACGATCGGCATCGCGCGGACGCGCGTGGTCCGCGGTGGGACCCGGCGGGTGCGCGTGAAGCTGACGCCGAGCGGGCGCCGCCTGCTCGCCCGCGGGCGCCTCAGGGTCAAGGTCCGCGTGCGCGTCGGACGCCGCGTGCTGCGGTCGCGCACCTTGACTCTCGTGCGCCCGCGCGGATAGAACGGTCCACATGAAGCGAGCGCTCGCCCTCACCCTCCTCGTCCTCGGAGTCCTGGCACCCGGAGCCGCCGCCCGCGACCCTGAGGCCCGGATCATCAACGGCAGCCCCGCGAGCGAGGGCGAGTATCCGGCGCAGGGCTACCTCGAGGTCGAGACGAGCGCCGGCTTCGGCGCCATGCGGCGGCACGGTCGTGTCCCCGACGAAGTTCGTGACCGCCGCGCACTGCGCCGTCGAGCTCGCCGGCGACAACAGCATCGACGCCCTGCCGCCTTCGGCGTTCGTCGTCGGCCTCGGCGAGGCCGATGTCGACAACATCGACGCAGATGGACGCCCACTTCATCTCCTCCGTGGCCGTCCACCCCGACTACGCCGAGGACGCGGGCGGCAACACCAACGACGTGGCCGTGCTCACGTTCGACGCGCCGGTCACGCGAGACGCCGATGCGCGTCATCCGGCCCAGCGAGACCGCCCTGTGGGAGCCGGGCGACATCGCCACCATCATCGGCTGGGGCGTCACCGAGACCGGATCGGAGTCCGACGATCTGCTCGAGGCCACGGCGCCGATCCGCAGCGACGCCGACTGCGCCGCGGCGTACGGCGCGATTCTTCGTCCAGAGCACGATGGTCTGCGCCGGGCGCCGCCGACCCCGACAGCGGCAGCTCGGACACCTGCCAGGGCGACTCGGGTGGCCCGCTGCTCGTCGACGACGGTCCCGGCTTCACCACGACCGGCGTCGTCTCGTGGGGCAACGGCTGCAACCTCGAGGGCTTCCCCGGCATCTACTCGCGCATCGGCGACCAGCCGCTCAACGCGTGGGTCCGCGGACAGATCCAGAGCGTCGACTTCGCGCTCCAGACCGCCTCGCCGCGCGCCGGCGAGCCGGTCTCCTTCGGCGCGATCGGGCCCGCGGGGGGCGACTTCTCGTGGGACTTCGACAACAACGGCACGATCGAGGCGACGGGCGCGCAGGCGTCGCACGTCTTCCCGCTCGCCGGCGAGCAGGAGGTCGTGCTGCGGATCACCGACCCCGACGGCGAGGCCGCCGTGCAGCGGCGCGAGATCGCCGTCGGCCCCGGCGCGCCGCCGCCCCCGGTGGTGACGCCACCGCTGCCGCTGCCCACGACCCCGGGCCCGGTGCTGCGCCCGGCCACGATCCTCTTCTCCGGCAACCGCGCCACGGTTCGCCGCGGCAAGTTCAAGGTCCGCATCAACTTCTCCGCCACCGCGCCGACGGGAAAGGCGACGGTCGAGGTCTTCCGCGGCAAGCGCAAGATCGGCACCGGCAAGACCACCGTCCGCCGCGGCGGCTCTCGTCAGGTGAGCGTTAAGCTGACCAAGCGGGGCCGGCGGCTGCTGAGCCGGGCCAAGAGCAAGCGGCTGCGCGTGAAACTTCAAGTCCGCGTCGGGCGGCGCGTGCTGGCGTCTCGCACCGTGTCGCTACGTCGCTAAGCATGCGCAGGGGTGGACGGATGCACGCCTTGCGTCCACCCCCCGCCCCCGCTACAACCGCGGCGGTGCCCCGCCGCCTCCTCCTGATCGCCGCCGCGCTTGCGGCGCTCGCGCTGCCCGCGCCTGCTTCCGCGGTCGAGAGCGAGGACACCGCGGCGCAGGGCGCCTACCCGGGCGTCGCGTTCGTCGGGCGCAACACCAACGGGGTCGGGCAGCTCGAGGAGTACTGCGCCGGCACGCTGGTCGGCTCGCGCCAGATCCTGACCGCCGCGCGCTGCGCGGTGTACGGGCTCGGACAGGACCTCCCGGTGGCGGGCTTCGAGGTGCGCCTCGGCAACGTCGACCTCGACGACGCGACCGTCTACCCGGTCGCGGTCAACGAGGTCCACGACGAGTACGACGACGTCACCGGCGCCAACGACGTCGCCATGCTCACGCTCGAGGATCCCGTCGACCTCCCGCCGGTCCGCGTCGTGGAGGCGACGGAGACCGCGCTGTGGGCTCCGGGCACCCCGGCGCGTGCCCTGGGCTGGGGCGAGAACGCCGGCGGCTTCCTCTCCGAGGTCCTGCGCGTCGCGGACATCACCGTCAGCGACGACGCGGACTGCTCGAACCCGGACCGCCGGGTCTGCGCCGCGGGCGTCGAAGAGAACCCCTGCGACGGCGACTCCGGCAGCCCGCTGCTCGTCCCCGACGGCGCGCTGTTCGCGGTCGCGGGCGTGTTCTCCGGCACGGAGTGCTCCAGCCCCGCGGAGCCCGGGCTGTTCGCGCGCATCGGCGACGAGCCGCTGAGCACCTGGGTCCACGCACGCATCCCGAAGGCCGACTTCGAGCTCAGCCACCAGCCGCGCGCGGGCGAGGCGGTGCGGCTCACGTCGACGTCGACCCACCCGGAGGGCGCGGACTACTTCACGACCTTCCGCTGGGACCTCGACAACGACGGCGAGTTCGACGACCAGACCGGACGCAGCATCTCGCACACCTACCCCCGCGTCGGCGAGGCGGTCGCCGGCCTCGAGGTCTCCCGCGCGGACGGCGACGTCGCCTCGATCTACTACGCGTTCGATGTCGTGCCGCTGCCGCCCGGAACGACGACGACCACCACCACGCCGAACCCGAACCCGACCGCCACGGTCGTCCGGGCCCCGCTCGCCACGATCCTCAACGCCCGCCGGCCGAAGGTGCGCCGCGGCCGCTTCGCGATCCGCGTGCGCTTCGCACGCGTCGCCCCGCGCGGCACCGCCGTGATCGAGGTCTACCGCGCGAGCCGCCGCATCGGGATCGCCCGCACGCGCGTGCGCCGCGGCGCCACGAAGCGCGTCAGCGTCAGGCTCACCCCGACCGGCCGGCGGCAGCTGCGCCGCGACGCCGACGGCCGCATGCGGGTCCGCGTGCGCGTGCGCGTCGGGCGCAACGTGCTGCGCACGAAGCGCCTGACGATCAGGCGCTGACTACAGGATCGAGAGGTACCGCTCGAGCTCCCAGGGCGTGACCTGGACGCGGTAGTCCTCCCACTCCTGGCGCTTGATCTCGACGTAGCGGTTGAAGATGTGCTCGCCGAACGTCCGCAGCACGAGCTCGGACTCGGCGGTGATCTCGATCGCCTCCCCCAGCGTCTCCGGGAGCTGCTCGATGCCGAGGCGCTTCCGGTCGTCCGGGGACAGGTGGTAGAGGTTCTTCTCCATCGGCTCGGGCAGCTCGTAGCCCTTCTCGATCCCCTCGAGCCCGGCCTGCAGCAGCACCGCGAACGTCAGGTACGGGTTGCAGGCGGGATCGGGGCAGCGCAGCTCCATCCGCGTCGCCTGCTCCTTGCCGGGGTGGTAGAGCGGCACGCGCACGAGCGCTGAGCGGTTGCGCCGCGACCAGGCGACGTAGACCGGCGCCTCGTAGCCGGGCACGAGCCGCTTGTAGCTGTTCACCCACTGGGCGAAGATCGAGCAGATCTCGCGCGCGTGGCGCAGCTGGCCGGCGATGAAGGCCTTGCCGATGTCGGACAGGAAGTACTGGTCGTCGGCGTCGTAGAAGGCGTTGCGGCCGTCCTTGAAGAGCGACTGGTGCGTGTGCATCCCCGAGCCGTTCTCGCCGAACAGCGGCTTGGGCATGAACGTCGCGTGCCAGCCGTACTTCATCGCGTACTCCTTGACCGTGATGCGGTACGTCATGCAGTCGTCGGCCATCTTCATCGCGTCGGCGTAGCGCATGTCGATCTCGTGCTGCGAGGGGCCGACCTCGTGGTGGGAGTACTCCACCCCGATCCCCAGCTTCTCGAGCGCCAGCACCGTCTCGCGGCGCACGTCGGAGCCCGCGTCGAGCGTCGTGAGGTCGAAGTAGCCGCCCTCGTCGAGCACCTCGGTGCCGCGGTTGTCGCGGAACAGGAAGTACTCGAGCTCGGGGCCGACGAAGAAGTGCTCGAAGCCCATGGCGTTCGCGCGCTCCACCGCGCGGCGCAGGACGTGGCGCGGATCGCCCTCGTAGGGCTCGCGCTCGGGCGTCTGGACGTCGGCGAACATGCGCGCGACGCCGCCGCCGTCGTCCTCGGGCCGCCACGGGAGCAGCCGGAAGGTCGCCGGGTCCGGCACGGCGATCATGTCGGACTCCTCGATCGCGTTGAAGCCGGTGATCGAGGAGCCGTCGAAGCCCATCCCGCCCTCGAAGGCGTCCTCGAGGTCTTCGGAGTTGATCGAGAACGACTTGAGCTGCCCGAGGATGTCGGTGAACCAGAGGCGGATGAAGCGGATGCCGCTGTCGCGGACCTGCTGGAGGACATCCTGCTGCGTGGTGGGCTGCGTCATGCGGCGGCAGACTAGAGGACGGTCTGTCCGACCGTCTTTGGCCCTGAGGAGGAAATTTCGCTACTCAGAGCCAGCGCAGGGCCCACTCGCGCAGCTCGCGCAGCGCCGGGGCGAGCTCGCGGCCCATGTCGGTCAGCGAGTACTCCACGCGCGCCGGCGAGCCGTCGCGCACCTGGCGCTCGACGATGCCGCGCGCCTCGAGCTCCTTCATCCGCTCGGACAGCAGCCGGTCGGAGAGGTGCGGCACGGCGCAGCCAATCTCCGAGAAGCGCATGGCGCCGCCGTCGAGCAGCACGTAGACGATCGCGCCGGTCCAGCGCTTGCCGACCAGCTCGACCGCCTCGTGCAGATATGGACAGCACTCCCCGGGCGGTGCAAGGGTCGCGATCGCGACCTTGCGGCGGGGAGCGGACGCCATCGGCCTAAGCCGCGCGCAGGACGCGCGCGTCCTCCACCGAGCCGTCCGCCGGCACGTCGCCGGCCACGTGGACCATCGCGGTGAACGCCTCGAGCGCCACGATCGCGATCGCCTCGAGGAGCTGCTCGTCGCTCCAGCCCGCCTCGCGCGCCTCCTCGAGCAGGTGGCTCGGGCACAGGCGCTGCTCGGCCAGCGGCCGCAGATAGCGCAGGAGCGCCGCCTCGCGCTCGTCGCGCGAGTCCCACTCGCGGGCGAGCGCGACCTCGTCGAGGCCGAGCCCGGCCTGGCGACCGGTGCGCGCATGCAGCGCGACGCCGGGCTCCGAGTGGTGGTGGGCGGCGACGGCGAGCGCGATCCGCTCGAGCGTCTGCCGCGTCAGCGTGCCGTTGCTGCGCAGCTCCGAGCGGAAGCGCGTGTAGCCGCGCAGCGCCGCCGGCGAGCCGGCCAGGACCCCGAGGAAGTTCGGGAGCTGCCCGGCACCGGCGAGGGCGCCCTTGACGACGGGGAGCGACGCCTCGGGCGCGGTGAGGTCGTCGTGGATCTGGAAGCGAGACATCTGGGTCTTCATGGCGAACCGCCCTGGGGAGAGGGAGCAAGGGGGAAGCGCTCGCGGCGTCCTTACCCTTGATAAGTGTAGGAGGCGGAGCTTGACTCCGCAACCTCTCTATGCGGTAAGGATCGCGATGAGGATCAGCATCAGACCGAGCAGAAACGCCCAGGCGATGATGCGCGTCGGGTCGCCCGCGAGGCGCTCCTCGACGGTCCGCGGAGGCCGCCGGCGGCGCGCGGTGGAGGTGAACGGCGCGATCTCCGAGACCTCGCCGGGACGGCCGTTGATGCGGATCGTGCGCCGGCCCTCGTGCACGACCTCGGGCTCGGGCGCCTCGAGCACCTCGGTGGCCTCGAACTCCTCGGTCTGCGCCCGCGCGGACTCGGCCGCGGCGATGAGGTCCTCCGGCTCGGGCTTGACCTGCGGCTCGAAGGCCTGATCCGCACCCCAGTCCTCGACGGGGCGCCGCCGGCTGCGCGGCGGGCCCTCGTGAGAGCGCGCGAAGCGACGCCCGCGCACACGCGGGAAGCTCTCGTCGATGCCCCAGTCGTCGGCGGTTCGCCGCGGTGCGTCGGGACTCTCATGGTCGTACAGGACCCGGTTCTCCCGGGTCAGGTGATCTGACATACGTCCTGGTTCCCCCTTGCCGCGCCGCATCGTAACAAGGTCAAAAAACCCTGCAAGAACACGTACTTATGACAATCCGCACGGACGGAACTTTTCGTGCGGAGTGCTACATGGGAGCCCGCAGTTTGCGGGCGTCTACTCCCCGGCGCCCTCGCCGGACTGCCCGACGGCCTTCGCCACGTAGTCGGCGACGTGCTCCGCGTCCTCGCCCTCGACGAGGCCGGCGGCCATGTTGCCGTTGCCGCGCGCGCGGCCGTTGTTGATCGCGTCGAGCACGAGGTTCTTGGGCGGGCGCAGGTCGTCGAGGTTCGGGCCGACCTGGGCGACCGCCGCGGAAGCCTGGAGCGTGTGGCAGTTCGCGCAGCGCTGCGCGAACAGCGTGCGCCCCTCCTTGTCGGTCTTCGTGAGATTGCTCACGTTGGCCTCGGGGATGTCGTTGCGCGAGTTGACCGTCGCGATCACGGCGGCGGGGATCGCGAGGCCGAGGATCACGACCGCGAGGATGAAGTTGACGAGCGCCAGTCGCCGGGTGCCACGGCTCTGGGACGCCATGCGCTTGCGCGCGCCCCCCATGCCGCCGCTCATGGCGACGAAGAGGACGCTGATCCCGAGTGCGACGAAGACGGCGGTGAAGACCAGTACGGCCATGCGGAGCGGCAGATTACCCCAGGGGGTCCTCTTATCGCCGCCGTCCCTGGGCAAACGACTGCACGGCGGGCGCCACGGTCCGGAAGTCGGCCAGCTCGGCCTCCGCCTCGCGCCTGGCGCGCTCGTCGAGCGAGACGACCGCGGCATCCTCGGCCCGCGGCGCCGCGAGCGCCTCCAGGCCGTCGACGTAGACGTTGATCGCCCCGCCGGCGATCGGGAGCTTCTCGAGCCGGCCGGTGGCGATCAGCAGCGGCTCGGAGCGCACGAGCAGGCGGTGGCGCTCGTAGACGGGCGGCGGGACGATCAGGTTGACGGTGCCGAACTCGTCCTCGATCAGCAGGAACACGATGCCCTTGGCCGTGCCGGGGCGCTGGCGCGCGACCACGAGCCCACCGATCCGCACCCGCTGCTCGTGGCGCAGCGTCTCGAGATCGCGGCAGGAGACCGTCCCCGCCGGCAGGCGCTCGCGCAGCAGCGCCATCGGGTGGGCGCCGAGCGTCAGCCCGGTCGTGGCGTAGTCGGCCATCATCGACTCCCACGGCTCGAGCTCGCGCAGCGCCGGCGCGCCCGGGACGTCGAGCGGCAGCGCGAGCTGGGTGCCGTCGTCGCCCACCGCCTCACCGGGCGCCGCGATCCCGAGCTCCCACAGGATCGCCCGGCGGGTGGCGTGGTGGGAGCCCAGCGAGTCGCACGCGCCAGCCCACGCCAGCTGGGCGAGCGCCGGGCGCCCGGCCCCGGCGCGCGAGGCGAGGTCGCCGAGCGAGCGGAACGGACCGCCTTCCTCGCGCGCCCGCACCAGCGCCGCCACCTCGTCCCCGCGCACGCCCGCGATGTAGCCGAGGCCGATGCGGACCGACTCGCCGTCGGTCGTGCAGTCGACCGCGCTGGCGTTGACGTCGGCGGCCAGCAGCTCGATCCCGCGCCGCTGCGCCTCGTGCACGAGCGTGTCCGACGCGTAGAAGCCCATCGGCTGCTCGTTGAGCAGCGCGCACAGGAACGCGGGGCCGTGGTGCACGCGCAGCCACGTCGACTGGTAGGCGAGCAGGCCGAAGGCGGCGCCGTGGGCCTTCGGGAAGCCGAAGCCCGAGAACCCCATGATCATCTCGTAGACCCGCTCCGCGATCGCCTCGCCGGCGCCGTGGGTGGCCATCGCCCCCTCCACGAAGCGCTGGTGGTAGGCCTCGATCGCCGCCTCGGAGCGCTTGCGGCTCATCGCCCGCCGCAGCCCCTCGGCCTCGCCGTGCGAGAAGCCCGCGAACGCGATCGCGACCTCGAGCACCTGGTCCTGGAAGATGATCGTGCCGAGCGTGTCCTTGAGGACCGGCTCGAGCGAGGGGTGGTCGTAGGGGATGACGTAGTCCGGGTCCTGGCGCAGCCGCTGGCGGCGCTCGATGTAGGGGTTGACGGCGCCGCCCTGGATCGGGCCGGGGCGCACGATCGCGACCTGGATCGTGAGGTCGTCGAGGTTCTCGGGGCGGGTGCGCCGCAGCGAGGCCATCTGCGCGCGGCTCTCGATCTGGAAGACCCCCATCGTCTCGGCCTCCTGGATCGCCGTGTAGGTCTCGGGGTCGTCGAACGGGATCCGCGAGAGGTCGATGCGCTCTCCGCGGGTGCGCGCGATGTCCTCCACGCAGCGCTCGACCGCGGAGAGCATCCCGAGGCCGAGCAGGTCGATCTTCAGGAAGCCCGCATCGGCACAGGAGTCCTTGTCCCACTGGCACAGCTGGCGCCCTTCCATCGCGGCCGGCAGCACGGGGCAGCAGTCGACCAGCGGGCGGGTCGAGACGATCATCCCGCCCGAGTGCTGGGAGAGGTGGCGCGGGAGCCCGTAGGCCTCGTCGCACAGCCGCGCCAGCCAGCCCCAGCGGCCGGGCAGGCGGGCGGCCCGCGACTCGTCGGGCGGATGGTCCTTGGCGAGGGCGCCCGAGCCCTGGTTGGTGACCATCGCCTGCCACTCGGCGGTCGACATCGCGAACGGGCCGCGCGAGTCGGGATCGAGCCACGGCGCGGGCGGGCCGCCCGGCTCGAGCCCGAGCGCGCTCTCGACGTCGGCCGCCACGCCGCGGATCGCGAACGGCTCGGCCCCGCGGGCGACCCGCTCGAGCTCGGCGGCCGGCAGCCCGAGCACCTTGCCGAGCTCGCGGATCGCGCCGCGCGACTTGAACGTCGGGAAGGCGGCCACGAGCGCGGAGTGCTCGCGCCCGTAGCGGTCGTGCACGCGCGGGATCAGGACCTCGCGGACGTCGCGCGGGAAGTCGAGGTCGATGTCCGGCAGCGCGGTCAGCTCCTCGTTGAGGAAGCGCCCGAGGAACAGCTCGTTGGCGATCGGGTCGATGTGCGAGAGGCCGGTGAGGTAGCAGACGATCGAGGACACGGAGGAGCCGCGGCCGCGCCCGGGCGGCAGCAGGGCGCGCGCCGTGTCGGGTCCCCGCACCTCGACGGCGACCTCGCGCGCGAGCTCGAGCATGTCGCGGTGCAGGAGGAAGAAGCCGGGCAGCCCGAGCGCGTCGATCACGCGAAGCTCTTCCTCGAGTCGAGGCTGAGCCTTGGCGCGATGGGGTGAGCCTGAGGGGTAGCGTTCCTCGAAGCGCTGGGCGCACAGCTCGGCGAGCGTGCGCGAGGCGCCCGGGTCCTCCGAGCCGGGGTAGCGGTAGCCGAGATCCTGGGTCAGGTCGAAGCGCAGGCGGTCGGCGAGCGCGCGCGTCTCCGCCACCGCGCGCGGGTGGTCGTCGGCGAAGCGCGCCTCCATCGCCTTCGGGGAGGCGAGGACGTGGGAGAAGTTGCCGCGCCGCAGCGGCTCGGAGGCGTCGAGCGTCGCGTGGCTGCGCAGGGCCACGAACGCGTCCTGCAGCGGCCCGCGCGAGCGGGCGTGCGCATGGACGTTGCCGGTGGCGACGGCGGGCACCCCGACCTTCTCGGCGAGCCGCTCGAGCCGCCCGTTGCGGGCGCGGTCGTCGCGCTGGTAGGGGCGCTGGAGCTCGACCCGCAGGCGGTCGCGGCCGAAGATGGCGCGCAGCCGGCGCAGCCCCTCCTCGTCATGGACGCCCTGGCGCGCGCAGCCGCTCAGGCACACGAGCCCTTCCGCGTGCTCCTCGAGGGTCGCCCACGGGACCTGCGGAGGCGGCTCGTCCTTGTCGCGGTCGTGCGCGTGCGCGGCCGTGACGATGTGGCAGAGGTTGCGCCAGCCGGTCTCGTCCTCGACCAGCAGCGTGACGTGGCGCGAGTCCTCGAGCGCCATCTCGGCGCCGTGGATCGCGCGCAGGCCCAGCGCGGCGGCGGCCTGGGCGAACTCCATCGAGCCGCACAGGCCGTCGTGGTCCGTCAGCGCGAAGGCGTCATAGCCCAGCTCCACCGCGGCCCCCGCCAGCTCGTCGGGCAGCGACGCCCCGTCGAGGAAGGAGAAGGCCGAGTGGGCATGGAGCTCGACGTACACGAACACATGTTCGCATACGCCGAGCTCATGATGGGAGGGTCAGCGGGTGTCGAGACCCGGCGAGACGCAATGAGGGTTCTCGCACACGTACGGCCCGGCGGGGCCGGCGTGGAAGTGGACCTTCTCGTTGGGGGCGTGCGTGTCCAGCGCACGCGCGAACGCGGCGAAGATTCGAGGCATTGGTGGATCCTTTGGGGAGGGGGAGAGAGGTGCTGTCGGAACGGGAAACTACACACCGAACCGGCAGAGATTGTAACACGCTTGTGACACGCTAATCCGCGGTGATGAGGACCTTCGCGCTGCGCTCGGCGTCGAGCGCGGTCTCCATCGCGGCAGGCGCCTCCGCGACCGGGAAGCGGTGGGAGACCATCTCGGCGAACGGCACCGTGTCCACGTGCCGGGCGAGCAGCGCGAGCGTGCGGTCGTAGACCAGGACGTCCTCACCGGCGATCCCCATCAACGTCAGGTTGCGGCCGCACAGCACGGCGGGGTTGAAGGTCTCCTCGCCCATGTCCACGAACGCGCCGACCTCGATGATCGTGCCGCCGTCGCGGACCATCGCGACCGCCTTGCCGAACGAGCCGGGGAAGCCGGTGGCGTTGACCACGAGGTCGACGCCGCGCAGCTCGTCGGCCTCGGCCGCCTCGGCGCCGGCGATCCGCGCGGCGATCTCGAGCCGCTTGCGCGACGGGTCGACGGCGAAGATCCGCCCCGCGCCCATCAGCTGCGCCTTGACGGCATGCGCCTGGCCGAGCGCGCCGACGCCGATGACCGCGACCGTGTCGCCGGGCCGGAAACCCGCAGGGCTCGGCAGCGCCGCCGCCCGCTCGAGGCTGTGCGTGACCGCGAAGATCTCCGTCAGCACCGCGACGTCGTCGGGCACCGACTCCGGCACGCGGAAGATCCCCACGCCGCGCCGCAGGTACATGTACTCCGACCAGCCGCCCCACAGGTGCGGCGCCTCGTCGGCGGAGAGCGCGTTGCCGTAGCTCTCCAGCCGCTCGCAGAGCACGTAGGGGAAGCCGCGCTGGCAGGGCCCGCAGGTCCCGCAGGCGCGGTTCGGCGCCGGCACCACGCGGTCGCCGGGCTGGAGCGGCGTGCCGTCGCCCGCGTACGCGACGGCGCCCTCCCCCACCGCCTCGACGATCCCCACGTTCTCGTGCCCCTGGATCAGCGGCAGGACCGTCTCGCGGCCGCGCTCGCTGCCCGGGTACTGGTCGGTCTCGCCCCGGAACGTGTGCTTGTCGGTGCCGCAGATGCCCGACGCGATCATGCGCAGCAGCACCGCGCCCGGCTCGAGCTCGGTCGGATACGGGTAGTCGCGCACCTCGAGCTGGTACGGGGCGATCAGCGTGGCGGCTTGGACGGTGGTCACGGGATCAGTTGTACAGCGCGGGCCGGGCCGCCATCGCGACGTGCGCGCGCTCGCCCGAGGCCAGCGACGCCAAGCACGCGTCGGCGACCGCGTTGGCGGCGTAGCCGTCCCACGCGCTGGGGCCGTCCTCGAGGCCCTGGACCCAGCACTCGAGCTCGCGCCGGTAGGCGGTCGCGAAGCGCGCGCGGAAGTCGGGCGCGACCTGCTCGCCGAGCCGCAGCGTGCCGGTCTCCCCCACCAGCTCGCAGCGGATGTCGTAGCCGTACTGGGCGTTGACGAACACCTCGACGTCGATCAGCACGCCGCTCGCGGTCTCCAGCAGCGCGAGCTGGGGGTCGCGCAGCCCGTCCGGCGCGCGCGTGGTGGAGCGCGGGGCGCGCATGGTGGCGGCGACGATCTCCTCCCCGAGCAGCCAGCGCGTCACGTCGATCTCGTGCACCAGCGAGCTCGTGATCAGCATCTCCGACGTGTAGATGGGCGGCGCGGCCGCGTTGCGGTGCGCGCAGTGCACGAGGAGCACCTCGCCCACGCCGCCGTTGTGGAGCCCGTCCTTGATCTCGCCGTAGGCCGGGTCGAAGCGGCGCATGAACCCGAGGCTCACGAGCCGGCGGCCCGCCGCGACCTCGGCGTCGATCACGCGCAGGCACGCCTCCGCGGTGGTGGCCAGCGGCTTCTCGCACAGCACCGGCTTGCCTGCCTCGATGCAGGCGAGCACGAACGCCTCGTGGGTCGTGTCGAACGACGCCACCACGACCGCGTCGACCGCCTCGATCAGCGCGAGCGGGTCGTCGATCACGCGCGCGCCCGCGCCGTCGGCCGCCGCCGCCTCGGCCCGCGCGCGGTCGACGTCGGAGACGGCCGCGACGTGCGCGCCCTCGACCGACGTGGCGAGGCAGCGGACGTGCGCCGCCCCCATCATCCCCGCGCCGATGACGCCGACGGCGAGGCTCATCGGCTCAGGTACTGCTGCTGGCCGGCCTTGTTCCGCTCGTACGTCTCGCGGGCGGCGCGGGTGGAGTCGAGCCCGGCGACCTCGGCGACCGGCACGTCCCACCACGCCTCGGAGTCGGGCGCGGGGACCAGCGGGTCGGTGTGGATCTCGACGACGGTGACGCCGGTCGCGCCGCGCAGCCCGGCCTCCAGCTCCTCGAGCGTGGTGGCGCGGACGACGTTCGCGCCCAGGCCCTGGGCCACCATCGCGAGGTCCTCGTGCGTGCGGTACGCGGTGCCGAAGCGCTGCGAGCCGACGGACTCCGAGAGCGCGCCGATCGACTGGAAGCCGCGGTTCTGGACGAGCACGATGTTCAGCTTCACGTCCTCCTGGACGGCGGTCACGATCTCCTGGGCCATCATCAGGAACGAGCCGTCGCCGATCATCACGTAGACCTCGCGGTCGGGCGCGGCGAGCTTGACGCCGAGGCCGCCGGCGATCTCGTAGCCCATGCACGAGTAGCCGTACTCGACGTGGTAGCCCTTCGGGTCGCGCGTGCGCCACAGCTTGTGCAGGTCGCCGGGCATCGAGCCGGCGGCGCAGACGACGACGTCGCGCGGCCCGGAGACGCGGTTGACGACGCCGATCACCTCGCTCTGCGCGGGGCGCGGCGTGTGGCCGAGCGTGTAGGCGCGCTCGACGGTCGCGTCCCACTCCGCGGCGAGGCTCGTGGCGCGCTCGCTGTGGGCGGGGTCGGCGGACCAGCCCGCGAGCGCGGCGTGGAGCGCCTGCAGGCCCTCGCGGGCGTCGGCGACGAGCGGGAGCCCGGCGTGCTTGAACGCGTCGACGGGCGCGACGTTGAGGTTGACGAAGCGGGCGTCGTCGCGGAAGGCGCTGCGCGACGCGGTCGTGAAGTCGCTCCAGCGCGTGCCGACGCCGAGCACGACGTCGGCCTCGCGGGCGAGCGCGTTGGCGGCGGTCGTGCCGGTGGCGCCGATCGCGCCGAGCGACTGCGGGTGGTCGTAGGGCAGCGAGCCCTTGCCGGCCTGCGTCTCTGCGACGGGGATCCCGGTGGCCTCGGCGAGCTCGCGCAGCGCGCCGGTCGCCTCGGCGTAGATCGTGCCGCCGCCGGCCACGATCAGCGGCCGGCGGGCCTGGCGCAGCGCGTCGGCGGCCTCGGCGAGTGCTTGCGGCTCGGCGGGCGGGCGGCGCACGCGCCAGACGCGGCGGGCGAACAGCTCCTCCGGCCAGTCGTAGGCCTCGGCCTGGACGTCCTGGGGCAGCGACAGCGTGACCGCGCCGGTCTCGGCCGGGTCGGTCAGCACGCGCATCGCGGCGAGCAGGCTCGCCGGTAGCTGCTCGGGGCGGTTGATGCGGTCCCAGAAGCGGGACACGGGGCGGAACGCGTCGTTGACCGAGACGTCGAGCGAGCTCGGGTCCTCGAGCTCCTGCAGCACCGGGTTGGCGACGCGCGTGGCGAAGATGTCGCCGGGGAGCAGCAGCACCGGCAGGCGGTTGATGGTGGCCAGCGCGGCGCCGGTGACCATGTTCGTCGCGCCCGGGCCGATCGAGGCCGTGCAGGCCCAGGTCGAGAGGCGGTTGCGCTGGCGCGCGTAGCCGACCGCGGCGTGGACCATCGCCTGCTCGTTGCGCGCGAGCACATAGGGCATCTCGTCGGGCTGCTCGAGCAGCGCCTGGCCGACCCCGGCGACGTTGCCGTGGCCGAAGATGCCGAACGTGCCGGCGATCAGGCGCTCCTCGGCGCCGTCGCGCTCGGTGTACTGGTTGACGAGGAAGCGGATCAGCGCCTGCGCCACGGTCAGTCTCATGCGGGCCTCCTCGCCGCCGTCATCGGCAGCCTCGGGTCGATCTCCTGGCCTTCCCACGAATCGCGGATCCACGCGTGGGCCGGGTCGTCGGTGAAGCGCCACGCGCGCTCGCCCGCCCCCGCCATCACGTTGAGGTAGTACAGGTCGTAGCCCGGGGCGGCCATCGACGGGCCGTGGTAGCCGCTGGGCAGCAGCACCGTGTCGCCGGAGCGGACCTCCTCGAGGATGTCGATCTCGGGGCCGTACGCGCGCTGGTAGGCGAACCCGCCGCCGGAGACCTCGAAGTAGTAGATCTCCTCGAGCGCGGTCTCGACGCCGGGGATGTCCTCGTCGTGCTTGTGGGGCGGATAGGAGGACCAGTTGCCCTCGGGGGTCAGCACCTCGACGGCGATCAGGCGGTCGGCGAAGTCCGTGTCGGGCCCGCAGAAGTTGTGGATCTGGCGGCTCATCCGCCCGGCGCCGCGCAGCTCGACGGCGACCTCCTCGATGCGCCTGGCCTCGCGGCGGTTCTCCGCCCGCGCGGACGGCAGCGCCACCCGGCCCTCGCCGGCGATATCTACCCGGCTGGAGCGCGGGACGTAGACGAAATCGGTCTGGCCGCTGAACACGCTCTCGCGGCCTTCGAGCGTGAAGCGCTCGCCGTCGACGGTCACGGTCGCGGAGCCCTCGAGCGGGAGCACGATCAGCTCGTCCTCGCCCGAGTCGAACCGATGCTCCCCGAGCTCGAGGACGCGCAGGCCGCAGAAGCTCCAGCCCGCGTCTTCCGGTGTGATCTCAAGCAAGGAGCGCCTCCACTTCGTCTTCGGTCGGCATCGCGTCCGCGCACGCCAGCCGCGAGGCGACGAGCGCCCCCGCGGCGTTGCAGAACCGCATCTTGCGCTCGAGGTCCCAGTCCTCCGAGAGCAGGCCGTGGCACAGCGCGCCGCCGAACGCGTCGCCGGCGCCGAGGCCGTTGACCACCTCGACCGGCACCGGCGGGACCTCGACGACGTCGCGCCCGTCGTCGGCGAGCACGCCCTTCGGGCCCTGCTTGACGATCGCGAGCTCGACGCCGCGCTCGCGCAGCGCCGCGGCCGCCGCCCGCGGCTCGGTCTCGCCGACCGCGGTGTCGGCCTCATCCTTGTTGCCGACCGCGACCGTGACGTGCTCGAGCGCGCGGCCCACCCACTCGCGGGCCTCGTCGCGCGAGCCCCAGAACATCGGGCGGTAGTCGAGGTCGAGCACGGTGATGCCGGCCTTCGCGCGCGCCTCGAGCGCGGCGAGCGTGGCCGAGCGGCTCGGCTCGTCGGAGAGCCCCGTCACCGTCACCCAGAACACGCGCGCGGCGCGGATCGCGTCGTAGTCGAGCTCGTCCGCGTGGATCTCCATGTCCGGCGCCTTCGGCACGCGGCCGTAAAAGTAGAGGGGGAAGTCGTCGGGCGGGAAGATCTCGCAGAACGCCACCGGCGTCGAGAGGCCGGGCACGGGGGTGACGAAGCGGTCGTCGACGCCGAAGCCCTTGAGCGCGTCGTGGAGGAACTCGCCGAACGGGTCCTCGCCCGTGCGGGTGATGGTCGCGGCGCGGCGGCCGTGGCGGGCGGCCGCGACCGCGACGTTGGTCGAGCTGCCGCCGAGGAACTTGCCGAACGACGTGACCTCGCGGAGCGACACCCCGACCTGCTCGGGGTACACGTCGACGCTGATCCGGCCCATGGTGAGGACGTCGAAGCTCACCATCCGGCGTGCTCCCGCAGCCACTCGCGGTTGCGCTCCTGCTCGGCGGCGGCTCCCGCGAAGTCGGCGCCGTCCTCGAGCACGCGGTCCTGCTCCACGACGACCCAGCCGTCGTAGCCGTCGAGCGCGGCGCAGAACGCGGGGAGGTCGACGTCGCCGTCCCCGAGCGCGCAGAACAGCCCGCGCCGCCACGCGGTCAGCGTGTCGGCGCGATCGGCCTTGACCTCGGCCAGCACGCCGAGCCGCACGTCCTTGACGTGCACGGCGCCGATCCGCTCGCCCCAGTCGCGCAGCGCGGCCACGGGATCGCCGCCCGCGACGAGCAGGTGGCCGGAGTCGAGCAGCAGCTCGACGTCGGTGTCCTCGAGGAAGCGCTCGATCTCCGGCACGCCCTCCACGTAGGTCGACGTGTGGTGGTGGAACACCGGCTCGTAGCCGCGCTCGCGCGCCGCGTCCGCGGCGCGCGCGACGCCGTCGGCGAGCGCGCGCCAGCGCCGTTTGTCGAGGCGCAGGCTCGCGTCCTCTCCCCCGCGGCCCGGGTTGGCGATCCGCTCGGGTCCGCCCGCGTCGCAGAGGACGGGCCGCGCGCCGGTCGCGCCCGCGGCGTCGAAGAGGTCGAGTGTGTGGCGCAGGCCCTCACCGTCGTCGCCCTCGGAGAAGCGCATCGGCACGAAGCCGCCGACGACCTCGAGGCCGTTCGCGTCGAGCCGCTCGGCCAGCGTGTCGCCCTCGCCGAGGTAGCCGGGCGGGCCGAGGTCCGTGCCCTCATAGCCCGCCGCCGCGATCGCCGCGAGCACGTCGACGGGGTCGGGCACGGCGAAGTCGGTGCCGACCGTCATCTCGAAGGCGCCGTAGGACAGCGGCGCGTTGGCGACGCGGACGGTCATCGCGCGGCCTCCCATGCGCCCGACTCCGCACTGCGCTCGATCGCGTCGAGCACGCGGGCGGTCGCGAGCATCTCCTCGACGCCCGGCTCGCGCTGCTCCCCGTCGCGCACGCCGGCCAGGAAGTTGCGGGCCTCGAGCACGCGCAGGTCGTCGTAGCCCATCGGGACGCCGGCGCCGGGCTGGAAGGCGACGAAGTCGGGGTGCTGCACGCCGACCTGGATGCGCGCGTAGCCCTCGTCGCCGTCGTCGGAGAGCGCGAAGCGCTCGAGCTCGTTCATGCGCTCGAGCTCCCACGCCAGCGCGCCGGTCGTGCCGTGGACCTCGACGCGCAGCCCCACGCGCGGGCCGACCACGACGCGGCTCGCCTCGAGCGAGCCGACGGTGCCGCCCGCGAGCTCGCACAGCGCGGCCGCCCAGTCCTCGTTGTCGACGTCGACGAGGTCGTCGCTGTCGCCGCGGTCGAAGTGCGTGCCCCCGCCGAGCGCGCGCGGCCGGCGCGGGATCAGCGTCGCGACGCGGCCGGTGAGCCGCTCGACCGGACCCACCAGGTGGTGCGTCAGGTCGACGACGTGCGCCATCAGGTCGCCGAGCGCTCCCGAGCCGGCGACCGCTCGCTGGAAGCGCCACGACGCGGCGCCGTCGGGGCGGTTGGCGTAGTCGGCGAGGAAGACCGCGCGGTAGTGGTTGACCTCGCCGATCGCGCCGTCGGCGATCAGCGCCCGCGCGTGCTGGACGGCGGGCGCGAAGCGGTAGCAGAAGCCGACGCCGGTGACGGTGCCCGCCCGGCGCGCCGCGTCGGCGACCGCCTGGGTGTCGGCGACCCCGCGCCCGACCGGCTTCTCGACCCACACGTGCTTGCCCGCCTCCAGCGCGGCGACCGCCACCTCGCGGTGCATGGCGTTGGGGAGCGTCACGTTGACGACCTCGACGGCGGGGTCGTCGACCACCGCGCGCCAGTCGTCGGTGGTGGTCTCGAATCCGACGCGCTCGGCGTGGCGGCGGCGCTCCTCGCTGACGTCGGCCGCACTGACGAGCCGGGGGCGCACCCCGAGGTCGGGGAAGTGCTCGAGCACGCGCCGGTAGGCGGCGCTGTGCACGCGCCCCATCCAGCCCAGGCCGATGACGCCGACCCCGATGTCCCGCTCCACCGCTCCCAGCATGTCAGGCCGCGGGCGGCGGCAGCTCGCCGGAGCCCCGGACGATCAGCGTGGTCGGGATCACGGCGTGGCGGGACGGGCCGCGGTAGCCGTCGAGCCGCGAGAACAGCATCTCGGCGCCCTCGCGCCCGAGCCTGCGCGGGTCCTGCGCCACGACGGTGACGCCGAGCACGTCGGCGAGCATCACGTCGTCGAAGCCGACGACTGCGACCTGCCGCTCGAGCCCGAGCTCGTGGAGCGCCCGCAGCGCGCCGACGGTGATCAGGTTCTGGCTGGAGAACAGCGCGGTCGGCGGGCGGTCCGCGCGAAGCAGGTCGAGCGTGCTCTCATACGCGCCCTCACCCCGGAAGCGCGGATGGCGGACCAGCGCGACATCTTCCTCGATTCCCCGGCGCTCGAGTGCAGCGCGGTATCCGCGCAGCCGCTCCGCGGCGGTGTAGATCTCCGGCCGGTCGCCGAGGTAGCCGATCCGGCGGTGACCCTGCGCGAGCAGGTGCTCGACCGCCGCCGCGGCGCCGCCCGCGTTGTCCGACACGACGTCGTCGGCGTCGATGAAGCCCGGGGGCCGGTCGACGAACACCATCGGCGTGCCCGCCGCGCGGTCGCGCAGCAGGTAGGAGTGGTCGTGCGGCGCCGGCACGATGATCAGCCCGTCGACGCCGCGGGCGCCGAACGCCTCGGTGAGCTCGCGCTCGCGCTCGGGCTCCTCGTCGGACGACCCGGCGAAGGTCAGGACCCCGCGCTCGCGCGCGACCTCCTCGACGCCGCGGTGGATGAGCGAGAAGAACGGGTTCGAGACGTCCTCGAAGATCAGGCCGATGCTCGCCGTCACGCCGTCGGAGCGCCGCAGCGAGCTGGCGGTCAGGTTGTGGCGGTAGCCGAGCAGCTCGACCGCGTCCCGCACGCGGCGCGCCAGGTCGGCGCGCACCCCCTCGCCGCCGTTGACGACGCGCGAGACCGTGCTGAGGCTCACGCCGGCGACGGCCGCGACCTCACGCATGGTGGGACGGCGCGGACCCCCCTCTCCGTTCACGGTCACGATCCGCGAGCATACGCTCTTCAGAAAACGATCTCAAGGCTTGACTTTGCTTATTTGTGGCGATAGTTTCGTCAACGCTGAAAACGTTATCTGGGGTTGAGGGCCCCGGCTGATGGCAAACCTAGGAGGAGGGACCATGCACGAAGGTCACAAGCGCCTCGGGCGGCGCTCGAAGGCGTTCGCCGCGCTCGCCGGCTCCGCTGTACTCGCGTTCGGCATCGCCGCGTGCGGTGACGACGAGGAGAGCGGCGGCGGCGGCGGCGGCGGCGGAGACGAAGAGGTCACCGTCGGGCTGATCACCAAGACCGAGTCCAACCCGTTCTTCGTGAAGATGAAGGAGGGCGCGCAGGCGCAGGCCGAGAAGGACAACGTCAAGCTGCTCACGGCCTCCGGCAAGTCGGACACCGACAACGCCAGCCAGGTCACGGCGCTCGAGAACATGACGACGCAGGGCGCAAAGACGATCCTGCTCGTCCCCGCCGACTCCAAGGCCGTGGTGCCCGCCATCAAGAAGGCGCGCGACGCAGGCGTGACGGTGATCGCGCTCGACACGCCGACCGAGCCGCAGGACGCGGCCAACGCGCTGTTCGCCACCGACAATCTGAAGGCCGGCGAGCTGATCGGCCAGTACGCGAAGGCGAAGGCCGAGGAGATGGGGATCGAGCCGAAGATCGCCATGCTCGACCTCGCGCCGGGCATCTCCGTCGGGCAGCTCCGCCACGACGGCTTCCTGAAGGGCTTCGGCATCAAGGAGGGCGATTCCGCGATCATCGGTGCCGCGCCCACGCTCGGTGACCAGGCGAAGGGCCAGGCGGCGATGGAGACGCTGCTGCAGAAGGACCCGGACATCAACATCATCTACTCGATCAACGAGCCGTCCGGCTTCGGCGGCGCGACCGCGCTCAAGGCGGCCGGCAAGGACCCGAAGGACTTCATCCTCGTGTCCGTCGACGGCGGCTGCCAGGCGATCGAGGAGGGCATCAAGCCGGGCATCATCGACGCGACCTCGCAGCAGTACCCGCTGAAGATGGCGGCGATGGGCGTGGAGAAGGGCGCGGCGGCCGCGCGCGGCGGCGAGAAGCCGACCGGCTACGTCGACACGGGCGTTGAGCTCATCGCGGCCGAGCCGGTGGAGGGCGTCGAGTCCAAGGACGCCGCCTTCGGCGAGGAGAACTGCTGGGGCTAGTGCGACCGGCGGCCGGCCCGCAACCGCGGGCCGGTCGTCTTCGCGCGTCCCAACAGGGAGGAGCCAAATGACTCAGCCACAAGCACAAACCGCGGGGGCGGACACCGAGTCCGGCGGACAGTCCGCGCCCCCCGGAGACAAGGGCGGCGGCCGCGGAATCCCCAAGGTGTCGGGTGATCGCGTCGCGCAGCTCGGCCCGCTCATCGCGCTGATCCTGGCGTGCATCTTCTTCACCACGCAGTCCGAGCAGTTCCTCGACCCGACGAACTTCTCGCTGATCATCCAGCAGGTGATGGTGATCGGCACCTTGGCCATCGGCCAGACGCTGATCATCCTCACGGCGGGCATCGACCTCTCGTGCGGCACGGCGATGGCGCTCGGCTCGATCGTCATGACCAAGTTGGCGGTGGACTCCAACGTGCCGCCGGTCCTGGCGATCCTCCTCGGCATCGCCACCTGCGCGGTCGTCGGGTTCGTCAACGGCGGGCTGGTCGTGGGGCTGGCGATGCCGCCGTTCATCGTCACGCTCGGCACGTTCAGCATCTGCCTCGCGCTGACCCACATCTACTCCAAGGACGAGACGATCTCGAACCTCCCCAGCGCCATGACGAAGCTGGGCGAGTCCTTCAAGATCGGCGACACGGCGATCACCTACGGATCGCTCGTCGCGTTGGCCCTGTTCGCGCTGTTCTGGTTCATCTTGACCCAGACGACCTGGGGCCGGCGGGTGTACGCGCTGGGCGACAACCCGGAGGCGACGCGCCTGATGGGCGTCCCGGTTCGGCGCCAGCTGCTGATGGTGTACGTGGTCGCGGGTGCGATCTACGGCATCGCGGCGCTGCTGCTGGTTGCCCGCACGAACGTGGGCGACCCGAACGCCGGCCAGACCGACAACCTCGACGCGATCACCGCGGTGGTGCTCGGCGGCACGTCGCTGTTCGGCGGCCGCGGGACGATCATCGGCACCCTGATCGGGGCGCTGATAATCGGCGTGGTGCGCAACGGGCTCGTCCTGATGGGCGTCGCCTCGACCTACCAGATCCTCATCACGGGCATCCTGGTCATCACCGCCGTGGCCGTCGACCAGATCGCGAGGAAGCGGGCATGAGCGCGCAGGCGATGACGAAGGACCAGATCGAGAGCCAGACGCCGATCCTGTCGGCGCGCGGCCTCTACAAGAGCTACGGCCAGGTGACCGCCATCGACGGCGCCGACTTCGACCTCTACCCCGGCGAGATCCTCGCCGTGATCGGGGACAACGGGGCCGGCAAGTCGAGCATGATCAAGGCGCTCTCGGGCGCGACGATCCCCGACAAGGGGACGATCAGCCTCGACGACGAGGAGGTCCACTTCAAGTCGCCGCTCGAAGCACGCCGTGCGGGCATCGAGACGGTCTACCAGGACCTCGCGGTGGCGCCGGCGCTGGACATCGCGACCAACCTGTTCCTCGGTCGCGAGAAGCGGCGCGACGGCCCGCTGGGCTCGGTATTCCGCATGATCGACCACAAGGGCATGAAGGAGGAGGCCGACAAGCAGATGAAGAGCCTGCAGATCGGCATCCGCTCCATGAGCCAGGCGGTGGAGACGCTCTCGGGCGGCCAGCGCCAGGGCGTCGCGGTGGCGCGTGCCGCCGCCTGGGCGCGCAAGCTGGTGATCATGGACGAGCCGACTGCCGCGCTCGGCGTGAAGGAGTCCGGGCAGGTGCTCGAGCTCATCAAGCGCGTGCGCGACAACGGGCTGCCGGTGATCCTGATCAGCCACAACATGCCGCACGTGTTCGAGATCGCCGACCGGATCCACATCCACCGCCTCGGGAAGCGCGTGGCGGTCGTGGACCCGAAGGAGCACTCGATGCACGAGGTCGTGGGCATCATGACCGGCGCCGTCGTGCACGACATCGAGCACCAGGAGCTCGAGCCGGGCGAGGAGGGTGCCGCGCCGGCCGGGGAGACGACGGCCGAGAAGCCGGCGGAGTGACATGAAGGCCGCCGTCCTCCACGCGGTCGGCGACCTGCGCCTCGAGGAGCGCGCGGACCCGGTGGCGGGGCCGCGCGAGGTGCTGATCGAGATCGCGGTGGTGGGCGTGTGCGGCTCGGACGTCCACTACTACGAGCACGGGCGCATCGGGCCCCGCGTCGTGCGCGGGCCCCATGTGCTCGGGCACGAGGCGTCGGGGCGGGTGGTGGCGCTCGGGGAGGGCGCCTCGAAGGTCGCGGTCGGGGACCGGGTGGCGCTGGAACCGGGCGTCCCGTGCGGGCGCTGCCGCGAATGCCGGAGCGGGCGCTACAACCTCTGCCGCGACGTGAAGTTCCTCGGCGCGCCTCCGATCGACGGCGCGTTCCGGCGCTTCGTCGCGCTCCACGAGGACTTCGTGTTCGCGCTGCCGGACTCGGTTTCCGACGCGGCCGGCGCGCTGCTCGAGCCGCTGTCGGTGGGACTGTGGGCGTGCCGGCGCGCGGGCGTCACGGTGGGCGACCGCGTGCTCGTGACCGGCGCGGGGCCGATCGGACTGCTCGCCGTGCAGGCCGCGCGGGCGTCGGGGGCGGTCGAGATCGCCGTGACGGACCTGAACCCGCGGCGGCTCGAGCTGGCCCTGCGCACGGGCGCGACGGTCGCCGGCGAGTCGGTGGACTTCGAGGCCGACGTGCTGATCGAGTGCTCGGGCGCTCCCGCGGCGCTGGCCGCCGGCCTGCGCGCGCTCGCGCCGGCGGGGCGGGCGGTGGTCGTCGCGATGGGCTACGACGGCGACACCACGGTGCCGCTCGCGCTGATCCAGGGGCGCGAGCTGTGGCTGAGCGGGACGTTCCGCTACGCCGGGACGTACCCGGACGCGATCGCGCTGGCCGCGTCGGGCGCGGTCGATCTCGAGGCGATCGTCACCGGCCGCGTCGGGTTGGAGGACACCGAGGCGGCCCTCCGCGCCGGCCGCGAGGACCCCGACTCCGTGAAGGTCCTCGTCACTCCCCGCTAGACCGCGCCCAGATGTTGATGCCGGCCTCGACCGCGTGGCGGTCGATCTCCTCGAGCTCGCTCGCGCTGAACTCGAGCTTGTCGAGCGCGGCGAGCGTGTCGTCGAGCTGCTCCACCGTGCGGGCGCCCACGAGCGCCGACGTCACGCGCGGGTCGCGCAGCACCCACGCGACCGCCATCTGCGCGAGCGACTGGCCGCGCCCCTGGGCGATCTCGTTGAGCGCGCGCACGCGGTCGAGGTTCTCGTCGGTCAGGTGGTCGCGCGAGAACGACACGCCCTGGACGGCACGCGAGTCCTCGGGGACGCCGTCGAGGTACTTGTCGGTGAGCATCCCCTGGCCGAGCGGTGAGAAGACGATGCAGCCGACCCCCTCCTCCCCCAGCACGTCAAGCAGGTCCTCCTCGATCCAGCGGTTGAGCAGGCTGTAGCTCGGCTGGTGGATGAGCAGCGGCGTGCCGAGCTCGCGGAAGATCTGCACGGCCTCGGCCGTGCGCGGGCCCGAGTAGGAGGAGATGCCGGCGTAGAGCGCCTTGCCCTGGCGGACCGCGGTGTCGACGGCGCCGAGCGTCTCCTCGAGCGGCGTGTCGGGGTCGAACCGGTGCGAGTAGAAGATGTCGACGTAGTCGAGCCCCATGCGCTGCAGGCTCTGGTCGAGGCTGGAGAGCAGGTACTTGCGCGAGCCCCACTCGCCGTACGGGCCGGGCCACATGTTGTAGCCCGCCTTGGTGGAGATGATCAGCTCGTCGCGGTAGGGCCGTAGGTCCTCGGCCATGATGCGGCCGAAGTTGATCTCGGCGGCGCCGGCCGGCGGGCCGTAGTTGTTGGCGAGGTCGATGTGCGTGACGCCGCGGTCGAAGGCGCGGCGGATGATCGCGCGCTGGGTCTCGAGCGGCGCGTTGTCGCCGAAGTTGTTCCACAGGCCGAGCGAGATGGCCGGGAGCTGCAGCCCGGAGCGGCCGCAGCGGCGGTAGGTCATGGAGTCGTAGCGTTCGTTCGCGGCGAGGTAGGGCATGGCGCGGGATTGTGTCAGCGCTGGGCGTACCAGCCGCCCCCGCCCAGCTCGCGGAACACGACGAGGTTGCGCCCGTCGACGGTGACGACCTCCCAGTAGCGGCGGCGCAGCGGGGCGTCGGACCACCAGCGGTCCTCCACGAGCCAGGACTCGCGGACCGCGGTGACCTCGCGCCCGTCGACGATCTCGGGCCGGCCGCCCTCGGCGGTCAGGACCTCGATGCGCCTCGGGGTCGCGAGGCGGCGGGGGCCGCGGCTCCTGGTCGTCACGGATCCCATGGCGCGAGCGTGTGCCGCCGCTCGGGCACGCGCGAGTCGGGGTCGACGGGGACGACGCGCAGCGCGGCGTCAGGCCCTGCCACCGCGCGCGCCTGGCGTACCGCCTCGCGCAGCCGGGCGCGGCGGATCGTGGCGGGCTCGGCGATCAGGGAGCGCTGCAGGCCGGCGGGCGGGCCGAGGCCCTCGACGCGCAGTTTGAGGACGTCGGCGGGCGCCGGCAGCTCGGCGAGCCGGGGGGCGAGCGCGAGCCGCATCCGCCTAGGGTCGGCATGGGCCTCGCGGAAGGTCATGCGCAGCCGCCACGTGCCGCCCTCGACGAGCGAGGCCGACAGCACGACGGCCCGGAACGTCCGCCCGCGCCGCTCGCGGCGCGCGACGAGGCGGTCGATCAGCAGGCCGAGCGCGTGCTCGAGCTGCGTGCCGGAGCCGGACTCGGGCAGCTCGAGCGCCTCCTCGAGCCGCTCGGCCGCCCGCCGCGGGACGAGCGGGGTGTCGCGCCCGCGCGCGAGGTCGCGCGCGAGCGGCCCGGCGGCGCCGAAGCGATCGGCGAGCGCGGCGCGGGGCAGCGCGGCGAGCTCCCCCAGCGTGCGGATCCCGAACCGCTCCAACGGCTCGGGGAGGGCGGCCGTCTCGGGCCGGGTGCCGAGCAGCGCGATCGGGAGCGGCGCGAGGTAGGCGGCGAGGCCGCCGATCCTCGAGCGGGTGACCTCCGCCCGGCGCGGGCGGGCGCTGGAGGCGGCGGCGACGGCGGCGAAGCGCGAGGGCGCCGCGCCGAGCCGCGCCGGCGCGCCGCGCAGGGCGCGCCGCGCGACGGTGAGGACGCCGTCGAGCCCGCCGTGCAGGTTGAACAGCCCGCCCGCGTCGAAGCACGCGATGCCCGGGCGCTCGGACTCGACCTCGGCGCCGATGCCCTCCAGGGCGATGAGCACGCGATCCCACTCGTCGGCCACGCCGGCGGGGTCGGGCGCGACCAGCCGCAGGGTCGGGCAGCGCGCGAGCGCCTCCCCCAGCCGCAGCCCGGCCTTGACGCCCAGCGCCTCGGCGGCCGCCGAGGCCTCGCCGATCAGCGGCTCGCGCCCCGGCTCCGGCGCGAGCGCGACCGGCCCGCGCGCCAGCTCGGCACGCCCGCCGGCGGCGACGGAGAGCGCGAAGCGCGGGAGCAGGACGCAGACGACCATAGGCGAACACATGTTCGCATGGGCAGCCCGCCCTGGCAACCGTGGCGGCGGTCAGCTCGAGGACAGGAGCGCTCCGCCCGGTGCGCCGCCCGTTTGGCTCTCCTGCGCTGCCCGAAGGTCGACCCCAACGCTACGTCAATGTTGCCGGTGACAAAGGTATGGTGAGCGGGCAAATAGGAAGGGACCCCTTTCGAGGTCCCTGTCCCTTAGCAAGCCGGTAAGCCGGATTCTGTCTTGAGCAACCATCCATCTTTGCGGCCGACCTGGACCTCGGCGAGCAGCCTGCAAACGGTCCGGCTTGGCCTTGCATCAGGTGGGGTTTGCCTGGCCGCCGCGTCACCGCGGCGCCGGTGCGCTCTTACCGCACCATTTCACCCTTGCCCGCCCACGGCTGCAGCTGCGAGCCGCGGAGCGTCGGCGGTGTATTTCTGTGGCACTTTCCCGCGGGTTTCCCCGGGTCGGCGTTACCGACCACCTCGCTCTTTGATGTCCGGACTTTCCTCGAAGGTGTTCCCTCCGCGGCTGCTTGGCCTGCAAGGAAGAAGGTAGCTCACCATGTACGACGTCATCTACATCGACGCGCAGGGCACGGAGACGCCGCTCGCCCAGCAGCTCGGCGACCGCGCCGACGCATGTGCGTTCGCCCGTGAGGCGGCCGCCGAGCGCAACGCCGGGCGCGCGATGCTCCCCGGGTCGACGAACCTGCGCGACTGCGTCTGCGTCGTCCCGACGCAGCTCTCCGCCGCCGCCTAGACCCCGCAACCACTAGGGTCCTCGGCCATGCGCGTCGGGGTGATCGGTGGTGGCCTCATGGGCTCGGGCATCGCGGAGGTCTGCGCGCGCTCCGGCGTCGACGTGACCGTCGTCGAGGTCGACGAGGCGCGCACCGAGGCGACGCGCGCGAAGATCGAGAAGTCGCTCTCCCGCGCCGCCCGCTCCGGCAAGCTCGAGGAGGCCGACCGCAGCGCCGCCTCCGAGCGCCTCGCCTACACCACGAGCCTCGAGGACCTCGAGGGCTCCGACGCCGCCATCGAGGCGGTCGTCGAGAACGAGCAGGCCAAGCGCGAGCTGTTCCTCAAGCTCGACGCGATCCTGCCGGACGCCGAGTTCCTCGCGTCGAACACCTCCTCGGTGCCGATCATGAAGCTCGCCGCCGACACCTCGAAGCCCGAGCGCGTGCTCGGGATGCACTTCTTCAACCCCGTGCCGGTGCTGCCGCTCGTCGAGCTCGTGCGCTCGATCATGACCTCGGAGGAGACGCTCGACACCGCGCGCGCGTTCGCGGAGGGCACGCTCGGCAAGACGTCGATCGACTCCCAGGACCGCGCCGGCTTCGTCGTCAACGCGCTGCTGGTGCCGTACATCCTCAGCGCCGTCCGGATGTACGAGTCCGGGTTCGCCGCCAAGGAGGACATCGACCGCGGGATGGTCAAGGGCTGCGCGCACCCGATGGGTCCGCTCGCGCTCGCCGACCTGATCGGACTCGACACCCTGCTCGCGGTCTCGCAGTCGCTCTACGACGAGTTCCGCGACCCGTCCTCCGTCGCCCCCGCGCTGCTGAACCGCATGGTCGAGGCCGGCCTGCTCGGCCGCAAGACCGGCCGCGGGTTCTACGACTACTCGAGTTAGCTCAAGATCGAGCTGTGGCGGGCGACGACCTGCCACTGCCCGTCGTTCCGCGCCCACACGTCCGTCAGCCGGTAGCCGTGCGAGAGGTTGACCGCGTCGAAGTTGGCGATCTGCGAGTAGCGCGCGTGGATCACCGCGGTGTCGCCGAACAGGTCGATGTCCTTGGACTCGAACGCGAACGAGATGATGTGGTAGCCGCCCAGCGCCGCGCCCATCCACTGCTCGCGCGACATCGGCTCGGGCGCGAGGTGGAGCGCGGTGAAGCGGAAGCCGGGCGCGACCAGGCGCTCGAGCGCCTCCTCGTCGCGCGCCTGCATCGCCGCCATCCAGCTCTCCTCGAGCTGGGCGAGCTCCTCGCGGTCCTCCTCGGCCGACACGGCCGGGAGGCTATACGGCTACTCCAGCGTCGTGCCGCAGTCCTCGCAGCGGCCGCCGATCACGCCGGCGCCGGCCGTCCAGCGCGGCTGCATCGGGCCGCTGCAGACCGGGCACTCCGCGCGGGCGCCCGCGCTCACGTCGTTCCACGTCTCGACGAGGACGTCCGTCAACGTCGGCGCGGCAGCGCGCAGGTGCGGGCGCGGAGCGGCGAGCGTCGCGCTCACGCGACGGTCCTCAGCACGCCGACGACGCGGCCGAGCACGCGCACCTCGCGCGAGCGGATCGGCTCCATCGCGTCGTTCTCCGGCTGCAGCCGCACGTGGTCGTCCTCGCGGAAGAACCGCTTGACCGTCGCGTCCTCACCTACGAGGGCGACCACGATCTCGCCGTCCGACGCAGTGTCCTGCCGCCGCACGACCACGTAGTCACCCTCGAGGATGCCCGCGTTCTTCATCGACTCGCCGCGGATGCGCAGGACGTACTCGCCCTCCTCACCGCCCGCGAGCTCGGGCACCGACACGTAGTCCTCGATGTTCTCCTCCGCGAGCAGCGGCTGGCCCGCGGCGACCTGGCCGACGAGCGGCAGCCCGCTCGGCCCGACGACGGACTTCACCGCGTCGACCACCCCGGTCGTCGCGCGGTCGAGCATCTCGATCGCGCGCGGCTTCGACGGATCGCGCCGCAGCAGCCCCGCCTTCTCGAGGTTGGCGAGGTGCGCATGCACCGTCGAGGAGGAGGCGAGCCCGACGGCCTTGCCGATGTCACGCACCGTCGGCGGATAGCCGTACTTCGCCGAGTACTTCTTGATGAAGTCGAAGATCTCCTGCTGGCGCTTCGTGAGGTCCTTGCCGATGTCCATCGCGGAGGCCTCCCTCGGTCAGTTGCTGAGCAGTCGTACGAACATGTGTTCGGTACAGTAGCGATCCTCGGGGACGGACTCAAGGCGACCGCTAGCCTGGCTGTCCACGATGCGGCTCGGACCCCACATCGCGGCCTGTCTCGCAGTCGCCACGCTCGGCGGCTGCGGCGGCGACGAGCCGCCGCCCAGGCCGCAGAAGCCGGTGCAGCTCACGATCGCCACCCCGCTCGACACCGCCGTCGTCGAGGGCTCGCGCATGCAGGTCCGCGGCACCGTGAGCCCGCCCGGCGCGCGCGTCCGCGTGCAGGGCCGCCGGGCGCGCGTCAGCGGCGGCGAGTTCAGCTCGAGCATCAAGCTCGCCCACGGCGCCAACGTGATCGACGTGGCCGCCACCGCGAGCGGCCGCGCGGCCGCGCTCACCGCCTTCCGCGTCACGCGCGAGGAGCGCGTCGCGATCCCCGATCTCGTCGGGCTCGACCTGGGTGACGCGGAGCGCGAGGCCGAGCGCCTCGACCTCAAGCTCGAGACCGAGCGCGGCGGCGGCTTCCTCGACTCGCTCGTGCCGGCCGCGATCGCGGTCTGCGAGCAATCGCCGGAGCCGGGCACGCGCGTCCTGCGCGGCGCCACGGTGCAGCTGCTCGTCGCCCGCTCCTGCTAGCGGGGAGTGACCGCGATCAGCCCGATGCGCGGCGTCCCGCGGTCGCGCACGACGCCGAGCACGATGCGGCCCTCGATCGGGTCGCCGTCCCCGCGCTCGACGCGGTAGCTCCCGCTCGCGCGGCCGGCCCGGCCGCCCTGGACGGAGAGGTCGTCGAGGTCGTAGCCCTCCGTGTCCTGCGCGCGGAACTGCGATTCGTACTCCCGCACCACCCGCGCGCGCCCGCGCGCGACCCCGCCGGGGAGCACGCGCTGCACGTCGCGCGTCAGCGTCCGCGCGAGCGCGCGGCCGTCCTCGGCCTCGTAGGCCGAGGCGAAGTCCTGTGCGACGTCGCGCACCTCGTCCTCGGACAGCGGCGCGCGCGAGTTCCCGGAACCGGCGCCCCAGTCCGGGATGCCGGCGAGCACCGAGCCGGCGCCCAGCACGGCCACGACCGCGACCCCGACGAGCAGCCCGCGGCGACGGCGGCGCGGCGTCACCCCGTGCGGCTCCGGCTCCGGCTCCGGCGGCGCGATCGCCGTCCGCTCCTCGGGCTCGGCCACCGTCGGCGCGCTCGCCGCGTCGACCGTGAGCGCGGTCGCCGGCCCGGCGTTCCCGTTCGCCGGCGCCACGTCGGGAGCGGCGGGGCCGACGGCCACGCTGCGCTCGGACTCCGTGACCGGCTCGCCCGCCGCGGCGGCGAGCGCAGCGCGCCCGAGGTCGCCGGCCGATGGATAGCGCTCCTGCGGGTCCTTGGCCAGCGCGCGCGCCATCACGCGGTCGAAGCCGGTCGGCGCGCCTGACTCGGACGGCCGCGGGATCGGGTCCTGGAGGTGGGCGAGCAGCGTCGCCGGCACCGTCGCGCGCGCGTACGGCGGGCGCCCGAGCAGCGCCGCGTGCAGCACGCACCCGAGCGCGTAGATGTCCGCGCGCGCGTCGACGCGCTCGCCCTGGAGCTGCTCCGGCGACGAGAAGTCCGTCGTCCCGAGCCACTGCCCCGTCTCCGTCAGCTGCTCCTCGGAGCTCAGCAGGCGCGTCAGCCCGAAGTCGCCGAGGTACGCGTGGTCGCCCGCGATCAGGACGTTGGCGGGCTTGACGTCGCGGTGGACGAGGCCGGCGGCGTGCGCGGCATCGAGCGCGGCGGCGACCTGCGCGACGATCTCGGCCGCGCGCTCGGGCGGGAGCGGGCCCTCCTGCTTGAGCAGCCGGTGCAGGTCCGTGCCCGGGACGTAGCGCATGACGAGGTAGAGCTGGCCGTCCTCCTCCCCCGCGCCGTGGACGGGCACGACGTTGGGGTGGTCGATCAGCGCGGCGAGCCGCGACTCGCGCTGGAAGCGCTCACGGAAGGCGGGGTCCGCGGCGCGATCGGACGCGATCAGCTTCAGCGCGACGGGCCGCCCGAGGTCCATCTCCACGGCGCGGTAGACGACGCCCATGCCGCCGCGGCCCGCGACCGCCTCGATGCGGAAACGGCCGAAGACGTCACCTGGGGCGAGCGCGGGCACCCTCCCATTCTGGCGCGCGCCCTAAAGGCCAACCGCGGCTGCGTTTCTTCAGACACTCGGCGGTGCACGATCCGGCCCGCGCGCCGTACCGTGGTGCGCGATGGCCACGCCCACCGCCGCACCCGGATTGCGCTATCTCGCGGGGCGCACGTTCGTCGACGATCGCGCGCTCCTGCAGGAGCTGTTCACGCAGATCCTGCGCTCGTCCGAGGGCGACCGCGCGGTCGAGCTGCACGAGCGCGCCGCCGCGCTCGGCAAGCGCTCGCGCGCGGGCGACGACAGCGCCACCCAGGCGCTGCAGGACCTCGTCGCGGAGCTGTCGGTCGACGACCTCCAGATCCTCATCCGCTCGCTCTCGCGCTGGTTCCAGCTCATGAACCTCGCCGAGGACAACGAGCGCATCCGGCGGCTGCGCAAGCGCGAGCGCGAGCGCCCCGACCGGCCCCGCGCCGGCTCGCTGCGCGACGCGGTCCAGCATCTCGCGGGCCAGGGCGTGGCCGCGGGCGAGCTGCGCGACATGCTCGCCCGCGCCGAGCTGCGGCTCGTCATGACTGCGCACCCCACCGAGGCGCGCCGGCGCACGACGGTCGAGAAGCTCGCGCGCGTGTTCGCCCGCCTGCGCGACCTCGACGAGCGCGCCGAGGTGCCGGGCGACGAGGACGCCGCGCGGATGCGGATGGCCGCGACGATCCAGGAGCTGTGGGGCTCCGACGAGGTGCGCGCCGCGACGCCGACCGTGCTCGACGAGGTCCACGCCGGGCTCGTGTACTTCGCGTCGACGCTGCACCGGGTCGTGCCGGCTCTGTATCGCGAGCTCGAGGCCGCGGTCGCCGAGGCGTACCCGGGCGAGGAGGTCGCGGTGCCGCCGCTGCTGACGTTCGGCTCGTGGATGGGCGGCGACCGCGACGGCAACCCGAACGTGTCGCCGGAGGCGACGAGCGAGGCGCTCGCGATGATGCGCAACGCGTGCCTGCACTTCCTCGAGGCGCGCGCGGACGTGCTCGCCCAGCGCGTGTCGCTGAGCGACCGGCTGGCGCCGTGCACGCCGGAGCTCGACGCGCTGCTGAGCGGGTTGGGGGCGCGGTTCCCGGACGCGGCCGAGCGCCTGCGCGCGCGCAACCCCGAGGAGCCCTACCGGCGCGCGTTCGCGCTCGTCGCGGAGCGGGTGCGGGCGACGCGCGAGGGCTCGCCGGATGGGTACGGCGCGCCTTTGGACCTGCTCGACGACCTGCGCTGCGCGGAGCGGTCGCTGCGCGCAGGTGGCGCGGCGTTCGTCGCCGACGGCGATCTGCGCGACACGATCCGCCAGGTCGAGGTGTTCGGCTTCCACTTCGCGCGGCTGGATGTGCGCGAGCACGCGGGGCGGCACCGTGCGGCGCTGGCCGAGGTTCTGAGCGCATTGGGCGTGCACGAGGGCTACGCGTCGATGAGCGACGTCGAGCGCGCCGCGCTGCTCGCGCGCGAGATCGCCGAGCGGCGGCCGCTGATCCCCGCCGAGCTCGGGCGCTTCTCGGACTCGACGCGCGAGGTGATCGCGACGTTCCGGACGGTGCGGGATGCGCTGTCGGGCGAGCACTTCGGCGCGGTCCAGGCCGTGATCGTGAGCGCGACCGAGTGCCCCGCCGATCTGCTCGAGGTGCTCCTGCTGATGAAGGAGAGCGGGCTGTGCGAGGCCGGCGGCGAGGGCGCCCAGCTGCGGATCGTGCCGCTGTTCGAGTCCGAGGCCTCGCTCGCGGGGGCCGCCGACACGCTGCGCGCGCTGCTCGCGGTGCCGTCCTACCGCGCCGCGCTGCGAGCGGTCGGCGACGAGCAGGAGGTGATGATCGGCTACTCGGACTCCAACAAGGACGCGGGCTACGTCGCGTCCGGCTGGGCGACCTACCGCGCGCAGACCCAGATCGCGGAGGCGCTGGCCCCCGAGGGCGTCTCGTGGGTGTTCTTCCACGGCCGCGGCGGAGCGCTGGGGCGCGGCGGCGGGCCGGCCAACGTCGCGATCCACGCCCAGCCACCCGGGACCGTCGCGGGCCGCATGAAGATGACCGAGCAGGGCGAGGTGCTCTCCGCGAAGTACTCGGTGCCGGAGATCGCCCACCGCGAGCTCGAGCTGACCGGCAGCGCGGTGCTCGTCTCGACGCTCGACGGCGGCAACGGGGTCGAGGGCGAGCGGCTCGCGCGCTTCTCCGGCGTGATGGACGAGATGGCGCGCGTGTCCGCGGACACGTACCGCGAGCTCGTGTACCGCGACCCTGACTTGAACGCCTTCTTCCATGAGGCGACCCCGTTCGACGAGATCTCCCGGCTGCAGCTCGGCTCGCGGCCCGCGAAGCGCCGCGCGTCACGCGCGATCGAGGACTTCCGCGCGATCCCGTGGGTGTTCTCCTGGACGCAGGCGCGGATCATCCTGCCGGCGTGGTTCGGGCTCGGGACCGCGCTCCGGGCGGCGTGCTCGTCGCACGGGGTCGAGCTGCTGCGCGAGATGGAGCGCGACTGGCCGTTCTTCGCGGCGCTGCTCTCGAACGCCGAGATGGCGTGCGCGAAGGCGGACCTCGGCGTGGCGCGGCGCTATGCGGCGCTGGTCGGGGACCGCGCGGTGCGCGAGCGGATCTGGCGCCGGATCTCGGACGAGTTCGCGCTCACGTCTTCGCAGCTCCTGGCCGTGACGGGCCAGACGCGGCTGCTGGAGCGCGAGCCCGTCCTGCGCGCGTCGATCGACCGGCGCAACCCCTACGTCGACCCGATGTCGTTCATCCAGGTCGAGCTGCTGCGCCGCGCCCGTGCGGGCGCCGCGGACGACGAGGAGGGGCTGGCGCGGGCGAGCTTCCTCGCCATCAACGGCATCGCCGCGGGGATGCGCAACACGGGCTGACCGCGGGCCCCGCGCTAGACTCGCGCTCGTCCTCGCGCCGATGGCGGAATTGGTAGACGCGCCAGGTTGAGGGCCTGGTCCACACTTAGTGGGTGGAGGTTCGAGTCCTCTTCGGCGCATAGCGAATCACCTGCTCAGCCCGCCGTTCCGGATCGTTCGGGGAGGCGGGCCGAGCGGCGATTCAGGGCGGCAGCAACGCTCTTGGCAACATCGTGTTCCCCAAGCCGTCGGCTCGAGCATCCGGGCAACGCTCTTGCTACTGCCTCAAGCAGCAGCCGCAACTAGGTCCGCTCCGGCCTACCGAGCTCGACGCGCGCGGTCATCGCGCTAAGCCGGTGCAGCGCCGCCTCAGTCGGCGACCCCTCTTCCGCGGTGGCCAGCAAGAGCGTCAGGCCTGGGTCTGCCCGTAGCGCCGCGGCCTCGAAGACGAGGTCGAGATCGCCCACGAGCGGGTGGTGAAATCGGTGCAGGCCGGCTGCCGGGAGGCGCACGTCGTGCTGTGACCAGATTGCCCGGAACTCGGCGCTGGTCTGCGACAGCTCCTTGATGAGCTCCGCGTGTTCGGGATCGTGCGGGTCTCGTCCCGCTTCGGAGCGCAGGATGCGCGCCGTGTCGTGCGCGACGGCCGGCCAGTCGTGGAAGAACCTTCGGGCGCGGTCGTCGAGGAACACGTAGCGGAGCTGGTTCGGCGGGCCGATCCGTCCGTCGAAGATCTCCGCATACACCGCACGGCCCAGCGCGTTGGACGCGAGGTAGTCCCACCGCCGGTTGCGCACGAGCGCCATGCCGCCGGTGAACGCGTCGAGGGTCTGCTGCACGCTGGGGCGGATCAAGCCGCGAGACGAGGCCAAGCGCGTCGCCGCCTCCGGCCTGGCGAGGTCGAAGAGGTGCAAACGTTCGGCGTCGTCGAGGCGCAGTGCGCGCGCGACGGCGTTCAGCACGCTGTCGGACGCTCCGTCGACGTCGCCGCGCTCGAGCTGGGTGTAGTAGTCCGCGCTCACGCCGGCGAGGTCAGCGACCTCCTCGCGGCGGAGCCCCGGCACCCGTCGTACATCGCCGTCGAGCACGTACAGCCCGGCCTGCTCGGGCGTCACCCGCGCCCGGCGCGACATCAGGAACTCCCGGATCTCGCGCCTGCGATCCACGCGCCGAGCCTAGCTCGGGCGCGTCGCCGAGCCTGCCGAGGAGGCGCTGAGGGGGGCTCACAGCACCCCCTTCCGAGCCAAGGGCGGGTCTACCGTCAACCCCATGACAACGACCTGGCTCATCACCGGCGCCGGTCGCGGCATGGGCGTCGAGTTCGCCCGCGCGGCCCTGGCTGCCGGCCACAACGTCGTGGCCACCGGCCGCAATCCCGACACCGTCCAAGCGGCCGTCGGCGAGCACGAGAACCTGCTCGTCACCGCCCTCGACGTCACCGACCCCCACAGCGCCGAGGACGCCGCGGCCGCCGCCGTCGACCGCTTCGGCCGCATCGACGTGCTGGTCAACAACGCCGGCAGCTTCCTCGCCGGCTTCTTCGAGGAGCTCACCACCGAGCAGCTGCGCTCGCAGATCGAGACCAACCTGTTCGGCCCGATGACGGTGACCCGCGCGGTGCTGCCGGTGATGCGCAAGCAGCAATCCGGCCTGGTGATCTCGATCTCGTCGGGCGCCGGCGTGGTCGGCGGCGCGTCCGGTTCGGCCTATTCGGCGTCGAAGTTCGCGCTGGAGGGTTGGATGGAAAGCCTCGCGGGCGAGGTTGAGCCATTCGGCATCCGCACGATGATCGTCGAACCCGGCTTCTTCCGGACCGAGCTGCTGACGCCCGAGTCGACCACGTTCGGCGAGCTGTCGATCGACGACTACGACGACGCCCGGGCGCAGAGCAACGCGTTCTGGGCGTCGATGAACGGCACGCAGGCCGGCGACCCGGCCAAGCTCGCCCGGGCGCTCGTCCAGCTGGCCGACTCCGCCGAGCCGCCGCTGCGCTGGGCCGCCGGCGAGGACGTGGTCGAGGGCGTCGAGGACAAGGCGCGGCTGTTGCTCACCCAGGTCGACGCGCACCGCGAGCTGTCGACCAGCCTGGCGCACGAGGACGCAAAGGCGGCAGCCTGATGCGCGGCGCAGTCATGCACGGCCCGGGCGAGGTCCGGGTCGAGGAGCGCGAGGCGCCGCAGATCGTCGAGCCGACCGACGCGATCATCCGCGTGTCGGCCGCCTGCGTGTGCGGCTCGGACCTGTGGCCCTACCGCGGCATCGGCGTCGAGGACTCGATGTGGCCGATGCCGATGGGCCACGAGTACGCCGGCATCGTCGAAGAGGTCGGCGACGCCGTCACGACGGTCAAGCCCGGCCAGTTCGTGGTCGGCTCGTTCTGGGCCACCGACAACACGTGCCCGATCTGCCGCGCCGGCTACCAGAGCGCCTGTGTCAACCGCGTGCCGATGGGCGCGCTGGGCGCCCAGGCCGACCTGCTGCGCGTCCCACTGGCCGACGGCACGCTGATCGCCACCCCCGACATGCCGTCCGACGACCTCGTCCCGAGCCTGCTGGCGGCCTCCGACGTCCTCGGTACCGGATGGTTCGGCGCCGTCGCCGCCGAGGCAGGCCCCGGCAAGACCGCGGCCGTGGTCGGCGACGGCGCGGTCGGACTGCTCGCCGTGCTCGCCGCCAAGCAGCTCGGCGCCGAGCGGATCATCGCCATGAGCCGTCACGAGGACCGCCAACGCCTGGCACGCGAATACGGCGCGACCGACATCGTCGAGGCGCGCGGCGACGAAGGCGTCGCCGCGATCAAGGAGCTCACGGACGGGCTCGGCGCGCACTCCGTCGTCGAGGCCGTCGGCACGCAGGAGTCGATGAACCAGGCGTTGCACGCCGCCCGACCCGGCGGCCACGTCGGCTTCGTCGGCGTCGCCCACGGCGTCGCGATCGACGGCATGGACCTGTTCTGGAGCCTCGCGCACGTCCACGGCGGCCCGGCGCCGGTGCGCCGCTTCCTCCCCGAGCTGCTCGACCTGATCTGGAACCGGGAGATCGACCCGGGCAAGGTCTTCGACCTCGAGCTGCCGCTCGAGGAGGCCGCCGCCGGCTACCGCGCGATGGACCAGCGCGAGGCGATCAAGGTGCTGCTGCGCCCATGAACCCCAGCTACGACTTCGCGGGGCAAGTCGCCCTCGTGACCGGCGCCGGCGGCGGCATGGGGCTCGATACCGCCCGCGCCTTCGCCACCGCGGGCGCCGCGGTCGTGCTCGCCGACGTCAACGAGAGCGCGCTGCGCACCGCCACCGACGAGCTGACCGCCGCGGGCCACCAGGCGCTCGGCGTCACCTGCGACGTGGCCGACGAAGGCCAGGTCGCCGCCCTCGTGGAGCGCACCGTCGCCGAGTTCGGCCGGCTCGACATGGCGTTCAACAACGCCGGCATCATGATCCCGCCGTCCGACGCGGCCGACGAGCCGGCCGAGCGCTTCGAGCGCGTCACCGCGATCAACCTCCGCGGCGTCTGGAACTGCATGAAGCACGAGCTGCGCCAGATGCGCGACCAGGGCAGCGGCGCGATCGTGAACTGCTCCTCGCTCGGCGGCCTCGTCGGCCTGCCCGGCCGCGCCTCCTACCACGCCACCAAGCACGGCGTCCTCGGCCTCACCAAGAGCGCCGCGCTCGAGTACGCGCCGCGCGGCGTCCAGATCAACGCCGTCTGCCCGGGCACGATCGAGACACCGATGGTCACCGACATGATCGCGAAGGGCGAGCTCGACCTCGCCGAAGCCGAGGCCAACCAGCCCATCGGCCGCCTCGGCCGCGGCGACGAGATCGCCGCCGCCGTCCTGTGGCTATGCAGCCCAGGCGCGAGCTTCGTGCACGGGGTCGCACTGCCCGTGGATGGCGGCTACACGGCGCGCTGAAACCGCAACGAGGAGACCATGACGTCGACGAACCGCTCGCTCCGATCACGCCGTCGCCACGCGCTCGTGGTCGCGTTCTTGGCAGCCCTGACACTCTCCGCTTGCGGCGGCGCAGACGAGGACCAGGGCGCCGACACCCCCGATACGAGCACGCCCGACCCGAACCCGACCTCCGCCCAGGAAGAAGCCGGCGCCTCGGATGGCACGCCGATCCGGATCACCGTCGGCGACACGCGGCTCACCGGGCGGCTGCACGACAACGCCACGGCACGCGATCTCGCCGCTCAACTGCCGCTGACGCTCATCTTCCGCGACCACAACAACGTCGAGAAGACCGCGCCGCTCCCCCGCGAGCTGTCGCGTGACGGCGCCCCCGACGGGCACGATCCCGCCGCGGGAGACATCGGCTACTGGGCACCCGGTGGCGACTTCGTTCTCTACTACGACAGCGACGCGCCGTACTTCGACGGCATCGTGCCCATCGGCGAATTCGACGGCGACATGGAAGCGCTCAAACAGCAAGGCGACCACTTCAGCGTGACCGTCGACCGCACGAGATGAAGCACCGCCGACGCCAGCATGCCCCTGCTCCCGTTTGACGCGGTCAGCCGCAGACTCGCCCTCTCCCGGCGCACCTGTCTCGCCTGCCACCCCTCGGCGTGCGCGCCAGCCTTGATTCTCGACACCTAGATCTGAGGAGCTGACCACCATGTCCATCGTCATCGTCGGAGCGGGCCCGAACCTCGGCGTCCATGCCGCCGGTGCAGCCGACGCACGCGCCGAGCAGCTCCCCTCGCGCACGCCGGCGGCCTTCAGCGCCTCTCGGACGATGTGTCGCGCGGCGGTGAGCCGGCCACGACCGTCGAGCTCCCAGAGACTTTCGTCGAGCTGCTCAGCGACGATATCCCCGCTCAGGTCCGCGACCGCGGGTCGAACCTTGTGATCGCCGATGTCGCTCGCCACCCTGATCGAAGCCTGGGGGCTCCGCGCAAGCCACGCCCGCGAGCACCTCCTCTCACGCGAGGAGATGGCCGACACGTGGTTCCGCGAGGAATACGAGCCGGTCGTCGAGGTGCTACGCGACGCCGACGTCGGCGCCGGCACCGAGACCGAGCGCTACCTGCGCTTGGCGATGCTGCGCTTCCTCCTCCTGCACACGCACGAGTGGACCGACGAGGTGATCGAGCGCCTCCTCGGCGAGGGCCCGCCCCCGAGCCCCGAAGACGACACCATGGTCCACCAGATCCTCACCGAGATGCGCCCGGGCGACGGCGGCGACAAGAGCTGAGCAAGACCCGACGCGCGCCTCGCCACGTGGCGACATCCGCGGCAACATCCAGATCGTCCATTCCGTCCATTCCGTCCAGAAACGCGGACACATCGCACGGTGTGGACACATACGTTGTCGTCGGCCATCGATTCAGGACCTTCCACCACCGCGACCCACCGGTCAAGCCGGGCGCACCGGAGCCGAGCGGGCAACTGCGACGCCGCCGAGCATCTGTGAGATGTCGGGTTGGGATCGCTGCGGATCACGAGCAGGAGCTCAGGTTGAGTGCGCTGCTCGTCGATGCACCGGGCGCCGCCCGCCGCTCGCTTGCTGGCGGTGCCTGACTATCTGCCGTATCTAAGACACACCACGACGCGCCGGCCGCGCTCGAGGGCGTGGAGACGTGGATGAGCGTCTTCCGCTGCTGGCTGTGCGGCGTGCCCGAGCCGGCAGCCGAGTCGCGGCCCTGCGGTGGTGGCCCGACGAGGCGGCGCCCGGCCTCGCGCCGGCGATCAGCGACTGCGTGATCCCGCGCCTGCGGATCACCGGCCGGCTGCGGCCGTAAGAAACCGGCGCGCGGCCAGTTGAGAGGACATCCAACTCCAAGGAGGACCGATGTCCGCCCGCACCACCACTCTCATCCTCGCCGTCCTCGCCGCCTGCCTCGCGCTGGCGACGCCCGCCGGCGCCACGCCCGCCGTGCCGACCTCGGTGTTCGACCCCTCGAGTACCAGCTGGCTGTCGCTGCGCAACTACACCAGCGCCGGGTTCGCCGAGCGCTTCAACCAGCTCAAGCGCGATCACATGGTCGTCGACCTCGAGGTCGACGTCATCGACGGCCAGTACCGCGTCGGCGCCGTATTCCGCAGGAACCCCGACGGTCGCGGCTGGGCGAGCCTCCGCAACCTGACGAGCGCCGAGTTCCACGAGCGCTGGGAGGACTACCGCGACCGCGACTACCGGCTCGTCGACCAGGAGACCTACGTCCACAACGGCGACCGGCTCTACGCCGGCGTCTGGGTCGAGAACCGCGAGGTCTTCGGCTGGGCGTCCTACCGCGGCGTCACCTCGGCCGAGTTCTCCGAGCGGTTCGACCAGTACCGCGACCGCGGCTATCTGCCGATCGACTTCGAGGTCTACGACGTCGGCGGCGAGCTGCGCTACGGCGCGATCTGGGTCGAGAACCGCGAGGCGCTCGCCTGGAAGCTCAAGCGCAACATGACCTCGGCGCAGTTCTCCGACACGTTCGACACGTACACCGACCAGGGCCTGCGCAGCCTCGACTTCGAGGCGATCGAGACCGGCAGCGGGCGCCGCTACGCCGGCATCTGGGTCGAGAACCGCAGTGGCCGCGGCTGGTACCTGTACCGCGACCTGACGTCCACGCAGTACCGCAATCGCTGGAACCAGATGGCCGACAAGGGCTACCGGCTCGACAACTTCGAGAAGTACCCGACGAGCTCTGGCGTGCGCTACGCCGGCATCTGGCGCCAGAACTCGAGCCGCCCGAACTGGCCGCTGCGCGCCCAGGTCGACGCCCTCGTCAAGGACGAGCGCGACGACCACGACGTGCCCGGTATCAGCGTCGCCATCGCCCACCAGGGCGAGACCGTGTACCTCGGCGGGGTCGGCGACCAGGACATCGCCGACGGCGTGTGGATGCACAGCGGCTCGGTGAACCGGATCGCGTCGGTGAGCAAGGCCGTCAGCGGCGCGCTGGCGATGCGGATGTTCGCCAAGCACCCGTCGCTCGACCCGGACGATCCGATCCGCGACTGGCTGCCACAGCTCCCCGACCACCACACCTACACGGTGGGGCAGGCGATCATGAACCGCAGCTGCCTCGCGCACTACCCCGAGGGCATGTCGACGCAGAACCAGACCAACTACGACAGCTCGCTCGAGGTGCTCGAGGAGTACATGGACCAGCCGCTGGTCTGCACGCCGGGCCAGTCGAAGTACAGCAGCTTCGCCCGGAACGCCGACGCGGCGGTCCACGAGGCGCTCGAGGGCAAGTCGGCCGACCAGATCGCGCTGGACGAGCTCACGCTGCCCTTCGGGCTCAAGACGCTGCGGACCGAGAACCTCGCCGGTTCCCTGCCGGACCGGGCCACGCTCTACAACAGCGACAACAGCGAGTACGCCGGCGACGACCTCAGCAACAAGTGGTACGGCGGCGGGTTCGTCTCCTCCGCCCGCGACCTCACCCGCTTCGGCGTCGGGGTCCTCGACGGCACGATCCTCACCGAAGACCAGCGCGAGGAGATGTGGACGCCGATCGGCGGCTATGCGTACGGCTGGGACGTCGACTCGGCCGACAGCGGCGAGCGCTCCGTCCACAAGTCCGGCGGCCAGCCCGGCGCCAAGTCGTTCCTTCAGATCTACCCCGATGATGACATCGTCATCTCGGTCCTGAGCAACCGCTGGAAGGGCGGCCACAGCGCCGGCCAGCTGGCCCAGGCCATCGGCGAGCTGATGCTCGACGAGCTGTAGATATCAGGGTGCTCTCAGCATCGGTCCCAGGGATCCCCGATCACTGGGACCGACGCTAAGCGCTGATATGGACGTCGGTTTGTCAAGCGGGTAGCACCGGATGCCCGCGGCGGGCGTATCGGCGCACGATGACCGACGCTCTCAGGATCTCCGTGACGACTTGGACCTCGACAATCATGCGAATCACGGGTGACGCCGGAGCATTTGAGTGGCCATCAGAGGACATTGACGCTCCGCCGGTGCCGCGCGAGACGCTCGAAGCATTGCGGCGATTCCGGGGCGATACAGCCGTGACGACGTACACCGTGATCGGCAATTTGCTCCTCGACGACTATCCGGTCTCCTTCGGCCCACACGGCGACGAGGTTCGGACGTTGCCATAGCGACAGCGTTCCGGTGACGCTGGCCTTTTCCGACGAATAGGCGCGCCGCCCGCGCTCCAGCATTCCATGAAGTGCTGCTTGGCGCGTGACGCAACAGCGGAAGCGGTCGCTGCCGTCGCGATAGCTCCTGCCGCGAAGCGGGAGCGACGGCCAACTGCGTCGCCCGATATCGCTTTCAGGCGAAGCGCCCCTTCGGGGCGGCGGCGGCATACTTCGGCGATGGCCGAGCGCATCCCCTTGTCGCTCTCCGCGGTCCGGGAGCTCAAGGACGACTGGCTCGGCTTCGACGACAAGACCCTCGTCGGCACTGCGGCGATCGGCCCGCTCCACACCAAGAACGGCGGCTCCGGGGGCGGCGCCTCGCGGTCGATGATCTTCCCGGGCGACGTCCAGGTGTTCATCACGCGGAACTCCACTGGCAACCCCGCGGAGCCCGACAGCACGGAAATGCTGCGCGCTGCCTGGGAGACCGCGCTGATCTAGGGAGAGGGCCGCGTCCGGTCAGCCACCGGCGGACCGGGCGCGGCATCCCCGCCGTCACGCAGGCGATCGGGTCCGAGCGGCCGCGGCCGCGGCGGCGGACACGGCGAGGCGGGGGGCGTCGAGGGCGAGCACGGCCGCTCGGCGCAGGCGCCGGGGGGCCGCGGTGGTCCGCCGGGCCGGCACGGCCGGCAGAACGGCGGCAACGGCGCCGAGCCGCCGGGCGCGCACGGCCGCTCCGCGCAGGGCGCGCGACCGGGGCCTGCCGGGGCGAGCGCGGAGCCCTCGCACGGCGAGACATCGCCGGGCGCGTCGTCGTCCGGCGCGTCCGGATCGTCGTCGACCGGCAGCGGGCTGGCCGGCACGTCGGCCGGCCAGGCGGGCGGCGCGTGCTGCCGATCTGGGCGTGCACCCGGTGCGGCCTGGCGCCGGACGGGCGCTCCGGCGTGCAGCTCGCCGGCCGGGGGGCCGCCATGGAGGCGCGCCGGGGGCTGCTTGACGTGGCGGGACACCACGCGGGTCCGCGGGATGGGCGGTGACGGGTCGGGGTCGGCGGTCGCGGCCGTGCTTACGGTGACGGCCGCGGGTGACGGCGACGGCGTCCGGGTCGGGGTCGGGGACGGCCACCCGCGGACCTGTGGCGCAACGGGCGCCGCCGGCGCGGGAGCCTCGGCAGCACCGGCAGGCACGAGGGCCGCCGGGAGCAGCACGAGGACGACCGCGCTGCAGCCTGCTGCCAGCCGCCGCGCCCGCCGCGAGGGCATCGGGAGCCGGCTCGAGGCGGCGACGATGTGCTCGGCGGCGTTCGCGATCTCGCCGCGAAGCCACACGGCGGGCACCAGCGGCAGCCACAGCCGGTAGACGCCGCCGGCCTCTTCCATCGCCGCCACCCGCGCGGGGCAGACGGAGCAATCGGAGAGGTGCTGCGTGAGCCACGCGGCGTCGCGGTCCAGGGCACCGTCCTGGCGGAGCGCGAGCAGCGGGAGGGCGCGCTCGCAATCCGGCGAGGCGGAGGCGATCGAGCCGAGCGCGCTGCGCCGCAGGCCGTCACGGAGGCCGATGCGCGCGCGAGACAGCAGCTGAGCGACCGAGTTGCGGTTCATGCCCATGATCTCGGCGATCTCGTCGTAGGACAGCTCCTCCAGCTCGCGCAGCGCGAGCGCCTCGCGCTGGCGCGTAGGGAGCGTCGCGTTGGCGGCGCGGATCTGCTCCTGATGCGCCTCGAGCAGCACCTGCCGCTCCGGCCGGTCTGGCTCGGGCTCGCCCGAGCCCACCGGGACGGCGGCGTCGGGGATCTCGGCGGAGGGGGCCGCGCGGCGCCGGCGGGCGATCGCGTCGTAGCTGGCGTGCCGCGCGGCCCTGAGCAGATAGGGGCCGAACTGGAGCTCGCGGCCCATCAGGCGCGGCAGGCGCTCGAGCACCCGGAGGAACGTCTCCTGCGTGGCGTCGGCAGCGTCGTCCCGCGAGCCGGTTATCCGGTAGCAGAGGTTGTACGCGCGCCGCTCGTAGCGGTCGTAGAGCCTCGCGAAGGCGGCGCTGTCACCTTCCGCCGCCCGCTGGGTGAGCCAGGTCTCGTCATCGGAGAGCTGGGGAGGCTGACCCTCGCGCAGAGGGGTCGCCGTCGTGGGGGGCACGACGGCGACCGTACGGTCGGTGCAGGCGGGCCGCCAGTGTCCGGCGGCCCGACTTTCGTGCACCGAGGTTGCCCTTACGCCTGCCGAACGGCCGGATCGCCTTCCGGCTTCGACTCCACCGGAGGCGCGCACTCGATGATGTCGCCCGGGCCGCCGCAGGTCGGCTGGGCCTCGGTCTCGGTGGCGGAGTGCGGGTGCTTCAACGGCGGCCGACACACAACGATCTCGCCGGGCCCGCCGCAGGTCTCCAGGAGAAAGTCCTCGGCGGCGGAGTGGCGGTGCTCGAGCGGCGGCCGGCAAACCACGATCTCGCCGGGCCCGCCGCAGGTCTCCAGGAGAAAGTCCTCGGCGGCGGAGTGGCGGTGCTCGAGCGGCGGCCGGCACTCCACGATCTCGTTGGGGCCGCCGCACGTCGGCGAGATGAACGTCGTGGGGATGCGGTCGGGACCGTCCGCCGCGGCCGGCCCCGCCGCCGCGAGCGCGGCGACGGCCGCCGTTGCGAGCGTCCTGGCGAGGATGCGGTGGGGCTTGGCAATGCGGGACATGCGGACCTCCCTCAAGGGGGTGGGGGATGGGATTCCCCTGGACAACTGCGGTCCGCCCGTCGAATTACGGTCGCTCCCCAGAACCCTGGGATGCCCGCGCGCAACCGTGCTTCACCGTTCAACGCGTAGCCGGACTGGTGCGGCGGGTCGTGGTCGGCGCGGTCGTCATGTCCGTTGCGGGCTGTGGAGGCGTCGAGTTCGACGGCGCGGTGGTGGGGTCATCCGGGCTCGTCGGCGCCGTGCTCGTTCACGAGCACCCGGGGCCGAGGTGCGGATGGTGGCCGTACACGAATTACCTCTCGCGCCACGGCGTGCAGGCGCCGCCCGGGCACCAGTGGAGCGACGACGCCACGCGGTCCGAGCGGCGAGCCCGCTCGTGGCAACATCCGCGGCAACATCCAGATCGTCCATTGCGTCCATTGCGTCCAGATCCGCGGACGTTCTGGACGCAATGGACGCATAGGACGTATCTGACACCCCGGTTACAAGGTTGAGGGCCTGGTCCACACTTAGTGGGTGGAGGTTCGAGTCCTCTTCGGCGCATGGCGAATGACCTGCTCAGCGTGCTTTTCCGGCTCCAAGCCGGGCGGCACGCCGAGCGGGTCGTTCAGGCGGTGGCAACGCTCGCGGCAAGATCGTGTTCCTCAAGCCGCTCGCGACGACGTTCGGGCAACTCATCTGCACGAGATCGTCCGTTCTGGCCGACCCGCCTGGTCTTCCGTTGGGTAGCTGACCGACGAGCCGTCTTACTGGCGGCGACGGTCCAGACGTGCCGGCGCCGTCAGCCTGCGGCGCGGTCCGAGCGGCGCTCGGTCATCAGCGCCGGATCAGCGAGCGGCACGGCGGCAAGGAGGGACCGGGTGTAGTCATCGCGTGGGTTCCCGTAGACCTCGTCGGCGGAGCCGATCTCGACGATCTTGCCGTGCCGCATGACCGCGATGCGATCGCTCATCACGCGTACCACCCCGATGTCGTGCGAGATGAACAGGTAGGCGACGCCCATCTCGTCCTGGAGGTCACGCAGGAGGTTGAGGATCTGCGCCTGGATCGAGACGTCGAGCGCGGAGACGGGCTCGTCGCAGACGATCAGCTTGGGGCGGAGCGCGAGCGCCCGGGCGATGGCGATGCGCTGGCGCTGGCCGCCGGAGAACTCACGCGGGCGGCGCTGCGCGAGCGCCGGGTCGATGCCGACGCGATCGAGCAGCTGGGAGACGGCGGCCCTGCGGCTGGCCGTGGTGCCGACGGCGTATGCCTCGAGCGGCTCCGCGACGATGTCGGCGATGCGCATCCGCGGGTCGAGCGACGCGTACGGATTCTGGAAGACGATCTGGAGCTCGCGCCGCACAGCGCGGAGCTGCGCGCCGTCGAGCTGCGCGAGGTCCGTCCCCATGAACCGGATCGAGCCGCTCGTCGGCCGGATCAGCCGCAGGATCAGCTGCGCGGTGGTCGTCTTGCCCGAGCCTGACTCGCCGACGACGCCGAGCGTCTCGCCGGCACTGAGCGAGAAGCTCACCCCGTCGACGGCGATGGTCGAGCCGTCTCGTGGGCGGAGCAGACGCCGACGGGACCCCGTGTAGGCCTTGCGAAGGTCGGTGACCTCGAGCAGGACCGGGTCGCTCACTTCACCGCCTCGGGTGCGGCGACCCGCTCGCTGAGCGGGTGCGACGAACGGACCCAGTGACCCGGCCGCACCTCGCGCAGCTCGGGGGTCGACGCACCGCAGCCGTCTCCGAGCCCGGCGAATGCGCAGCGCGGGAAGAAGCGGCATCCAGGCTCCGGATCGATCACGGTCGGCGCGTGCCCGGGGATCGCCGTGAGCCGCGCGTGCCGAACGTGAGGCGACTCCGGTTCCGGGATCGCGCCGAGCAGCGCCTCGGTGTAGGGGTGCTCGGGTCGTTCGAAGAGCTGCGCGGACGACGCGCGCTCGACGACCTGGCCCGCATACATGACGATCACCTCTTCGGACACCTGCGCGATCACGCCCATGTCGTGCGTGATCAGCAGCATCGCCATTCCCAGGCGCTGCTGGAGCTCCTGGAGGAGGTCGAGGATGTCGGCCTGGATGCGAACGTCGAGCGCGGTCGTGGGCTCGTCCGCGATCAGCAGCTTCGGGCCACAGGCGATCGCCATCGCGATCATCACGCGCTGGCGCATTCCGCCCGAGAACTGATGCGGATAGTCGTCGAGGCGCGTGCGCGGCGTCGCGAATCCCGACGTCTGCCAGGAGCTCAGCCGCGCGACCGCGCGCGTCGCGGCGGCCGAGCCCGAGGTGACGCTGCAGCACCTCGACGATCTGCAGCCCGACGGTGAGCGAGGGATGGAGGCTCGTCATGGGGTCCTGGAAGACCATCCCGATGTCACGGCCGCGCAGGCGCTCGAGCTCACGTTCCGGCAGGGCAGTGAGATCGCGGCCGTCGAAGCGGATGGAGCCGGCGACGATCTCCGCGTGCGGCCGGGGTTGCAGGCCGATGATCGACAGCGCGGTCATCGACTTGCCCGAGCCGGACTCGCCGACGATCCCGACGGTCGTGCTCGTGGGCACGGCGAAGCTCACGCCGTCCACGGCGTGGAGGGTGCCCTCAGGGACCCGGATGTGGGTCTTCAGCCCCTCGACAGTCAGCAACGGATCCAAGTGTGACGCCCTGGCAGCGGCTGCTTGACGCGTCCGCCGGTCTAGAATATAACATCTAAAAACTACCTAGTGGGACGGGGAGCAATGAGCAACGAGGGGCTGGAACGGGAACTGCAGCTGACCCGCAAGGGCTTCCTGCGACTGTCGGGCGGTTCGCTCGTCGTCCTCGCCGCGGGCTGTGGGAGCTCGAGCAAGCCGGCATCGAAGGCGGCGGGCAAGCTGTCGGTCGCGGTCGCCGGGGGGCCGGATACGCTCGACACCCACACGACGATCGCGGGTACGGACTGGGTCTCGCTCGCCAACATCTACGACGGCCTGTTCATGCGCGACTACGCAAGTGCGGCTCTCCCCGCGCGGACGATCCCAGGTCTCGCAACGGCCTACGACATCTCGGCCGACAGTCGCACCTACACGTTCAAGCTGCGCACGGGCGTGAAGTTCCACGACGGCGCACCGTGGGACTCGGCGGCCGCGCTGTTCAACTTCCGCCGCTGGTTCGACAAGTCGTTCGAGTTCTACTACGGCCGCGCGAACACGACGGTGTCGCCGTTCATCGGCGGCGTCGCGGACTACGACGCGCCGGACGCCACGACATTCAAGGTGCAACTCGAGAAGGCGAACGCCGGCTGGTTCGACTACTTCACCGGCGCGCCGACCTTCTTCATGGTCAGCCCCGCGGCGGTCGAGAAGAGCGGCAACAAGGAGTTCGCGAACGTCGGCATCGGCACCGGCCCGTTCGTCGTCAAGGAGTACAAGCGCAACGCCCGTCTCGTCCTGGAGGCGAACAAGGACTACTGGGGCGGCGCACCGCAGATCAAGACGCTCACGATCGTGCCCGTGCCTGACGAGGCCGCCCGCGTCTCGGGGGTGCTCAGCGGCCAGTACGACATCGGCCAGGAGATCCCGCCCGACGGCATCGCGCAGGTGAAGAACAAGCCGGACATGCAGCTCAAGTTCGCGGGCAAGCCGGTGACGTTCGGGTTCGGGGGCGACAACCGCAAGGGCCCCTGGAGCGACCCGGCGGTCCGCGAGGCGGTCAGCCTCGCGATCAATCGCAAGGGCATCACCGACGGCCTGCTTCGCGGCTCAGGTCAGCCCGCGAGCCAGTTCTACGGCCTCGGCAACCCCGCGTTCGACAAGTCGCTGCAGCCTCTGCCCTACGACACCGCGAAGGCGAAGCAGGTGCTGCAGGGCAGCGATTACGCCAGCGGCCTGAACTTCAAGTTCCTCACGTCCACCTCCGCCATGGGTGTCCCGGACCCGCCCCGCGTGCTCGAGCAGGTCCAGAGCGATCTCGACGCGATCGGGATCTCCTCGGACATCCAAGTCGTCGAGTGGACCGCGTACCTCGGCCGCTGGGGCAAAGGCACACCGGCCGCGAAGGGCAACGAGGTCCCGATCTACACGCAGGCCATGGGCTGGGACACGAACATGCTCCTCATCAGTTACGCGGCCAGCGCCAGTCAGCCGCCGGGGGGCGTGAACTTCGTCTGGTACGACAGCCCCGAGGTGGACGGCGAGCTGGCGGCAGGCACCAAGGCCAAGGACCCGGACGAGCTCCTCACCCACCTGCGCGGCGCTCAGCAGCAACTCCTGCGCGACCAGCCCTACACGTACGTCTTCCACGGGAAGTCCCCATACGTCATCCGCAAGGGGGTCGAATGGACCCCGGCCAACACGTGGGCCCAGCGCTTCTCCAAGGCTACGCTGTCGTGAGGCGCGAACCGCACGCCCTGACGGGGGGGTGCTCGAACGTCGCCACGGTCGTGGGCGACGGCGGTGGCGCCCCCCGCTGGGTGATCGCCAGCGTGAGCGACGATCCGTTCGACGTCCGCACGCGCGTGATCGTCGACCGGGACGGACCGCTCGGTTACGTCTCGACCGAGCTGCAGCCGGCACACGCGACCGGGATGGCCGAGCGCGGCTACGTCGTCGTCGAGGGCGAGCGCGGCCGCGGCGTCAACGAGGCGGGCTTCGCGCTCTGCTGGGCCTACGTCGATGAGCGCGAGGTCGACGCGGCCGGGGACGGCCTCACCTCCGGTCTCTTCACGCGGAAGCTGTTGGGCGAGTGCCCCACGGTCGCCGCGGCGCTCGAGGTCATCGAGTCCGCCGAGCGCAACTTCGCGGGCGCCTGGTTCTTCGCTGATGCCGGCGGCGACTTCGCCCAGGTGGAGATCGGCCGTTCCGCGTACACCGTGGTCGCGTCCGGCGGGCCGGCGCCGGGACGGTTCGCCGTCAACGTCAACTGCTACCAGGATCCGGCGATGACCGGCCTCCAGCAGCCGTGGGGTGCGCTGGATGTCCGCGCTGCCCCCAACGGGGCGCGCCGGGAGGCGGCGATCGCCGCGCTCGCCGCGCTCGATCGACCGGCCTCGCTGGCGGACGTCGCTGCCGTGCTGTCCGACCACGCGGGTGCGGATCACCCCGGGGCGGCTGAGCCGTGGGTGTTTCCGAGCCAGGGGTTCTCCGTCTGCAATCACGGGACGTTCGGGCCGGACGCGCCTGCGGGCGCCGTCGCGTTCGGCACGGTCAGTGCGGAGATCCTCGATCCGAGCACCCGGACGCTCTGGTATTGCTACGGCTGGCCCTGTGGGGAGCGGGCGGCGACTGCGGACCAGCCCTTCCAGGACCGCTCCTGGGGTCGCTTCCTCCCCTTCAGCCCCGATCGCCTGCCCCCGGGCGCCATGACGACGATCGAAGGCGAGCTGACTCCCGCAGCCGCGGCTGCGATCGACATCGGTACCGCACTCGAGCCCCGGCGGGCCCGCGCGACGGAGGCGCGCGCCTGACCCACATGCCGAGCTTCATCCTGCGCCGGTTGATCGCGCTCGTCCCAGTGGTGATCGGTGCCTCGGTGTTCGCCTTCGCGCTGGCCCAGGTCGCGCCCGGAGACGTCACCTCGGTCCTGCTCGGCCCCTACGCGAACGATGAGGAGCGTGACGCGCTGCGCGCCGAGCTCGCGCTCGACGAGCCGGCGCCCGTGCAGTACGTCCACTGGCTCGGCAACGCCGTGCAGGGCGACCTCGGGACCTCGATCCAGCTCCAGCAGCCGGTCACCGAGGTGCTCGCGACGAAGTTCTCGGCGACGCTGCTGCTGGGCGGGACGAGCTTCGCGATCGCGCTCGTGTTCGGTGTCGGAGCGGGGCTCATCTCTGCGCTCCGCTACCAGCGGCCGGTCGACCGCGGCGTCCAGGCCGCCGTCGGCTTCCTCGCGTTCATGCCCGTGTTCTGGCTCGGCGTGGTGCTCATCTACGTGTTCTCCGTCCGGCTGGGGTGGCTGCCCACCGGGGGCATGGAGCCCGTCGGCGGCGGCGGCGATGTCGTCGAGCGCGCGCGCTACCTGATCCTCCCCGCGATCGTGACGGCCGGAATCCCCGCGGCCATCATCGCCAAGAGCGCGCGCGCCTCGTTCCACGAGCACCTGCAGTCGGACTTCATCCGCACCGCGCGCGCCAAGGGCCTGAGCCGGTGGACGATCCTCACCCGTCACCTCTGGCGCGCCGCCATGCCGTCGATCCTCCACGTCGCCGGCCTTCAGCTCGCCTACCTGCTCGTGGGCAGCATCGTGTTCACCGAAGTTGTGTTCAACTGGCCGGGCATCGGCCTGCAGGTCTTCAGCGCCGTCGGCTCCCGCGACCTCCCGGTGATTCAAGGGGTCGTGCTGCTCGCGGCGATCATCACCGTGCTCGTGAACCTGCTCGTCGACGTGCTCCACGCCCTCGTCGATCCCCGCACGCGCGAGGCTGCTTATGCTTGAGGCGGCCGCGGCTCCCCGGTCGGTCATCGGCTGGGCCCGTCCGTGGGCGCGCGGCTCGCTGCCCGAGAAGGGGGCGCTCGTCGGCTTCGTCATCGTCGCCCTCACCCTGCTGGCCGCCATCTTCGTCCCGCTGCTGGGCCTCGCGAGCCCGACGGCCACCGACGTATCCGCCGAGCTGCAGAGCCCCCTCTCGAGCGGTCATCTGCTGGGCACCGACCAGCTCGGGCGCGACACGCTGAGCCGCCTTGTCTGGGGCACCCGCCCAGCGCTCATCGAGGGTGTCCTCCCCGTCGTCATCGCTGTGCTCCTGGGGTCGCTGATCGGCGGGATCGCCGGCTTCCTCGGAGGGCCGACGGAGTCGGTCACGATGCGCGGCGTCGACATCCTGCTCGCGTTGCCCCCGGTGATGATGGCCATCGCCGTGGCGGCCACGCTCGGCCCCGGCGTGCGCAACGTCGTGATCGCGATGACGATCGTCCTGGTCGCGCCGATGACCCGTGTCGCCCGCGGAGCGGTGCTCAGCGTCAAGAGCGAGGTGTACGTCACCGCGGCCCGCTCGCTCGGGGTGACCGAGCGCAGGATCTTCCTCCGCCACGTCCTCCCGAACGCCGCGTCGCCGATCATCGCCTATGCGTTCTCGCTGGTCGGGATCATGATCGTGTTCGCCTCCGGCTTGAGCTTCCTCGGGCTCGGCGTGCAGCCGCCGACGGCCGACTGGGGCCGGATGGTCAACGAGGGTCGGCTGCTGCTGAGCACCCAGCCCTGGCTCTCGACCCTTCCCGGACTGGCGATCTTCCTGGTCGGACTGGGCTTCGGGCTGGTCGGCGAATGGCTCGACGACGTCGTGGGACGCCGATGACCGCCCACGAGCCCGTCCCGCCGACGAGCATGACCGAGTACACGGCGGCCGTCTTGCGCGATCGCATCCTCGACGGCCACTACGCCCTTGGCGCGCGGATCGACCAGCGGCGCCTCGCCGATGAGCTCGGGGTCAGCATCATCCCGGTACGGGAGGGTCTGCGCGTTCTCGAGGCGAGCGGGCTCGTCAAGGTCCACCCCAACCGCGGCGCGTTCGTGACCACCGCGTCACCTGGAGAGCTGCGCGAGATCTACCTGATCCGCCAGGAGCTCGATCCGCTCGCCGCGCGCCAAGCGGTCCCGCGGATGACGGCGGGCGTGCTCAAAGCCCTCGCGACGATCCTCGACGAGACCGAGCAGGCCACGGAGGCGCAGAACCTGGAGGAGCTGAACCGGCTCAACCGCGCGTTCCACCTCTCGATCTACCGGGAGGCGGGCATGCCGACCCTCCTCCAGATGCTCACGAACCTCCGTGACCGCTATGCGATCTACAGCCGGCTGGCGATCGCGCTTCCCGACTACTCGGCCCGGTCGCTGGCCGACCATCGCGAGATCTACGCCGCCTGCTGCGCCGGGGAGGCCGAGCTCGCCGCCGAGTGCGTGCGGCGCCACATCAAGGTCGCGACCGACGCGCTCCTCGTGCACGCCCCCTGGTCAAACGAGGACGCGCCGCTCGCCGGTCACAGAGGAGGAGACAGCTGATGGTCAGTTCGGCCGACGGGCGGCCCGCTCCGGAACGGGTCGCCGGGCCTGGCGCACGCGTGCAGCGTGTCGGGTCGCGGGAGATGGACGACCGTATCGACGCCGCCAGAGCCCGCGGCGTCGACGTGTTCCACCTGCATGGCGGCCCGACGCTGCCGTTGCCGCAGCACGTTCGCGACGCCGCGATCGACGCGATGCAGGGCCCCGGCCCGCGCCCGTCGCGCGGGCTGCCGGAGCTCCGCGTAGCGATCGCGGCAGCGCTCGCCGCCGAGACCCTGGACTCGGTCGATCCCGAGCACGAGGTCACCATTGCCCACGGCGCGATGCAGGCGCTCAACCTCGTGCTACGCGCCATGTTGGCGCCCGGAGACAGGGTCGTCGTCCCGACGCCGAACTTCTTCTTCGAAGGCATCGTCCGGCTGACCGGCGCCGAGCCCGTCTTCGTCCCGTCGGTGGCCGAAGAGGGGTGGCGCTGGGATCTCGACGCGCTGGCCGCTGCGATCGACGAGCGGACGCGCGCGGTGCTCATCTCCAATCCGACCAACCCGACCGGCTACCTCCCCACCGCGGCCGAGCTCGGGGCGCTGCACGACCTCGCGCAGGCGGCCGGGGCCGTCCTCATCTCCGACGAGTCCTACGACCGGCTGATCTACTCCGGGGGCACCTTCACCAGCCTCGCGTCGCTGCCCCGCACCGAGACCACGGTGCTCGTGCGGAGCCTGAGCAAGAGCTACGCGCTCGTGGATTGGCGCGTCGGCTACCTCGTCGCGTCCCCGGCCCTCGTCGACCAGGTCGTCAACCTCGTCGAATGGGAGTGCCTGCACTGCGGCTATCCCGCGCAGCGCGTCGCCACCGCCGCGATTCAGGGCCCGCAGGACTGGATCCTCGAGGCGCATGCCGCGTACGAGCCGACCCGCGATCGGCTGCTCGCAGCGGTCGAACGCAACGGGCTCCTCTCGGCCCACCGCCCGCTCGCCACGCCGTTCCTGTTCCTCGACAGCTCACGCATGACCGGGGCGCGGCGGCCAGAGGACGTGCTGCTCGAGTCCGGGATCCCGACCGTGCCCGGGCATTGCTTCCAGGCGCCGGACCACTTCCTGCGGCTGCCGATCGGCTGCGACGACGCGACCGCCACCCGACTCGCGACGGTCCTCGAGGAGGTCGGACCCGAGTGAAGGCCGCCGCCATCGGCGTCGACATCGGCGGGACGTTCACGGACATCATCGTCGCGGCGCAGGACGGTGGCCTGCACCGCGCGAAGGTGCTCTCGAGCCCACCCACTTCGGACGCGCGGTCCTCGAAGGACTGACCGGGCTGGCGCGATCCGCCGGCCTCGACCTCGGAGCCGCGGTCACGCTCGTACACGGCACAACGGTGGCGACGAACGCGATCCTCGAGGGGCGCGGCGCGCGCACCGGCCTGGTCACGACCCAGGGCTTCCGTGACGTGCTCGAGCTCGGGCGGATGCGGCGACCGTCTCTATGACCTCTTCTGGGAGAAGCCGGAGCCGCTCGTCCCGCGCCGGCTGCGACTCG
>CAWERW010000013.1:0-321506 GCA_963811595.1 uncultured Solirubrobacteraceae bacterium
GGATTGGCTCGGGGCGGTCGCCGTCCGGAAGGTGGCGCTTGCGACGATCTTGCACTTCGCCGCTCCCCTCCATGCCGAGCGGCCACGCTCAGGGCTCTCAGAACCTTAGGAGCGCGTCATATCGGCGTGCTTGGCGAGCAGGTCGAGTTCATCGAGGGCGCATCGTCCAAGGTGCTGCTCGATACCGCCGGGCGTCATCGATCACCGGCCGACGATGCCGGGCTCCCACTCTGGCGATCGCCGCGGAGCAGAGGCCGCCGGTATCCCCGCCGATCCGCCGGCCGGTTCGTTGACGCCGCCGCGTGGGCCCGTCATGCTCGCCGAAGGCGTGCTTGATCTCGATCGGGGTGATGCCCTCGGCCGTCCGGCGGCGGGCGTCTCGGGTCCGCCCAAGGGTGAACGGCCGCGCAAGACCCCGCTGTAGGAGGATGGGCGGATGACGACGGCGAGCGCGAACCTTCAGACCGAGCGCGTCGAGGCGGCGACGCAGATGTACGTGTACGGCTACCCGCTGGTCTACTCGCTGGAGGAGATGGCCGGCTTCACCGGCGGACACAGCAGCCTGCCCGTCGGGGCGCCGTGGAATGAGCTCGTCCATGCGCGCGAGCTGCTCGGCCCCGAGACGACGTTCGTGTCGCCCAACAACGACACGCTGTACACGCTGGCGGCGCTTGACCTGCGAGCCGGCCCTCACGTGCTCCACGTGCCGGACACCGCAGACCGCTACTACGTCCTGCAGCTGATCGACGCGTGGACGAACAACTTCGCCTACATCGGGCGCCGCGCGACGGGGACTGGCGAGGGCCGATTCCTGCTCGTCGGCCCTGGGGAAGCGATCGAGCCTTCTGATGGCATGCGGCTCGTGCGCTCGCCGACCGACGTGATGATGGTCCTCGGTCGCATGCAGGTCAACGGCGCCGCGGACGCCTCCGCGGTGCATGCGCTTCAGGATCGGTTCACGCTGACGCCCCTGCAGGGCGGCGGCCGTCGGGTTCCGGGTCTTCCGGACCCGGACCAGCGAGTGGGCGAGGAGCTGCGCTGGTGGGAGACGTTCCGGATCCGCCTTGCGGCGTTTCCGCCACCCGCGGTCGACGCGCCGCTGCTGGCCACCGCTGAGACGCTCGGTCTGACCGCAACCGACTCACCGTACCTCGACCCCGATCCAGCGCTCGCCGAGGCGCTGGTCGCGGGCGAGCACGCGGGCAGGCAACTCGTCGAGAAGCTGGCCGCGGGCGGGACACCGCCGCCGAGTGGGTGGATCAGCGCGATGCACTTCTTCGACTACAACACCGAGCACCTCGGCTTGGGGACGATCGACGAGCCCGAATGGCGCATCGACGACCGTCCCCGCGCGTACGCCATGCGCGCCGCGGCCGCGCGTGCCGGCTTGTGGGGCAACCACGGCTATGAGGCGAACTACGAACTCGTCTACGTCGACGCCGACGGGGCAGCGTTCAACGGCGCGTACCGTTACGAGCTGCGGCTCGACGCGATGCCCCCGGTCAACGCGTTCTGGTCGCTCACGATGTACGACGTCCCTGAGTTCCTGCTCGTCGACAACCCGATCGACCGCTACTCGATCGGCGATCGCACGCCCGGCCTCCGCGTCGCAGCCGACGGCTCACTGACGATCTACCTCCAGCACGACTCCCCGGGCCCTGACAAGGAAGCCAACTGGCTGCCTGCGCCGGCCGGCGACTTCCGGCCGGTCATGCGGATGTACCAGCCCAGGCCGGAGGTCCTGGACAGAAGCTACGCGCTCCCGGCCGTCACGAAGGTGAGCTGACACTCCCGCCGTGCGTCCCTGCACAGCGAGGCTCCGTGCCTGACGCGTCTGTTGCGCGCCTTGCGCACCCCTCGTGGAGGCGTTTGCTCAGGCCCGCGGTGGTGGTCGCCGCGCTCGCGGTGGTGTTCGGCTGGCTGTTGCCGCGGTTCATCGACTACCAGGAGGTCTGGGACGCACTGACCGAGCTCGACGGCTGGGAGGTAGCAGCATTGCTCGGGCTCGGGCTGGCTCGCGTCCCAACCGAGGCGCTGATGTATCGGGCGTTCTTGCCGGGGCTGTCGTTGTGGCGCGGGACCGAGGCCTATCTCTCCTCGAATCTAGCCGGGCAGGTATTGCCGCCTCCCGCCCCGAGCATCGTTCAGTACGGCTACTTCCGTGGTGGCGGCTACGGGCCGGACGCTGCCGGGCTCGCCGCGCTGGGCTCGTTCCTGTTCCCGATGATCGGACGCCTGCTGCTTCCCTTGGTCGCGCTCGTGGTGCTGCTTGCCACAGGCGAGGTCAACGATTCACTCCTGTTGGCGGGCGAAATCTCGCTCGTCGTCACCGTGGCCGCTGGCGTCGCTGGCTACCACTTCCTCCGTGGCGAGCGCTCCGCCCGCTGGCTCGGCGCGAAGCTGCAGCGACCGGTCTCCGGGGTCCTCATAAGGCTCAAGCGCGAGTCGATCGAGGATGTGGCCGGACGCGCCGCGCAACTCCGCACCAGCACGCTCGCGATTCTGCGCCAGGGCTGGGCGCTGGGTTCGATCGGAGTCGCGGTCAACCTCTTCATCACCTACCTCATCCTGCTCGCCGCGCTCCGCTTCGTCGGCATCTCGGGAACCGAACTTCCCGCGGCAGACGCCTTCGCTGCCTACGCGATCGCGTTCTGGGCCGGCGCGGTCTTTCCCATCACCGGCAGTGGCCTCGGCGTCGTCGACGCCGTCCTCATCGCCGCGCTCATCGAGCTGAGCAGCGCCTCCGACGACGCGCTCGTCGCCGCGGCGCTCCTATGGCGCGTCTTCTACTCGGTCATCCCACTCGCGCCCGGCGCGATCACGCTGAGCCGATTCCGCAAAGCGAACCCACACGCGCTACGACGCGGCACGGCCAAGACGTAGCCACGCGTCCGGATCGGGACGGAGGGGACGCTGCGACCCACAACACCGGCGCGACCGTCGATGCCGGCCCAGCATGCACTTGCGCTTTCAATGCGGAAGCGATAGCGGAAGCGGTCGAGCATGATGTCGGGCACGACGATGCGCGCCGACGATCTTTCGAAACGATATGGAGAGCTGCTCGCGCAGTCGTCCGCGGGTCCCACGGCGCCAGCTTTCGGGGCGCTGTGGCACGCGTTCATTGAGCTCGCCACCGAGCCCGTCGACGAGGTCTATCGAGCAGGCAGCGAGGATGACGAGCTTGAGTTCTATTTCAGCCGGGATCCGGACACTGGCATCCCAAGGCTGGGGCTGGACCGGCGGGTCGTGCTCGCGACCTTGATGCAGATGTTCTTCTACGTTGAGTGTGAGTTCCCCGGGGTGCAGCTGGATGGGGACCCTGCGGTGCTCGGTCTCGGCGGGAGCGTCGACTCGGCCGCTCGCTTCGCTGAAGAGGTGGAGCGGCTGCCGTGCTTCAGCGACGTGGGGAGCGGCACCGTGCCTAGCAGCTTTCGGGTCGCCCAAGACCTCGAGGAGTAGCGGGAGCGGAGCGGGCTCTTCTGCTCCGAGGCAGGAGCGAGAGAGCTCTGCCAGCAAGCGAACGATGCAGTCAGGTCTCGCGCCCAGTGTCGGCGGTGCGGGGCAGTTCCCAGCCCACTCGAGCGGTAGTCCGCCCGAGCGCAGCACCCGCTGTCGCCGACTCGAAAAGCGAGCCGACAGCAGGTATTTTCCGGCACGGAGCGGCGAAGGAATCGAACCTTCCAACCGCCGGGCTACGACGGCCTGCCGGTTTTGAAGACCGGATGGGCCACCAGGCCCGTGCCGCTCCGCGGGTGAGGGTATGCGCTCAGCAGCCGTTGGCCTTCGCCTGCGCGGTCAGCGCGGCGAGCTGCGTGCGCGCGACGGCGTCGGTCCGGGCCGGCGCGATCAGCGTCCTGATCAGGATCGTCAGCGCCGGGCAGGAGAGCAGCGCGCCGCCGCTCACCTTGCCCTCCGCGCGCTTGTCCGGCGGCGGCGCGGGCGGTGGGCAGCGCGTCCCCCGCGGGCAGGTCGTGACCGGCGGGGCGGGCGTGGTGGGCGGCGCGTCCTCGCCCTCGGCGACGCCGTTGACCGGCGCCTCGCCGATGACGATGGTGTTGGAGGTGCCGTCGGTGATCGAGCCGGGCGACGGCGTCGCGGTGGCGGTGCTCTCGCCGATGACGATCGTGTTCGAGGTGCCGTCGGTGATCGAGCCGGGCGGCCGCGTCGCGCCGGCGGTGGGCGTCGCGGTGGCGGTGCTCTCGCCGATGACGATCGTGTTGGAGGTGCCGTCCGTGATCGAGCCGGGCGGACGCGTGGCGGTCGCGGTCGGCGTCGCGGTGGTCTCGCCGATGATGATCGTGTTGGAGGTGCCGTCGGCGATCGTGGGCGTCGGCGTGGCGCTCGCGTCGATGTTGACCCCACGCGGCGTCGGGGTGGCCGTCGGCGTCGCGGTCGGCGTGGGCGTGATGGTGATCGGCGACGCTGTCGCGGTCGGGGCGGCGCTGCGCGTGGGCCGCGGCGCGGCCGTCCCGGAGCCGGCGCCCGCGTCCCCGGCCGGCGCGTCCGACACGCCGCGGACGCCGTCCTCGAGCACGATCCAGCGCCGCACGAGCCCGGGCGCCGCCGGGTCGGGCCCGGCGAACACGCCCACCTCGGGCCCGCTCGGGGCGCTCGCCGTGAAGCGGCCGGCCGCCTGCCCGCGCGGGCGCACGGAGCCGCTCACGCCGTCGTCGGCCACGCGCGCGTCGACGACCGTCCCCTGCGCGCTGCGCACGAAGAGCCGCCCGTCCCGCACCGGCGCGCCGAACCACTCGCCCGCACGCCCGTCGCACAGGTACACCACAGCGCGCTCGCCGCGCACGACCACGCCGACGTACGCCCAGCCGGCCTTGCCGATCTTCCCCACAAACGTCCCCGGCGCCTGGCGCGACCGCGCGTCGAACGGATCCGGGAGCGCGCGGACGATCGCCGCGTCGGGACGGCCGGCGCGGTCGAGGCTCCGTGCGTCATCGCCGCCGCACGCCGCGAGGCCCAGCGTGGCCATCAGTCCCAGCGCAGCCGTGCGCACCGCCCAACTCTTCACGACCCCGGCACGGGGCGCAAGTCAGGCCTTCGCGGACGACAGCCGCTCGAGGAACTCCTCGGGCTCGAGGTGCTCGGGCGCGCCCGCCACGAGCGGGCGCAGGCGGCGCTCGAGCTCGCTCGCCAGCTCCGCGCGCGGGCCGGCGGCGAGGTCGTTGCGGCGGCCGAGGAACTGGCGCACCGTGCCGATGTCGCGGGCGGTGACCGCGCTGACGTCCCACCCCGCCGCCGGCACCGGCGTCGCCCACGGCGCGTCGGCCGACTTGAAGCTCCCCGGCCGGTCGCGCACGATGAGCGTCCCCGCGGCGAGGTCGCCGAGCCGCTGATTGCGGTTCGTCACGAAGATCGAGAGCATCCCGATCGCGTAGAGCGCGGGGAGGATGTCGACGACGCGCATGACGTTGCGCACGCAGCTCGGGACGAACGTCACCGGGCGGCCGCCGGTGCGCACGACGCGCAACCCGGTCCAGCGCTTGCCCAGCGTGCGCCCGCGCGAGCGGACCTCGAACAGCACGTCGTAGCCGAAGAAGACGAAGAAGAAGATGACGCTGAACGCCGCGACCGCGAAGCCGGAGGCGTCGCCGTCGCCGGTCACGCCGAGCAGCAGCGCGGCGCCGAGCAGAACCCCGCCCTGGATCATCGCGTCGAGGATCGCGGCGATGAATCGCGAACCGATACCCGCCAGCGTCAGCTCGACGTCGACTCCCTCCGGGGTCGAGATCCGCACCCTGTCCTCATACTCCATCGCTCGGTGAAGCTAGACCGTTTCCTGGAGGAGCGCCAACCCGGCTGGACGGAGCTCGGAGAGCTGCTGCGCGCGGCGGGGACGAAGCCGGAGCGGCTCGGGCCCGACCGCCTGCGGCGGCTCGGCGCGCTCTACCGCGCCGCGGCGGCGGACCTCGCGTTCGCGCGCCGCGCGTACCCGCACGACCCGGTCACCCGCAAGCTCGAGCGGCTCGTGCTCGACGGGCGCCAGGCCGTGTACGCCGACACCGGCGGGCGCCGTTCGCTGCGCTGGTTCCTCTCGCGCGGCTACTGGCAGCGGGTGCGCGAGCGGCCGTGGGCGCTGGCGACCGCGCTCCTGTGCCTGTTCGGGCCGCTGGCGCTCGCGACGGTGTGGGCGATCGACGACCCGGCGGCGGCGCTCGGCATCGTGCCCGGCGAGTTCCAGGGCGCGGCCGAGCCGGGGAGCGGCGCAGGCGGGCTGGCGCCGGACGAGGAGGCGGCGCTCTCCAGCCAGATCTTCACCAACAACATCCGCGTGACGTTCCTGGCGATCGCGGGCGGGATCTTCGGCGGGCTCGGGACCGCCGCGGTGACGATCTACAACGGCGGCTTCATCGGCGCCATCTTCGGGCTGACGATCGAGAACGGCTCGAGTGAGGAGTTCCTCCGCTTCGTGCTCCCGCACGGCGTGCTCGAGCTGTCGTGCATCGTGATCGCGGCGACCGCGGGGCTGCGGATCGGGTGGGCGCTGGTCGATCCGGGGACGCTGACGCGCGGCCAGTCGCTGCGGCGCGAGGCGCGGCCCGCGATGGAGCTCGTGCTCGGGACGATGCCGTGGCTCGTGCTCGCCGGGCTCGTGGAGGGGTTCGTGTCCGGCGACCTCGGGCTGACCGGCGCGGTGGTCGTGGGCGTCGGGCTGGGCGTCGTCTACTGGGCGCTCGTGGCCTGGCGCGGCGGCTCAGAGCCGGGCGCGGCCCTTGGCGCGGAGGTAGGCGCGCACGCAGGCGGCGGGCAGGGCGCCGGCGGGCGCCTCGAGCACGCTCGCCCCGGCGCGCTCCAGCCCGTGGGCGACGCGCGCGCGGGCCGCTAGGACGTCGAGCGCGACGGCCTGGCCGTAGACGTCGCGCGGCGAGTCCGGCGGCGTGGTGAGCTGGGCGTCGAGGTCCGGGTCGCGCGTGCTGGCCACGAGCACGACGTGGCGCCGCGCGAGCACCGGGACGGCATCGACGAGCGGCCGCGCGGCCGCCTCCTCGAGCAGGTCGCAGAAGATGACGATCAGGCTGCGCTTGGCGCCCTCGACGGTCTGGAACGCGAGCTCGTAGTCGGCGTCGACCGGGCGCGGCTCGAGGTCGAACAGCGCGCGCACGACGGCGTCGCCGCCCGCGCGCCGGGGCGGCAGGCGGCGGCGGATCTCGTCGTCGAAGGCGACCACGCCGCAGCGGTCGCCGACCACGTCGGCCACCAGAGCGACGGTCACGGCCGCGTCGACCGCGGCGTCGAGCCGGGTGCGATCCTCCAGCGGCGCCGACATCAGGCGGCCGGCGTCGATCAGCAGCATCACCTCGCGGTCCTGCTCGACGCGGAACTGGTTGCTCATCGGCCGGCCCGTGCGGTCGGTCGCGCGCCAGTTGATCTGGCGGACGTCGTCGTCGGGGGAGTAGTCGCGGATCGACTCGAAGTCGGTCCCGAGGCCGAGCGGGCCGCGCGTGAGCCGGCCCTGCTCGCGGAAGCGGCCCTGGCGGACCGCGAGGGCGAGCCGCCGCGCTGCGGGCAGGTCGGGGTAGACGAGCACCTCCTCGGGCTGCGCGCCGGGGTGGTGCCAGCGGCCGAGCCCGAGCGGCCCCTGGGTGCGCGCGGCGACCGGCGCGAGCGTGTGGCGGCCGCGCCGCAGCGGGGTGAGGCGGCCGTCGAGCCGGCCCTCCGCCTCGCGCGGCTCGAGCGCGAGGTCGGGCGGGAGCGGCTGGCGGACGCGCACCGTGCCGGGGCCCGCGGGAGCCGCGTCGACCGTGAGCGGCACGGTGATGCCGCGCGCGAGGACGGGCGCGACGCGCCGCTCGATCCGCGGGGCGGAGCGGACGGCGAGCGCGTCGACGACGGTGGCGGCCGCGAGCGCGAGCGCGAGCAGGAGGCCGATGCCGGGGCCGACGAGCGCGGTCGCCAGCGCGACCAGCGCGAGCAGCAGCGCCGCCCGCGGCGACGGGCTCACCGCGGCACGGGCACGTCGCCCAGCGCCGTCCGCACGGCGTCGTCGGGGCCGTAGCGCTCGAGCTCCGCTTCCGGGGTGAGCACGAGGCGGTGGCGCATGACGGGCGTCGCCATCCGCGTCACGTCGTCGGGCGTCACGTAGTCGCGGCCCGCCAGCCGCGCGGCGGCGCGGGCGGCGCCGAGCAGGTGCACGGCGGCCCGCGGCGAGGCGCCGAGCTCGATGCTCGGCAGCTCGCGCGTGCGCCGCACGACGTCGACCACGTAGCGCGCGACCTCGGGCTCGACCCGCGTGGCGTCGACCTCCGCGCGCGCCTCGCGCAGCGCGTCCGCGCCGACGACGGCCTGCACCGCGTCGAGGTCGCCCGCGCCGACCCCGCGGCGCTTGAGGCCGAGCATCCCGACCTCCTCGTCCGCGCTCGGATAGCCGACGTCGAGCTTGACCAGGAAGCGGTCGAGCTGCGCCTCGGGCAGCGCGTAGGTGCCCTCGTACTCGATCGGGTTCTGGGTGGCGACGACGAGGAACGGGTCCGGCAGCGGCTGCGGGCGCCCCTCGACCGACACCTGGCGCTCCTGCATCGCCTCCAGCAGCGCGGCCTGGGTCTTCGGCGGCGTGCGGTTGACCTCGTCGGCGAGGAGCACGTTGGTGAACACCGGGCCGCGCCGGAACGTCAGCTCGCCGCCGCGCAGCGTCACGTTGCCCGTGAGGTCGGAGGGGAGCATGTCGGGCGTGAACTGGACGCGGCGGAACTCGACGCCGAGCGCCCGCGCGACCGCGTTGGCCAGCAGCGTCTTCGCGACGCCCGGCGGCCCCTCCAGCAGCACGTGCCCGCCGAGCGCGGACGCCGCGAGCAGCGTCGCCACGGTCTCGTGCTGCCCGACGACCACCTTGGCCACCTCGGCCGCGACGGCCTCGTGCAGGCCGCGCATCACCGCTCGCTCACTTGCCTCCATCGGTCCTCCTCGTGTCCGGTCCCGCCAGCGCGGCCAGGGCGCGCCCGGTCGCCACCACTCGTTCGTCGTCCTCCGCCCGCTCGGTCAGCGACCGCGCGGCGTCGTCGTCGAGCCCGGCGCCGCGCGCGGCCTCGAGCCAGGCGGCGACGCCCGCATCCTCGCCCAGCCCGGCGCGGCGGGCGAGCCGCCGGCGCGCCTCGGCGCGGACCGGCGCGACGGCCCGCTCGCGCTCGCGGCCGCGCGCCATCGTCGCCGCCAGCGAGTCGACGTAGGCGCGGCGCGGCGGCGCGAGCTCGCGCCGCTCGGGCTCGGGCGGCCCGAGCCGGCGCCCGCGGGCGAACATGAACACGAGCGCGGCGAGCAGCAGGCCGATCAGCGCCCAGCCGAAGCGGGCGGGCAGCGCCGCCAGGCCGCTCTGGGGGCCGTAGCCGTGGACGCTCTCGACGAACGTCAGCGGCCCGCGGCCGGTGAGCGAGAGCGCGAGCGCGGCGTTGTCGTCCTGGTCGAGGAGGCGGTTCTGGAGCGGCGAGGTGTCGGCGAGCAGCGCGACGCGGCCCTCGCCCACGTCGCGAACGATCAGCAGCGAGCCGTCGTCGCCTTCGAGGACGCCGTCCTCCTCCCAGCGGCCGTCGCCGGCGGTCTCGACGCGCGTGACGCCCGCCGTCTCCGGCGCCGCCGCGGTGCGCCGGACGCGCTCCGGGCCGTCGTCGCGCCAGTCGGGCACCTCGCCCACGCCGAGCAGCACCGCCGTCCACCCGCGCGGCTCGCCGCCCGCGATCACGCGCCCGCCGCGCTCGGCGAACGCGCGCAGGGCGCGCGCCTCGTCCGGCGTCAGGCGGCCGGCGTCCATCACCGCCACCGTCCCGGCGCCGGCGAGCGAGGCCTCCGACGGCGCGTCGCGCAGCGCGCGCACGCGGACGCCGTTGCGCTTCGCGAGCTCCGCCCACGCCGCGAGGCCGTGCTCCTTGGTGGCGTACGACGACGACGGCGGCCCGCTCGGGCTCGGCGCGAACGCGTCGATCAGCGCGGCCGCGATGTTGATCGCCGCGAGCACGGCGAGGATCAGCAGGCCCGCGCGGGCCGGGCGGCTCTTCGGCAGCGGCAGGCGGCTCATCGCGCCTCGCTCAGCACGCGCTGCCAGCCCTCGCGGCTCGCGCTCTCGGCGTCGGAGTCGGCGGGGCGGCCGCCGTAGGCGATGGCGTCGAAGTCGGCGCCGACGCGGATGAAGGCGGGCGAGACGATCGTGTTGGCGACCTCGCCGGTGGTCAGGGAGGGGCGGTACTCGATCAGGTCGCGGGCGTCGAGCCGCAGCAGCCCCGCGCGGAAGCGCAGGCGCACCGCGGTCTCCCACTCGCCGGCCGCGGCGGCGCGGTCGGCCTCGCGCTCGAGCTCGTCCGGATCCTCGCGAGCGGTCGAGCGCGCGCGGGCGGCGCGCGCGGCGGCGGCCGCGCGGCGGCTGATCGACCCGCGCGCCAGCAGCCCCGCGACGAGCAGGACGAGCCCGCCGATGAGCGCGAACAGCACCGCCTGCCCGCCGGGCACGCGCACGGCGAGGTCGTCGAAGAAGTCCGCCACCGGCTGCAGGCGCTCGCCGAGCCAGCGCACGATGCCCTGGAACGGCCGCGGCACGCCGCTGCCGCGGAAGCGCCGCTCCTGCAGGATCTCGCGCGCCTGCGCGCGCGCCACGCGCGGGTTCGGCTCGTCCTGCGCGCCGGCGGGCGCCGCCGGCAGCGCGCCGAGCGCCATGGTGGCGACGAGCGCCGCCACGACGCGCCGGGTCAGCTCGAGGCTCCTCCGTCGCCCTCGCGGCGCTCCGGCGGCGGCGCGAGCGGGTCGCCGCTCTGCAGCCCGCTGTCCGGCGCTGGCTGCGGCGGGGCGGCCGGCGCGGCGCCCTGGCCTGGCGGCGCCTGGGACGGCGGCGCCTCGGACGGCGTGTCGGACACGGGCTGCGTCGGCTCGGTCGGCGCCTCCGGCGGGGCGAAGCCGCCACCGCTCCCCCCGGTCCCGTCGTACCAGCCGCCGCCCGCGGCCTGCGGCGGCGCGAACCCGCCGCCCGACGGCTCGCTGCCGAGGCCGCTCGAGGTCGCGACGTTCTCCGGGCTCGTCTCGCTGCCCACCCCGCGCGCGAGCAGGTGGAGGTCGAAGCCCTCCTTCCGCACCCGCAGGTCGAAGTAGATGATCGTCAGCACCGCCGCGAACAGCGGCAGCGTGATCAGCGACGACAGCGTGTTGACGATCGTGTAGATGACCGCCGCCACCGCCTCGCTGTCGAGCGAGGCGATCAGCGTCGCGCCGAACAGCACGCCGAGGATGCCGCTGATCACGATCACGATCAGGTACATCACGAGCACGGCCCCGAACGTCGGCCACCAGCGCCCCTTGACCAGCTGGAACGAGCGGCCCAGCGCCGCCACCGGCCCGAGCCCCTCCGACAGCATCGCCGGGAAGCCCACCGACCACGCCACGGCCAGCCAGATGCCCGGGAGGATCAGCAGGATGAACGCCGGGATCAGGCCGATCGTGAACAGGATCGAGAGGAGGATCAGCGGCACGAGCTTGCTCGCCGCGAACGAGAGCGACTCGCCCACCGTCGGCTGCTCGCCCAGGTAGACGCTCGACACCGCGCGGAAGCACGCGGCGGCCGCGAGCGTCGTCAGCACCAGGCTCAGCACCGTCGTCAGCAGCGAGCCGGCCAGGGCGGTGCCCGTGCTCACGTCGCCCGTCGTCGTCGCCGAGTCGAGGTTGAACGCGTTCTCGCTCGTCGACGCCGTGATCAGCGTGTTGACGATGTTCAACGGCAGCGCCACGACGAGCACGCAGCCCGCGAGCGTGCCGAAGCTGCTGCGCACCACCTTGAACGACGCGTCGAGGATCTCGCCGACGCTCAGGGGCCGCAGCTGTGGGGCGAACTGAGTGGTGGACATGGCCGGACCTTACGCCCTGGTGGAGACGCCGTGTTCCAGCGCCTCCTTCACACCCGCATCCAGCGCGTTCAGCCGGTACAGGGCAAGCGCCTCCGGCGAGCCGAAGCGCCCGCCCGGCGCGGCGGACGCGCCGTGGTGGCAGAGCACGCAGTGGGCGAGCGCGAGCCGCCGCGTCTCGTCGAGCCCGCCGGAGCGCTCGTCGAGCAGCCGCTGCCCGAGCATGACGTGGCCCAGCAGCCGCCCTTCCTCCGACAGCCCGATCTCCGCGCCGTAGGTGAACTCGCGCGTCTTGCCGAGGTCGTGCACGAGCGCGGCGCACACCAGCAGGTCGGAGTTCAGCCGCGGATGCAGCACGCACGTCTCGACCGCGAGCGTGGCGACCGCGACGGTGTGCTCGAGCAGCCCGCCGAGGTAGGCGTGGTGGCCGCCGCGCGTGCACGGCGCGCGCCGCCACTCGGCGCGCAGCGCGTCGTCGCCGAGCAGCCGCTCGAGGAGCCCGGCGTAGCCCGGGTCGTGGACGTCGCGCGCGAGGTGCTCGAGGAAGCCGTCGAGCTCGTCGAGGTTGCGGTAGGCGACGGGCAGGAACTCCGCGGGGTCGGCGGACTCGGCGCGCGCGATGTCGACCACCTCGACCTGCAGCTCGTCGCGGAAGCGCTCCACGCGCCCGCGCACGCGCACGAGCTCGCCGCGGTCGAAGCGACCGGCGAGCACGTCGGCGTCCTTGAACGCGCGACCGGGCAGCGCACCCGTGCGGTCGCGCAGCTCGAGCGCGAGGTACGGCGTGCCCGTGCGCGCCAGCAGGCGGTCCTTGCGCGTGCACGCGTAGACGCCCGCGATCTCGTCGCCCGGCCGCAAGGAGGTGATGTCGCCCACCCGGCCGATGATGGTCAGAGGGCCGGACGGGACCCGCTACCGTGGAGTGCGATGCAGCCCCTGCGTTGGGAGCGCCGTCCAGACGGCCTCAGGGCCCCCGCCCTCGTGTGCGCCTTCAAGGGCTGGAACGACGCCGGAGAGTCCGCCACCGCAGCGCTCTCCTTCCTCGGCACCGCGCTCGACGCGACGCGCTTCGCCACGATCGATCCCGAGGAGTTCGTCGACTTCCAGTCCACGCGCCCCACGGTCCGCCTGCGGGGAGGTCTGACGCGCCACATCGACTGGCCCGAGTTCGAGGTCTACGAGGCGCGCATCCCGCGCGCGCCGCGCGACCTGATCCTGCTCTCCGGGCCGGAGCCCGCGATCCGCTGGCGCACGTTCTGCGAGCAGGTCATCGATCTCTCGGAGGCGCTCGGCGTCCAGATGGTCACGAGCCTCGGCGCGCTGCTCGCCGACGTCCCGCACTCGCGCCCCGTCTCCGTCACCGGGATCGCGTCCGACGAGTCGCTCGTCGAGCGCCTCGGCCTCAGCGCCTCGCGCTACGAGGGCCCGACCGGCATCGTCGGCGTCCTCCAGGCCGCGGCCTCCGACGCCGGCCTGCCCGCCGCCTCGCTGTGGGCCGCCGTGCCGCACTACGTGGCGGTCGTGCCGAACCCCAAGGGCGCGCTCGCGCTGCTGCGCAAGCTCGAGACGCTCGTCGGCGTGACCGTCGACGCGACCGAGCTCGAGTCCAGCGCCGTCGACTACGAGCGCCAGGTCTCGCGCGCGGTCGAGATGGACCCCGACGTCCAGGCCTTCGTCGAGCGCCTCGAGCGCGCGGCCGACGAGGAGGACGCCGCGCCCGACCCCGGCGACCTGCCGTCAGGCGACCTGCTGGCGCGCGAGTTCCAGCGCTTCCTGCGCCAGCGCGGCGCCGACCAGCCCTAAGCGGACCGCTCCCGGTAGGCGACCGCCGCGCCCGCCCCGCCGCGCTGCTCCACCAGCAGCGCGAGCGGCGCGAGCGCGACGCGGTCGCCGAGCGGTGAGAGCCCGACGGCACCGATCAGGAGGCGCAGATCACGTGACGCGGGCACGCACGGATAGACGACGACTCCCGCGGAGCTATTCCCGCGCGGGGCGGCGCGGCCGGCCCAGCCGCGTGTAGAGCACGCCGCCGAGCAGGAAGTAGGCCGTGATGACGACACCGGCGGCGCCGTCGTCACCGAGTGAGCCGTCGGCGATCCAGCGGCCGGTGCCGACGGCGACGCCCAGCAGCAGCACGACGCCGCCGATCCGCGCGAGCAGTCGCAGGGGCGCGCTGCCGCCGGCCCGGAGGCCGTAGGCGACCGCGGCGCCGGCCAGCCCGAGCGCCGCGATGAAGGCGATGTAGGCGCCCGCGGCGAGCCGCGGCTCGTCGGCGGCCCAGTAGACGTGGACGACGGCGAAGACGACGCCCCACGCGACGGTGGCGAGAGCGAGGCGGTGGGAGGGGAGCATGCAACCGAGGGTAGACCATTTGGCAGTGAGTGTCAAAAGACTCTGACTGCCACTTCCGTTAGGGTGCGTGCCGTGTCCCTCCGCGCGCGCAAGAAGGCCGACACCCGCGCCCGCGTCATGGCGGCGGCGCTGCGGCTGTTCGGGGAGCGGGGCTTCGAGCGGACCACGGTCGAGGAGATCGCCGCCGCCGCCGACGTGGCGCCGCGGACGTTCTTCCGCTACTTCCCGGCCAAGGTCGACGTGCTGTTCGCCGACCACGACGCGCTGCTCGCCGCCCTCCACGCAACGCTCGCGAGCGATGACGAGCCGGTCCGCGCCGTCAGGCGCTGGGCGCAGGAGGGCCTCGACCACCTGCTCGTCGATCCCGCCCGCTACCTCACGCGCTCCGGGCTCGTCGCTGCGATCCCGGCCGCCCAGGCGCGCAGCCGCCAGCTCGACGCCGAGTTCGAGGACGCGATCGCACGGGCCATCGCCGGCGACGGGGCCGCCACCGACGTCGGCGCCCGCACGACCGCGCGCGCGGCCTGGGGCGCCACGCGCGCGGCCCGCGACGTCTGGCTCGCGAGCGGCGGCGAGCACGACCCCCGCCGCCTCGTCGACGAGGCGTTCGACCTGCTCGAGCGCGGCCTCTAGCGCTCAGCCGCCGGGCAGGCGATGCGGTAGTCGCACATCGAGCACGCCGCGTAGGACGGCGTCGGCTCGAAGCCCTGGCCCTGGATGCCGTCGGCCACCTCGAGCACGGTGTCGGTGATCCAGTCGACGTCGTCGTCGGTCCGCTCGACCGGCACCTTCTCGTCGTCGAGCACGTAGTAGTAGGCCTGGTGGGCGGCCTCGAGCTGCCACGACTCGCGCGCGCCCACCGCGTAGAGCGAGAGCTGCACGTCCTCCTTGAGCTGCGCCGGCGTCTTCGGGCGGCCGGTCTTGTAGTCGATCAGCTCGTAGGCGCCGCCGGGCAGGCGGTCGACGCGGTCGACGCGGCCGCGCAGCACGTGCGGCCCCATCTTGAACTGGAAGGCCTTCTCGAACCAGACCGGCTCGCCCTCCTCGCCCTGGAAGCGCTCGTGGTAGCGGATCAGCGAGTCCGTGGCCTTCTGGCGCAGCTGGCGCTCCTCCTCGGACTCGCCGAAGCCGCCGCGGCGCCAGCCCGCCTCGAGCAGGCCGAGCAGCTCCGGCAGCGAGCGCGAGACGACCCCGCCGGCGTGGAAGCGCTCGAGCACCTGGTGGACGAGGATCCCGAAGCGCTGGTTGAGCGTCGGCTCGCTCGGGATCCGGAAGACGCGCGCGAACTTGTACTTCAGCGGGCACGTCCGGTAGGTCTCGATGTCGGAGGCGGAGAGCATCAGCCCGTCGCCGCGGCGGGGGAGGAAGGATTCGAGCGAGGGCTCGGTGCGGGCGGCGACGGCGCGGGCGCGCAGCCGCTCGTCGCGCTCGGCGTCGAGCAGGTACTCGTCGAGCGCTGACGTCTCGAAGATCTCGCGCTGCTCGGCGGTCGCCGCCTGCAGCAGCCGCGCGTTGACCTCCGGCAGCGCGTCGGCGACCGCCATGCCCTCGGGCCCGGTGCGCTCGAGCAGGGCGGCGAGCTTGATCAGCTCGAGGTAGCGCACGACCGCGTGGGAGACGTCGAGGTCGGTGTCGAAGCGCAGCTCGCCGAGCCGCCCGCCGACCTGCGAGACCGTCGTCAGCAGCTCGTCGCGCAGGAGCCGGAACGTCGACTGCAGCGTCTCGGCGGGGCCGAACAGCTCCTCGCGCTTCGGCTCCCACTCGCCGCCGACCGCGGCGCGCGCCTCCTCCACGAACGGCGACGGCGTCTGGACGGCGCCGCGCTCGGTCGTCTCCGGGTAGGCGAGCACGAGCCGCTTGCGCGCGCGCGTCATCGCCATGTGCAGCAGCCGCCGCATCTCGGCGATGTGGGCGGTCTTGGAGTCCGCGGGCAGCGTCTCCTTGAGCAGCGCGTCGGGGATCGGCTCGAGCGTGCGCCGCCGCGGGCCCGGCATGCGCGCGCCCATCAGGCCGAGCACGTAGACGTGGTCGAACTCGAGCCCCTTGGCCGCGTGCATCGCCATCACCTGGACGCCGACGGGCGTGTCGCCCGCGACCGCCTCCTCCTCGCGCAGCCCGGCCTCGGCGACCGCGGCGATCGAGCGGGCGAACTCGCGCGCCGTGGCCTGGGGCGAGCGGCGCACGTAGGCGGCGGCGAGCTCGGCGAACTTGGCGAGGTTGAGCAGGCGCTCGACGACCTCGACCGAGGCGGCGAACAGCAGCTGGCGGCGCAGCCCGAGCCGCTCGATCAGGCGGTGGACGTAGAGGTCGGGGCGGGCGGAGTCGAGCGCCGCCGAGGCCGCGCGGTAGAGCTTGAAGAACGTGCGGATGCGCTCGCGCGCCTCCGGCGGGATCTGGGGCGACTCGAGCGCGGCCCCGAGCGCGGCGACCATGTCGAGCTTGCGGCGGCGGGCGATCTGGGTGCAGCGGGCGATGTCGATCGCCCGCAGCTCGACGGGCGGCCGGGCGAGCGCGCGCACGACGGCGCCGGCGTCGCCCGGGTCGACGAGCAGGCGCAGCCACGCCAGCAGGTCGCGCACCTCGGCGCGCTGGAAGAACGCCGCCGCGCCCGCCAGCCGGTGCGGCACGGCGCGCTCCTCGAGCGCGACGGCGACGGCCTGGCCCTCGTTGCGGACGGAGCGCACGAGCACGCAGATGTCCTCGGGCGCGACGTCCTCGCGCGCGACGAGCCGCTCGATCTCCGCCGCCACCGCCTGGGCCTGCGCGCGGTCGGAGCCGCACTGCCAGAACGTGACCTCGCCGCCCGCGGCGCCCCTCAGCTCCTTGGCGATGCGGTCCGGCGCGGGCTCGGCGACCGCGAGGGCGGCGGCGATGACTCGCTCCGGGCAGCGGTGGCTCTCCTCCAGCCGCACGACCGTCGCCTGCGGCCACTCGGCCTCGAAGTCGCGCAGGTTCTTGGTCGCCGCGCCGCGCAGGCGGTGGATCGCCTGGTCGTCGTCGCCGGCCGCGCTGATCTGGCCGTGCTCGCCCGCCAGCAGCCGCAGCAGCAGGCCCTGGGCGAAGTTCGCGTCCTGCAGCTCGTCGACGAGCACGTGGCGGTAGCGCTCGGTGACGCGCGCGCGTACGCGCGGCTGCGTGCGCAGGAGGCGGAACGCGTCGAGCAGCAGGTCGCCGAAGTCGAGCGTCCCCGCCTCCTCGAGCCAGCGGTCGTGAGCGGCGTAGATGGCGGCGAACTCGCGCTCGCGGTCGGCCTCGGGGCCGAGCGTCTCCGCCCACGCGCCGTAGTCCTCGTGCGAGACGAGCTCGTCCTTGAGGCGGTCGATGCGGGCCACGATCGAGCCGAGCAGCGCGCTCGGGTTGCCGCGGATGTCGTGGGCGGCGAGCCGCAGCTCGTCGATCCGCTCGAGCAGCATCGCGAGCCGGTCGGCGGGCGTCACGGGGGTGGAGAACGGGTCGAGCCCCGCCTCCAGCGCCTCGTCGTGCAGGACGCGCGCGCAGACGCCGTGGACCGTGGCGACGGTCAGCTCCTCGAAGCCGCCGTCGAGCCCGGCCTCGAGGCGCTCGCGCAGGCGGTCGGCGGCGGCCTCGGTGCCCGTCAGGACGAGGATCGACTCGGGCGCGAGCCCGCCCTCGCGCACGAGCCAGCCGAAGCGCTCGCAGAGGACGCGGGTCTTGCCGGTGCCGGCGCCGCCGAGGACCAGCAGCGGGCCGCCCCGGTGCGTGACGGCCTCGAGCTGGCGGTCGGTGAGCGACACCACCGTAGGATAGGCCCGGTGGGGGCCTCCGAACGCGCATGGGACACGGACTGGCTGCAGCTCTGCCGCCGCGCCACCGATGCGCTGCGCGGGATCCTCGCCAGGGCTCCCAGCACGGCGGAGCGGGTGCGCGAGGTCGGGACGCGCGGCGAGGGCGGCGATCGCACGCTGGTCATCGACGCGGCGGCCGAGGACGCGGTGTTCGCCGAGCTCGAGCGGCTCCACGACGAAGGACTCCGCTTCACGGCGGTCAGCGAGGAGCGCGGGACGGTCGACTTCGGCGATCCCGACACGCTCGTGATCGTCGACCCGCTCGACGGCTCGGTCAACGCCAAGCGCGGGCTCCCGCACCACTCGATCTCGATCGCGGTGGCGGACGGGCCCACGATGGAGCACGTCTTCTTCGGCTACGTCTACGACTTCGGGCCCGAGGAGGAGTGGATCGCGCGGCGCGGCAAGGGCGCGTGGCTCGACCGCGCGCTGCTGTCGCGAGCGGCCGGCGAGCGGCGCGACGCCGACGGCCGGCTCGAGCTGCTCGGCATCGAGTCCGCCGACCCGCGCTGGGTGGCCGAGGCGGCCGAGGCGCTCGCCGGGCAGGCGTACCGGCTGCGCGCGCTCGGCACGATGGCCTCGTCGGTCTGCCAGGTCGCGGCGGCGCGGCTCGACGGCATGGTCTCGCTGAAGCGCTGCCGGGCGGTCGACGTCGCGGCCGCGCAGCTGATCGTGCGCGAGGCGGGCGGCCTCGTGGCCTTCCCGTGGTGCGACGACCCGCTGGGCGCCCCGCTCGACATCCCGCCGCATTCGCCGATCGTGGCGGCGCGGACCGAGGCCACGCCTGGCCGAGCTCGCGCGCATCCCGGCTGACTCCCTTTAGGAAGCGTTGCCACCATGGGTGGCGTGATCGACTGGAAGCTCGCCACCACCGTCGCCGAGGGCATCGCCGGGATGAAGCCGGCCCCCGACTCCGCCGCGTTCGAGCACGTCGCCGGGCCGGCCGAGGACGCCGCGCGGCTCGTCTCGGAGTACACGGGCCTCGCCGCTGACTCGCTCCCGCACGCCGAGCCGGTCGACCGGCCGCTGTGGATCCAGAGCAACCTCAACTCGCTGCGGACGGTGCTCGACCCGGTCGCGGACGGGCTCGGGAAGGGCATGCCCGGGCCGCTGTCCGGCGTGGCCGGCGCGGCCGGCGGCGCGCTGCTGGCGGTCGAGGTCGGCGCGGTCGCCGGGCTGCTCGGCCAGCGCGTGCTCGGGCAGTACGAGTTCCCGATCCTCGAGCCCGACGCGCCCGCGCGGCTGCTCTTCGTCTCGCCCAACCTCGCCTCGGCGGCGACCAACCTCGAGGCCGAGAGCGACGAGCTGCTCCAGTGGGTCGCGCTCCACGAGATCACGCACGCGCTGCAGTTCGGCGGCGTCCCGTGGCTGCGGCCGCACATCGCCTCGATGGTCCGCGAGCTGCTCGGCGGGCTCGACGTCGACACGACGCGGCTGCTGAAGCTCCCCGACTCGAGCGACCTGCGCTCGCTGGTCGACAAGCTCCGCGAGGGCGACATCGCGACCCTGATCGTCGGCCCGGAGCGCCGCGCGGCGCTCGACGAGATGCAGGCGTTCATGGCCGTGCTCGAGGGCTACGCCGAGCACGTGATGGACGCGGTCGGCGCGCAGGTCCTGCCCGACCTGCCGAAGCTGCGCGGCGCGATGGACCGCCGCCGCCGCGACCGCTCCGGCCTCATGCGGATCTTCGAGAAGCTGATCGGGATGGACATGAAGCTGCGCCAGTACGAGCAGGGCAAGAAGTTCTGCGACGCCGTCGCGAAGGCCGGCGGGATCGCCGCGCTCAACCGGGTGTGGGAGGAGCCGGCCCAGATGCCCACCCTGGCCGAGCTCGACGCCCCGGACGCCTGGCTGGCCCGCACGGGGCCGGCGCGCGCGGCTTAAACGCACCCTCGACCCAACCGAACCCGACCCCTACCCAGCCGGCGTTGACGTTCGCCGAGCCCGCTGCAAACGGCCCTTGAAACCCCGCCGAACCCCGCTAACGTGGGCCTCGAAGCAAGCGAACACTCGTTCGTCCTGTCACAAAGTCACGCCTCGAAACCCGCTTTGAGCGGCCAAATCGTGACCAAGCTGTAACAAGGACGCGATTGGGGTTTACAAACGTGTGTTCGCTGGTACACTAGAACTAACGGACTTAGAACTAATATCGTTACGAGCAACGAGAAGAGGGGCTGAGAATCACATGGCCACCACCACTGGCAACACCACCACCGCCAACAAGCCGTCTGCTGCGAAGCGCAGCGCCGCCGCCAAGAAGGCTGCTGCCACGCGTAAGCGCAACACGCGCTCGACCACGCGCGGCACCGCGCGCTCGACGGCCACCAAGTCGCCGTCGAAGACCACGGGTCGTCGCACTCGCAGCACCGCGCAGAACAAGACGCGCGACGCCGCCAAGGCCAACGCGACCGCCGCCAAGACGACGGCGAAGCAGGGCCGCAACGTCGCTGAGCGCGCGGGCCTCGTCTACGTCGGCGCCGTCCTCGAGACGCGTGACCGCGTGACCGCCGTCACCACCGGCGTCGTCGAGACGCTCACGAGCCGTCGCGGCGTCACGCTGCGCCGCCTCGAGCGCCGTGGCCAGACGGAGACCCGCAAGGCGCGCACGCGTGCCGAGCGCCTGATCCGTCGCGGCGAGCGCCGCTTCGAGCGCGAGACCAACGCCGTCGAGCGTGAGGTCAACCGCCGCAACAACGTCGTGACCAAGCAGGTCTCGACGGTGTCCGGTCGCGTCGAGGAGGCCGTCCAGGCCGGCGTCGCCGCGGGCGAGCGCGTCATCACCAACGTCCAGAAGCAGCTGGCGTAGGGAAACGGACTTCCCCCGACCGGCCGCGAGGAGAGGGCCGGACCCGGGTAGGGCTGCCAGACCTCATATCTCGTCTGGTAGTGAAGCACCCTCTCCTCCCTCAACCGTCGGGGCGCCAGCAGTCAGGGCGCCCCGTCGGTCTTTAACCATCTCTCTCTATCCTTGGAGTCATGCCGAACGAGTCCCAGATCCGCGAAGCGCTCAAGGCCGTCATCGACCCCGAGCTGCGGCGCGACATCGTCGAGCTCGAGATGGTGCGCTCGATCGCGATCAAGGACGGCGGCGTCGTCGACGTCACCGTCTCCCTGACGACTCCCGGCTGCCCGATCAAGACCCACTTCCAGACCTCCGTGGTCAAGGCGGTCACGGGCGTCGAGGGCGTCACGCACTGCAACGTCGGCTTCGACGTCCTCTCCGACCAGGAGAAGGGCGTCCTGCAGCGCAAGCTCGGCCGGCCCGGCGGGCTGCCCGAGGGCGCGCTCGCCGCCGTGCAGAACGTCATCTGCATCGGCTCCGGCAAGGGCGGCGTCGGCAAGTCCTCGCTCACCGTCAACCTCGCCGCCGCGCTGGTGGCCGAGGGCAAGCGCGTCGGCGTGCTCGACGCCGACGTCTGGGGCTACTCGATCCCGCGCATGCTCGGCCTCGGCTCCGACAAGCCGCGCGTCAACGGCCAGCGCAAGATCATCCCGCTGGACGCCCACGGGCTGAAGGTCATGTCGATCGGCTTCTTCGTCAAGGAGGACGAGGCCGTCGTGTGGCGCGGCCCGATGCTCCACAAGGCGCTCACGCAGTTCCTCGAGGACGTCGCGTGGGGCGAGCTCGACTACCTGCTGATCGACCTGCCGCCCGGCACCGGCGACGTCTCGATGACGCTCTCCCAGCTGCTGCCGCAGGCCAAGTTCGTCATCGTCACGACGCCGCAGGACGCCGCGCAGAAGGTCGCGCGCCGCTCCGCCGAGATGGCCGACAAGGTCAAGCTCGAGATCGCGGGCGTGATCGAGAACATGTCCGGCTTCACCACGCCGTCCGGCGAGCGCTTCGCGATCTTCGGCGAGGGCGGCGGCGGCCGGCTGGCCGACGAGCTCGAGGTGCCGCTGCTCGGCACCGTGCCGCTCACGATGGCGCTGCGCGAGCAGGCCGACGCCGGCACGCCGCTCGTGTTCAGCGACCCCGACGACCCCGCCGCCCAGGGCGTGCGCCAGGCGGCGCGCGGCCTCGTGGCGCTGTCGCCGGTCGAGCTACCGGTGATGCAGGACCCGGCGCCCCCGGCGGCGCCTCAGCCGGTCGGCATGTCGCTGCCGATGGCCTGACTCGCCTCGAAGCGCCGCTTCGCCTTCGCGTAGGCGCGGGCGCAGTAGAAGAAGACGACGGTCAGCAGCGCGGCCGTCAGCGCCGGCACGACGAGCGCCGCGACGGCCTCCCAGGGCGTTTCGACAATCGACTGATGCGGCGGCGACTCCTCGGGCGGCGGCATCATGTAGAGCGCCCACGTCTGGATCGTCAGCAGGCCGAGGGCCGGCAGCGCCCAGACACGCGGGATCGGCGTTTCGAGCAGGAGGATGCTCAGCGTCAGAACGCAGAGGATCATGAGGTCGATCGAGGCCAGCGCCGGGGCCACGATCTGAGGCTAGCGCGGTCTGCTACTTGCCGGCGTAGTACTGCGCGTTGATGCCCGCGAAGTTCGACCACTCTTCGGGCAGCTGATCCTCGGCGAAGCACGCGTCGACCGGGCAGGCCTCCACGCAGGCATCGCAGTCGATGCACTCCTCGGGATCGATGTAGAGCATCTCGACCTTGTCGTAGTCGGGCTCGTCGGGCGTCGGGTGGATGCAGTCGACCGGGCAGACCTCCACGCAGGAGTTGTCCTTGGTCCCGATGCAGGGCTCGGCGATGACGTAGGCCATGGCGCGGCATGATAGCCACGCATGCTCCTGCTCACCGGTGCCACCGGACTCGTCGGCTCGGCCCTCCTGCGGCGGCTCACCGCGCGCGGTGAGCCGGTGCGCTGCCTGGTCCGGGATCCCCGCCGGCTGGGGCGGGAGCGAGTCCGCGTCCAGATCACGATCGGCGACCTCACGGATCCGCGGGCCTACCGCCAGGCGCTGCGCGGGGCCCGCGTGGTCGTCCATCTGGCCGCCTCGCACCGCGACCAGCCGCACGCCACGATCGAGGAGCTCGCCGGCCTCGCCACCTGGCGGCTGCTGCGGGCGGCCGAGCAGGCCGGGGTCGAGCACTTCGTGTTCTTCTCGGCGCTGGGCGCCACGCCGTGGCACCACAGCCGCCTGCACCGCGCCAAGGCGGTCGCGGAGCGGTCGGTCGAGGCGGCGGACCTGCGGACCACGATCTTCGCGCCCTCGCTCGTCTACTCGCCCGGCGACCGCCGGCTGGCGCGGCTCGAGCGCCTGGCCTGGCTGCCCGCGGTGCCGCTCGCCGGGCGCGGCCGGGCGCGCACCCAGCCGATCTGGGCCGAGGACGTCGCGGAGTGCATCGTCGCCGCGCTCGACCGCCCGGGCGAGGGCCACGCGCGCTACGAGCTCGCGGGCCCCGACCTCCTCACCCACCGCCAGGTGGTCGAGATCGCGCTGCGCGCGGCGCGCCGCCGCCGCCGGCTCGTGCCGGTGCCCGCGCCCGTCCTGCGCCCGCTGCTGCGGGGCTACGAGACGCTCACCGGCCCCGCGGCGCTGGCCACCTGGGACGAGGCGGAGCTGCTGTCGGTGACGATGCGCACGCCGCGCGGCACCGCCGACGCCGAGGCGCTCGGCGTGCACCCACGGGCGCTCCCAGCCGTGCTCGGGCTCAACCCACCCGCGGGTTTCGCCCTCAGGGCGAACACCCGATAAGGGAACCTGGCCCCCTGGGCCAGCGTTCCCCCTAGTCGGCCGCCGCCTCGCGCCGCGCGGCGGCCAGCGGACGCGCCACCTCGAGCTGCGAGGCGATCTGGAGCAGCGTGTCCTCGCCCAGCGGCTTGCCGACGAGGTGGGCGTTGGTCGGCAGGCCGTCCTCGCCGAACCCGGCGGGGACCGAGATCGCCGGCTGGCCCGTGACGTTGAACAGCGCCGTAAAGGGCGTGAAGCGCCCGGAGCGCGCGAGGTCCGCCATCGGGTCGTCGCCGAGCCCGTCGCACTCGCCGATCGGCAGCGGGCGCTCGGCGAGCGCGGGCGTGAGCAGCACGTCGTACTCGGCGAAGAACGCCACGACGCCGCGCGCCAGCGCCTGCAGCTGGGCCACGCAGGCGAGGTACTCGACCGACGACATGCCGCGGGCGAGGTCCGCGAGCACGCGTGACAGCGGCTCGATCTCGTCCTCGGCGGGCGAGCGGCCGGCGAGCAGCTCGCCGTAGGTGAGCTGGAGCGAGACCGCGGGCCCGAACGCGCCGATGAACAGCCGCAGCGTGTCCTTCCCGGGCAGTGCCGGCGACGCCTCCTCGATCTCATGGCCGAGCGCCGCGAGCAGGTCGGCCGTCTCGTGCATGCCGCGCATGCACTCGGGGTCGACGTCGGCCTCGAGCGCGTTGTCGGCGCTCATCGCGATGCGCAGCCGGCCGGGGTCGCGACGGGCGGCGAGCGTGTAGGGCTCGGCGGGGCGCGGGGCCCAGCTGGCGTCGCCGACCTCGTAGCCGGCGAGCACGTCGAGCAGCTGCGCCGTCTCCGCCACCGTGCGCGTGAGCACGCCGTCGCAGGCGAGGAAGGAGTCGCCCAGGTCCGGGCCGCGCGAGACGCGCCCGCGGCTCGGCTTGAGCCCGACGAGGCCGCAGCAGGAGGCGGGGATGCGGAGCGAGCCGCCGCCGTCGTTGCCATGCGCCACCGGGAGCATCCCGCTCGCGACCGCGGCCGCGGCCCCGCCCGAGGAGCCGCCGGGGGTGCGGTCGGTGTCGTACGGGTTGCGGGTCGGCCCGCCCTCGCGCGGCTCGGTCGTCGGCAGGATCCCGAACTCGGGCATGCTCGTGATCCCGACGATCACGAAGCCCGCCTCCTGGAGCCGCCGCACGAGATAGGCGCTGTGACCGGCCCGGTGGTCGGCGAGGAACTTCGAGCCGAAGGTCAGCGCGCGGCCCGCGACGGGCGTGTTGGCCTTGATCGCGATCGGGACGCCCGCGAACGGGCGCTCGTCGCCCGGCTCGATCTCGTCAGCCGCCGCCAGGGCGCCGTCGGCGTCAATCTCGACGAACGCGTTGAGCTTCGGGTTCATCCCCTCGATCCGCTCGAGCGACTCGGTCACGACCTCGCGCGCACGCAGCTCACCGCCCCGCACGTGGGCGGCGAGTTCTCCGACCGTCATGGCCATCAGGTCGCTCATCCGCGCCGCCAGCCTAGGGCACCCGGACGTGCCGTCAAAATGCCGGGAACCCGGTCATCGGACCTTGAGCAACTAACCCGTTGATCCCGTATCATCAGGTTATGGTTCCGGAGGTCCCCGACCCCCCGCTCGAGCGCGGCGCGCCGTACTGGTACTGGCTCGGCGGCCGCCCGGCGCTCGACCTCGTCAACACGCGCCGCGAGCGCTGGCGGCGCAACGTGGAGTGCCTGACCGGCGACCGCGACGCCGTCGACTGGCTGGTCGCCGCGCAGCTGCTCCCGGAGGCGCCGCGCCGGGCCCCGCGCGGCCTCGCCGTCGAGGCGCGCGCGCTGCGCGAGGCGATCGACGCGGGCGTCCGCGCCGCGGTGGCCGGCCAGCCCGCCGACTCCCAGGCGCTCGCGCTGATCGACCACTGGCTCGACCACGCCGGCTCGCGGCCGGCGCTCGTCCTCGGCGCCGACGGGCGGCCGCTGTTCACGGAGCATGCTCCCGTCGACTACCCCGGAAGGGCGCTGGGCATGGTGGCCCTCGACGCGGCCCGCATGCTCGGCGCGGCGGACGAGCGGGCGCGCATCCGCATCTGCGGGTCCGAGACGTGCTCGGCGCGCTTCTACGACCGTTCCCCGGCGGCCGTGCGCCGCTGGTGCTCGATGCAGGCCTGCGGCAACGTCGCGAAGGCGCGACGTCACCGTGCCCGTAGCCGACCTGAGAGGATCGCCGCCGCATGAGCGACGACGTGAAGTCCGGCCTCGAGGGCGTCGTCGCCTTCGCCACCGAGATCGCCGAGCCCGACCGCGAGGGCGGCTCGCTGCGCTACCGCGGCGTCGACATCGAGGAGCTCGTGGGCCAGGTGCCGTTCGAGCAGGTGTGGGGCCTGCTGGTCGACGGGACGCTCGAGCCCGGCCTGCCGCCCGCTGAGCCGCACCCGCTCGGCATCCGCTCAGGCGACCCGCGCGTCGACGTGCAGTCGGCGCTGGCGATGCTCGGACCGGAGTGGGGGTTCCAGTCGCTGATCGACATCTCCGACGAGCAGGCGCGCGACGACCTCGCCCGCGCCTCCGTGATGGCGCTGAGCTTCGTCGCCCAGTCCGCGCGCGGCGTCGGCCGCCCGCCGGTGCCGCAGCGCGAGGTCGACAAGGGGGGCTCGATCCCCGAGCGCTTCCTGATCCGCTGGCGCGGCGAGGCCGACCCCGACCACGTCAAGGCCATCGACGCGTACTGGATCTCCGCCGCCGAGCACGGCATGAACGCCTCGACGTTCACCGCGCGCGTGATCGCCTCGACCGGCGCCGACGTCGCCGCTGCGCTGAGCGGCGCGGTCGGCGCCCTGTCGGGCCCGCTGCACGGCGGCGCGCCGGCGCGGGTGCTGAAGATGCTCGACGAGGTCGAGGCGGCCGGCGACGCGGACAAGTGGGTCAAGGAGGCGCTCGACGGCGGCCAGCGCCTGATGGGCTTCGGTCACCGCGTCTACCGCGCCGAGGACCCGCGCGCGGCCGTGCTGCGCCGGACGTCGCAGGAGATCGGCTCCAAGCGCTTCGAGGTCGCCGAGGCGCTCGAGCAGGCCGCGCTGGCGGAGCTGAAGGCGCGCAAGCCCGACCGCGTGCTCGCCACCAACGTCGAGTTCTGGTCGGCCGTCGTGCTCGACCACGCCCACGTGCCGAGCACGCTGTTCACGAGCCTCTTCACCTGCGCGCGGACCGCCGGCTGGTCGGCGCACATCCTCGAGCAGAAGCGCGAGGCGCGGCTGATCCGGCCGTCGGCGAAGTACGTCGGGCCGGGCGAGCGCCCGCTGTCAGGCGTCTAGCGCGCGCTTGAGGATGTCGCGCAGCGCGACGGCGTCCTCGTCCGAGAGGCCGGCGATCGGCGGCGGGGGCACGCTCATGCGCTCCTGCACGACGCCTCGGACCGCCTCGCCGTGCTCGGTCAGCACCACGGTCTTGACGCGGCGGTCATGGGCGGCGGCCCGGCGCTCGACCAGGCCGAGCGCCTCATCAGCGCCTGGGCGAGCGCGCTCATCGGCAGCGGCACGTCGGGCTGGAGGTTCGTCAGCGCCATCGACTGCAGCTCGTTGAGCGTCGTCATGCGCCGAAGGCTTGTCGGCGCTGAAGATGCGCCAGAACAGCCCCCAGGCCTCCCGTGCGGCGGCGCTTGAGGCCTGTACGGTTCGCGGCCATGACTTCCGACAACGGGATCGAGGTCGACGGCCTCGTCCGCGAGTTCAAGGGCGGCGTGCGCGCGGTGGACGGGATCCACTTCGCCGTCGAGCCCGGCGAGATCTACGGCTTCCTCGGGCCCAACGGGGCGGGCAAGTCGACCACCGTGCTGATGCTCACCACGCTGCTGCCGCCGACGTCCGGCACGGCGCGCGTCGGCGGCTTCGACATCGTCCGCCAGGGCGCCCAGGTGCGCGAGGCGATCGGCGCAGCGCTCCAGGAGGCCGCCCTCGACCCCCTGCTCACCGGCCGCGAGCACCTGCGCCTGCAGACGACGCTGCACGGGCTGCCCAAGTCCGAGCGCGTGCGCCGCGGCACCGAGCTGCTCGAGCGCGTCGGGCTCGCCGACGCGGCCGACCGCAAGGTCGGCGGCTACTCGGGCGGCATGAAGCGCCGGCTCGACCTGGCGCTCGCGCTCGTCCACTCCCCCCGCATCCTGTTCCTCGACGAGCCGACCACCGGCCTCGACCCGCAGAGCCGCTCCGACCTCTGGCAGGAGGTGGGCCGGCTCGCGCGCGAGGACGGCGTGACCGTGATGCTGACCACGCAGTACCTCGAGGAGGCCGACGCGCTCGCCGACCGCGTCGGCATCATCGACCAGGGCCGGATCGTCGCCGAGGACACGCCGGAGGCGCTGAAGGCCGAGGTCGGGCGCCCGAGCCTCGAGATCATCCCGGCCGACAAGTCGGGCTGCGACCGCCTCGCGACGGTGCTCGCGCGCTTCGGCGAGCCGGTCGGCGCGCCCGAGGGCGCGGTCGCCGTGCGGCTGGAGCGCGGGGCCGACGGCCTCGCCGACGTCGTGCGCGCGCTCGACGCCGAGCACGTCGGGATCGAGAGCTTCGAGCTGCACTCGCCGACGCTCGACGACGTCTTCCTCGCCAAGACCGGCCACAAGCTCGAGGTCGAGGAAGAGTCGACGTCGGAGATGAAGCCGCGAGGCGGAGCCGGTGACGAGGCGCCAGCCGAGGCAGTCGCGTGAGGACGCTGCTCGCCCAGGTCGGCGAGATGGCGCGGCGGTCGATCACCCAGACGCTGCGCCAGCCCGCGCTCATCGTCCCCCCGATCCTGTTCCCGCTGTGCCTGCTGGCGGTCAACGTCGGCGGGCTGGACGCGGCGACGAAGCTCCCCGGCTTCCCGACCGACGCGTACATCAACTTCGCGATCGCCATCCCGTTCATGCAGGGCGCGCTGTTCGCGGCCATCAACGCGGGCTCGAGCCTCGCGCGCGACGTCGAGACGGGGTTCCTCAAGCGGCTGGCGCTGACGCCGATGCAGCGCGCCGCGCTGCTGCTCGGCAACCTCGCCGGGGTGATGACGGTGGCGGCGCTGTCGTCGCTGATCTACCTGGCGGTCGGGTTCGCCGCCGGGCTCCGCGTCGAGGCGGGCGTGGGCGGCGTGCTCGTGCTGATCGTGCTCGCGTTCCTGATCGCGCTGAGCTGGGCCGCGCTCGGTGCGTTCGTCGGCCTGCGCGCCGGCTCGGGCGAGGCGGTGCAGGGGCTGTTCCCCGTCTTCTTCGTGTTCCTCTTCCTGTCCTCGCAGGCGCTGCCGCGCCCGCTGATCGAGCAGGAGTGGTTCCGCACCATCGCGACCTGGAACCCGGTCTCCTACATGCTCGAGGGGCTCCGCTCGGTGGTCATCACGGGCTGGGACGAGACGGCGCTGTGGCGCGGCTTCGTCGTCACCCTCGTGCTCTGCGTGGTCGGCGTCTACGCCGCCTCGCGGGCGCTGCGGACGCGGCTGGTGCGGACATGAGCCGCTTCATCGCCGTCGCCCGCGGGACCGCCTGGCGGCAGATCCACAACTTCACGCACAACCCGGCCTTCCTGCTGCCGTCGATCATCTTCCCGCTGTTCTTCTTCACCGCGTTCGCGGGCGGGCTGTCGAGCGTCAGCAACGCGCCGGGGTTTGACTTCCCCTCCGGCTACACCGCGTTCCAGTTCGTGTTCGTGCTGCTGCAGTCGGCGGCGTTCGGCGGCGTCTTCACCGGCTTCGCGGTGGCCGCCGACTTCGAGCGCGGGTTCGCGCGCCGGCTGATGCTGGCGGCGCCCAACCGGGTGGCGATCCTGGTCGGCTACCTGCTGGCCGGGCTCGTGCGCGCGCTGATCGTCGGCGTCCTGCTGTTCGCCGTGGCGCTGGTCGTCGGGATGCAGATCGACGGCGGCGCCGTCGACCTGTTCGGCCTGATCGTGCTGGCGCTGCTCGCGAACCTCGTCGCCGCGCTGTTCGCCTTCGGCGTCGCGTTCCGCCTGCGGACGATCCAGGCCGGCCCGGCGATGCAGATGCCGGTCTTCCTCGTGCTCTTCTTCGCGCCCGTCTACGTGCCGCTCGCGCTGCTGTCGGGCTGGGTGGCGAGCATCGCCAAGGTCAACCCGTTCACGGCGCTGGTCGAGGGCGGGCGCGACCTGATCTCGGGCCAGTCGTTCGAGGTGCTGGCGATGTACGGCATCGCGTTCACGATGGCGGCGGGGCTCAGCGTCTGGGCCGTGCGCGGGCTGCGCAAGGCGGAAGCGGCGGGCTGAGGCGCCGCGGCAGTTCCAGCGAACGTCAACGACTGTTTTCGGGGGAGCCTTCCTGTTCTGGGGTCGTCTGGCGACCCCTAGGCAGGATCGCTGCCGCCGCCGCTCGAACCCGCCTTCCCTACCCAGCGCAGTTCGCCGTTCAGGTCGCCAACACCGCCGCGAGCTCGCCGCGGCGGCGGATCCCGAGCTTGCGGTAGATCGAGCCGAGGTGGTACTCGATCGTCTTCGCGCTGAGGAAGAGCGCGGCGGCGACCTCGCGGTTCGTGCGGCCCTGGGCGACCTGGAGCGCGATCTGGAGCTCCTGGGCGGTCAGCTCGTCGGTGGCGATGGCGGGCGCCGCGGAGCCGGTCGGGCCGCCGGTGGCGCGCAGCTCGGCGCGGGCGCGCTCGGCCCACGGCTCGGCCCCGAGGCGCTCGAAGACGCCGAGGGCGGCGCCGAGCGGGGTGCGCGCGTCGGCGCGGCGCTTGGCGCGGCGCAGGCGCTCGCCGTGCAGGAGCTGGGTGCGCGCGGTCTCGAACGGCTGGCGCGTGAGCGCGTGGAACTCGAGCGCGCGGGCGAAGTGGGCGTCGACCTCGTCGTCGGGCGCCATCAGCCCGCGCAGGCGCTCGACGACGGCCTGCGTCCAGGTGTGGAGCGGCTTCTCGGCCTGGCGCGCGAGGTCGTCGAGGCGCTCCGGGACCTCGTCGTGGGCACCGAGCCGCCACAGCGCTTCGATCAGATCGGGCGCGTAGCGCGCGACGCCGGGCTCGTCGCCCTCGGTCTCGCGGAACGCGCGCTCGGCGGCGAGCCCGTGCTCGCGCGCGGCCTCGAGGTTGCCGAGCCCGAGCTCGAGCAGCGCGTGCGCCTGGGCGCCGTAGATCGCCGTGGCGGGGGCGCCCTGGGCCTGGCACAGCGCGACGCTCTCGGTCGCGTGCTCGCGCGCGGCGTCCGCGCGCCCGAGGCCGGCCTCGACCTCGGCGAGCGCGCCGAGCGCGTGTGCGAGCAGCGACTCCTGGCGCGTCTCGCGGCCGAGCGTGACCGCTTCGTCGGCGCCCGCCAGCGCCGCCGGCCAGCGCCCGAGGCGGAAGTCGAGGTGCGAGCGCGCCGCCAGCGGGTAGACGAGCGCGCCGGCCGCGCCGACATCGCGGAGCGAGCCGACGAGCCGGTCGAAGATCGCCTCCGCGCGGTCGAAGCGCTCCGACCACAGCGACGAGTGCGCGGCCATGCCGAGCACCTCGGGCGGGCCCAGCACCGGCTCGTCGCCGAGCAGCACCGGCTCGCAGGCCTCGAGCAGCGCGTCGCCCTCCGCCGTCTCGCCGAGCGCGAGCAGCGCCTCCGCGGTCAGCAGCGTGGCGAGGAAGTCGAGCCCGGGCGCCTGCCCGGCGGTCACGGTGTGGACGCGCTGCGCGGTGGCGGCCATCGCGCGCAGCGTCCCGTCGATCATGTGCGTCACCGCGGACTCGAGCAGGAAGCCGCCGGCGCGCACGCGGTCGAGGCCCTCGATCCGCTCCGCCTCGCGCACGAGCGCCTGGCCCGCGCGCAGCGGGTCGCCCAGGCGCATCTGGGTGCGCGCCGCCATCGCGCGCAGGTCGGCCTGCAGCAGCGGGTCGGCGGCGAGCCGGGCGCCGCGCTCGGCGAGCTCGAACGCGCGCGGCAGCTCGCCGGCGATCGTGGCGGCGCCGGCGGCCTCGAGCAGCGCCCGCGCGCACTCGTCGTCGTCGGTGTGGAGCTCGCCCGCGCGGGCGAAGCCGCGCGCCGCGGCGGCGAACGCGGCCCGCCCGCGAGCGTCGCCCGCGGCGTCCATCAGCATCTGCGCGACGCCGGCGTCGGGCATCGAGCACGCGGCGGCGAGGTGCCAGGCGCGCTCGGCGCTGCGCTCGGGGAAGGCGGTCGCGAGCGCGCTGTGCGCGTCGCGGCGCTCGGCGGGGCTGCCGTCGTGGTAGACCGCCGCGCGCACGAGCGGGTGGTCGAACTCGACCTCGCGGCCACGCAGCGCGAGCAGCCCCGCGGCCTCGGCCGGCTCGAGCGCGTCCGGCGGCAGCCCGGCGTTGGCGAGCGCGCCCGCGATCACGTCGGCGCGCACGGTCTCGGCGCAGGCGGCGACGAGCAGCGCGCCGCGCGTCGCCTCCGGCAGCGCCTCGACGCGGCGCCGGAACGCGCGCTCGAGCGTGTCGCCGGGGCGCAGCGGCGTGAGCGCGAGGTCGCGGCCGGCGCGCTGGTCTGCGGTCAGCCCGCGCGGGATCTCGCGCAGCGCGAGCGGGTTGCCGCCCGAGGTGGCCACGAGCTGGTCGATCACCGCGGGCGCGAAGCCGTTCGTCTCGGCGGTCAGCAGGGCGCGCGCGCTCGCCTCGTCGAGGCCGTCGAGGTGCAGCGCGTCGAGGCCGAGCGAGCCGGCGTCGAGCCCCTCGCCGTCGCGCAGCCCGAACAGCATCACGACGCCCTCGGCGTCGAGCCGCCGCGCCGCGAACACGAGCGCCTCGCGCGACGCCTCGTCGAGCCACTGCAGGTCGTCGGCGATCGCGAGCACCGGCTGGCGCTCGGCGGCCGCCCCGAGCAGGCTCAGCACGCCGGCCGCGACCGCGAAGCGATCGGTCACGGGCGCCGCCTCGAGCGCCAGCGCGCCGCCCAGCGCCGTGGCCTGCACGGGCGGGATCTCCTCGCGCAGGTCCAGCAGCGGCGCCAGCAGCTCCGACAGCGCCGCGAACGGCAGGTGCGACTCCGACTCGATCCCGCGCGCCCGCACCACGCGCAGCCCGCGCGCGCTGTCGGCCGCGTCGCGCAGCAGCGTGGTCTTGCCCATCCCGGCCTCGCCATGGACGAGCAGCGCCGCGCTGCGCCCATCGCGCGCCGCCTCGATCATGCGCCCGAGCCGAGCGCGCTCCTCGTCACGTCCGACCAGCAACACGCGGGAGTCTATGCAGGCGCCGCCGTCCCTCCGAGCGCGTCACGCAACAGCGTGAGCGCGGCCTCGCCGCCGATGTGGCGCCGCCGCTCCGGCTCGTCGCGGTAGCGCAGGATCGCCGCCACGACGTCCTCGCCCTCGCCCTCGCTTGAACTTGAACGGCCGGCGGGGCTTGGGCACTACGCGCCGTCGACGAGCACGATGTTCGTCTTCGAGGCGCCGCGCCGCAGCTCCTTGATCGCTTCGTACTCCTCCGAGCGCCACCACGCGCGGGCGGCGTCGATGTCGGGGAACGCGATGACGACGATCCGCCGCGTGTCCCACTCGCCCTCGAGCACCTCGTGCTCGCCGCCGCGGACGACGAAGCTGCCGCCGTGGTTGGCGACCGCATCGGTGTTGCGGCGACGGTACTCGCCGAGCGCATCGGCGTCCCAGGCGTCGCGGACGTCGGCGATCACGTAGGCGGGCATGCGCGGGACGTTAAACAGCGCGGGGCCCGGCATGCGCCGGGCCCCGCGGTCCTGCTGCAGCCGAAGCTGCCTTACATCATGCCGCCCATGCCGCCCATGTCGGGCATGCCACCGCCACCGTTGTCACCCTTGTCGGGCGCCTCGGCGACGATCGCCTCGGTGGTGAGGATGTTCTTCGCGATCGACGCGGCGTTCTGCAGCGCCGAGCGCGTGACCATGGCGGGGTCGATGACGCCCGCGCCGACCAGGTCGACCATCTCGCCGGTGGCCGCGTTGAGGCCCTCTCCGGCGGGGGACTTGCGGACGTCGTTGACGACGACCGAGCCCTCGAAGCCGGCGTTCTCCGCGATCTGGCGGAGCGGCTCCTCGAGCGCGCGGACGACGATCTTCGCGCCCGTCTTCTCGTCCTCGATGTCGAACGTGTCGAGGTCGACCGCATCGATCGACTCGAGCAGCGCGACGCCGCCGCCCGGCACGATGCCCTCCTCGAGGGCCGCGCGGGTGGCCTGCAGCGCGTCCTCGACGCGGTGCTTCTTCTCCTTCATCTCCGTCTCGGTGGCCGCGCCGACCTTCACGACGGCGACACCGCCCGAGAGCTTCGCGAGGCGCTCCTGGAGCTTCTCGCGGTCGAAGTCGGAGTCGGTGCTGTCGATCTCCGTCTTGATCTGGTTGATGCGGCCCTTGATGGCCTCGGCGTCACCGGAGCCGTCGACGATCGTGGTGGTGTCCTTCGCCACGACGATGCGGCGGGCGCGCCCGAGCTGCGAGACCTGCGTGTTCTCGAGCTTGAGGCCCATCTCCTCGGTGATGACCTCGCCACCGGTGAGGATCGCGATGTCCTCGAGCATGCGCTTGCGGCGATCGCCGAAGCCCGGGGCCTTGACGGCCACGCCCGTGAACGTGCCGCGCAGCTTGTTCACGACGAGCGTCGCGAGGGCCTCGCCCTCGACGTCCTCGGCGATGATCAGCAGCGGCTTGGCCGACTGGATGACCTGCTCCAGGATCGGCAGGAGGTCGCGGACCGAGCCGACCTTCTGGTTGGCGATGAGGACGAACGGGTCCTCGAGCACGGCCTCCATGCGGTCCTGGTCGGTGACCATGTAGGGCGAGATGTAGCCCTTGTCGAACTGCATGCCCTCGGTGAACTCGAGGTCCATGCCGAACGTCTGGCCCTCCTCGACGTTGACCACGCCGTCCTTGCCGACCTTCTCGATGGCGTCGGCGATGACGTCGCCGATCTCATCGTCGCCGGCCGAGATCGTCGCCACGCGGGCGATCTGGTCCTTGCCGGAGATCTCCTTCGACTGCTGGCCGATGTGCTCGACCACCTGGTCGACGGCCTTCTCGATGCCGCGCTTCAGGCTCAGCGGGTTGGCGCCGGCGGCCACGTTCTTGAGGCCCTGGCGAACGATCGCCTGGGCGAGAACGGTCGCCGTGGTGGTGCCGTCGCCCGCGACGTCGTTGGTCGCCGTGGCGACCTCGCGCACGAGCTGGGCGCCCTGGTTCTGGAAGACGTCCTCGACCTCGATCTCACGAGCGATGGTCACGCCGTCGTTCGTGATGGTCGGGGCGCCGAACTTCTTGTCGAGGACGACGTAGCGCCCCCGGGGGCCAAGGGTGACCTTGACCGCGTTTGCGACGGCGTCGACGCCGGCCTCGAGGGCCTTGCGCGCTTCGACGTCGTACTTGAGCTCCTTGTGTGCCATGTCTTGTGTCTCTCGCTCTCTAACTAGCTCTGGACCTTGGCCAGCACGTCGGTCTCGCGCAGGACCAGCAGGTCCTCGCCGTCGACCTTGATCTCCGTGCCGCCGTACTTCGAGTACAGGACCTCGTCGCCCTCGGCGACGTCAAGCGGGACGCGCTTGCCGGTGTCCTCGTTGACCTTGCCGTCGCCGACGGCGAGGACCTTGCCCTTCTGGGGCTTCTCCTTGGCCGTGTCGGGGAGCACGAGGCCGGACGCCGTCGTCTCCTCCTCCTCGACCGCCTTGACGATCAGACGATCGCCCAAAGGCTTGAGCTTCATGCGAGTGACCTCCACTCAGGTTGCCGAAATCTGTTGGCACTCTCGGCATGAGAGTGCCAAGCCCGGATGATTCTAGGACGGCCCAGGCCGAAGTACAAGCGATCTTGGCACTCTTCACACGAGAGTGCCAAACTCAGGTCTGGACCCTAAAGACGTCGAGCGATCTCCAGCCCGGCCCAGCGCGTGCCGATAAGGAGCCACCGGCCCATGCGCACCATCGGCTTCCGCTCCAACGTCCTCTTCATCATCGCCGCCGCGATCGGCCTCGTCGCGGCGCTGGGGCGGTCGTGGTACGCACCCACGCCGGCCCTCCCGCCGGAGGAGACGCGGATCGGCGACGTGCACGGCCCGGTCGAGCAGTTCTTCCTGCGCCTCAGCCGCGAGTTCACCACCGCGACGGGGACGACGGGCTGGGATGCGTTCACGACGACGGACACGCTCCTCGTCGCGCTCGTCGGCGTCGCCGTGGTCTCCGCGCTGTGCACGCTGATCCCCGCCATCGAGCAGCCTGCCCGCGAGCTGCTGCGCCTCGCCGCGTTCGGGACGCTCGGCATCGTCGTCGTCAAGCTCGCCAACACGCCCGACGCCGCCGGTCTCGTCGAGCGTCGCCAGGGTGCCTGGATCGCGCTCGGCGTGGCCGGGATCATGGCGTCGTCGGCGAACACGATCTGCTCCGCGCCGCTGCTGCGCCGCCACAAGGCGGGCCCGAGCCTGTACGACTCGCCCGTCCTCGCGGCGCCGCCGCGCTCCACCGTGTTCGACACCCCGGGGTCGCCGACCCCGGAGTCCGAGCCCGTCTAGGCGAGCTCGGCGCGGGTTTCGCCCTCCGGGCGAACACCCGCAAGGGAACCCGGCCCTCTGGGCCGGCGTTCCCCTTCCCCTAGTTCTGGGCCCCGCCCACGCCGCGCAGCCTGTCCTGGAAGTCAGGCGGGTTCTCGATGATCTGCGAGAAGCGGACGACGGTGACGGTGTCCTCGAGCGAGACGGTCTTGCCGTAGATCTGCTCGAGGAAGTGGATGAGCTCCTCGGTGCGGCGGAACTCGGGGTTGTCGTGCTCGATGTCGCGCGGCGAGAGGTCCTTCACGCGCTTGACCTCGACGTTGTCGATCACCGCGTGGAAGAGCTTCTCGCGCGGTGAGTACTGGTAGCCGACGGTCACGAGCACCAGCTGGTTCTTCTTGTACTTGTAGGTCTTGTCGCCGAGGCGGATCGTCGCCGTCTTGCGACCGCGCTTCATCTGGTCGGCGAAGACCGTCGAGTAGAAGTTGAGCACCTGCATGGGGCGACCGGCACCCTACATGGAGCCGGTGTGTTTCGACAGGGCGCGCTCGATCATCTCCCGCTCCCCCGGATAGGTCAGCTCGGTGCGTGCCCGCCGCAGCGGGATCCAGCGCGCCTCGTCGACCTCGTGGTCGTGGTCGGCGGTGTCTCCGGACACGTAGTCGCAGAGGAAGAAGCTGACCGTCTTGAACACCCGGATGCCCCCGCGGCGGTAGCGGTAGCGGACGTCGCCGAGCCGCTCGACGACGCGTGCCTCGACGCCCGTCTCCTCGCGCACCTCGCGCGCGGCGGTCGCCTCCGGGAGCTCGCCGTCCTGCGGGCCGCCCTTGGGCAGCGTCGTCACCTGCGGGCGGCCGGCGGGCGCGATGACGAGCACCTCGTCGCCCCGCAGCACGACGCCGCCGAAGGACTCCTCGCGCTCAGTAGACATACCCGCGCAGCGCCGCGGGGTCGTGGACGGTCAGCCGCCCGCGGCCCTGGCTGATGACGCCCGCGCGCTCGAGCACGGCGAGGAAGCGGCTGGCCGACTCGCGCGACGAGCCGGCGAGCTGGGCGAGCTCGGCCTGGGTGGCGGTGACGAGCACGTCGCGGCGGCCCTCCTCGCCCTCCGCCCACGCCTGCTCGACGAGCTGGTCGAGGACGGCGGCGACGCGGCTCTGCACGGTCTGGAAGGACTGCCGCGTGAGGCGCTCGTTGGCCGCGCGCAGGCGCCGCCCGAGCGCGATCACGAGCTTGACGGCGATCTCGGGGTGGCTGCGCAGCAGGCTGCGCATGGCCGAGCCGGGGATCGCGACGGTGCTGAGGTCGTCGAGCGCCTCGACGGTGGCGGAGCGGCGCTCGTCGTCGAACATGGCGAGCTCCCCGAAGATGTCGCCGGGGCCGAAGCTCGCGAGCGTGATCACGCGGCCGTCGGAGTGCGTGCGGATCGCGCGCGCGTGGCCGGAGCGGACGATGTAGCACGTGTCCGAGTCGTCGCCCTCGCGGAAGATGACGTCCTGGCCCCCGAACGTCCGCGGCACCGCGACCTGGGCCACCTGGCCCAGGTCCTCGGCGCCGAGCTCCGCGAACACCGGCACGCGGCTGAGGAGCTCGGCGGTGTCCTCAGTCGGCGGCATGACGCCGCCAGGCTACACAGCGTCGAGCGCGCGCTCACGCCGCCGCTGGGAGGCCTGTCGCATCGCCAGCCCGGCCAGCAGCGCGACCAGCCCGACCGGGAGCAGGAGCGCGCCCGCCACCAGCAGCACGCCGGCGCTGACCTCGAGGATCCGTACCGCGTCGTCGAGTGCGTCGCCCGGCGTCCAGCCGGCCGAGTCGTCCTCGTCGTCGCTCGCGTTCGCGCGGCGGTCGGCGAGCAGCTGGACGGCGATCGTGGAGAAGCTGGCGCGGCGCTTGACGTTGCGCAGGTCGCGCTTCGCCGCCGCGATCTGGCCCGACACGAGGCGCAGCCGCTCGCGGATGCTCGTCGTCTGGTTCGGCGTCGTGGCCGCGGCGAGCTGCCGCAGCAGGCTGCGGCGCTCCGTGCGGGCGTCCTTGAGCCGCTCCTGGACGGAGACGACGGCGCCGGTGATGTCCTGCGAGCCCTGCGTGCGCTCGCGCACCTTGCCGACCGCGGACAGCCGGCTCAGCGCCTGCGACAGGCGCCGCTCGGGCACGCGCAGCTCGAACTCGCCGCTCGAGCCCGACGAGACCTGGGAGGCCACGACGTAGCCGCCGACGTCGTCGGTGATGCGCAGGATCTTCGACGCCGCGCGGTCGACGCCCGACGGCGGCGTGGCCAGCACGAGCTGCGCGCTGCGCTCGACGTAGCGGCGCGTGCGGCCGTCGGTGTTGCCGCCCCCGGGCGGCTCGGGCAGGGGCGGGGCGATCGCCGAAGGCTCGGGGGCGCTGTTGCTCCCCGCCGAGTCCTCGGCCGCGGAGGGCGCCGCCTCCTCCCGGCCGGCCGCGCCGCCGCCGCCGCCGCCGGAGGGCTCGTCGCCGTCCTGCTTCATGGCGACGGACCCGCCGGCGCCGGAGCCGCCGGACTCGTCGGAGTCGCCCGCCGGGAGCGCGGTGACGAGCGCGACCACGAGCAGCGCGGACGCGGCGAAGCCGAGCGCCGGCGCGGTGAACTTCGGCCAGCTGAAGCGGCGCGCGCGCTTGCGGTGCGTCGCGGGGAAGCCCCGCTCCACCCGCGAGTCGAGGTTGCGGGTGAAGGCGGGGCCGGGGACGGGGCGCTCGTCGCGCACGAGGACGGCGAGCTCGGCCAGGTCGGCCAGGTCGGGGTCGACGGGGCGGCCGGCGAGCGCGTCTTCGAGCGCGGCCAGCTCGCGGGTGAGGGTCTCAGGCGTGCTCATCGATGGCCTTTCGCAGCTTCGTGACGGCGCGGTGCAGGAGGGTGCCCGCGTTGGAGACGGAGACGCCGAGGACGGCGGCGAGCTCGGCGTTGTCGAGCCCGGCGTGGAACTTCAGCGCGATCAGCTCGCGCTCCCGCGGCGGCAGTGCGGCGAGCGCGGCGCGCAGGGAGGCGCGGCGCAGCGCGGCGTCGGCGGCGTCCTCGGGCGTGGCCGCGTCGACGTCCTCCGGGTCGGCGGTGAGGGCGGCGCTGCGCTTGCGGCGCCGCAGCTCGTCGAGCGCGGCGTTGCGCGCGATGCCGAACAGCCAGGCGCGCTCGGAGCCGCGCGCGGCCTTGTAGGTGCGCTGCTTGCGGTAGGCGCGCTCGAACGCGCTCGCCGTCACGTCCTCGGCTGCGGAGCGGTCGCCGAGCAGCGTCGCGACGTAGGCGAAGACGTCGTCGCGCGCGGCGCGATACAGGGCCTCGAAGTCGAGGCCCGGGTGCGTCCGCGTGGCGGTCAGGGGAAGGGTCAACGTGCTGGTCACGTCGGTACTACGACGCAGCGGAGCATCCATCACGGAAGATGCGTGTTGATTTCTTCGATGACTCGCTTCGCGCTCATCCTTGCGCTGGTGCTGGGACTCTCCGCCGCGCCGGCGCACGGCGCGGACGCCGACCTGTGGGCGACGGTCAACGTCTGCGACACCGAGGAGCACCCGGACGAGCTCGGCATCCGCGCCTCGATGCCCGGCGGCTCGAAGCGCACGCGCCTGCTGATGCGCTTCCGCGGCCAGTACCGCGACCTCGCCGACGGGCGCTGGCGCGCGGTGCGGGACGCCGACTCGGGCTGGAAGCGGATCGGCCGCGGCCGCGGCGTGCGCGAGTACGGCTGGGGCTTCGAGGTCGCCGGGGAGGGCACGCGCATCCTGCGCGGCGTCGTCCATTACCGCTGGGTCCGACGCGGCCGCATCGTGCGGCGCGCCCGGCGGGTCACCGAGGGCGGGCACCGCTCGACCGTGGGGGCCGATCCCGCCGACTTCAGCGCCGCGACCTGCCGGGTCGAGTAGAGCGGCAACGCGCCAACTTCGGGAGAGGGTGTCCGGTCGCGCGAAGGCTGCGCGTCGTCGCGGTGAGACGATCCGACCGACCCGAGGAGGTCGACCATGCAGTACATGCTCCTGATGACGTATCGCCCCGAGGACAACACCCCGGAGGGCACGCCCGAGTTCGACGCCGAGATGAAGCGCTGGAACGCGCTCAACGACGAGCTCAAGGCGGCGCACCACTACATCGGCGCGACCGGCCTCACGCCCGACGCCACCACCGTGCGCAAGACCGCGGACGGCGACGTGACCGTCACCGACGGCCCGTACGCCGAGACGAAGGAGGTCCTGTTCTCCTTCTACCTGCTCGACGTGCCCGACCTCGACGCCGCGATCGCGGTGGCCGCGAAGACCCCGGCGTCCGAGTACGGCTCGGTCGAGATCCGGCCGCTCGTGGGGTGGGAGCCTGCGTGAGCGCCGCGGCGGGCGCGCTCGAGCGGGCGTACCGTGACGAGCGCGCCGCCGTGCTGGCCACCATCACGCGCCGGCTGGACGGCGACCTCGCGCTGGCCGAGGACGTCGTGCAGGACGCGTTCGTCGCCGCGGCGGTCGACTGGGACCGCCGCGGCGCGCCCGAGCGCCCCGGCGCGTGGCTGACGACGACGGCGTGGCGCAAGGCGCTCGATCGCCTGCGTCACGACCGCGTGGCCGCGGCCCACGCCCCGGATGTGCCGATGAGCTCCGAGTTCGAGTACGACGACTCCTTGCTGGAGGACGACCAGCTGGCGATGCTGTTCGCCTGCTGTCATCCGGCGCTGAGCCCCGAGGCGCGGATGGCGCTGACGCTGCGCAGCGTGGCGGGGCTGACCGTGCCGGAGATCGCGCGCGCGTTCCTGTCGACCGAGGTCGCGATGGAGCGGCGGCTCGGGCGGGCGCGGCACAAGGTGTCCAACGCGCGCATCCCGGTGTCGGTGCCGAGCGACGACCTGCTGCCGGAGCGGCTCGCGGGTGTCCTGCGCGTCGTCTACCTGATCTACACGGAGGGGCACACGGCGACGCGCGGCGAGGCCCCGGTGCGCGGCGACCTGTGCGAGGAGGCGATCCGGCTCGCCCGCCTGCTCCTGCGCCTGATGCCCGACGAGAGCGAGGCGCGCGGCCTGCTGGCGCTGCTGCTCCTGACCGACGCGCGGCGGGAGGCGCGGGTGGTGGCGGGCGAGCTCGTCGCGCTGCCCGAGCAGGACCGCGCGCGCTGGGACGCGGCGCGGATCGAGGAGGGGCGCGCGCTGGTGCACGGCATGCCGGGTCCATATCTGATCCAGGCGGCGATCGCCGCCCTGCACGCCGAGGCGCCCGCGTGGGAGGCGACGGACTGGCCGCAGATCGCGGCCCTGTACGCCGAGCTCGAGCGCTACGACCGCTCGCCCGTGGTGACGGTCAACCGCGCCGTGGCGGTCGGGTTCGCCGAGGGCGCCGCCGCCGGGCTGGCCGTGCTCGACGCGGTGGCGGGCGACGAGCGGCTCGCGCGCTACCAGCCGCTCCACGCGGCGCGCGCGGAGCTGCTCGCGCGGGCGGGCGATCAGGCGGGCGCCGACGAGGCGTACGCGCGCGCGATCGCCCTGACGGGCAACGCGGCGGAGCGCGCCGCGCTCAGTGCGCGGCGAACAGCCGCGGGTCGTTCGTGATCACGGCGTCGACGCCCATCGCCTCGAGCCGGCGGATGTGCTCGGCGTCGTCGACCGTCCACACGTAGAGCTCGCCGCCGGCGCGGTGCACGGCGTCGACGAGCTGCGGCGTCGCGAGCCGGTGGTGCGCCATCACGGCGTCGACGCGGCCTTCGCCGAGGTGGCCCGCGGCGAGCCCGGGCAGGCGGCGGCGCATGAACGCCAGCGCCGACAGCGCGGGCAGCAGCCACAGCACCGACTTCGTGTAGTCGCGGCGCGCCCGCGGGACCGACCAGCCGAGCCGCAGCCGCGGCTCGAGCGAGCGGATCTTCACGAGGCTGCGCATGTACTGCGAGGAGACGAGCGTGCGCTCGACGAGCCCGTGCGCGTGCAGCGCCTCGACGACGCGCGCCTCGTAGCCCGGGAGCTTGAGGTCGACGTCGAGCTCGACGTCGGCGAACGGGTCGGCGCCGAGGTGGGCCAGGCCCTCGTCGAGCGTCACCGCGTCGTCGAGCCGGTGCTCGTAGTCGTGGGCGAGGATCAGCGGCGTGTCCTCGTCCTCGGGCCAGCGGGCGGGCAGGACGTCGAACTCGATCATGTCGACGCCCGCCTCGAGCGCGGCGTCGAACGACTCGCGCGTGTTGCCGGGCGCGATCAGGTCGGCGCCCTTGTGGCCGACCCTCCTCAGCGCTGACATCCGGGGCACCAGTACGTCGGGCGGTTGTCGTCCCACTGGCCGCGCTGCTCGATCCGCGTCCCGCAGCGGGGGCACGGGCGGCCGGCGCGCTTGTAGACCTGCTCCTTGCGCGTGTTGAAGCCGCCGCGCGCCGACTCCTGCATGCGCGGGCGGGCGGCGTCGACGATCGCGAGCGCCTCGGCGTCGGTGACGTCGCCGGTGCGCCGCCACGGGTCGATGCCGGCGGCGAAGCACGCCTCCGCCTTCCACAGGTTCCCGATCCCCGCGACCGTGCGCTGGTCGAGCACGGCGTCGCCGATCGGGCGCGTCGGGTCGTCCTCGCGCAGGCGGCGCAGGAAGCGGTCGGAGTCGAACTCGGGGGCGAGGATGTCCGGCCCGAGGCCGGCGATGCGCTGGTCGAGGCGGGTGCGCGAGTCGGTCATCAGCTCCAGCACCGGGCCCTTGAACTGCACGACGGCGCGGCCCGCGCGGCGGATCACGAGCCAGGCGTCGCGCCCGAGGCGGCGATCCTCCTCGAGCACGCGCCAGGCGCCGGTCATGCGCAGGTGCGAGTGGATCGTCAGCCCGCCCTCGAAGCGCAGGAAGAGGTGCTTGCCGTACGCGTCGACCGACCTGACCGCCTGGCCCGCGAGCCGCTCCGGCCAGCGGTCGGCGCGGAAGCGCGGGTGCGGGGTGGCGAGCTCGTCGGGCACGTGGCCCTCGAGCACCGGCCGGATGCGGCCCGCCGCGTAGTGGATCGTGTCGCCCTCGGGCACAGGCTCAGCCTAGGAGCCGCTCGACGATCGCGCGAACGCGGACGAACGAGCGCGGCTGGAGGCGGGCCGCCGTGTCGCACGCGGTGTGGCGGCAGGGGTCGTCCGGGACGCCGAGCTTGGCGGCGGGCAGCCCGGCGAGTGAGAACTCGCGGTGATCGGAGTTGCCGCTGCCGGAGTCGGGCACCCAGCGGACGGCGCCGCGGCCGGCGCGGACGATGCGGCCCTCCACGCCCGGCCGGTTCGCGCGCGAGCGCAGGTGGAACGTGCTGCCGCGCCCGACCTCGTCGAGGCTGAGGACGAAGCGGAGGTCGCTCCGGCGCCGCTTCACGCGCGGGACCGCGGCGAGCGCGCCGAGGTGGTCGGGCTGCCCGGTGTACGGGCGCTCCTCGGCGCCGGTGGCGATCAGCCAGACGTCGCAGGCGGCGTTCTGCAGGCGGGGCGCGAGCGCGACGAGCGTGCCGACGCCGGACGCGTTGTCGTCCGCCCCGGGCGCGGGCGGGACGGAGTCGGTGTGCGCGACGAGCACGATCAGGCAGTCGGCCGGCGCGTCGTGGATGCCGACGACGTTGCGCGAGCGGCCGTGCCCGGGGACGCGGAAGCGGTCGTGGCCGATGCGCAGCCCGGCCGCCCGGAAGCGCCGCTCCACGCGCGCGTGGGCGCGGCGCTCGGCCGCGGAGCCCGCGGGGCGGGGCCCGGCCAGCGCCAGCGCGCGAGCGAAGCGGTAGCCCGGATCGTCGGACGGCGCGGCGGCGACCGCCAGCGCCGAGAGCAGCGCCGCGATCACGCCGTCAGCGTGAGCTTGCGCGGCCCCGCCCGGAAGCCGAGCTCGAGCAGCGCGCCCTCCCACTCGGAGCCGACGACCGGCTCGCCGTCGACCCGCTCGAGCGCCAGGCGCTTGATGCGGCCGCGATGGACGGCGTCGGCGAGCGCGGCGCTCGCGTCGCCCAGCCGCGGGTCGTTGGCCTCGACGAGGATCTGCAGGCCCTTGCCGCCGCGCTCGACGTAGATCACCGGCTCCGCGCCGGCCAGCACGACGTAGGCGCCCGCCTGCCGCGCCGGCGAACGTCCTTCGCGCTGCGGCCACTTGAGCACCGCGCCGTAGGGCTGCGCCGGATCGGTGGCGGCGAGGACGATCGGGGGCGCGGAGTCGTCGTCGCGCTGCGCGCGCAGGCGCTCGACCGCGCCCGGGAGCGCGAACTGCGCGCCGCCGAGGCCCTCGATGAAGTAGCCGCGTCGCGCCACGCCGACCGTCTCGAGCGCGGCGAACTGGTCGTAGAGGGACGAGAAGCCGCCGGGGATGCCCTCGGCGAGCACCTGCTCGCGCGTGACGATCCCGTAGCGCTCGAGCAGCAGCTCGGCCTGCGTGCGGCGCCGCGCGGTCGGGTCCTCGGGCGTCGCGAACAGCGAGGACACCAGCGACCAGCGGCCCTGGACCTGCGGCTGCGAGCCGGAGCGCCGCGACGAGAAGCGCCGCCGCCGGTCGGCCCGCGCGGACTGCGACCACGGGGCGCTCAGCCGCGGCGAGCGCAGCGGCGCGTAGGCGTCGTTGGTCACCTCGCCCGCCCACACGAGGTCCCACAGCGCGATCTGCAGCTCCTCGCTCGGCACGCCCGCGATGTCGGCCAGCAGGTCGGTGAAGAAGCACGCGCCGGCGGTGAGCCGCTCGCGGATCGCGTCGTGCGCGCGGCCCTCCGGCGCCTCCTTCGGCGGCGGGGGCGGCCCGAGCAGCCGCACGTCCTCGCGGAAGTACAGCGCCACGCGCCCGGAGCGGCGGCCGAGCGGCCCTGCCCCGATCCACACGAGCTCCCCGGCGGCGCACAGCCCGTCCATCCACGACGGGGAATAGGCGCCGACCCGGCGCGGGAGCACGTCGCGCTCCCACACCTCGACCGGGAGCGCCAGCCCCTGCAGCCCGATCAGCGCCTCGCGCAGCCGGTCCGGCCCGGCGCCCGCGGGCGGGTGGCGGTCGACGCCCTGCCAGTTCGGCAGGAAGCGCGCGAGCGCCCGCTGGTCGGCCGGCTCGATCTCCTTGCGCAGCGCGGCCAGCGAGGCCCGGCGCAGCCGCCGCAGCACCTCGGGGTCGCACCACTCGCGCTGTGTCCCACCCGGTCGCAGCTCGCCGCGCACGAGGTCGCCCGAGACCTCGAGCGCCTGCAGCACCGGCGAGAAGTCGACGCCGTAGCGCTCGCGCAGCGCGTCGGTCTCGAACGGGCCGTGGGTGCGGGCGTAGCGGCGCACGAGCCGCTCCATCGCATCCGGCACGTCCTCCACGAACACCTCGGGCAGGCCCGAGGGCGGCACCGCGCCGAGCGCGTCGCGGTAGAGACCGGCGTCCTCGGCCGCCGCCCAGCGCCGCTCGCCACCGATGCGCAGCGCGATCGCGCGCCGCTCGTCGGCGAGCTGCTCCAGCCACGCGCTGACGTCGGTCCCGGGCACGACCCGGAGCGCCGCCTCCTCGGTCGTCAGCTCGCCGACGCGCCGCAGCACGTCGTGCAGCGCATCCACCGACTCCGCGCGCGTGCGCTCCGAGAGCCGCTGCAGGTCGTCCTCGACCTGCTCCAGCGCGCCCTCGTCGATCAGCTCGCGCAGCTCCTCCTGGCCGAGCAGCTCCCGCAGCAGCTCGCGGTCGAGGGCCAGCGCCGCCGCGCGGCGCTCCGCGTTCGGCGTGTCGCCCTCGTACATGTAGGTCGCGACGTAGTCGAACAGCAGCGAGGACGCGAACGGCGAGGCCGTCGCCGTCTCCACCTCGACCACGCTCAGCTCGCGCGCGTGCAGCTTGCGCAGCAGGTCGGTCAGCCCCGGCAGGTCGAGTACGTCGCGCAGGCACTCGCGGTAGGTCTCGAGCACGATCGGGAACTGCGCGTAGCGCTTGGCGACCTCGAGCAGCGTCTGCGACTTCAGCCGCTGCTGCCACAGCGGCGTGCGCCGCCCGGGATACGCGCGCGGGATCAGCAGCGCGCGACCCGCGTTCTCGCGGAAGCGCGCGCCGAACAGCGCCGACCCGCCCAGCTCGCCCACCACCCGGTCCTCGAGCTCGTCCGGGTCGATCAGCACGAGCTCCGCGCCCGGCGGCTCGTCGGCGTCGGGGAGGTGGACGATGATCCCGTCGTCCGACCAGATGGCGTCGGACTCGAGGCCGTACTCGTCGCGGATGCGCGCGCTCAGCGCCAGCCCCCACGCCGCGTGCACCCGGCCCCCGTAGGGCGAGAGGACGCACAGGCGCCAGTCGCCGATCTCGTCGCGGAAGCGCTCGATGACGATCGTGCGCTCGCTCGGGATGACGCGGGTCGCCTCCTCCTGCTCGCGCAGGAACTGGAGCAGGTTGTTCGCCGCCAGCGAGTCGAGGTCGTAGTCGGCCTCCAGGGTCGCCGCGTCCTGGTCGACCGCCCAGCGCGCGAACTGCCCGATCGCCTCACCGAGCTCCTTCGGCCGGCCGACGGAGTCGCCCTTCCAGAACGGGACCGCGCCCGGCACGCCCGGCGCCGGCGTGACGACGACGCGGTCGCGCGTGATCTCCTCGATCCGCCACGACGTCGCGCCGAGCAGGAACACCTGGCCGGGCCGCGCCTCGTAGACCATCTCCTCGTCGAGCTCGCCGACGCGCCGGCCGTCGGGCAGGTTGACGGAGAACAGCCCGCGGTCGGGGATCGTGCCCGCGTTGGTGATGGCGAGCGCGCGCGAGCCCTTGCGGTCGCGGATCGTCCCCGCCACGCGATCCCACACGATGCGCGGGCGCAGCTCGCCGAACTCCTCCGACGGGTAGCGCCCGTCGAGCATGTCGAGCACGTTCTCGAGCTGCGCGCGCGAGAGCTCGGCGTAGGTGTGGGTGCGCAGGACGAGCGCGTGCAGCTCGTCGACCGAGACGACGTCGGCCGAGGCGGCCATGGCGACGATCTGCTGCGCGAGCACGTCGAGCGGGTTGCGCGGCACGACGGTGGTCTCGATCAGGCCCTCGCGCATGCGCTTGGCGACGACCGCGCACTCGAGCAGGTCGGCGCGGAACTTGGGGAAGATGCGGCCCTTCGAGACGTCGCCGACGTTGTGGCCCGCGCGGCCGATGCGCTGCAGCCCGGCGGTGACCGACTTCGGCGACTCGACCTGCAGCACGAGGTCGACCGCGCCCATGTCGATGCCGAGCTCGAGCGAGGAGGTCGCCACGAGGCACGGCAGCTCGCCGGCCTTCAGCTGGTCCTCGACCACGAGCCGCTCCTCGCGCGCCAGCGAGCCGTGGTGCGCGCGGGCGATCTCCTCCTCGGCGAGCTCGTTGAGCCGCAGCGCGAGCCGCTCGGCGCCGCGGCGGTTGTTGACGAACACGATCGTCGAGCGGTGCTGGCGGACGAGCTCGAGGATCTGGGGGTAGATCGCGGGCCAGATCGACTTGCGCGTCGCTTCGCCGCCCGCGAACGGGTCGAGGTCGGGGGCGGTCGTGCCCTGGTCCGGCTCGACCATCGACTCGACCGGCACGTGGATCTTGAGGTCGAGCGGCTTGCGCACGCCGGTGTCGATGACCGTGCAGGTGCGCTTCGGCCCGACGAGGAAGCGCCCGACCTCCTCCAGCGGGTTCTGCGTCGCGGACAGCCCGATCCGCTGGACGTCGCGCTCCGCCTGCTCGGCGAGCCGCTCGAGCGTGATCGCGAGATGCGCGCCGCGCTTGGTCTGGGCGACCGCGTGGATCTCGTCGACGATCACCCACTCGGTGCCGCGGAAGATCTCGCGCGCCTGGCTCGTGAGCATCAGGTAGAGCGACTCGGGCGTCGTGATCAGCACGTCGGGCGGGTGCCTGACCATGTCGCGCCGCTCCTTCTGCGGCGTGTCGCCGGTGCGGATGCCGACGGTGATGTCCCCGCCGATGCCGCGCAATGGCGCGCGCAGGTTCTTCTCGACGTCGTAGGACAGCGCCTTCAGCGGCGAGACGTAGACCAGGCGGGTCCGCTTGTCGTCGCCCGTCGGCTCGGCCACCAGCCGGTCGAGCGCCCACAGGAACGCGGCGAGCGTCTTGCCCGAGCCGGTGGGCGCCGAGATCAGCGCGTGCTGCCCGGTGGCGATCGCCGGCCACGCCTGCTCCTGGGCCGCCGTCGGCTCCGCGAACGCCCGCGTGAACCAGTCTCGAACCTGGGGGGTGAACGCGGACAGCGGCATACGCCCAGGGTACGGATCGGCCGCCCCGTCCTGACCACGTCGGCCTAGGCCGGCGACAGCGTCGCGCGCCGCGCCACCGCGACGAGCGCCCCGCCCGCCGCCATCGCCGCGGCGATGACGAACGCCAGCTGCCAGCTCTCCGCCTCGACGATCGTGCCCGCGAGCGCGGAGCCGATCGCGATCCCGCCGACGAACGCGGTCACCGGCCAGGTGTAGGCCTCGGTGCGGGCGCCGGGCGGCGCGACCCAGCCGATCAGCTCGTTGCGGGTCGCGAGCAGCGGCGCGATGAACATGCCGGCGGGCAGCACCAGCGCGGCCATCACCGGCACCGACGGCGCGAGCGCGAGCGGCAACAGGCTCAGCGGCAGCAGCGCGCTGACCGCGAGGTGGACGGTGCCGAGCGGCGGCCGCCGCGGCAGCGCGCCGTAGACCAGCCCGCCGACCGCGCTCCCGAGCGACCACGTCGCGAGCAGCACCCCGGCCAGCTCGGCTGACCCCTCGGCGTCCGAGAACGCGGGTAGCGCGACCTCGCACATCCCGATCCCGATGCCCGCGGGCAGCGACGTGAGGATCAGCGAGCGCACGCCGGGCGAGGCGAGCGCGCCGAGCCGGCTCGAGCGCGCCTCGCGATCCGGCTCGAACTCGCGGCTCGGCGCCTGCGCGGTGAACCAGGCGGTGCCGACGACGACGCTGACGGCGGAGACGATCAGCGCGCTGGCGGGGGAGACGCCGGCCGCCAGCACCGCGGTCAGCAGCGGGCCGAGGATGAAGATCAGCTCGATCATCACCGAGTCGAGCGCGTAGGCAGGCTGCAGCAGCGCCTCGCGGCCGCGTAGCAGCGTCGGCCACATCGAGCGCAGCACCGACGACGTCGGCGGGATCGCGAAGCCGGCCAGCACCGAGCAGGCGGTCAGCACCGCCGCGGGAGCGCCGAGCTCCGACAGCCCGACGACGCCGCCGAGCGCGGCGGCGTGCACGACCGCGAGCGGCAGCAGCACGCGCCGCTGGCCGAAGCGGTCGACGAGCCGGCCCTGGACCGGCGCGCCGATGCCCGCGCCGGCGGCGAGCCCGCCCGCCACCACGCCGGCGACCGCGAACGACCCGGTCTCGTGGCGCAGGTAGAGGATCAGCGCGAGCGCGTTGATGCCGATCGGGAAGCGCGCCAGCAGCGTCGCCGCGATCAGCGTCGCCACGTGGGGGACGCGCAGGACCTCGCCGTAGCGCTTCATGCGGCCAGCGCCCGGGCCCGCAGCAGCACCGCATCCATCATGTCCGCGGTCAGCTTCCCGGTGAACGTGTTCTGCTGGCTGGGGTGGAAGCACCCGAGCAGGCGGCCGGACTCGGCCCCGTGCCCGAAGCGCGGCCGCGGGCGCGGCGGCGGCTGCTCGCACAGCGCCGGCGTGCGCAGCGCGGCCTCCCACGCGAACGCGCCGAGGCAGACGACGACCCGCGGCGGCCCGATCAGCTCCAGCTCGCGCTCCAGCCACACCGAGCAGCGCTCGCGCTCCTCGGGCAGCGGCTTGTTGGCGGGCGGCGCGCAGCGGACCGCGGCGGTGATCCAGCAGTCGCGCAGCGCCAGCCCGTCGCCGCGGTGCTCGGACGTCGGCTGGTTGGCGAAGCCGGTGCGGTGCAGCGCCGCGAACAGGAAGTCGCCGGAGCGGTCGCCGGTGAAGATGCGGCCCGTGCGGTTGGCGCCGTGCGCGGCGGGTGCGAGGCCGAGGATCAGCACGCGCGCCTCGGGATCGCCGAAGCCGGGGATCGGGCGGCCCCAGTAATCCCAGTCGCGGAAGGCGGCGCGCTTCTCGCGCGCGACGAGCTCCCGCCACTCGACGAGCCGGGGGCAGGCGCGGCAGGAGGTGACGTCTGCCTCGAGCGTCTCCAGCGCGGTGCTCACACCGTGCTCGGCCGGGGCGGAGCCGCCCCGACGAGCCCGAGGACCAGCCGCCCGATCACGGGCTCGAGGTCGCGCATGTCCTCGGGTTCCTTGGTGCGCAGCTGGCGCGACGCGAGCTCGACGCAGGCGCCGACGATCGCGAACGCGTCGTGCGTCGACTCGAGCCGGTCGACGACGTCGGCCTCGGCGTCGGCCTTGTTCGCCTCGTCGATGTAGTCGGCCACGCGCGCGAGCGCGGCGTCGCGGCGCTCGGCCGCCCGCGGCCCCGCGCCGATGATCTCGACGAGCAGCGTCTGGGCCTGGTCGGGGAAGGCGTCGACGACCTCGAGGAACGCGCGCACCGAGGCGCCGACGCGGCCCTGCGGCGACTGGTCCCCGTGGTCGCGCGCGGCCTGGGCGATCCCCTCGACCACGACGTCGATGGCGGCGTCGAAGAGCGCGAGGATGCACTCCTCCTTGTTGCCGAAGTGCTCGTAGAACGTCGCCTTCGACATCCCGGCCTCGCGCGCGATCGCCTCGGCGGTGGCGTCGGCGAAGCCGTTGCGGGCGAACACGGCGGCCGCCGCCGCGAAGAGGCGCGCGCGCTGGCGGTCCTGGCGCACCTCGAGCGGTGGTGCGTGGCGGCCTCGGGGTGCGGTCTCCTGCTCGCCCATCTGACCCGATGGTAGAGGGACTACCCTCTCGGCCACCCTCATGCGCCGCCTCGTCCTCCTTCCCCTGCTGCTCTTGGCTGCCGGCTGCGGCCAGGCGCAGACGTCGGCGAACGAGTTCGAGGGCGACGAGAAGGCGGTCGCGCAGACGATCGAGGACCTGCAGGCGGCGGCTCAGGGCCGCAAGCCCGGCGAGATCTGCTCCGACATCCTGTCGCGCGAGCTCGCGGACAAGCTCAAGACGACGGGCAACGACTGCGTGCGCGAGATGGAGAAGGTCACCGGCGACGCCGACGACTTCGAGCTCGAGGTCAAGGACGTCTCCGTCACCGGCGCGACCGCGACCGCCACCGTCACGGCGCGCAAGGGCGGCAACGACGACGCCGAGACGACGTTCTCGCTCTCCCGCGAGGACGGCGACTGGCGCCTGACCGACCTCGGCTCCTCCGCCTAGCCGAGCGAGCGCCCGTACTGGCGCTCGTAGTACGCGCGGTAGTCGCCGGAGCGGATCGGCTCCCACCAGGCCGCGTTCTCGCGGTACCAGGCGACCGTGTTGGCGAGCCCGTCGCCGAAGCGCATGCGCGGCTCCCAGCCGAGCTGCCGCACCTTCTCCGACGAGAGCGAGTAGCGGCGGTCGTGGCCGGGGCGGTCGGTGACGTACTCGATCAGCTCGTCGCCGCAGCCCGTGAGCTGGACGATGCGCTGGACGACCTCGAGGTTGGCGCACTCGTCGGGGCCGCCGGCGTTGTAGACGTTGCCGGGCTCGCCGTGGTCGAGCACGTGGCCGATCGCGCGGGCGAAGTCCTCGACGTAGATCCAGTTGCGGACCTGCATGCCGTCGCCGTAGACCGGCAGCTTGTCGCCGTGCAGCGCGTTGAGCACCATCAGCGGGATCAGCTTCTCGGGGTACTGGAACGGCCCGTAGTTGTTCGAGCCGCGGGCGATCAGCGTCGGCAGGCCGTAGGTGTGGAAGTAGCTCCACACGAGCAGGTCGGCGCCCGCCTTGGTCGCCGAGTAGGGCGAGGAGGGCGCGAGCGGCGACGCCTCCGTGAACGAGCCCTCGTCGATCGAGCCGTAGACCTCGTCGGTCGAGACCTGGACGTAGCGCAGGCCGCGCTCGCGGGCGGCCTCGAGCAGCACGTAGGTGCCCTGGGAGTGGGTGGTGACGAACGCGTCGGGCTCGGCGATCGAGCGGTCGACGTGCGTCTCGGCGGCGAAGTTGACGACCGCGTCGCGGCCCTCCATCGCGCCGGCGACCGCGTCGGGGTCCTCGATGCCGGCGTGCACGAAGGCGTAGCCCGGGCTGTCGCGGACGTCGGCGAGGTTCTCCTCGCGGCCGGCGTAGGTGAGCTTGTCGAGCACGACGACCTCGTCGCCGTGCTCCGTGATGCGCTGGCGGACGAAGTTCGAGCCGATGAACCCGGCTCCGCCGCAGACGAGCAGCTTCATCGCAGGACCTCCGATCGCAGGTAGCTGGTCAGGCCCTCGCGCCAGGGCGGGAGCACGGGCGCGTCGGGCCGGGTGGAGCGCAGGACGGACCACGCGGGCCGCGGCGCGGGCCGGGGGAACTCCGCGGTGGTCACGGGCAGGGCGGTGGTGCCCGTGCCGGCCTCCTCGAACGTGGCCTGCGCGAGCTCGTGCCACGAGCACGAGCCGCCGCCCGCGACGTGGAGGACGCCGGCGAGGCGCCGCTCGGCGATCTCGACGAGCGCGGGGCCGAGGTGGCCGGTGAACGTCGGGCAGCCGATCTGGTCGGCCACGACGTTCACCTCGTCGCGGTCCTCGGCGAGCTTGAGCATGGTCGCGACGAAGTTCTTGCCGTGGACGCCGAACAGCCAGGCGGAGCGGACGATCGCGTGGTCGCCGGCCGCCGCGACGGCGTGCTCGCCGGCGAGCTTCGAGCGCCCGTAGGCGCTGGCCGGGCCGGTCGGGTCGTCCTCGGTGTACGGCTCGGTGGCGGTGCCGTCGAAGACGTAGTCGGAGGAGACGTGGACGACGTAGGGCGCGGCGGCGGCGACGTGGCCCGCGGCGGTCCCGTTGATCAGCGTGGCGCCGGCCTCGTCCTCCTCGGCGCCGTCGACGTCGGTCCAGGCGGCGCAGTTGACCACGGCGTCGGGCGCCGCGGCGTCGATGGCGGCGCGGACGGCGCCGGCGTCGGCGATGTCGAGGTCACCGCGGGCGAGCGCGACCACGTCGTGCCCCGCGCTCTCGGCGGCGGCGGCGACGTCCCGGCCCAGCATGCCCGCGGCGCCGGTCACGAGGAGGCGCATAAGCGGACCTAGCCTAGCCAGCCCTCAGTGCGAGCCCGAGCTCGAAGCGCGCCTCGGGGTCGTCGAGGCTGTCGCCGAAGAGCTCGCGCAGCTGCTTGACGCGGTAGCGGACGGTCTGCGGGTGGACGCCGAGCTCGACCGCGATCGCCTGCACCTGGCCGGGGCGGTCGAGCCAGGCCCTGAGGGTCTCCGTGAGGCGGGCGCGGGGGCCGTCGGCGAGCGTGGCGAGCGGCGCCAGCCGCAGCTCCGCGAGCTCGGCGCCGAGCGTCGGGTCGGCGGCGATGACGAGCGCCGGCAGGTGCTCTTCGGCGCGCGCGAACTCCCCGTCGCCGAGCCGGCCGGCCGCGAGCAGCGCGTGCGTCGCGGTGGCGCGGCGCACCGAGACGCCCGCGAGCTGGAGCGGCACGGCGGGGCCCAGCGCGGCCGGCCGCCCGGCGGCCGCCGACCGGACCCGCCGCCCGCGCGACGGCGCGCCCGCGTCGGGGACGAGCACGACCGCGAGCCGCTCGATCCCGGCCCCGATCGCCTCCTCTCCGATCCGCCTCGCGAGCCGGGCGGCGAGCGAGTCGGCCTCGGCGGCCGCCTCGGGCGTGGCGACGCCGGAGGGTGCGGCCTCGGCGGTGACGAGCGCGGCGACGGTGCGCGGCAGCGGCCACGCGGCGGCGGCCGCGGCGGCCAGCACCGTCTCCTCGGAGGCGGGCGGGTCCTGCGCGAGCAGTCGCACGAGCCGCCGCCGCAGCCGCTGGCGCTCGCCCGCCGCGGCCGACTGCTCCTCGGCGTAGCCCTCCGCCGACTCGGCCGAGAGCTCGTCGATGTAGGCGAAGATGCCCTCGCCGAGCGCGTAGATCGCGCCGGGGTCGAGCCCGCCGGCGACGCCCGCCTCGACGAAGCGCCGCCACGCGAGCCGCGAGCCCAGCCGGTAGGCGGACAGCAGCGCGTCGAGGCTGCGGCCGGCGCGCATCTCGCCGCGGCCGAGGCCGACATAGGTGTCGCGGCCGCGGCCGTCGTCCTTCGAGGGATCTTCGATCAGGTCGACGAAGCGCCCCAGCGCCTTCTCGATCGCGACGCGGACGACCTCGCCGAACTCGCCCTCCATGGCGCGGGCGTAGTCGGGCACCTCGCGCGCGATCCCGACGATGATCTCGTCGGCGAGCGACGGCAGGACGGGGCGCAGGACGGCCGCGGCCTCGGTGGGAATGGCGCTGTATGGCCGCGTCGGCGCGGGCATTGTCGCGAGGCTACAGAATCAGGCAGCGAAAATCGGCCGAGAGCGACAAGTGAGCGCGTGGTTTGGGGGGAACCATGCATGCCATGACGCGTGCGCACAAGCTCTCGAACCTCTTCGGCGCGATCGTCCCGTTCCTCGCCTTCATCGCGGCCATCGTGCTGCTCTGGAACGAGCTCGTCGACTGGAGCGACCTCGCCGTGCTCGCGATCATGTATGTGCTGACCGGCCTCGGCGTGACGATCGGCTACCACCGACTGCTCACCCACCGCTCCTTCCAGACCCACAAGCCGGTCGAGTACCTGTTCGCGACGCTCGGGTCGATGGCGGTCCAGGGCCCCGTGATCGCGTGGGTGGCCGACCACCGCAAGCACCACGCCCACACCGACGAGGAGGGCGACCCGCACTCCCCGCACGTCGGCCACGGCGACGGCTTCTGGGGCGCGCTGCACGGGCTCTGGTACGCGCACATGGGCTGGCTGTTCGACGCCCACGGCCGCGCCGAGGGCGAGAAGTACGCGCGCGACCTCGTCGAGGACCGCGGCATGCGCTTCCTCAGCCGCCAGTTCCTCGGGGTCGCGCTGCTCGGCCTGCTGCTCCCGGCCGGGCTCGGCTACCTGTTCGACGGGACGCTCAAGGGCGCGCTCACGGGGATGCTGTGGGGCGGCTTCGTGCGGATCTTCATGCTCCACCACGTCACCTGGTCGATCAACTCGGTGTGCCACTTCTTCGGCCGCCGCCGGTTCGAGATCGAGGACCACTCGACCAACGTGCTGTGGCTCGCGCTGCCCTCGTTCGGCGAGTCCTGGCACCACAACCACCACGCGTTCCCGCGCTCCGCGGTGCACGGCATGAAGTGGTGGGAGGTCGACCCGTCCGGCTGGATCATCCGCGGCATGAAGCGGGTGAAGCTGGCGTGGAACGTGGTCGAGATCTCACCCGAGCGCCAAGCGCAGAAGCTGGCGTCGGAGCGCAACCCCGTCGCGGCCTAGCGCCGCAACAGCGTCAGGCAGTTCGCGTCCTCCGAACGTCAATTCGCATTGACAGCACCGTCACGTCGTGGCCGCCTCGGGCCTCCGTGCCGAGCGCGTGCGAGACGTTGTCGGCTTGCGCGCCCGTGAAGGCGATCGTCTCGCCGTGCAGCGGGAACGTCGTCGCGCTCGCGGCGCCGCCGACGGCGGTCGTCGCCGGCGCCGCGCGCACCGCAAACGACGCAGCAGCAACGGTTCCGGGGGTCATGCTCCATGGCGGAGCCGAGCTCGCCGGGAGTCGAGGCCCCGCGAGCGCGGCGGGGGTGAGAGCGAGGGCCCGCATCCACGGGTGCTGCCCCGAGTGCGCAAGGATCCCCGAGCAATCGACGGATATCCCGACTTTGGCGCGAACGCTCAAGTCCGGCAACACCCCGAATGTCTGTCCAGCGCGTTTCTCGTCGCTGAGCCCGGGGGATGAATCCTGCATGGAACAGCATCCCGAGCAGCTCAGCCAGGAAGAACTGGAGGCGGAGGACGGGCAGACGTTGCCTGACCGCGAGGCGATGTCGACGATCTCGTTCGACCCCGGCTCCATGGGGATCGACAACTTCGCGATGCCCATCAACGAGGCGACCGCGATCAACTACGGCTCGACCGGCTCGACCGCGTACGCGGACGCCGATCAGACCGTGATCCTCGGACAGACGGACACCGACGAAGGGACTGACTAAGACATGGCCGATCCGCGCGAACCCGAAGGCCTTTCGCCCGAGGAGCTCGAAGCCGAAACGGCCGAGGCGCTCCCCGAGCGGGCGGCGATGTCCACCCTGAGCCCTGCGGGCGTCGACCCGGCGGCCGGCACGGCGGAAGCCGTCGGCGACACCGTGGGCGAGACCGCCGGCACGGTCGGTGAGACCACCGGCACGGTCGGCGACACGGTCGGCGGCGTCGGCGACACCGCAGGCGGCGCAGTCGGAGGCGTGGGCAGCACGCTTCCGGACGTCGGCGACACCGTCGGCGATCTCACGAACCAGTCGCTGCTGGACCTCGACGTCAACGTCGACGGCGACCTCGACGCCGCCGCGCCGATCAACGCCGGCGTCGCGGCGAACGCGAACGCCGCGCTCCCGGTCGACGCCGCGGTCAGCGCCAACACCCTGTCACCGGGCGCCCAGTCGCTCGCTTCGGCCGATCAGGCCTCCGGCATCTCGCAGAACATCGAGGCCGACGCGATCGCGAACGCGACGCAGGACTCGAGCATCGAGCAGGGCGAGGCGGTCCCGGACCCGGTTCCGCCGGCTGACACCCCCGCGGCCGGAAACGGGTCGCTGCTCGACCTGGACGCGAACATCGACCTCGGCCTCGACCTGGCGGCGCCGATCGACGCGGCCGTCGCGGCCAACGCGAACATCGCGGCCCCGATCGACGCGGCGGTCAGCGCCAACACGCTGTCCCCGGACGCGACCTCGATCGCGAGCGCGTCGCAGGAGTCGGTCATCGTCCAGAACATCGAGGGCTCGGCTGAGGCGAACGCCGACCAGGACTCCTCGATCGAGCAGGGCGAGGAAACCCCGTAGACGGACAGGAGCCGGCGGTGGCGATGCGCACTTCCGACATCGCCGCCGCCGCGCCTCCGGCCGACGCCCCCCGCCTCGCGGAGGGCATCGAGCTGATCGGTGAGTTCGAGGACTCGGGCTTCAAGGAGCCCCCGCTCCTCGCCCGCCGCGCCGACGGCCAGGTCGTCCAGCTCACGCAGCTGCTCTACCTGGTCGCCGAGGCGTGCGACGGCGCGCGCGACGCCGACGCCATCGCCGCCGCCGTCACCGAGCGCTACGACAAGCAGGTCAGCGGCGAGAACGTCGAGTTCCTGATCGAGGAGAAGCTGCGCCCGCTGGGCGTGCTCGCGCTCGCCGACGGCAGCACCCCGGAGCTCGGCAAGAAGCAGGCGCTGCTCGCGCTCAAGCACCGCCGGCCGGTCCTCTCTGAGGCGGCGACGAACCGCGCCGCCGCCGCGCTCTCGTGGCTGCACCGGCCGGTCGTGCAGGTCCCGCTGCTGCTCGCCGTCGCCGCGTTCGACGTCTGGCTGTTCGGGATCCACGGCATCGCCGGCGGCCTGCGGAGCGCGCTCTACGCGCCCGGGCTGCTGCTGGCGGTGCTCGGCTCCGTGGTGATCGCCACCGCCTTCCACGAGCTCGGCCACGCGAGTGCGTGCCGCTACGGCGGCGCTCGCCCCGGCGTCATGGGCGTCGGCGTCTACCTCGTGTGGCCCGCGTTCTACTGCGACGTCACCGACGCGTACCGACTCAACCGCGCCGGGCGGTTGCGGACCGACCTCGGCGGCGTCTACTTCAACGCGCTGTTCGCGCTGCTGTGCGGCGGGGTGTACGCCGTCACGGGCGAGGAGGCGGCGCTGCTCGCGGCGTTCGTGCAGCACATCCTGCTGCTCCAGCAGCTGCTGCCGCTGCTGCGCTTCGACGGCTACTACGTCCTGAGCGACCTCACCGGCGTGCCGGACATCCTCTCCCGCATCAAGCCGATCCTCCGCTCGGTCGTGAAGCCGCGCGACCTCGACCCGCGCGTGGAGGAGCTGAAGCCGTGGGTCCGCGTCGTCGTCACCGCGTACCTGGTCGCGCTCGTGCCGGCGCTCGCGCTGCTCGTCCTCTGGCTCGTGATCGGGATCCCGCGCATCGCGGCCACGACCTACGACTCCGTCGGGCTCCAGCTCGACCGCCTGCAAGACGCGTCAGGTCCTGACGAGTACGCCCTCGGCGGCTTCCGGATCCTCGCGCTGGTCATGCCCTTCGCGGCGATGTCGCTCGGCCTCGGCCGCACGGGCAAGCGCGCGGGCCTCGGCCTGATCGGGTGGGCGCGCGGGAGCACGGTGCGCGCCGCGTTCGCGGCGACCGGGGCCGCGGCCGTGCTCGCCGGCGCGACCTACGTGCTGCTGCCCAACGGCGACTACGAGCCGATCCGCCCCGGCGAGCGCGGCACGATCGGCGAGGCCGTCAAGAGCCTGCCGAAGACGGTCGGCGGCCGCCCGTCGTTCACGCCCGAGCGCGAGGCGAAGTATCAGGCGGTCCCGACCGAGCGCGAGCAGCGGACGCCGCTGCGCGAGGAGCGCGAGCCGGCGCGCGGCGCCCCCGAGCGCGAGGCATCCGGGGAGCGCGACGAGCCGACGACGCCGGCCGGTGAGGACCGCCCGTCGAGCGACGACGGCGAGAGCCCGGCCCCGTCGACCCAGGGCGGCAGCGCGGCGCCCGGCACGGCGCCGGCCGAGAGCACCCCCTCGGCCGAGGAGCCCGCGGCCACCGCCGAGCCGACCGCCACCGCCACGCCGACCGCCACGCCCACACCCACGACGACGCCGAGCGCAACTCCGACGCCGACCCCGGAGCCGGCGGCTACGCCCTAGGGCGTTGGGGTGGCCGTGGGCGACGGCGTCGCCGTCGCCTCGGGCGTGGCGCTGGGCTCGGGCGCCGGCGTCTCAGACGGGGCCGGCGTCTCGGACGGCGCGGGCGTCTCGGTCGGCTCGGGAGTCCCGGAGCCCTCGTCCGCCGGCTCGTCGCCGTCCGGCGTCGTGCTCTCGTCCGGCGTCGGGGTGGGCGTCGGCTCCTCGCCGTCGTCCTCCTCGCGATCCCCCTCATCCGACTGCGACGGCGGCGGGCCGGTCGTCTCGATGCCGTCGGCGAGCGCCTTGCTGAGCTCGCCGAGGAGCCGGTTGGTCTCCTGGAGCACCTCGTCCACCGAGCCGCCCGACCGCTCGAGCTTGCGGAACGCGCGGGCGATCTCGCGGATCTTGCGCTTCGCCTCGCGCGACAGGCTGATCTGGCCGCCGTTGCCCCACACGAACTGGTAGGCGAGCGCGACGGTCACGCAGGTCGTGCAGTTCGCGTTGATCGCGTAGGCGACGTTGGTCGGCGCCACGACGTCGACGTCGCCCGACACGAGCACGATCTGGATCGCGATCGCGATCGTCTGGCACTCCTCGCAGCTCGCGTACGCGACGGCCGCGTTCGTCTGGTCGACCACGCCGTCGAGCACCTGCTGGAAGTCGAACGAGATGTCGACCTCGGTCGAGCCGTCGTCCGTGTTGACGGCGCCGGCGACGTTGGTGTCGTTGCCCTGCGCCTGCGCGAGCGGGGCGAGCGGCGCGGTGGCGAGCGTCGCCGCCAGCAGCGCGGCGACCAGCCAGCGCAGGCGTGTGATGAGGGCGGCCGACGGCATGACCGGTCCTTTACCCCGGTCGCCGGTTGATTAGCCGGTCCCGGACGCTCGTCGGGCGTATGTCAATCCAGATTGACGGCGATCACGGGACGGCGGGGACCGTCGGGACGGGGGGAGCGGTCGGAACGGCGGGGACCGCCTCGTCCACAGGCGCCGGCACCGGAACCGGCGGCGAGTCAGCCTGCACGTTCGCACCGACGTTCCCCGCCGGCGTCTCGGCCTCGGCGTCCGCCTCCACGGTCCCCGGCTCGGACGCGGGCGCCGGCGTCGCCTCACCCGCGGTCGCGGCGGTGCCGGGCGACGGGCGGCGCGGAGTCGACGCGCGCTTCGCGCGCTCCGGCGCCCGCGGGCCGGCGTCACGGGCGCGCGCGCGGGCCTCCCCGGACGGTCGCGCGGGGTGGCCGGGGTGCGGCGTGGCAATCGGCGGCGCCTGTGCCGCCGGGGCCTTGCCGGCCTCGCCGGCGCCGCCCGGGATCGCGCTCGGCCGATCCAGCAGGTCGCGGACGCCGTCCTGGATCGTGCCGCGCTCGCCCGGCTGGATGGGGCGATAGTCGCCCTGCGCCCAGGTGAAGCCGATCACCGCGACGGAGGTCGCGGCGACCGAGACCAGCCCGGCGCGGCGCCGCGGGGAACCCTCGGACCAGCGCCACGTCCTCCGCCCGACGCGCGAGCTGATGCGCGCGAGGGTCAGGCCCAGCGCGGCGACGGGCAGCGCGAGCGCGACCAGTTGCAGCCCGCCGGTGGCGACGCTCGCCGCCGTGCCGCCGTCGATTCGCTCCCACTGGAGGGCGAGCGAGTCCCACGCCGTCGCGAACACGCGGGGCGCGTGCAGCACCACGAGCCCGAGCGCGCCCACGAGCAGCGGCACAACGGCCAGCACGTACACGATGACCACCCGGCGCACCCGCGGCTTGAGCGCCGCCACACGCGGGTCGGCGTCCGCACCGGGCCTGAGCGACCGCAGCACGGGCCTGATGCGCGAGTGCATGTCCGGCACGCCGGCGAGGTCGCACAGCACGTGGTAGCCGTCGAGCCGCAGCAACGGCAGCGCCTGCTGCAGCATCGCGAAGTTCTGGAGCACCACGAGCAGCAGCAGCGGCTCGAAGCGCGTGATCGCGTACGCGCCCGCGGCCGCCAGCGCGACGATCGCGTTGAAGTAGAGCCCGCCCAGGTCCGTGCGCAGCCGCCCCGCGCGCCCGAGCCGGTAAGCGTCGGTGACGTCGGTGTAGAACACGGGCCAGACGAAGTAGAGACCGATGCCCATTGCGCCGGGCCGCGCGCCGCCGTAGCGGCAGGCGGTGGCGTGGCCGATCTCGTGGAGCGCGGTTGCGAGCACGACGCCGCCGAGCAGTCCGATCAGCAACAGCGGCTGGTAGAGCGCGTGGCGCAGGGCCGGCGCGACGCCGTGCTGGGTGAACAGCCACGCGTCGAGCGCGATGAAGCCGAGGACGACCGCGGCCACGACCGGCGCCACGAAGAGCGGCCGGAAGATCGTGGTGAGCGCGTTCGTGAGGCCCGCGGGGACCACCGCGACGCGGAACTTGAGCGCCAGCAGCGGGTCCGGCTTCGCGAACTCCGGGCTCGAGCCGTCCACGGCTGCGAGCACGCCGCGCGGACGCAGCTTCTCCTCGATCAGGTAGCGGACGTTGTCCGCGGACACCTTGCGGCGGATCGCGTCCGAAGCGACCTCGGCGATCGCGGCGGGGTCGCGCCGTCCGTCGGCCGCTTCGGCGACGACGTAGAGCAGGTGGGTGAGCTGGAGCGTCTGGCCGTCGCCACGGCGGACCATGAAGGGCGCCTCGGTGTAGCCCGAGTCCGCGTACTCGCCGATCAGCTCGACGCCCTCTGCCAGCCGCGGCGGAGCGGGGCCGGAAACGGAGGCCGGACGCTCGAGTACCTGGGTGGAGGGCGCGGTCACCTCCCCTCGTCCTACCCGCTGATGCTCAGTCAGTCCTCGTCTGTGCCCGCGAGCACGTCCGCCGCGACGGCGGCGTTCGCCGGCACCACGACATCGTCGGTCAGGGGATCAGGCTGAGACGCCGGCTCGTCGCCGGGCGCGTCAGACCCCTCATCGGGCTCGGGCTTCTCGTCCGTCACCTTTCCCGCGAATACCCGCGTGCGCACCGGCGACCCGGCGAAGCGGCCGATCTCGCCGCAAGCGGCGTGTTGCGGCAGGCCGGGTGTCAAGGGGAACTGACGGGGTCGGCCTCCGTACATCGAGCGACAACGTTCAGGCTCTACCGTGCGCGCGATGCGGATGCGCCCGAGCGAGCAGCAGCTGGCCCGCGCGGCCTCCCGGCTCGGCGATCCCGAGGCCGGGCTGACGGCCATCCGCGAGCTTCGCCAGCGGCTCGAGACGCTCGAGGCCGCCCACGTCGACCAGGCGATCGAGGCCGGGTGGTCGTGGCGCCAGGTCGCGGAGGCGCTCGGGGTCACCAAGCAGGCCGCGCACGCCCGCCACGCCCGCCGCTCGCACCGCCGGCAGCAGGGGCTCGTCGTCGCCGGCCGCGCCCGCCAGGCCGTGGCGCGCGCGAAGGCCGAGGCCGCCCGCCTGGGCGCGCCGCGCGTCGATACGGACCACCTCCTGCTCGGGCTGGCGCTGGACGAGCTGGGGCCCGTCCGCGAGGCGCTCGACGCGTGCGGGATCACCGGCGACGCAGTGCGCGCGACGATCGAGGCGTGGAACGCGGGCGCCGAGGCGGCGCGTCCCAGCGAGCCCGCCGTCTCGCCGCAGACCCGCGAGGTGCTCGAGCAGTCCATGCGCGAGGCGGTCGCGCGCGGCGACGCGCGGCTCGACGTCGAGCATCTGCTGCTCGCGGTGCTGCACGAGGCCGGCGGCCGGGGCCAGCAGGCCGTGGTCGCGTGCGGGCGCTCGCCGAACTCGGTCGAGCGCCAGCTCGGCCGTGCGCTGCGCGGTCAGCTCTCGTCGGACTCGTCGTCGTCCTGATCGAGCAGGACGTCGGCGGCGACGTCGGCGTCGAGCGGGATCGTCACGTCGGGCCTGAGGATCGACATCGCCTCGCGGTCGGGGAGCTCCTCGACGTCGTGGCGCTCGAGCTCCTCCTTGGAGAGGCCGTCCTCGGAGGGGGTGTCGGTCACAGGATGCCGATCTCCGAGTTGTCGCCCACCATGAAGCGGTAGGCGCGGGGCTGTCGGTCGTCTCGGGAGATAGCGACATTCTTCCCGAGCAGCGACGACTCCATCCGCCCTTCGAGGCCGCGCACGGACGATGCCTCGAGCAGGATCGAGTGCTCGACCTCGGCGTTCTCGATCACGCAGCCCGCCCCGACCGCGGTGTAGGGCCCGACGTAGGCGTCGCGCAGCAGCGCGCCCGACCCGATCACGGCCGGCCCGCGCACGGTCGCGCGCTCGAGCCGCGCGCCCGGCTCCACGATCACGCGCCCGTCGACCTGCGAGTCGGTGAGCTCGCCCTGCACGCGCCGCTCGACGGTCTCGAGGATCAGCCGGTTCGCCTCGAGCATGTCGTCGAGCCGCCCCGTGTCCTTCCACCACCCGCGCACGATGTGGGACTCCACCCGCCGGCCGTTGTCGACCACCCACTGGATCGCGTCGGTGATCTCGAGCTCGCCGCGCGCGCTCGGCTCGATCGCGCGCGCCGCCTCGTGGATCTGCGGCGTGAACATGTAGACGCCGACGAGCGCGAGGTCGGTGGCCGGCTCCGCCGGCTTCTCGACGAGCCGCACGACGCCGCCGTTCTCGTCGAGCTCGGCCACGCCGTAGTTCTCCGGGTCGGGAACGGGCGTGAGCAGGATCAGCGCCTCGGGCTCGTTGGAGCGGAACGCGCGCACGAGGTCGGCGATGCCGCCCTGCAGCAGGTTGTCGCCGAGGTACATGACGAACGGGCTCGTGCCGAGGAACGGCTCCGCCGTCAGCACCGCGTGCGCGAGCCCGAGCGGCTCGTCCTGGACGATGTAGGTGATCTCGACGCCGAACCGCGAGCCGTCGCCGGCCGCGCCGCGGATCTCGTTCCCGGTCTCCGGGGCGATGATGATCCCGACCTGCTTGATGCCGGCCGCGGCCATCGCCTCGATGCCGTAGAAGAGGACCGGCTTGTTGGCGACGGGGACGAGCTGCTTCGCCGACGTGTGCGTGATCGGGCGCAGCCGTGTGCCCTTGCCGCCCGACAGGATCAGGCCCTTGAGGTCCTCCATGACCTCGGAGCCTAGTAAGTCCCCGACAATTTACGGTGGTCCCAGGTGACGCGGTCGCGCTCGACGAACTCCAGCGCGACGCGCTTCGGCGCCTGCTTGGCGAACGCCTCGCGCGTCCCCTCGGCCCCACCCGCGTACCGCTCCACGAGCTCCATGGCGAAGTCGGTCACGACGTCGACGTCGCGGTGGATCTCCACGTCGCAGCGCAGCATCACGCCGTGCAGCTCGGCGTACTCGAGCCCGGTCTCGATCTGCAGCGTCGCGCGCGGATCGCGCTCGAGGTTCTTGACCTTCTGCGACTTCGCGTACGTCCAGGCCCAGATGCGGTCGTCGCGGACCACGAACCACAGCGGCATCAGGTGCGGGAAGCCGTTGCGCCCGTTGGTGGCGCAGGTCACGGTCTTCTGCTCCTCGAGGAACGCCCGCACCTCCTCGGGCGTCATCTTGATCGCGTCGCGGCGGCTCACGTCGCGGCGGTCAAGAGGCGCTCGGCCGCGCGGAGCACGGCCTCGCGCGCGTCAGCGGGCTCGAGGACGGCGGCGTCGCCGGCCTCCTTGAGCACCTCCTTGACGAGGTAGTCCTCGCCCTTGTACGCCCACTCGATGATCACGGCGCCGTCCGGCAGCTCGGCGAGGACGGTCTTCTCCTCGCGTGCCCAGCGGGCCTGCTCGGGTGAGATCCACACGTGTGCGATGCGCGATCCCTCGACCTCGCCGGTGCGCGGCCAGCCCTCGACGACGGCGATCTCGTCGACGGTCGCCCGGCGCTCGTACTGCTCGTCGAGGACGGTGACGCGCTTGACGCGGTCGAGGCGGAACGACCGCGTGTCGTCGCGCGACGGGTCCCACGACGCGATGTACCAGCCCTCGCGCCCGTTCATGAGCGCGTAGGGCTCGACCGTCCGCGTCGAGAACCGGTCCTCCGCGGGCTGCCAGTACTCGAGCTCGATCAGGTTGCGCGACTCGATCGCGCGGCTGACGTCGCGGGCGACGTCGGAGTCGTCGGCGCCGGTGCCGCCGACCAGCAGCCCGTCGCGGCCGATCTCGCCGAGCGCGGCCTTGATCTTGTCGTGGGCCGTCTGCAGGTGGTGCGAGAGGTGCGTGCCCAGGAACTCGATCGCCGCCATGAGCGCGTTGGCCTCGATCGGAAGCAGCCGCGCGGGCCGGTCGAAGGTGTCCGAGTAGGGCTCGGTGTCGATCTCGATCTCGTCGCCCTGGACCTCGGCGTAGATCACGTAGGCGCCGCCGCCGAAGTTGACGACGTTGAGGACCGAGATGTCCTCGCGCAGCTCCTGCTCGGAGATCTGCAGCCGCTCGCGCACCTCGCTCACCGTCGGGCGGCGACCTGCGCGGCCGGCGGCGATCAGCACCGACGCGAGCGTCACGAGCCGTGCGAAGCGCTCGGGCCGGATCGCGGCCTCCTGGCGCGAGCGGGCCGGCGTCTCGAGCGCCTCGGGATCCTCGGACCGCGGTGGCACGCCCTCGGCGACGCTCGTGAACGGCTCGCCGGTGTGACGCTCGATGATCGCGTCGAGCCGCTCGCGTGCCTCGGCGGCGAGCTCGGGCGGTCCGGCGATGCGCGCATGCTCGCCGTAGCCGAGCGCCCACGAGATCAGGAGCCGGGGGATCGCGTAGTCGGTGCGGAAGACGCCGTCGGCGATCTCGCCGTACGGCCCGAAGTTGCGCTCCACATGCCAGGCGATGCGGTCGGAGACCGAGATCTCGGCTGTGTCGACGCGCTCGCCGAGCTGCCACGGGATCTGGCTCGCGTAGGCGCGTTGATCGAAGTCCTCGGGGCGCTGGAAGTCGTGCTCCGCCTTCGTCGCATAGGCCACCTTGCCGCGGATGCGCGAGAGGCGGAAGACGCGCACGCCGTCGCGCTCGTGCGAGTAGCCGACGAGGTAGAACTGACGGCCCTGATAGAGCAGCAGGTAGGGGTCGACGCGGCGCTCGGCGACCTCGCCCGACTGCATCGTGAAGTACTCGAACTCGATCCGCTTGCGCCGGGCGATCGCGGTGTCGATCTTGGCCAGCCGGGCCGACAGCTCCGCGCCGCCCGCCGACGCCGACATGCCGAGCGCGACCGACCGCTGGGCGGCAGAGTCGAACGGGCTCGGCCGCCCCCAGGTGATCTGCTGGAGCGCGAGTCGGAGCGGCTCGGCGTAGGCGAACTCACCGTCGAGCAGCGAGAGGGCGGTCTGGAGCGCCGCGTGCTCGTCGTCGGTGAACGCGATCGCGGGGAGGTGGAAGGCCTCGGGCGCGAGCGAGTAGTTCTCCTGCTCGGAGAACCCCTCGGCCGGCTTGTCGACGCGCAGCTGGATGCCGAGCGCGTCGAGCTCGGCGCGGTCGGCGTAGAAGCGGCGCGCGAACGCGTCCTCGGTCATGTCCGAGTAGCCCTCGACGTCCCGCCGGATCTCCGTTGCGGTGACGGGCCTGCGCTCCGCCATCAGATAGGAGATCAGCGAGAGCTGCCGGATCAGCTTCTCGGTGTCCTTCGCCACGGCCCCGACTGTAGACGGGCGGTGACATAACCCGGGCCGGACAACCGTCCGTTTCGCGGCTATTTGCGCACTTTTGCTACGCGGCGCGGCGATCGGCGAAGAAGGCGCCGCCGCCCAGCGCGCGGTCGAACCCCGACCAGCGGCTGCCCTGCGGGAGCTCCTTCTCGAGCCGGTCGAACGATCCGAGCCGGCCGCCGAGGTTGTCGATCATGTGCACGAGCGTCGCCTCGCGCGTGCACGGAACGACCGGCGAGCCGTGCTCGAGCGCGCCGTGGTGGCTGAGGATGATGTGCAGCACCGCGGCGGCGAGCTGGTCGGGGAAGCCCGGGAGATCCTCGATCAGGCGGCGGATGCGGTAGTAGCCGAGCGGGATCTCGCCCTGCAGCTTGCCGAGGTCGGTCATGTCGATCGCCCCGCCGACCGAGGCGTAGGCGTCGAGCTTGCCGATGTCGTGCAGCAGCGCGCCGGTGACCGCCACCTCGCGGTCGATGCCCGGGAACGTGGCCGAGATGGCCGAGACCGACTGGGCGACCGACAGGCAGTGCTCGAGCAGGCCGTGGCGGTAGGCCTGGTGGTAGCGCTTGGCCGCCGGAGCGGAGCGGAACAGCTCCCACGTCTGAGTGCCGGGGCCGAAGATCGCGTCGAGCAGCGCGCGCAGGTGCGGGTTGTGGATCGTGCCCACGATCTCGCGCAGGTCGGCCTCCATCTGCGCGGCGGAGCGCGGCGGGCCGTCGGTCAGCTGCTCGAGGTCGACCTCCTCCGGATCCGCGGCCCGCAGCCGGCGCACCGCGAGCTGCGGCCCGTAGCGCGGGTGCACGCTGTAGCCGCCCTGCACGCGGATGGCGACGCCCGCCTGGCAGACCTCGCGGATCGCGGGCACGTCGTCGGTGATCAGCGCCGACACGGAGCCGGTGCGATCGCCCAGCCCGAGCTTGAGGTACTCCTCACCGTCCTTGGTCCGCACCTCGCGGTCACGCACGAGCAGGACGAGATCGACATCCTGTCCGTCGGTGAGCTGGTTGACGAGCATCGCTGGAAACGCTAGAGAGGCGATCGGCGGATGACGCGCAATGCGTTCATCACGGGAAGCGGCGGTGGGCTTGGGGTCGCGGTGGTCGAGCGGTTCCTGACGGCGGGCTGGAACGTCACCGCTCCGCGCCGCGCCGAGGTCGACCTGAACGACCCGGAAGCGGTGCGTCGGGCGGTCGAGGCGGCCGCTCCGCTGCACGCCGTCGTCAACCTCGCGGGCGGGTTCGCGGCGGGCGAGCCGGTGGGCGAGACGCCGGTCGAGGCCTTCGAGGCCAGCCTCCGCCTCAACCTGCGCACGACCTACAACGTCTGCCACGCGGCGATCCCGCACCTCGCGGACGACGGCGCGATCGTCTGCACCTCCTCCGCCACGGCGCACAACCCGTTCGCGGGCTCGGCGGGCTACGCGGCCTCGAAGGCCGGCGTCACCGCGCTCGCGAAGGCGATCGCCAAGGAGGGCGTGCGCTGCAACGTGATCTCGCCCTCCCTGATCGACACGCCCGCCAACCGCGAGTCGATGCCGGAGTCGTCATGGGGCAAGCTCGTCCCGCCGGAGCGGATCGCCGAGACGATCCTCTGGCTCGCGTCGCCGGAGTCCGCCGCGCTGAACGGCGCGGAGCTCCCGCTCTAGCGAACGTCAACGGCGGCATCGAGGGGGAGGGTTCGGGTGCCGCAGCGGCAGCAATCCTGCCCAGGGGTCGCCACACGACCCCAGCCGCGAACGCCGGAAACATCTAACCGCCGTAGAACCTGATCGTCTTGTCGGCGAGCGCGCGGGTCTCGCGCTCGTTGCCGATGGCGTTGAAGGCGATCGCGGCGAACGGGATGAGGCGGCCGGCGACGCGGCGCGTGAGGCGGCGCCCGACGAAGCGCGCGAGCCGGGCGGCGAGGGCCTCCTCGCGCTGGAGCTTGGAGCCGGCGTAGGCCTCGACCACCGACGTGCCGATGCCGTCGAGCGCCTGCCGGGCGGTCTGCGGGTCGGGATAGAGCTCGCGGATCACCAGCAGCTCGGCGGGGCGCATCGGGTCGTGCGGGTCGTAGCCGTACGCGGCGGCGATGAAGAACACCATCCGCGACTGGATCCACGCCGCGGCGGCGAGGTCCGGGATCAGCGTGACGATGCCGCCGACGCCGGTCGCCGCGCCGCCGAAGCGCGCGAGCGCGGCGTGCTTGCGCTTGGCCATCTGGGCGAGCTCGGCCGGCGAGTGCGCGTACATGTGCTTGCGCTCCTCGACCCATGCCGCCGCGGCCGGCGCGTGGCGCTCGGAGGCGGCGAGCGCGACGTACTCGGGCGCGCGCAGCGGGTCCGCGCGCAGGCGCTGCCAGAGCGAGAACGGGAGCTCGCGCGTTCGCTCTTCGTCGTGCTCGACGGGCTGGGGGAGCGACGGCATGTCGCTTGAATCTACCCAGCGGCCGACGGCCGTACCGTGGGGTGCCATGGATCGCCGCTGGTGGACCCTCGTCGTGGTGTGCGTCGCCACGTTCATGCTGCTGCTCGACATCACGATCGTGAACGTCGCGCTGCCGGACATCGAGCGCGCGCTCGATGCGAGCTTCGCCGACCTGCAGTGGGTGATCGACGCCTACGCGCTCGCGCTCGCGGCGCTCCTGCTGACCGGCGGCTCGCTCGCCGACCTGTACGGCCGCCGGCTGCTGTTCGTGATCGGGATCGCGATCTTCACCGTCGCCTCGCTGCTGTGCGGGCTCGCGCACACGCCGACCATGCTCAACCTCGCCCGCGCCCTCCAGGGAGTCGGCGGGGCGTTCATGTTCGCGACCGCGCTCGCGCTGCTCGCGTCGGCCTACCAGGGCGGCGACCGCGGCACCGCGTTCGGGGTGTGGGGCGCGGTCACCGGCGCCTCGGTGGCGGTCGGACCGCTGGTGGGCGGCGCGCTGACCGAGGGCATCGGCTGGGAGGCGATCTTCTTCGTCAACGTGCCGATCGGGATCGCGACGATCGCGCTCACGCTCGCGCTCGTGGAGGAGTCGCACGCACGCTCCGGCGGCCGCCTCGACTGGCCCGGGCTCGTGACGTTCTCGGGCGGCCTGTTCGCGCTGATCTTCGGCCTCATCCGCGGGAACGCGGAGGGCTGGGAGAGCACGCCGATCGTCGCCTGCTTCGCCGCCGCGCTGGTGCTGCTCGCGCTGTTCGTGGTCGTCGAGCGCCGCAGCGCGCACCCGATGCTCGACCTCTCGCTGTTCGCCAAGCCCGCGTTCGACGGTGCGTCGATCGCCGCGTTCGCGCTGTCGGCGTCGATGTTCTCGATGTTCCTCTACCTGACGCTCTACATCCAGAACATCCTCGGCTACTCGCCGCTCGAGTCAGGGCTGCGCTTCCTGCCGGTGACGCTGCTGTCGTTCGTCGTCGCGCCGGTCTCGGGCAAGTTCGCCGAGCGGGTCGGCGTGCGCTGGTTCCTGGGCGCGGGGCTCGCGCTCGTCGGCACCGGCCTGCTGCTGATGCGTGGGCTCGCGCCCGGCGACGACTGGACGGCGTTGCTGGCCGGCTTCCTGGTCGCCGGCGGCGGCATCGGGCTCACCAACCCGGCGCTCGCCACCGCTGCGGTGGGCGTGGTGGAGCCGGAGCGGGCGGGCATGGCGTCGGGCATCAACTCCACGTTCCGCCAGGTCGGGATCGCGACCGGCATCGCCGGGCTCGGCGCGATCTTCCAGCACATCGTGGCGTCGAGCTTCATGGACGGGCTCGCGCGCGGCGACGCGCTGGTGGCCGTCAAGGACACGGGCGGATCGGTCGCCGACTTCGTCGCCTTCGGCGCGTACCGCCGCGTCGGCGACGCCCAGCTCACCCGGATCGCCGAGCAGGCGTTCGTCGACGGCCTCAACGACATCCTGCTCTACGCCGGCCTGCTCGCCTTCGTGGGCGCGCTGCTGGCGGTCGTGCTCACGCGCCCGCGCGATTTCGTCGCCCACGCCGCCGCATAGGCTTCGGCGCCTGCAGCCGCTCTTCGAACATCGCCTGCAGATCGCGGGCTACGAGACCCGCGCGCTCGAGCTCGAGGGCGACGGGCCCGGCCTCGTGCTGCTGCACGGCTGGGGCGACTCGGCCGACACCTGGCGCCCGCTGCTGGCCGAGCTCGGCGCCCGCGACCGGCGCGCGATCGCGGTCGACCTGCCCGGCTTCGGCACCGCCTCGCCGCTGACCGAGGACGCGATGCTGCCGCTCGCGGGCGTCGTGCCGGTCGCGCCCGCCGTGCTGCGCGCGATGGTCGGCGAGGTCTACCGGCAGCTCGTGTTCGCCCGCCCGCGCGCCGCCGAGGCGGCGGTGGTGACCGCGTTCGCCGCCCACCATGCGAGCCGCGAGCGGGTCGCCTCGCTCCTCGCCTCCGGCCGGCGGCTGCTGCCCGAGCTGCAGACCTCGCCGTTCGCGTTCGAGCGGATCGAGTGCCCGGTGCTGCTCGTGTGGGGCACGCGCGACCGCATGGTCCCGCACACCGGCGCGCGGATCCTGCTCGACGCGCTCCCCGACACGCACGTCGAGCTGCTCGAGGGCGTCGGCCACTGCCCGCAGCTCGAGGCGACCGAGCGCCTGCTCGAGCTGCTGCTGCCGTTCCCCGCCGCGGTGCACGCGTGATCCCGCTCACGCCGACCGCGCTCGCGGAGGCGGCGGCGAACCTCTACGACGGCACGCTCGGCGACGGGCTCGCCGACCTGCGCCGGATGCCCTCGACGGTGATCGACGAGGGGCCGCAGCGCACCGTCCGCCGCTATCACCCGGTGGACGCCGCCCCGCAGAAGCGCCCGCCGGTGCTGCTCGTCCCGCCGCTGGCCGCGCCCGCGATCTGCTTCGACCTGCGGCGCGGCTGCTCGGTGGTCGAGCACCTCGCTGCACGGCGGGCGCCCGACCTACCTCGTCGACTACGGGCAGATCGAGTACGCCGACCGCGGGCTCGGGCTCGAGCACTGGATCGAGGACGTCGTCCCCAACGCGATCCGCGCGGCCTCGGCCGACGCCGGCGGCCGGCCGGTGCAGCTCGTGGGCTGGTGCCTCGGCGGCATCCTCAGCCTGCTCGCGCTCGCCGCCGGCCCCAAGCTTCCGGTGGCCTCGGCCGCGCTCGTGGCGAGCCCGTTCGACTTCTCGAAGGTCCCGCTCGTCGCCCCGCTGCGCCCGATCGCGGCGATCACGCAGGGCTGGGGGATCACGCAGCTCTACCGGCTGCTCGGCGGCGCGCCCGCGCCGCTCGTCAAGCGCGGTTACCAGGCGGCGGGCTTCGACAAGTACCTGATGAAGCCGTGGACCGTGCTCTCGAACCTCCACGACCGCGAGCTGCTGGCCCAGATCGAGGCCGTCGACGCGTTCATGGCGAACATGCACGCCTACCCCGGCCGCACGTTCGGCCAGCTCTACCACCGCTTCTTCCGCACCAACGACCTCGCCGACGGCAAGCTCGCCGTCCCCGGCCGCACGCTCGACCTCGCGGTGCTCGAGCTGCCGGTGCTCTCGATCGCCGGCCGCGGCGACGGGATCGCGCCGGTGGCGGCCTGCCACCACGTCGAGCCGCTGCTGCCGCGCGCGCGGGTCGAGCTCGCCACCGCGCCCGGCGGGCACCTCGGCGTGCTGACGGGCCGCGCCGCGGCCGGCACGACGTGGCCGCTGCTCGACGGTTTTCTCGATCGAGCGAAGCGGTGACGAGGCCTCTGGCCGAGGCAGTATGCACGCCGGCGTGCACGCCGCGCCAAGCCGCGGGAAAACGCTGCCTGAGCGGCTACCCTGAGCGCCCAATGCGCCTTCCCGTCCTGCTCTCAGCCCTCGTCCTGCTGCTCGTCCTCTCCGCGCCCGCCGCGGCCCAGGAGCCGCGCATCGCGCCCGGCACCAAGGCCGGCAACCTCGACGTCGGCGGCCTCACCGTGGGCGAGGCGGTCGTCCGGCTGCAGCAGAGCTACAACGCGTCGCTGGGCCGGCCGCTCTCGGTCCAGGTCGCCGGGCGCCGCTACCGGCTGACGATGAAGAAGGCCGAGCTGGCGTTCGACGCGCCGCTGACCGCCCGCCGCGCGCTGCGCCAGCCGGGCGCCAACGTGCCGCTCGCGATCACGTGGGACGCCAAGGTGGTGGAGAAGCTCTCCAAGCGGGTCGCCCGCGCCGTCTACCTCGCGCCGCGCAACGCCACGATCCGCATCACGCTGCGCCGCATCTACCGCAAGCGCTCGCGGACCGGCCGCAGCCTCAGCGCCACCACGCTGCGCAAGATGATCGAGCAGACGCTGGCCAACCCGGACCCCGCCTCCTCGCGCGTCGTCCGGCCGGCGCGCAAGGTCCTGAAGGCGAAGATCACGGCCGGCAAGCTGGCGCGCGCGTACCCGACGGTCGTCACGATCGACCGCAACAACTTCAGGCTGCGCCTCTTCAAGCGGCTCAAGCTCTCCAAGACCTACGGCGTCGCCGTCGGCCTGCCCGCCTACCCGACGCCGACCGGCCGGTACTCGATCCAGAACAAGCAGGTCAACCCGGCGTGGACCGCGCCCAACTCGCCGTGGGCCGGCGAGCTCGCGGGCACGACGACGCCCGGCGGCAGCCCCTCCAACCCGCTGCGCGCGCGCTGGATGGGGATCACCGGGAGCGTCGGCATCCACGGGACCTCGCAGGAGTACTCGATCGGCAGCCGCGCCTCGCACGGCTGCATCCGCATGCGCGTCGCGGACGTGATCGACCTCTACTCGCGCGTGCCGCTCGGCACGCCGGTCCTCATCCGCTAGCGAGCTCGAGCAGCCGCGCGAGCGACGCCTCGATCCCCTCGGCGACGACGTCGAGGTCGGGCAGCGCGTCGTAGTCGGCGAGCAGCCCGAAGCCGACCTTGCCGTCGTAGGACATGATCGCGATCGCCAGCGCGCGCTCGCCGGCCAGGAACGGGATCGGGAACATCTCGTCGAGTCGCCGGCCGAGCACGAAGAGGGGGAACTGCGGGCCCGGGACATTCGTCACGAGCAGGTTGAAGAAGCGCCCGGAGAAGTTCAGCCGCGACGCCTGCGCGTGGATGGTCGGCGGCGCGAAGCCCTGCAGCGACGCGATCGCCGACGCGGCCAGCGCCTGGCGCGACTCCTTCAGCCCGTCCATCGCCTCCTTGACGTAGCGCAGCCGCTCGATCGGGTCGTCGAGGAACACCGGCAGCGGCGCCATCACCTGCGTGAGCTGGTTGCCGAGCGCGCCGCGCTGGTCGTCCGAGCGCACCGACACCGGGACCGCGGCCTTCAGCTCGAGCCCCTCCGTGCGCCGCCCGCGCGCCTGGAGGAAGTAGGCGAGCGCGCCGGTGACGACCGCGAGCACGACGTCGTTGACCGTCGTGCCGAACGCGTCCTTGACGGTCTTGAACTCGTCGAGCCCTGCGCGCACGACCGCGATCCGCCGGTGCGGCCCGGGCGCGACGTTGAACGGCGTCTCCGGCGGCGCGTTGAGCGCGGTCCACGCGACCTCGCCGATGCCGGTGGCGACCTCGCGCGCCCGGTCGAGCGCCTCGCCCGGGTTCGAGACCGCGGCGAGCGCGCCGGTGGCGACCTCGGCGGCGGCGCGCACCGCGCCGGTCAGCCCGCGCGCGGCGAGCTCGGCGCCCGACGGCTCGGGCTGCGGGATCCACGGCTCGGCGCCGTCGATCGCCGCGACCTCCGGCCCGAGGTCGAACAGCACGCTCGCGAGGTCGACGCCGGAGACGCCGTCGACGACCGCGTGGTGGGTCTTCGAGATCAGCGCCCAGCCTTCGCCAGGGCCGCGCTCGACCAGCCACAGCTCCCACAGCGGCTTGGAGCGGTCGAGCTGCTGCGAGAACACGCGCGCGGTCATCTGCAGCAGCGCGTCCTCGCCCCCCGGGTCGGGCAGTGCCGTATGCCGCACGTGATAGGCGAGGTTGAACGTCGGGTCGTCGACCCACAGCGGCCGGCCGGTCTCGAACGGCGGCGTCGCCAGCTTCTGGCGGTAGCGCGGGACGAGGTGCAGGCGCGACTCGATGTGGGCGAGGAACTCCTCGAGCGCGGGCGGCTCGCCCTCGAACAGAGCGAGCCCGCCGATGTGCATGTGCGTGTTCGGCTTCTCCTGGGCGAGGAAGCCCGCGTCGACCGCCGACAGCCGGTCGAGATGCTGCTGGCTGGCCATCGTCCAATAGTTTCAGAGCCATGACCGACTCGACCACCTCCCGAGCCGCGCTCGTCACGGGCTGCTCCAGCGGCATCGGCCGCGCGACCGCCGAGCGGCTCGCCGCCACGGGCTGGACCGTCTACGCGACCGCCCGCAAGCCCGAGACGCTGCGCGATCTCGAGGCCCGCGGCTGCCGCACCCTGGGGCTCGACGTCACCGACGAGGAATCGATGCAGGCGGCGGTGGCGGCCGTCGAGGGCGAGCACGGCGCGGTCGGCGCGCTGGTCAACAACGCGGGCTACAGCCAGTCGGGCGCGATCGAGACCGTGCCGCTCGAGAAGGTGCGCGCGCAGTTCGAGACCAACGTGTTCGGGCTCGTGCGCCTGACCCAGCTCGTGCTCCCGGCGATGCGGCGGGCGCGCGCGGGCAAGATCGTCAACCTCTCCTCGATGGGCGGGAAGCTCGTCTTCCCCGGCGGCGGCTTCTACCACGCGACCAAGTACGCGGTCGAGGCGATCTCCGACGCGCTGCGCTTCGAGGTCAAGGGCTTCGGGATCGACGTGATCCTGATCGAGCCGGGCCTGATCCGGACGGCGTTCGGCGAGACCGCGTCCGGCGGCGTCTCGGAGGCGGGCGACGGCGAGGGCGACTACGCGCAGTTCAACGCGCACGTCGCGCGCGCGACCGAGAGCGCGTACGAGAAGGGCAGCGCGGTCGGCCGGCTCGGCGGCCCGCCGGAGGCGGTCGCCAAGGTGATCGAGAAGGCGCTGGCGGCCAAGCGCCCGCGCGCCCGCTACACGGTCACGCCGTCGGCGAAGCTGCTGATGACCCAGCGCGCCCTGCTCCCCGACCGCGGCTGGGACGCCGTCATGCGCTCCCAGTTCCCCCAGCCCGGCAAATGAGCGACGTCGAGCGGCTCGCGGAGCGGGCGCAGCGCGAGGGCCGGTTCGGGATCGACACCGAGTTCATGCCCGAGGGCCGCTACCGGCCCCTGCTGTGCCTCGTGCAGCTCTGCGTCGGGGGCGAGATCGTCGTGCTCGACCCGCTCGAGGGCTTCGACCCCGCGCCGCTCGCCGACGTGCTCGCCGATCCCGCCGTCCAGGTCGTGCTCCACGCCGGCCGCCAGGACGTCGCGATCCTGCGCCGCGAGTGGAAGACCGACGTCACGAACGTGTTCGACACCCAGGTGGCCGCGGGCTTCGCCGGCTTCGCTGCGCAGGCCGGCTACACGGGGCTGCTCCACGACGTGCTCAAGATCCGCGTCGCCAAGACCGCGAGCTTCACGCGCTGGGACGCGCGCCCGCTGACGCAGGAGCAGCTCTCCTACGCGAAGGAGGACGTCGAGCACCTGCTGCCGCTGGCCGACGAGATCCAGAAGCGGCTGCGGTCGAAGGGGCGGCTGGAGTGGGCGCGCGAGGAGTGCCGCGTGATCGCCGACTCGAGCGACGAGCGCGACGAGCAGGAGGTGTGGCGGCGGCTCCCGCGCGCGACCGGCCTCGATCCGCGGGAGCGCGCGATCGCCCGCGAGCTGGCCGCCTGGCGCGAGCGCACGGCGATGCGCGAGGACCGGCCCGTCGGCTCGATCGTGCGCGACCCGACGCTCGTCGAGCTCGCCAAGCGCGCCCCGGCCGGGCGCCGCGACCTGGGCTCGATCCGCGGGCTCAACCCCGACGTGGTGCGCCGCCGCAGCTCCGACCTGCTGGCCGCCATCGAGCGCGGCCGGGCGGCCCCGCCGATCCGGCTCGAGGAGTCCGAGCGGCTGCAGACGGAGTCCGTGGACGGACCGGCGACGGCGCTCTCGGAGGCGCTGGTGCGCGCCCGCGCGCTGGAGGCCGGGCTCGCCTACGAGCTGATCGCCGCGCGCGCCGACCTGACCCCGATCGTGGTCTGCGCGCGGCGCGGGGATCCGGAGCCCGACGTGCGAACGCTCAAGGGCTGGCGGCGCGAGCTGGTGGGCGCCGAGCTGCTCGAGCTGCTGCGCGGCCGGCGCCGCCTCGGGGTCGGCGAGGGCGGCCGCGTGGAGATCGCCTAGCAGTCGGTTACGTTCCTCCTATGAAGCGCGGGCAGCTCCTGCTGGCGATCGTCGCGGCCCTCGCGGTCGGGGCCGTGGCGTGGTTCGCCGGGCGCGAGGACGAGCCGGCCCCGAACAAGCCTGCCGCCGGCAGCTCCACGCCGGCGGCGGACGCGGTGCGGGTGACGTTCGCGTACTCGCCCGAGAAGGAGAAGCTGCTCAAGCCGCTGATCGCGTCCTTCAACCGCGAGCAGCAAGACGTCTTCATCGAGGGCATCAACGCGGCCTCCGGCGACGCCGAGGCGCGGATCGCCAACGGCTCCTTCAAGCCGGTCGCGTGGTCGCCCGCCTCGTCGCTGTGGGGGCGGCTGCTGAACTTCGAGGCCGACCGGCCCTACACGGCCGACGAGGCGCCCTCGATCGTGCGCACGCCGCTCGTGATCGCGATGTGGGAGCCGATGGCGCGTGCGCTCGGCTACCCACGGAAGCGGCTCGGCTTCGCCGACATCCTCAAGCTCGCAACCTCGGGCCAGGGCTGGGCGGCGTTCGGGCGGCCCGAGTTCGGAGCCTTCAAGCTCGTGCACACGAACCCGGACTTCTCGACCTCCGGGCTGTCGGCGGTGGTGGCCGAGTACTACGCGGCGACCGGCAAGAAGGAAGGGCTGACCGAGGCGGACGTCAACAACCCGAAGGCCCGCAAGCGCGTGCGCGACATCGAGCGCTCGATCGTCCACTACGGCGACACGACGCTGTTCATCGCCGAGCAGCTCAAGAAGGAGGGGCCGGGCTACGCGAGCGCGGTGGCGATGGAGGAGGTCACGCTGCTCGACTTCAACCGCACGCGCGGCGACCGCGACAAGCTCGTGGCGATCTATCCCTCGGAGGGGACGTTCGACTCCGACTCGCCGTTCTTCACGCTCAACGCGGACTGGGTGTCCGACGAGCAGGCCGCGGGCGCGAAAGAGTTCCAGGAGTACCTGGCCAAGGAGATCACGCCCGAGATCGCGGCCAAGTCGGGCTTCCGCCCCTCCGATCGCGCGAAGGCGCCTGTCGCCCCGATCACGGTGGCCAACGGCGCCGACCCGAAGCAGCCCGAGCGCGTGCTCGCGCCGCCCGAGCCGCGCGTGCTGGCGCGGATCAAGGAAGCGTGGCGCCGCGACCGCAAGCCCGCGAACATCCTGCTCGTGCTCGACACCTCGGGCTCGATGAACGAGGAGGACCGGCTGGAGCGCGCCAAGCAGGGGCTCGAGTCGTTCTTCCGCGGCGTCGAGCCGCAGGACGCGGTCGGCCTGACGATCTTCTCCGACCGCGTGCAGCCGCTCGTGGCGCCGGCGCCGCTGACCAAGAACGGGGCGGAGCTGCGCGCCCGCGTCCGCGACCTGATCGCCGACGGCGGCACGGCGTTCTTCGATGCCACCGTCGAGGCGTTCGACACCGTGCGCGAGCAGCGCGAGACGGACCGCATCAACGCGGTCGTGCTGCTCACCGACGGCGAGGACACGGACTCGCAGCTCGGCGTCGACGAGGTCGTGCGGCACCTCGAGGCCCAGGGCGACTCCGCCAACCGCGTGCGCGTGTTCACGATCGCCTACTCGTCGGGCGCGACCGGCGCGCGTGAGAACCTCAAGCGCATCGCCGCCGCCTCGGGCGGCCTGGACTACGAGGGCAAGACGGAGAACATCGAGTCCGTCTACCGCTCCATCTCGAGCTTCTTCTGATGCCGCTGCCGCAGCCCTACGACCGCGCGCGATTCAACCGGGCGCTGATCCTGAACGCGGCGCTCGACCCGTTCACGATCGTGCTCGTCGCGGTGGTGCTGGTCGCCGGCATCCTGCTCGGCGCGCTCGTCTACACGCTGCCGGTTGCCGCGATCCTGTACATAGCGGGCGCGGCGCGCACCTACTTCGACGAGGACGCCGCGAACAAGGTGCTCGCGCGCGAGCGCGCGGCGCACCGCAAGCGCGTCGAGGCGGGGCGCGCGGAGGTCCGGCCCGAGGATTTCGCGAAGCCGATCGGGCGGCTGCTCAACGAGGCGCGGATGCGCGAGCGGCGGATCGGCGACGCGATCTCGCGCGCCGACCTGCCCTACGAGGAGGTCCGCCAGGAGATCGACCGCTTCGTCAGCGCGATGGACTCGACGGCCCAGCGGGCGCAGCTGCTGTGGGAGGCCCTGGCCGACACGCCGCCCGAGCGGGTCGAGTCGCGGCTCGCGCGCGTGCGCAGCGAAGGTGGTCAGCCGGAGCTCGAGGAGGCGCTGACGACGCAGCTGTCGACGCTACGGCGGATGGAGAAGCAGCTCGACCGCTTCTTCCGCGAGATGGAGCGGATCCTCGTCGAGCTCGACACCGTGCGCTCCCAGCTCGTGTCGGTCTCCGCGTCGACCGAGTCGGCGCAGCAGACGGAGCTCGCCGCCGAGGTGCGCGCGCTGCGCGAGCGCATGGGCGCGAGCGCGGAGGGGATGGCGGCGGCGTTCGAGTCGGGCGCCTAGCGCGGCTGACCGTGGACCCAGCGGCCGCCGGCCATCGTCGCGCGCACGCGGTCGCCGTCGAGCACGACGAGGTCCGCGTCGTAGCCGGGTGACAGCCGCCCGCGGCGGTCCTCCGCGCCCTCCAGCCACGCGGGCGCGGCGGTGAACGACGCGAGCGCCTCGTCGCGGCTCAGCCCGCACTCCCCGGCCGAGCGGATCCCGGCGAGCGGGTCGAGGTCCTCGACCGGCGCGTCGGAGCCGCCCGCCAGCCGGACGCCGGCGTCGAGCAGCTGCCGGTAGGGGTAGGCGCGGTCGAGCCGGTCGGCCCACAGCCGCGCGGCGAGCTCGCGGTCGCTGGTGGCGTGGCTGTACTGGACGGAGGCGGTGATGCCGAGCGCGGCGTAGCGCGCGACGTCGTCGGCGTGCACGCACTGCGCGTGCTCGACGCGGTGGCGCAGCCCGAGCGGCCGCCAGACGTCCTCGGTGGCCGCGAAGCCGTCGAGCGCCTCGCGGTTGGCGAGGTCGCCGATCGCGTGCACCGCGACCGGCATCCGCCGCGCGGCCGCGGCGCGGACGGCGTCGGCGAGCCCGTCGGGCCCCATCAGCCGCATCCCACCGCCGCCGAGGAGCAGCGCGGTCCGCGAGCCGAGCGTGCCGTCCATGAACACCTTCACGTAGCTGCCGCGCGCGGGATCCGCGTCCGGCACCGACTGCCACACGCGCAGCGTCAGCTCGCCGGCCTCGCGCAGCGCGGCGAACGCCTCGGGCGCGCCGCGCCCGCCGTCCTTGTCGTGCACGCCCGTCACGCCCGCGGCGTGCGCGACGGGCAGCGCGGCCCGCATCGCGTCGAGCGTCTCGGCCGGCGAAGCGGCCGCGAACGTGTCGAAGAAGTCCCACGCCTCCTGCTCGCGCAGCAGCCCGTCCTCGTGCTCGGTCACGCCCCCGATGCGGAGCGCCGCGCTGTTGACCCACAGCGTGTGGCCGTCGTGCGCGCGCAGGGCGGTCGGCACGTCGCCGGTCACGGCGTCGAGCGCGGCGAGCGCCGGCCGCTCATCCTCCGGCCAGTCCTCCTCGCGCCAGCCGCGGCCGCGCAGCCACGCCATCGGCGGGCTTCGGCGCCGCCTCGACGAGCTCGAGCGCCTCGCCCAGCGAGCGCGTGCCGAACAGGCGCAGCTCGCGCAGGCCGAGCGCCCAGCTCGGGAAGTGCACGTGCGCGTCGACGAGACCGGGGATCACCCTGCCGTCGCCGATCTCGACGATCTCGCCCGGCGTGTCCGCGGTCGCGATCACCGCGCCCGTGACGGCGACCCGCCGGCCGCGCGCGTCGACGAGCACGACGGTACGGTCAGCGGCCATGCCCCGCTCCACCGTCTGCCTGACGTTCGACTTCGACGCGATGTCCGTGTGGTTCGGCTACGAGCACGTGACCCCCGCCATGCTGCAGCGCGGCGAGTACGGCGCGCGCGTCGGCGTGCCGCGACTGTTGCAGATGCTCGAGCGCGAGCGCCTGCCGGCGACGTTCTTCGTCCCCGGCCACACGCTCGAGTCGTTCCCCGAGCCGTCGCAGGCGATCCTCGACGCCGGGCACGAGGTCGCGCACCACTCCTACGCGCACGTCGACCCGAGCGGCCAGAGCGCGGACGCCGAGCGCGCCGACTTCGACCGCGCGCTCGCCGTCTTCGACCGCCTGGGCATCACGCCGGTGGGCTACCGCTCGCCGTCGGCCGACCTGTCGGCGAGCACGCTGAAGATCCTCGAGGAGCACGGCTTCCTCTACGACTCGAGCCTGATGGCCGACGACTACCGGCCATACCGCCCGCGCATCGGCGACCGCGTCTCGCAGCAGGAGCCGCTCGTCCGCGGGCGCGACGCGGACGTGATCGAGATCCCGATGTGCTTCGAGCTCGACGACTGGCCCCACTTCCAGTTCAACTTCGCCCCGTCGCGGGTCGGCCTCTCCGCGCCCTCGAAGGTGCTCGAGATCTGGCAGGGCGAGCTCGATTTCATGCACGAGCACGTCGACGGCGGCGTGCTCGTCGTCTGCATGCACCCGCAGGTGATCGGGCGCGGCCACCGCGTGGCGATGCTCGAGCGCTTCGTCGAGCACGCGCGCGGCCTCGGCGATGTCGAGTTCGCCGAGCTGCGCGAGGTGGCTAGTCGCGCGGCGCCAGCCCGTTGAGCAGCGCGTCGAGCTGGACGTCGACGCCGGGCAGCTGCGAGAAGTCGCCGCCCGTGATCAGCAGCCGGTAGACGACCGGTCCGGCGAACAGGTCGATGATCAGCTCGACGTCGATGTCGTCGCGGATCTCGCCGCGCGCGACCGCCCGTTGCAGCACCGCGCGCATCTGGTCGCGGCGCGGCTCGACGAGATGCTCGCGGAAGATCGCGTGCAGCTCCGGATCGTTGGCGGCGTCCCCGAGCAGCCGCGGCATGAACGTCGCCGCCCCAGCCCGCTGCGCCGCCGCGATCACGAGCGCGGCCATCCCCTCATAGTCGCCGCGGAGGCTCCCGGTGTCGGGAGCCTCGAACTCGTCGTGCATGAAGACGATCGCGTCGCGGACGAGCTCCTCCTTGGAGGACCAGCGGCGGTAGATCGTGGCCTTGCCGACGCCGGCGCGGGCGCGCACCGCCTCCATCGTCAGCGAGCGGTAGCCCGTCTCGAGCAACAGCTCGAGCGTCGCCTGGATGATCGCCCGGTGCGACGCCTCGGAGCGCGGTCGCCCCGGCATGCGCCGGGGCGACTCTGCTGCGGTCCCGCTCATGCGGGGACGGGCTCCGGGACCACGCCGCCGAGCGAGGGCTCGAGCTCGCGCGCCGGGATCACGAGGAACGCGATCACGGCGCCGGCGAGGGCCACGCCGGCTGCGGCGATCGCCGCGACGTGCATGCCGCTCATGAACGCGTTCTGGGCGGCGTCCGCGAGCGCGGGGTCGCCCAGCCGCTGCGCGACGGCGAGGCCGCCGCTGAGCGTGTCGCTCGCCGATTCCGCGGCGCCCTGCGGCAGTCCGCCGACGGCCTCGTCCATGTCGCCACGGTACTGGCTGGCGAGGAGCGATCCGAGGATCGCGACGCCCAGCGCGCCACCCGTGGTGCGGGTCGTGTCGTTGACGGCGGAGCCGACGCTCGCCTTCTCGACCGGCAGCGAGCCCATCACGGACTCCGTGGCCGGCGCCATCGCCATGCCCATGCCGAAGCCGAGCACGAGCAGGTGCGCCAGCACGATGCCGTAGCCCGAGTCCACGCCGAACTGGGTGATGACCAGCAGGCCGGCGGCGACGAGCACGAGCCCGCCGGTGACGACCAGCTTCGTCCCGATGCGCTCGGCGAGCTTCGCCGAGATCGGGCCGCCGAGGATCAGGCCGACCGCCACCGGGGTGACGCGCAGGCCGGCCTCGAGCGCCGAGAAGCCGAGCACGCCCTGCAGGTACTGGGTCAGGAAGAAGATCGTCCCGAACATCGCGAAGAACACCAGCGTGATCGCCGCGCTCGCGCCGGAGAAGCGCGGGTTGCGGAACAGCCGGATGTCGAGCATCGGCTCGCGGGTGCGCAGCTCCCAGGCCAGGAAGGCGCCGAGGACGGCGGCAGCGATGCCGAACGCGACGAGGATCGTCGGGCTGGTCCAGCCGCGGGCCGGCGCCTCGATGATCGCCCACACGAGCGTGGTCAGGCCGGCGATCGACAGCGCGAAGCCGGGGAGGTCGAGCCGCGGCGCGGCGGGATCCTTCGACTCGGGGACGAGCCAGCGCCCGGCCGCCAGCGCGGCGACGACGAACGGGAGGTTGACGAGGAAGACCGCGTTCCAGCTCGCGTGCTCGATCAGCCAGCCGCCGGCAACAGGACCGATGGCGATGCCGAGCCCGGACACGCCGGCCCACACGCCGATCGCCTTCGCGCGCTCCTCGGACGGGAACACGGCCATGATGATCGACAGGGTCGAGGGCATGATGAACGCGCCGCCGACGCCCATCAGGGCACGGCTGGCGATCAGCATGTCGGGCGAGGTGGCAAGAGCCGAGAGGCCGGAGCCGAGCCCGAAGACGGCGAGGCCGAGGGTGAGGGCGCGCTTGCGGCCGAAGCGGTCGCCGAGTGCACCCGCGGTGAGCAGCAGGCCGGCGAAGATCAGCATGTACGAGTCGACGATCCACTGCAGCTGCGAGCTGGATGCGCCGAGGTCGCGCTCGAGCGTGGGCAGCGCGACGTTGAGGATGGTGTTGTCGAGCCCGATGACCAGGAGGGAGGCCGAGAGGACGACGAGCGTCCACCAGCGGCGGGGGTCGGGCTGAGCACCTGGGGAGGAAAACGAGACTGTATCGTTTCGGTTCATGGCGCGAAGGTAGCGCACATCATTGCGAAACGCAACAGTACCGTTCCGAAATGCGCGAACGGGCATCTCAACCCTTCGTCCAGAACCCTGGACAAGGCTCAGGGAAACCCCGCATACTGCTCGTCAGCGCCGCTCACCGGTAGGGACACCGGACACAAGCGGTAAGCAGCAGCCGTCGCGCTCCACGCCAAGGTCGGCAACGACGCGACAGGCAGCGAACGTCATTTCGAAGCGGGTGGCCCGGGGGGACCGCCCGCTTCGTCGTTAAGCGGTCGCGTTGAGCGCGAACGACATGCGGATCTCCGTCCCGCCGCCGTTGCGGTCGTGCACTTCGAGGCTCTGCGTCATCTGCGCGATCAGCGGCAGGCCCAGGCCCAGGCCCGGGCTGTCGGTCCGCGGGAGCATCCCGCGCCCCTCGTCGGCGACCACGACCACGACGTGCTCGTTCTCGCAGCGCGCGCGCACCTCCACGGTGCCCGGGCGCTCGTCATCCAGGTAGGCGTGCAGGACCGCGTTGGTGACCGCCTCGGAGACCGCGAGCGACACCGCCGCCAGGGCATCGGCCGTCGCGCCCGCCGACTGGGCGAACGCGGTGACGGCGGTACGCGCCTCGGCGACCGACGCGGCAACGGCCGGCCAGACCTTCGAGAGCTTTCGGGCGCCGCGGCTTTCGGTGCCGTTCGTGGGCAATGGGTGGTCCGAGCCTTGGGGAGGACGTCGAGCGCTGGATGATACGCGCTGGCGCATGATTTGCCGCATTTGGAGCGCCTCCTGCTCCACATCGGCCAACTGCGAAGGAGCGCTTGCGCCGCTAGGTCGCGGGGGCGGCGACCGGCGCGGTGTCGCGGCGCGCGCGCAGCGCGACCTCGACGCCGGACGCGACGGTGATCGCGGCAGTCGCATAGAGCAGCGCGTTCAGCAGCCCGCCGGACAGGTCGAGCGTCATGATCGCGAGCAGCACGGCGACCTGCACGGTCATCTTGAGCTTGCCCAGCGGGCCGGCCGCGATGATGACGCCGGCGCGCTGCGCCTGGGCGCGCAGCAGCGTGACCCACACCTCGCGGGCCGCGACCAGCACGACGATCCAGACCGGCACCACGTCGACGACCGCCAGCGCGGCGAGCGAGCCGATCACGAGCAGCTTGTCGGCGAACGGGTCGGTCAGCGTCCCGAAGACGCTCACCACGCCCCAGCGCCGCGCGAGGTGCCCGTCACAGAAGTCCGTGAGCGAGGCGAGCGCGAACAGCGCCGCCGCCAGCAGCGACTCGCCGCCGCTGGCGAGCAGCAGCCACACGACGAGCGGGATCATCACCACGCGGGCGAGCGTCAGCGCGTTCGGAACGACGGGGCGCCAGCGCTCGGGCACCGCGAGCCGCAGGTGGCCGGTGGCCACGCCGGCGATCGGCACGGCGATCGCGCCGATGGCGAGGCCGGCGATGTCGTCGACGATGTAGTGCCAGCCGAAGTAGAGCGTCGCGACCATCGTCAGCGCGAGGAACGCCCACAGGAAGATCCGCAGCAGCTTGTTGACCTTCAGCAGATGCGCGATCAGCGCCGCCGTGAAGACGACGGAGACGTGCAGCGACGCGAACGCGGCGATGCTCTGCGCGGCCCCGCCCGCGAGCGCCTCGTGGCGTTCGTAGATCAGCGACTGCTGGAGCGCGGAGGTCCCGGTCTCGGGCAGCGTCGCGTAGAGGTCGGGCGCCACGAAGATCGGCCCGAGCGACGGGATCATGAGGTAGGAGGCGACGCCCAGCGTCCAGTTGATGCCGAGCGCGGTGACGTACCAGAGGCCCGGGATCGGGTTCGAGGACGCGATCAGCGCCGCCCCGAGCGAGATCGGGATGAAGGCGAGGAAGAAGAGGTAGACGGTCGACAGCAGGTGGGCCGCGATGCCGGTGCCCAGCAGATCGTGCAGCCACGGGCCCGGGTCGTGGCCGAAGAACATGCTGCGGTCCAGCGACAGCAGGTCCGTGTCGTAGTCCTGGTCGGTCAGGAACGGCAGGAAGCTCTTGAGGTTCCGGTACGACAGGTAGGTCACGTAGAACGACAGCAGCCCGAGCCCGACGGTCGCGATGCGGCGGCGGCTCCAGCGCTCGCGTGCGACGGCGATCAGCGAGCGGTCGAAGCGCCCGCCGCGCTTGATCGCGCGCGGGATCAGGTCGAGCGCGACGAAGAACAGCAGCGCGCCGATGAGGCCGGCACTGCGGGCGCCGAGCATCTTGTCCGTGTCGCGCACGGACAGCCCGTCCGACAGCGCGACGACCGCGGTCGCCAGCGCCATCGCCAGCGCGATCCCCAGCGCGGGGCCGTGCCAGCGCCAGGACAGCGGGTCGACCCGCTCGTCGCGCCAGACGGTGGTGCTGCCGGGATCGGAGATTGCGTTCGTCGCCATGGGTTGTTGCGGGATTGTGACCGGGATTTCAGGTATCCCGGCAAGACCCGCCTCAATCCCAACACCTCCTAACCGCCGCGCTCACCCCCGCCGGGTGAGGACGAGCGGCCCCGCGTGACGGCACAATCCGCGCGGTGGAAGACCCGACGCAGCCGCCGCCGGCCGCCTACCTGCGGCTCGTCGCGCTCGCGGCGCTGATCGGCATCCCGGCCGCGCTGATCGGCGCCGGCTTCCTCGGGATCGTGCACGAGCTCCAGCACTGGCTGTGGAGCGACTCGCCGTCCTGGTACGCCGTCCTCGGGCTGCCGCTCGCGGGCGCGCTGCTGGTGCTCGCCGCCCGCCGGCTCCTGCCCGGCGACGGCGGCCACCGTCCGATCGCGGGCCTCGGCACCGAGCCGACGCCGCTCTCCCACGCGCCCGGGGTCGCGCTCGCGGCGCTCGGGACGCTGGCCTTCGGCGCGGTGCTCGGGCCCGAGGCGCCGGTCATCGCCCTCGGCTCGGTGGTGGGCGTGGCCGCGGCGCGGCTGGCGCGCGCGGACGAGCGCGCGCTGCCGGTGCTGTCGCTCGCCGGCTCGTTCTCGGCGATCTCGGCGCTGTTCGGCGGGCCGCTCGTGGCCGCGATGCTGCTGCTCGAAGCCGGGCTCGGCAAGGGCGCCGCGCTGCTGCGCATCATGCTCCCCGGGCTCGTCGCCGCCGCCATCGGCTACACGATCTTCGTCGGGCTGGGCGACTGGGGCGGCCTCGATGCGCCGGGGCTCACGGTGCCGGACCTGCCGGACTATGAGGGCACGCGCGTCGCCGACCTCGCGACCGCGGTCGTGGCCGGCGTCGCGACCGCCGCGCTGATCGCGCTGATCCACCGGCTCGCGGTGGCGGTGGACCGCGACGGCGAGCGACGCCTCGGCGTACCGGCCCTGCTGCTCGGTGGGGCGCTCGCGGTCGGCGCGATCGCGCTGGTCGCGCGCGAGCTCGGCGCGGACTCGCAGGACGTGCTGTTCTCCGGGCAGGCCTCGGTGCCGGCGCTCGTGGCGACCGACAGCACGAAGATCGTGCTCGTCCTGCTCGCGGCCAAGGCGCTGGCCTACGCGGTCAGCCTCGGCTGCGGCTTCCGCGGAGGCCCGATCTTCCCCGCGATCTTCCTCGGCGTCGGGGTGCTGACGCTGCCGGTGGTGTGGTGGGACCTCTCGCCGACGGTCGCCGTCTGCGCGGGCGCCGCCGCCGGGATGGCCGCCCAGAGCGGGCTGCTGATCGCCGCGGTGCTGTTCGGGTCGCTGCTGGCCGGCACCGCCGGGCTCGACGCGGCACCCGCCGCCGTCCTCGCAGGCGTGGCGGCGTGGCTCACGCGAAGCGCGCTCGCACCGCTTTCCGGGGCGGCGCTGGAGGCTGCGCGCGCGACGCGCTAGCGGACAGCCACCGCCACGTCGGGGTTGTCGGTGAACACGCCGTCGACGCCCATGGCGAAGAACGAGCGCAGCTCGGCCTCGAGGTCGGGCGCGCCGTCGAGGAGGAACTGCGGCTCGCGCCGGAACGTGTATGCGTGCACCGCCAGGCCGGCGCCGTGGGCGGCGTCCACGAGCTGCGCGTCGACGAGCTGCTTGGCCGGGCCGAGCGCCTGCGCGTAGGCGGCGATCGCCTCCACGTCGACCGGCCCGGAGCTCACGAGCTGGACGAGCTCGTACTCGAGCTGGCCGGCCAGCTCGCGCAGGCTCGCCGGGTCGAAGGACTGGATGAACACGGGCACGCGGGTGCCGCGCAGCGCCGCCACGAGCCGCGGCTCGAGCGCCAGCCCGAGCGCGCGGTGGTGCGCGGGGTGCTTCGTCTCCGGGTAGATGCCGACGCCCAGCCGCTCGGCGAGGTCGATCACCTCCGCGAACGTGGGGATCTCGTACTCGCCGTCGTGCGCGGTGTTGCCGGGGCGCGCGTCCGGCAGGCGCTCGCGCGCCCGCAGCGTCTTGAGCTCGGCGAGCGTGAAGTCCTCGGTGAACCAGCCCTCGTAGCGCTTGCCGTCGATCTCCTTCGCCGTCCGCCGGTCGGCGAACTCCGGGTGCGCGGCGACGTCGGTCGTGCCTGAGATCTCGTTCTCGTGGCGCGCGACCAGCTCGCCGTCGCGCGTGCAGACGAGGTCGGGCTCGATGTAGTCGGCACCCTGCCGCGCCCCCAGCTCGTACGCGGCCAGCGTGTGCTCAGGGCGGTAGCCGGAGGCGCCGCGGTGCGCGATGACGATGGGCATTACGCTCAGCCTATGTGCCGAAACATCCGACCGCTCCACAACTTCGAGCCACCCGCCACCGAGGAAGAGGTGCGCGCGGCAGCGCTCCAGTACGTCCGCAAGATCAGCGGCTCCACGAAGCCGTCCCGGGCCAACGAGCCGGCGTTCGAGCGCGCCGTCGAGGAGGTGGCGGCCGCGTCCGAGCGCCTGCTCGACGCGCTCCACACGCACGCCCCGCCGAAGAACCGCGAGATCGAGGCCGAGAAGCGGCGGGCCAGGGCGGCCACCCGCACGTACGTCCGGGGGTAGATAACCCGGGCGCCCGTGCCGCTTGACATGATCCGCTCGTGGCGTCAGGGAAGAGCCTCCTGCCTCGTCGGCGGCGCGTCCTGCTCGCCGGGCTCGCAGGCTTCGCCGTGGTGTTCGGGCTGCGTTTCGCAGACCCGGATCCGGCCGAGGGCATCACGTTCCTCTACGTCGTGCCGATCATCGTGCTCGCGATCGAGTTCGGCCGGCTCGCGGGCGTGCTCGCCGGGTTCGCGGCGCTCGCGCTGTTCGCGGTCTGGACCTCGGTCGAAGGCGGGGACCCGAGCGTCGTCGCCTACGTCGTGCGCGGCGTGGTGTTCGTCGCCGTCGGCTTCCTCACGGGCCAGATGGCGGAGCGTCTCCGCGGTACCGCCGTGGAGGCGGCGAGCGCCGCGCGCCACTTCGAGCTCGCGCGCGACCTGCTCTGCACCGCCGGCTTCGACGGCTACCTGGTCCGCCTCAACGGCGCGTGGGAGGAGACGCTGGGGTGGACGCCCGAGGAGCTGATGTCACGGCCGTTCCTCGAGTTCGTGCACCCTGACGACCGCGAGCGCACGGCGCTGTCGGCGGCGGCGCTGCGGGCGGGCGAGCGGCCGCCGCCGCTCACGAACCGCTACCTCATGAAGGACGGGGGTCACCGCTGGATCGAGTGGTCCTCGCGCGCCGACCACGAGCACGAGCTGATTTACGCGGCGGCGCGCGACGTCACCGACCGGCGCGAGGCGGAGCTGCGGCTGCGCGAGCTGGAGGAGCGATTCCGCCGCTCGTTCGAGGACTCCCCGATCGGCATGGCGCTCGTCGGCGTCCGCGGCGATGACGCCGGCCGGATCATCGAGGTCAACGACGCGCTCGTCGAGCTCACCGGGCTCTCACGCGACAAGCTCGTCGGCGCGCGCTCGATCGAGGAGCTCACCCACCCCGAGGATCGGAGCCTCGTGCGCGAAGGGCTGCAACGGGTGGTGACCGGCGAGATCTCTACGTTCCGGATCGAGTTCCGCATGCTCGAGGCGCACGGCGAGCGCTGGGTCGACTTCACGACGTCGACCGTGGCCGGCGCCGACGGTGCGCCGCTGTACCGGATCTCCCAGGTCCAGGACATTGATGCGCGGCGCCGCGGCGAGGAGCAGCTGCGCCACCTCGCCGAGCACGACACGCTGAGCGGGCTCTTCAACCGCCGCCGCTTCAACGAGGAGCTCGAGCGCGAACTGCAGCTGACGGGGCGCCGCGGCGGCCGCGGCGCGGTGCTGCTGTTCGACCTCGACAACTTCAAGGCGGTCAACGACACCCTCGGCCACGCGGCGGGCGACGCCGTGATCACCCGCGTCGGCGACGCGCTCACCCAGCGGCTGCGCACCGGCGACGTACCCGCGCGCCTCGGCGGCGACGAGTTCGGCGTGATCCTGCGCCGGGTGACGGCTGGCGAGGCGGATCTGGTGGCGGCCGAGCTGCTCGACCAGGTGCAGACCGCGATCGCCTCGGAGCCGGACGGGGCCGGCGTCTCGCTGAGCATGGGTGTCGCGCCGTTCGAGGGCGAGGGCCCCGACGCCGACAAGCTGCTCAAGGCCGCCGACACCGCGATGTACCAGGCCAAGAGCCGCGGCGGCGGGGCGATCGCCCGGGCGACCTAGCTGGTGTAGACGCCGGTCGGGACGTCGTGGTAGCCCTTCGCGCCGACCTGCGCGGTGAGCGGGCTGCGGTGGTCCTCGCCGGCGGCGACCAGGTCGAGCGCGCGGCGGAAGTCGTACTCCGGCGCCCAGCCGAGCTCCTCGCGCGCCTTCGCGTTGACGTAGACGCGCTCGAGGCTGGGCAGCAGCCGCCAGCCGCGGCGCGCGTAGATCGCCTCGGCGCCGGGGAAGTGGCGGCGCACCACGGCGGGGGCGTCGGCGCGCAGCTCGGCGAGGTCGCCGGGCGTGAACGGCGTCGTCGCGCTGACGATGTAGCGGCCGAAGCCGAGCTCCGGGGCGCGCTCGAGCGCGCAGCGGTGCGCGCTCACGACGTCGGTCAGGTCGACGCGGCGGTAGAGCAGCTCGTTGACCTTGAGGTTGGCGTCGTCGTAGGCGGTGCGGACGTCGTCGCGGTCGTCGGCCTCGGGGAAGAAGCGCGAGGTGCGCAGGATGAGGACCGGCAGGCCGTGGTCGCGGTGCACGAGCTCGCAGAGGTCCTCGGCGGCGACCTTGGTGGCGCCGTAGATGTTGCGGGGGATCGGCCGCACGTCCTCGGTGATCCAGGTGGCGGGCGCGCCCGGGGGCGGGGTGAGCGCGCGGCCGAACGCGCTCGTCGTGCTGGTGAAGACGAAGCGCGAGACCCCGGCGGCGACCGCCTCCTCGAGCAGGTTGAGCGTCCCGGTCACGTTGGTCGCGACGAACTCGCCGCGGTCGTGCGAGCCGACGTGCGGCTTGTGCAAGCGTCGCGGCGTGGAGCACGGCGTCGGCGCCGGCGACGGCCTCGCGCACGAGCTCGCGGTCGGCGACCGAGCCGACGTGCTTCGTGTGCGGCGACGCCAGCACGTCGAGCCCGGCGACCTCGTGGCCCTCGGCGCCGAGGACGCGCACGAGCGCCTCGCCGAGGTGGCCCGCGCTGCCGGTGACGAGGAGGCGCATCGGCGGACCGTACCGTGCCGTTAGAGTCGCGCCGATGTCGGAGCTGGTGAGGACCGTCGGCCGCTACGGGATCCTGCGCGAGCTCGGCCGCGGCGGGATGGCTGTCGTGTACCTCGCGCGCCAGGAGGACCTCGATCGGCTGGTCGCGCTCAAGGAGCTGGCGGCGTTCCACGCCGCGGATCCGGACTTCGCGCGGCGCTTCGTGCGCGAGTCGCGGCTCGCGGGCTCGCTCGTGCACCCGAACGTGATCACCGTGTTCGACTACTTCGAGCACGCGGGCACGCCCTACATCGCGATGGAGTACGTCGACCGCGGCACGCTGCGCCGGCACGTGGGCAAGATGACGCTCGCGCAGATCGGCGGGGTGCTCGAGGGCGTGCTCGCGGGGCTGGCGGCCGCGGAGCAACTCGGGATCGTGCACCGCGACCTCAAGCCGGAGAACCTCATGGTCACCGCGGCCGGGGGCGTGAAGATCGCCGACTTCGGGATCGCGAAGGCGACGCTGTCCGCGGACACCGGCGCGTTCGTGACCGCGACCGGGACGACGATCGGCACGCCGCCGTACATGTCGCCCGAGCAGGCGATGGGCAAGGAGGTCGGGTCGTGGACCGACGTCTACTCGGTCGGCTGCATCGCCTACGAGCTGTTCACGGGCAGCCCGCCGTTCCACGACGCCGGGGAGCCGATGGCGATCATGGTCCGGCACATCACGGAGCCGCTGCCCCCGGCGGCCGACGTGGCCGGGGTCGACCCGGCGATCTCGGCCTGGATCGCGCGGCTGACCGAGAAGAAGCCCGAGGACCGCCCGCCGTCGGCGACGGCCGCCTGGGAGGAGCTGGAGGAGATCCTGATCGGCCAGCTCGGCCCGCGCTGGCGCCGCGAGGCCCCGCTCGCCGCGCCGCCCGACCCGCCGGTGCCCGGCCCGGCGACGCCGCCGCCGAGCGGCCCGGCCGCCCCGATCACGGGGATCGACGTCGAGGGGACCGGCCCCGACACGGGCGAGCCGCTGCCGGCGTCCGAACCGGACTACGAGACCTACAACGCGCCGCCGGTGGGACCCACGCCGACGGACCTGGCGCGGGCGTCGGAGCCGCCCGAAGCGGCGCCGCCGCCGGCCGCGCCCGAAGCGGCGCCGGTCGAGCCGCCCGTGGCCACGCCTCCGCCGGCGCCGCCGGAGCCGCCGCCCCCGCCGCCGACCCCTCCGCCCGCGGCAACGCCGCCGCCCGCGCCGCCGGAGCCGACGCTGCCGCCGATGGACACTCCGCAGCCGGCCGCCGCGACCGGGTGGCCGGCCATGCCGCCCGACACTCCGCCGCCCGGCCCCGCGGCGCCCGCCGAGCCGGGCGTGCCGCGGCAGGCCGCGCTGCTCGCGCGCGCGGCGGCGGGATCGCTGGTCGCCGCGCTGCTCATCCCCCTCCTCGCCGAGGGGCCCGACCGGTGGAACGTGTTCGCCGTCCTCTCGCCGATCGAGGCGCTCGGCGTCGCGTTCTCGCTCTGGGTCCTCACCACCGCTCGCCACTCGCTCTCGTTCGTCGCCGGGGCGCTGATCGGACTCGGCGTCCTCACCTCGGTCGCGGCGCTGGGGCTCCTGCGCTTCACGCTCGAGCGGCTCGACGGCCTGTCGACGCTGCTGGCGATCGTCGTCCTGCTGGGCGCCGGCGCGGCGGTCGCCGCAGGCCTCGGCTGCCTCCGCGCCGCTCCCGCCGAGCCCGCGCGGGCGCTCAACCCCGGGCCGCTCGTGCTCGGCCTCGCCGGCGCCGCGCTCATCGCCGTCGCGCTGTTCGTCAACTACGACGGCTTCAGCTCACTGTGGCTCGAGCTGCAGGAGGGCGTGAGCGCGGAGTTCTTCTTCGAGCCGGCGGTCGCGGCCGGCGGCGCGCTGGCCGGGCTCGTGCTGCTGGGGAGCCGGCCGCGGTTCGCGGGCGGCATGCTCACCGCGGTCGGGCTCGCCGCGACGCTGCATTTCATCGGCCTGATCGTCGCGGCCGCGCGGGCGATCGGCGAGGTCGGCGACACGGGCGCCGGAGGCTTCATCGGCGTCCTCGGCGGACTGCTGATCCTCGCCGCCGGCGTGCTGGCGAACCGCGGCTAGGACTCGGTCAGGCGTTCCAGCACCTGCGCGTTGTGCTCGTGCCCGCGCAGCTCGTAGCCGACCACGGTCACCCACGGCGCCAGGCTCAGCACGATCAGGCACCACGCCATCGACGCCCCCGCCGCCACCAGCGGCAGCGGTGCGACGAGCACCGCCGCGGTGGCCGCGATGAGCCACACGTGGAAGCCGTCGAACGAGCGGGTGAGCACCGCGTAGAGCAGGTAGATGCCGACCAGGTAGACGGCCACGGGGATGACGACGCTGAGCACGGTCCCGGAGGCGTCGAGCTTCGACTCCTCCTCGAGGTAGTAGGCCGCGATGTGCAGCCCCGCGCCGGTGCCCACCACCGCGCCGATCAGCGGGATGTGCCCGTAGCCCCACCCGAAGGAGCGCTCGCGCCGCACGTGCAGCACCGCCGCCGACGGCACGATGAAGTAGATCCACCACATGCCGAACGTCAGCGCGATGCCCGCCACCGCGACGAGCCCGGCGTCGAGCGACCAGCCCACGCCGTCCGGCCCGACGAGCGCCGACAGCGACGCGATCGTCCCGATCACGCCCTCCCCGAGCGCGATGATCACGAGCAGGCCGTAGCGCTCGGCGATGTGATGCGCGTGCCACGGCGTCCCGCCCTTGCGGGTCTCCGCGATCACCGGGCCCGCCACCTCGACGAGCGTCAGCAGCGCCACGCACGCGAACGTGACGCCGATCGAGGTGTGGGCGAGGGCCAGCACGACCCAGCCGGCCTGCGCGACGAGGATCGTCGTGATGTAGGTCTCGCAGGCGGAGCGGCGGGCCGGGTCGTGCCGCGCGGCGCGCGCCCACTGGAAGACCATCCCCACCCGCATGATCACGTAGCCGGCGACCATCACGCGGTTGTCGACCGTCTCGCCCTCGTCGATCGACTCGAACATCACCGGGAGGCCGAGCGCGAGCACGATCACGCCGACCATCTGGAGCATCGTCGTCAGCCGGTAGACCCAGTCGTCGGTGTCGTAGGCCGAGGCGAACCAGCTGAAGTTGATCCACGCCCACGTGATCGCGAAGGTCGCGAACCCGAACCCGATCAGCCCCGCCTTGATGTGGTCGTCGACGACGTAGTGCGCGAGCTCGTCGGCCGCGATCCCGAACGCGACGACGAACGTGAGGTCGAACAGCAGCTCCAGCGGCGTCGCGGTCCGGTGCGACTCGCCCGGGTCGCGCCCGTCCATGCGGGCGCGGCGATGACGGAGCAGCGAGGTCACGGCGCGAGCAACCTACGGGAAGACGGCGTGGAACAGGAGCGCCGCGGGCGCCGGCGGTGGGCCGGCGCCCGCGGACCCTGGTCAGCGGGTGAGCGTGACCTTGGTGGTCGTGGTGGTGGCGGCGCCGTCGCGCGGGGTGAAGCGCACGGCGATCTTCAGCTTCGCCCGCTTGGCGCGGCGCAGCGAGCGCTTGGCGCGGGAGCTGAACTTCAGCGTGACCGTGGTCTTGCCGGCGGACTTCGCTGAGCGCGACCCCGCGGCCACCCGCTTGCCCTTGGCGGTCGCGGTGGCGCGCAGCTTGCCCGGGCCGGGCGCGGTGACCCGGACGCGGAGGCCCTTGGCGAGCGCCGCGCGGAGCTTGGTCCGCGTGGCCTTCACGGCGAGCCCGCCGCTGCCGCCGCCGCCCTTGCCGTCGTCGCCGCGGCCCTTGCCGCCGCGGCCGGTGACCGTCTCGCAATCGCCGGCGACGGTGTCGATCGGGTCGGCGTTCACGGTGTCGGTGCCGAACCCGCAGGTGACCGAGTCCTTCTCGCCGTCGCGGGCGTCGATGGTGTCGTTGCCGGCGGGGAGCTTGCACCAGTAGATGCCGCACGAGCCGGTGGGGTGGTCGCCCGCGATGCGGTCGGGCCCGGGGCCGCCGGTGATCGTGTCGTCGTTGTAGCCGCCGTCGATCGTGTCGGCGCCAGGGCCGCCGTCGATCGTGTCGGCGCCGTCGCTGGTCTTGAGGAAGTCGTCGCCCGCGCCGCCCGCGAGGGTGCTCGGGCGGTCGACCTGCACGACCTCGATGTGGTCTGCGGCGTCGGTGCCGCCGTAGGCGACGGGATTGAACGAGATCACCTTCTCGACGCCGCGGACGTCGTCGCCCTCGCCGGGGCGGCCGTCGTCGCCGCCGCCGCCGAGCGTCAGCGTCACGAGCGAGCCCGACAGGTCGTTCCAGTCCTGGTCGATGCGGTCGATGCCGGGGCCGCCGTCGATGATGTCGGCCGCCGGGGCCTTGTGGGAGTCGCCGGACACGATGTCGTCGCCGGCCTGGCCGTACAGCTCGTCACGACCGCCGAGGCCCTTGAGCTCGTCGTTGCCGTCGCCGCCGTAGAGCGTGTCGCGGCCCTCGCCGCCGGTCACCTTGTCGTTGCCGGCCCCGCCGTCCAGGCCGGAGACGCCCGGAGCGCCGCTGAGGTTGTCGTCGCCTCCCTCGCCGTGCATGAGCACGACGCGGTTGGCAGGGAGGAAGATGTCGACGCTCGCGCGGTCGTTGCCGTCGTCGAGCCACAGCTCGACGTAGCCGCTGGTCGCGCACTCCACCATCGAGTCCATGACCTGCTCGCAGTTGTCATCCCACGCCTGCAGCGGCGCGCCGCCGGAGTCGAGCAGGACCACGGTGCCGCCGCTGCTGCCGGCCTGCACCGACATGTTGTTGGTCTCGCCCGGGGCGGCGTCGACCACGACGTTGCCCTGGTTGTCGTGCATCACCGTCGCCGCCCGGGCCGCGTCGGCGGCCGCGAACGACAGCGTCAGGGCCGCGGCTGCGGCGAGCATGCGGAGCGCCTTCATGACTGCCGCGCCTTCGCCGTGAACTTGGCCTCGCCGAGGCAGCTGTAGATCGAGAAGGTCCCGATCGGGAACTTCGAGATCATGAACTGGTACTGCTTGCGCATGCGGCCCGTGATCGTGCTGCCGCGGCGCTTGATCCACAGGTCGTGGTTGGTCGTGACCTCGCGCCAGTGGAAGGCCGGCTTGTCCATGAACGTGTAGCGGTTGTGCGCCTTCAGCGGGAGCGAGCCGCTGAAGCCGAAGATCTCCGGCCCGCCCATCGGGGCGCCGCCGCCCTGGATGCTGAGACAGGACGAGCGGACGCCGGCGGTCAGGTCGTGGATCTTCCCGTTCTTGACGGTGAAGGTGACCTTGTGGCCGGAGTCGCTCTTGCCCGCGTACTTGACCGTGCGGGCGGAGGCTGGAGCGGCGGCCACGGCGAGCGCCGCGGCCGCGGCGAGTAGTGCGGTGATGGTGCGCATGGGGAGGTTCTCCTGGGGAGGGTCAGCCCATCTCGGCTGACGGGGGGATGGGGTGGTTGCCCTTGAACAGGTCGCTCGGGTCGTAGAGCGCCTTGACCTCGCGCAGGCGGTGCCAGGTCTGGGGATCGAAGAAGGAGCTGGCGTCGGAGGGGTCCTCGACGAAGTTGGGGTAGTCGCCGACGCGGTAGGGCGCCGCCGCGGACTTGATCGCCGACAGCGTCGCCCCGACCGCGCGCGCCGCGTCCGCGTCCGGCGCCACGCCGAGCGAGAAGACGCAGAGCTCTCCCGGGAGCGTCGCCCGCGCGCCCGCGCCCGCCGTGCGGCGGGCGAGCGCGCCGCCCAGGTGGCGGAGCTGCACCATTGCGATCGCGGCGTCCGAGCCGGGGCCGATGACGTCGACGAGCGCGTCGATGCCCGCGGCCGGCACGTCGTCGAGCAGGTCGTGCCCGCTCAGGAACGGCAGCGGCTCGCGCGGGTCCATGGCCAGGTCGCCGAGCTCGGCCGGCGGCACCATGGCGAACGTGTCCAACGACGGGCCGAGGTCGCGCACGGGCGCGATCAGCTCGCGGCCCTCCTCCTCGCTGCCGAGGTGGACCGCCCACACGACGGTGAAGGAGCCGCCGCGCAGCGCCGCGGGCAGCGCGGGGTCGGGCGGGAAGTGCAGGACCGCGGCCCACGTCATGAGCTCGTCGGGGAGCGCCGGCAGCAGCTCGTGCCACGTGTGCAGCACGTCGCGCGTGCGCTCGTACGGGAAGAACAGCGCGCCCGCGTAGAGCTCCGCGTAGGGGTAGACCTCGAACTCGATCGCGGTGACGACGCCGAAGTTGCCGCCGCCGCCGCGCAGTGCCCAGAACAGGTCCGGCTCGTGCACGGCGTCGGTGCGGACCAGGTGGCCGTCCGCGGTCACGAGCTCGAAGGCGGTGACGCTGTTGGTCTGGAGGCCGTGCTTGCGCGCCAGCCAGCCCATCCCGCCGCCGAGCGAGTAGCCGGCGATGCCGACGTCGGGAGAGGAGCCGTGGAGCGCCGCGAGGCCGAGTTCGGACAGCGCGGGCACGACCTGCTCCCAGCGGACGCCGGCGCCGACGCGGACGTGGCGCGCCTCGGCGTCCAGCGCGACGTCGTCGAGGCGGCGGAGGTCGATGAGGATGGTGTTCGCGAGCGAGCCGTGCGGCCCGGCGTTGTGGCCGGTCGCCTGCGCGCTGACCCGGAAGCCATGCTCGCGGGCGTAGCGCACGGTGGCCATGACGTCGCGCTCGTCGGCGGCGAGCACCACCGCGACCGGCTGCTGGTCGACGAGGAGGTTGAAGGCGCCGCGGGCGTCGTCCCAGCCCGGCGAGTCCGGGAGGACGAGGCGCTCCGCGGGGAGGAAGGCGCGGGAGCGCTCGGCGCGTCGGGGGAGGGCGGAGGTGGACATGGCGCACAGCGTCCGCCTCCGCGGCGCGCCGCGCATCGAGGGCGCCCCGGGTCTCCAACCCCAAGGTTTTCGCGCCCTGGCAGCCGGCCGAACCCATTCGGGTACGGCCAGCCGAACTAGCCCGCTAGCGCCACCTCGAGCTCGCGGCGCGACCCGATCCCGAGCTTCTGGTAGCTGCTCGACAGATGGACCTCGACCGTCTTGAGCGTCACGTACAGCGCCTGCGCGATCTCCTTGTTGGTCCGGCCGGCCGCCGCGAGCTCGGCGACGCGCCGCTCGCTCGGCGTCAGCGAGGCCGGCCCCGAGCGCTCCGTGGTGCGCGGCCGCGCACCCGTCGCGTAGAGCTCGGACCGGACTCGCTGCACGAGCGCATCGGCGCCGCAGCGCTCGGCGAGCTCGAGCGCACGGCGGAGCGGCTCGCGCGCGTCCGTCGGGCGGCGGTCGAGCCGGACCGCGGTGCCCAGCGCCGCGTACGCGGCGGCGAGCTCGTAGCGGGCGGTCGAGCGCTCGAGCAGCTCGACCGCCTCGCGCAAGTGGGCTTCTCCGTCGTCGGGGTCCACCGCGCCGAGCACTCGCATCGAGTGGCCCAGGAGCCCGGGAGCCCCGAAGCGGCGTGCGACATCGACCTCCTCGCGCGCGAGCGGCACCGCCTCGGCGACCCGGCCCAGCCCTGCGAGCGCCAGCGCGCGCAGCGACCGCCACGGCAGCCAGCCGGGCAACGACGGGATCGCTGCCTCGTGCTGCTCGAGCCGGAGCGTCAGCTCCAGCGCGCCGGCGCAGTCGCCCTCCTCCAGCAGCAGCTCGGCGCGGGCCCGGACCAGGTGCGCGAAGCCGTCGCTGCCGTCGTCGACCGTCTGCCCCTCCTCGAGCGCCGAGCGCGCGCCGGCGACGTCGCCGCGCAGCAGCCGGACAGCAGCGAGGAACGCGGGCCCGTAGGTCTCCCGCGAGCGGGTGCGGCCCCACTCCGCGAACCGCTCGTTCGCGGACTCCAGCCGCTCCTGGGCCTCGCGCAGCTCGCCGCGGAACAGCAGCGTCCGCCCGCTCCACAGGTTGACGCTGAGGACGCCGAGCAGCGAGCCGCGGCGGTGGGCGAGCCCGCGCAGCTTCTCCCAGCCCGCGACCGCCTCCTCGCGGTCGGCCAGCGTCAGCACCATCAGCGCGGGGACGGGGAAGAGGCCGGGGTCGACCTCGATGAGCACGTCGTCGGCGAGCGCCCGCTCCGCCAGCGCGACGCAGCGGTCGGCGTGCGTCCCGGTCATCGCCAGGCCGAACGAGACCATCGCCGCCAGCATCTTCGCGCCGGGTCCCTCGCCCTGGATGACCTCCTTGTCGAGATCCTCCACGCTCGCGCCGCCGAATCCGTAGCGCGCGGCCGCGAGCTCCGTGGCGCGCAGCGCCTGGCGCGCGTCGACCAGCTCCGGCGGCGTCTCCGCGGCGGCCTGCCGTGCCACCGCCGCCGCCTCGCGGGCGGGCGCCGTGAAGAAGAGCGTCCGCGTGAGAGCGCCCGCCGCGTACGCGCGCAGCTGCGGATCCTCGAGGCTCTCCCACGCGGCGCGCAGGTGGGCGGCGGCGGCCGGCCCCGACGTCAGCAACTCGGCCAGCCCCAGCTCGAGCAGCAGGCCGGGCCGGCGCTCGGGCGGCGGCGGCTCGTCGATCGCGCGGGTCAGCAGCGACACCGCGGTGTCCGCGGCGCCCTTCGCGCGCGCCGAGGTGGCGGCCGCGGCGAGCACGTCGACGACCCACGGATCACCGCGGCGCGGGGCGGACAGGAGGTGCGTCGCGATCTGCTCGGGCGGCGCCTCGTGCTCGGCGAGCAGCGCCGCGGCGCGGGCGTGGCGCATGATGCGCTCGGCGAACGGCATCTCGTGGTAGATCGCGTCGCGCACGAGCGGGTGCACGAAGCGGGCGGGTGCCTGCGGCATGAGGATCTCGGCGCGGGTGAGCGCCGACGCGGCGACCGCCGCCTCCTCGAGCGTCATGCCGGCCAGCGCGGCGGCCACGCGCTGCACGGCGATGCCGAGGACGGCGAGCGCCTGCGCCAGGGCGACCGCGTGGTCCCCGAGCCGGTGCAGCCGCACGAGCACGGTGCGCGAGATCGCGCGCGGGCCGATCCTGCGCACGGCGCCCGCCTCGCCCGCGAGCGGCCGGACGTCCTCCTCGGCGAGCGACGAGAGCAGCTGGCGCAGCAGCAGCGGGTTGCCGCCCGTGGCCTCGAGGCAGGCGGCGGTGAACGCCGCCTCCGGCTCCGCGCCGAGGCGGTCGGCGATCAGCCGGGCCACGGCCGATTCGCTCAGGGGCCGCGGCACGATGCGGAGCGCGTCCGTGTTGGACGCGAGCTCGGCGACGAGCACGGGATCGATGCCGGGCTCGCCGCTGCGCAGGCCCAGCGCGAGCACGATCCCCGACCCGGCGAGGCGCCGGGCGACGAAGCCGAGGTAGCGGAGCGACGGCGCGTCGCACCAGTGGAGGTCGTCGACGACGAGCAGCAGCCGCCCGTCCTCGGCGAGGTTCGTGGTCAGCCAGTAGAGCCCGTGGAGCGCGGCGAACGAGCCGTCGCCGGGTCCTGCGCCCGGCGGGGCCATCGCCTCGAAGACGGGCGCGGCCGAGGCGGCGGCGCCGGCCAGGAGCCGCTCGCGCTCGCGGTCATCGCTCAGCGCGGGCTCGAACAGCTGGCGTACGACCCCGAACGGGAAGTCACGCTCGAGGTGCGCGCCGCGGCCCGCCAGCGCCCGCACGCCCAGCCGGCCGGCGCGGCCGATCAGCTCGTCGACCAGCCGGCTCTTGCCGATCCCGGCGGGTCCCTCGACGAGCACCGGCCCCGGCAGGCCCCTCTCCCGGCCCAGGACCTCCTCGAGCATGGCCAGATCGCGCTCGCGCTCCAGCAGCGGCATCTCGCCAATCGCCGGACGACCGTCGATGGTCATCTACGCGGACCGTAACCGACCCGGCGAACCGCGTGTGGGACCCGGCGCGGTCTACGAGGTCGTGTAGCGGAGCTTGACCGTCGCGCCCTGGCAGGCGTTCTGGTCGACGCCGGACTTGTTGTTGAAGGCGATGGCGCCTCCGGTCCAGCTGCCCTTGCCGCGCCCGCTGGGGACGTCGGCGGCGACGGCGATCGTGCGGTCCGTGAGCTTGAAGTCGGAGGCGTCGCAGGAGCCGGCGGCGGCGCCGGGGGCCTTGCTGACCTTGGCGATCGAGACGTGGACGGCCGAGACATGGACGGGCCGGCCGTTCAGGTTGTCGAACGTGCCGCTGAGCGTCTGAGCGGGGACGCCGGGGCTGACGGACGCGAGGTCCGCCGTCTGGTTGATGCCCAGGGCCTTGCTCACCTGGGCGTCGCCGGTGGAGGTGCCGCCGGACTGCCAGTAGGCGGCGGCGACGTCGGTGTGGGTCGAGCCGGCCAGCAGGCCGAGGAAGAGCGCGCCGCGGCAGATGGTCTTGGTGATCGACTTGGGGCGGCCCATGCCTCCTGTCTCGGCGCGTCACGCCTGCGCGGGAGGCAGTGCGCCCCTTTGGCGTGGCGCGCGAGAGCTTGTGAGAGCTTTGCGGCGCCGGTGGGAGGTTCCGCCGCTAGCCGGCGACGGCGGGTTCACCTTCCAGAGCCCGCTCGCAAACGCCACAGAAAGCGGCGCTTAGCAGGCAAAAAGAAAGCGGGCGAGCGACCTCGTCGTGGGCTACCTCGTCGGCGGCGATGCGCTCGACCCTGCGCGGGTCATAGTTCGATGTGGACGCGTCGGCGCTGGGTTGCCTCATGAGCCGCTGAAGGGCACGAGCACGTTGCACGTGTGTTCCGATGAGATCGTCGGGATGCCCGTGACGCACACGGCCCGGCGTGCGTCCGCGGTGGGTGGCCCAGGACGCGTGTGGACGCACTTGCCCAACCCGTCCGCGCCGGTGGGACAAGGTACGGACGGTCTTCGCGTCGCCGCCTACCGCACACACGACGGCTCGCTCGCTCTCCCGCGCACCATGACGCTGGTGACCGCGACCGTCTGGCGGGTCGTCCCTGCCCGCCGCGTCTCCAGAGCGCTCACCTCGCCGGCGCCCTGTGATCCTCGTCGAGCGCCTTGCGGAGCGCGTCCATGAACGGCATCGGGTGGACGTCGAAGAGCTCCGCCCCCGCGCTGTCGGTGACGGTGGTGGGGGTCGAGAGGCCTTCGACGAGTGGGCGGGCGACTCCCGCGTCCACCGGGGTGACGAGTCCGATCCAGTGCGAGGACAGCCACGGCGTGATGAGCGGCACCGGCACCCGGGGGCGCCGCCGCACGCCGAGGGCATCCGCCATCCGATCCAGCATCTCGCCGTAGGAGAGAACGTCGGGACCGGCGATCTGTACCTCGCGGCCCGCTGCGGCGGGGACGTCGGGGGCCGCCACCAGGTAGGCGATCACGTCGTCGATCGCGATCGCCTGCGTGGGCGTCTTGAGCCACGCGGGTCCGATCATCGCGGGAAGCCGCTGCACGAGGTAGCGCAGCGTGCGGTAGGACTCGCTTCCCTCCCCGACGATCATTCCGGCTCGGAAGTAGGTGAGTGGCGGTCCCAGCTCGGCGAGGATCTCCGCGGTCCGGTGGCGGCTGCGCAGGTGCGCCGACGCCGGGCGGTCGCCCAGCCCGCCCAGGTAGACGTCCCGGGCCACTCCTTCCCGCTTCGCCATCTCGGCGAAGTTCCGCGCGCCCTGCCGCTCGCGTTCCTCGAACCCGCCCCGGGCGGTCCCGCGCCCCATCGCGTGAATCAGGTAATAGGCGACCTCCACTCCCTCTCCGGCGCCGCGCAGCGCCTCCGCATCGAGCACGTCGGCCTCGTGGAGCTCGAAGCCGCGGTCTGCCAGCCCTTGCGCCCGCGACCGGTCGCGCACCAGACACCGCACCGCCCAGCCGCGATCGGCCAGCGCAGCAGCCAGCCTCCCGCCCACGAACCCGGTTGCGCCGGTCACCAGCGCGCGCCGCGCCACGGTCCTCTCAGTTCCGCCCACTCGAGCATTATCCGCCGCAGCGGCGTCACGCGTCGTCGCTCGAGCACCGCCGGTGAGCCGCATCGTCTTCTCGTCGTCGAAGCCGCCGTGTTCGCGGGCGCGGATGCGGCCCGAGCGGACGATGAACCAGCGGGCCGGCGAGTACGCGGATGAGAGGACCGGCAGCTCACAGGCGGCGACATCCGGGCGGCGCTCCTCCAGGTCGACCAGCTACGGGAGCCATTCGTCGACAAGCGCCTGCTGTTCGCGTCGGAAGGCGGTGACGATGAAGGTGTGCTGCTCGCGCAGGGCGCCGGGCAAGTTGTGGTGGCGCCCGTCGAGGCCGCGTCCCGAGAGCGGCGGCAGCCGTCCCGGGCTGCGACTGCCGAGTGCTGCGTGGAGGCCTTCGAGCGCGCGGTCACCGACGCGATCGACAGCGAGCCCGAGAAGGGTCGGCATCCGCCGGCCCCTTCAGCGCGAGGTCGGCGTCGTAGGGAATGCGGCGCCGGATCGCTCACAAGCAACAGCCCATCTCGGCCGCGCGGGTCGTCCGTTTCTCTCCCGCAGCCGTAGCTTTGGGACATGCCCGATCGTGCGCCAGCCCAGCTCGACGCCGCGGCGGCCTCCCGGCTGCGCCGTCTGAACGTCATCGTCGGCTCGTTGCACGCCCTGCAGGCGGTCGTCCTGGTCGCGATCGCGACGGCGGCCTCGCTTCCCGTCACGGCGTCGTTCCTGACCGGGCCGCCCGGCACCGGCGACTACGGCTCCGCAAGCCTCGGCAGCCTGCGGATCGACTGGCTGGTCGCCGCGTTCCTGTTGCTCGCCGCGGTCGATCACCTCACGCTGAGCGGCGGACGGCCGCGCCGCTGGTACGAGGCGAACGTCGCGCGCGGGATCAATCCGGCACGCTGGTGGGAGTACTCGGTCAGCGCGTCGCTGATGGTCGTGCTCATCGCGATGCTCGCCGGTGTCAGCGAGCTCGTCGCCCTGATCGCCCTGTTCGGAGCGAACGCAGCGATGATCCTCTTCGGGCTCGTGCAGGAGCAGACGAACGCCGACCGCGACGAGGTGGACTGGCGGCCGTTCGTCTATGGGTGCGTCATCGGCGCCGTGCCGTGGATCGCGATCACCACCCAACTCATCACCTCCACCACCGATGGCAACGGCGTCCCCGGCTTCGTCGTCGCGATCTTCATCACCCTGTTCCTGCTGTTCAACACGTTCGCGGTCAACATGTGGCTGCAGTACCGGGGCCGCGGCCGCTGGGCGGACCCGGCATTCGCCGAGCGCGTCTATCTCATCCTCAGCCTCGTCGCAAAGAGCGCGCTGGCCTGGCAGGTCTACGCCGGCGCGCTCGCCGGCGGATAGGGGAGGATCGCTCCTGCGCGTCTGAGCGGCAGCCTGCGCACCGCCGCCGTCGAGACGGCCGTCGCTTGCCGTTTCGATCGTCCGAGACTCCTGCCACACGTTACCCTTCGAGCGCCGCGCCGACCCTGGCTACGACGTAGGCGAGACCGGCGGCACCGATGGCGCGGCGCACCCAGTTCACGCCGCCGATCAGCTCCTCCGACGCCCATGCGGCGAGCCCGGCGTAGAACACGGCGCGCGCGTACGCGTGCACTGAGCCGCTCGTCGCCGCGGCGACGAGCAGGCCGGCAAGCGCCGCGGACAGCTGCGCGTTCGGCACTTGCGCGACCGGGAAGCTCGCCGGCCAGCCACGCTGCCCGACACGCCAGCGGTCGCTCATCGGTCAGCCAGTGCGCGTTCGGTCGACACCGGTCGTTCGCCACGGGTGTCTGGGCGGTGCGCGGCCGTGCAGGGCGGCGCTGGAGTGTCGGCCGGGCTCGGCTCGACTGTGCCGCGTGGTGTCAAGAGGATCATGCCGGCCACCACGAGCGCCGTCGCGGCGAGCCCGGCGACGGCAAGGAGCACCTCGAGACCGGTCATCGCGTCCTCACCGCGGCCATCCAGAAGCCGCCCGCCGCGAGGATCGACGGCACCCACAGCCCCACGAACACGCCCTCGTCCCGGTTGTCGGTGAACCAGAGCGTGATCGAGAGCAGGAAGGACATGACGGCGGCGGTCAGGATCAGCGTCACGCCCACGCGCTCTCTGGTCATGATGGCCACCCGTCAGTGCATCGCAGTCTCGTCATGTCGCCCTCCGGGTCGTTTGAAGTCGGCGTTTCTACGGCGTGCACCGCTCGCAGGATCACGGCGACCAGCGAGATACACGGCGAAGCCTCGGCTTCGGGCGGCGTGGCTCTGCGGACCGGGAGTGGGACGCGCCATGCCGGTGGAACGGGCAATACCGCGGACGTCACGACGACCACGCGTGGTGCGCGAAGTTCGAGTCGGCGTTGCACCACAGAATAGAAAATCCTGCGGCCATGCGAGATTTGGCTTTCGAGATGGCGAGACCCGGACTCGAACCGGGGACACCACGATTTTCAGTCGTGTGCTCTACCAACTGAGCTATCTCGCCAGCGGGCCCGAAGGCTAGCGCGTGCCTGCGGCCGCTACGGGTTGATCGCGAGGAACAGGAAGGCGGCGAACAGCGCGAGGTGGACGCCGCTCTCCTGGAGCGTCGCCCGGCCCGGCAGCACGGTCAATGCCGTCACGACGATCGTGATCGCCAGCAGCACCGTCTGCGTCGAGCCGAGGCCGAGCACGAGCGGCCCGTCGAGCCAGATCGAGGCGACGGCGATGGCGGGGATGGTCAGGCCGATGCTCGCGATCGCCGAGCCGAAGGCGAGGTTGAAGCTCGTCTGGACGCGGTCGTGGTGCGCGTTGCGCACGGCGGCGAGCGTCTCGGGGAGCAGCACCAGGAGCGCGATGACGACGCCGACGGCGGACGGCGGCGCGCCGATCCCCTCGACCGCGTCCTCGATGGCGGGCGACTCGATCTTGGCGAGCCCGACGACGGCGACGAGCGCCACAACCAGCAGCCCGAGGCTCGCGAGCGCGGTGCGGGTCGACGGCGGCGCGGCGTGCGCGTCGGGATCGTCGGCGGGCGCGCCGACCGGCAGGAAGTAGTCGCGATGGCGGACGGTCTGGACGAACACGAACAGCCCGTACAGGACGATCGACGCGACGGCCGCGAACGCCAGCTGGCCGCTCGTGAACTCCGCGCCGGGGCGGCTCGTGGTGAACGTCGGCAGCACGAGGGTGAGCGTCGCCAGCGTCGCGACGGTCGCCAGCGCGGTCGCCGTGCCCTCGGCGTTGAACTCGGCGAAGCGCCTGCGGAGCGTGCCCACCAGCAGCGACAGGCCGACGATGCCGTTGCAGGTGATCATCGCCGCGGCGAACACCGTGTCGCGCGCGAGCGTCGACGTGTCGGAGCCGCCGGAGACCATCAGGGTGACGATCAGCGCCACCTCGATCACGGTCACGGCGACCGCCAGGACGAGCGAGCCGAACGGCTCGCCGACCCGGTGCGCGACCACCTCGGCGTGGTGGACGGCGGCGAGCACCGCGCCGGCCAGGACCACGCCCACGAGCGCGAGCACCAGCCCGGGAGGCTTGCTGCCCCACGTCGCCGCCAGGACGACGACGCCCAGCAGCGGCACGACGACGGTCCAGCGCGCGGACGGCATGCCGCAGGAGTCTGCAGGGTCTTGCTCTCGCAGCTACCTCTGACTAAAGTCAGGTAATGCCCGAGGCGATGGTCGAGCAGGTCCGGCGCTTCAACCGCACGGTGACCCAGCGCGTCGGCGCGCTCGACGATCACTACCTCGCTCGCGGGCGGCCGCTGGCCGAGGCGCGCGTGCTGTGGGAGATCGGGGAGGACGGCTGCGAGGTGCGCGCGCTGCGGGCGCGGCTCGAGCTCGACTCGGGACACGCGAGCCGGCTGCTGCGGGCGCTCGAGGCCGAGGGACTGGTCACGGTCGAGGCCGCCGCGCCCGACCGCCGCGTCCGCATGGCGCGGCTGACGAAGGCGGGCCTGGCCGAGCGGGACGTGCTCAACCGGCGCGCCGAGGAGCTCGCCGCGTCCCTGCTGGAGCCGCTCACGCCACCGCAGCGCGAGCGCCTCGTCGGCGCGATGCGCGACGTCGAGCGGCTGCTGACCGCCGCGATGGTCGAGATCCGCACCATCGACCCCGAGCATCCCGACGCGCGCCAGTGCCTGCGCTCGTACTTCGCCGAGCTCGAGCGCCGCTCCGACATGCCGTTCGATCCGCTGGTCGGATCGACCGCCCTGCCCGAGGAGCTGCGCCCGCCGGCCGGCGAGATGGTCGTCGCGTATCTGCGCGCCGAGCCCGTCGCGTGCGGCGCGCTCAAGCACTTCGGCGGCGGCGTCTCCGACCTCAAGCGCATGTGGGTCGCCGACTCCGCCCGCGGGCTCGGCCTCGGGCGCCGCCTGCTCGGCGAGCTCGAGTCGAGGGCCGCGCAGGCCGGCACGCGCACGCTGCGCCTCGAGACCAACGGGGCGCTGACCGAGGCGATGTCGCTCTACCGCTCCGTGGGCTTCGTCGAGGTGCCCGCCTTCAACGACGAGCAGTTCGCCGAGCACTGGTTCGCGAAGTCGCTCTAGGGCAGATCCCCTAGGGGGAGACCTACGGTTACCCGCACCACGTTGCGGGGTGGCGCTTTGCCACCCTTGTCCATATGCCCTCCTCCCCCGTCGTCGCCGGCAGCGACCTCACCAAGCGCTACGGCGAGGGCGACGCCGCCGTCGACGCGCTCCGCGGCGTCTCGCTGGAGCTCCAGCCCGGCTCCTTCACCGCGATCATGGGGCCGTCGGGCTCCGGCAAGTCGACGCTCATGCACCTGCTGGCCGGGCTCGACCGGCCGACCGGCGGCACCGTGTCGATCGGGGGCACCGAGATCGGCCGCCTCGACGACACCGACCTGACGAAGCTGCGGCGCGACAAGATCGGCTTCGTCTTCCAGGCGTTCAACCTCGTGCCGGTGCTGACGGCGGAGGAGAACGTGCGCCTCCCGCTCACGCTCGCCGGCCGCAACGACAGCGACGGGCGCGTCGACCAGCTGCTCGAGGCGGTGGCGCTCGCCGACCGCCGCACGCACCGGCCCGCCGAGCTCTCAGGCGGCCAGCAGCAGCGCGTCGCCGTGGCGCGCGCGCTCGCCTCCGAGCCCGCGGTGATCTTCGCCGACGAGCCGACCGGCAACCTCGACTCGACCACCTCGGCCGAGATCCTCGGGCTGCTGCGGCGCGCGGTCGACGAGTACGGCCAGGCGGTGGTCATGGTCACGCACGACGCGACCGCCGCCGCGGTCGCCGACCGCGTGATCTTCCTCGACGACGGCCACATCGTCGCCGACGAGCCGCACCTCGACGCCGAGCAGATCCTCGACCGGATGAAGGCGCTGGCGTGACCCGCCTCGCGCTCCGCGGGCTCGCGGCGCGCAAGCTGCGCACCTCGCTCACGGTCATCGCCGTCCTGCTGGGCGTGACGATGATCGCCGGCACGTTCGTCCTCACGGACACGATCCAGAAGGCGTTCGACGAGATCTTCTCGTCGCAGACGAAGGGCGCCGACGTGATCGTCTCCGGCCGCGAGCAGGTCGAGACGGAGTTCACGATGCCGCGGCCGCTCGAGGGCCAGCTGCTCGACCAGATCAAGGGGCTGTCGGAGGTCCGCGAGGTCGCGGGGCAGATCAACGACGTCGCCGCGGTGGTCGGCAAGGACGGCAAGGTCGTCTCCACCGGCGGCGCGCCGACGATCGCCGCCACCTACATGCCGAAGCCGTTCGCCGCCATCGGCATCTCCGAGGGCCGCGCGCCCAGCGGTCCGGACGAGGTCGCCATCGACGGCTCGACGGCCGACAAGGAGGGCTTCGAGGTCGGCGACGAAGTGACCGTCGCGGCCGGCGGCCCGAAGAAGCCCTTCAAGCTCGTCGGCCTCGCCACCATCGGCTCGGCGGCCGGGCTCGGCGGCGCCACCGTCGTCGTCTTCGACCTCGAGACCGCGCAGGCGCTGTTCGACAAGCGCAACAAGGTCGACTTCGCGTTCGTGGCGGCCAAGCCGGGCGTGTCCGACTCGGAGCTCCAGCGCCAGATCGCCTCGATCCTGCCGCCGACCGCGCAGGTCCGCACCGCCGCGCAGGAGGCCGACAGCGCCGGCGACGACATCCGCGAGGGACTCTCGTTCCTCACCACCGGCCTGCTCGCGTTCGCGTTCATCGCCGTGCTGGTCGGCGCCTTCCTGATCTTCAACACGTTCTCGATCACCGTCGCCCAGCGCGCGCGGGAGCTGGCACTGCTGCGCACGCTCGGCGCGACCCGCCGCCAGGTGCTCAACTCGGTGCTGCTCGAGGCGCTGACCATCGGCATCGTCGGCTCGGTGGCCGGGATCATCGCGGGCCTCGGGTTCGCGTCCGGCATCAACGAGCTCTTCAAGGCGCTCGGCATCGACCTGCCGACCACCGGCCTCGTGCTCGAGTCGCGGACCGTGATCGTGTGCCTGCTGGTCGGCACGATCGTGACGCTCGCGGGCGCGCTCGCGCCTGCCGTGCGCGCCACGCGCGTGGCGCCGGTGGAGGCGCTGCGCGAGGCGAGCGCGCCCACCCGCGGGCGGTTCGCGAAGCTCATGCCGCTGCTCGCCGGGCTGTTCATCCTCGGCGGCGCCGGCCTCGTCATTGCCGGCCTGCTGGCCGAGGGCGGCGACACCGCGACCAAGCTGCTCGGCGCCGCCGGCGGCGCGGTGATCCTGATCCTCGGCATCGCGCTGATCTCGCCGCGCTTCGTCAAGCCGGCCGCGCGCGTCGTCGCCGCCCCGGTCGAGCGCACCACCAAGCTGGTCGGCCGGCTGGCGCGCGAGAACTCCACGCGCCACCCGGGCCGCACCGCGGTCACGTCGGCGGCGCTGATGATCGGCCTCGCCCTCGTCGTGTTCGTGACGATCTTCGCCAACGGGCTGCGCGCCTCGGTCTCCGACCTCATCGACCGCACGCTCGCCGGTGACATCGCGGTGCTGCACGAGGACGGCTTCACGCCGATCCCGGCCGACATCGCCCCGGCCGTCGCCGACGTCGACGGTGTCGCCGCGGTCTCCCCGATCCGCGACACCCAGACCGAGGTCAAGGGCGTCAGCGGCACGAAGTTCACGCACGCGATCGACCCCGCGACGATCGGGCAGGTCTACAACTTCGACTGGCAGGAGGGCTCGCAGACGTCGCTCGACGAGCTCGGCTCCGACGGCGTGCTGCTCGAGGAGGCGATCGCCACCGCGGGCAAGTTCAAGGTCGGCGACACGGTCGACATCACCGGCCCCAGCGGCGAGGTGACGCTGACCGTGCGCGGCATCTACAAGGACGACGCGCTGCTCGGGGGCATGACCATGGGCCCGGCCCCGTTCGATCAGCTGGCCGAGCAGAAGCGTGTCTCCAGCGTGCTGGTCGCGACCGAGCAGGGCGCGAGCGTGCCCGCGGTCCAGCGCCGCGTCACGCAGGCGCTCGCCGCCTTCCCCGAGGCTCGCGCGCGCTCGCAGCAGGAGCTCAAGGACGAGAACGCCGACCAGATCAACCAGGTCCTCGGCCTGTTCTACGCGCTGCTCGCGATGAGCGTGATCATCTCGGCGTTCGGGATCGTCAACACGCTCACGCTGTCGATCTTCGAGCGCACGCGCGAGCTCGGGCTGCTGCGCGCCGTCGGCATGACGCGGCGCGACGTCCGGCGCATGGTCCGCTACGAGAGCGTGATCACGGCGGTGTTCGGCGCCCTGCTCGGGCTCGTGCTCGGGATCTTCTTCGCGTTCGTGGTGATCCAGGCGCTCGAGGGCGAGGGGATCACGTTCTCGCTGCCGATCGGGCAGATCCTGACGCTGCTGATCTTCGCGATCGTGGTCGGCGTCGTCGCGGCGATCTTCCCCGCGCGCCGGGCCTCACGGCTCGACGTCCTGCGGGCGATCGCCTACGAGTAGCTCAGCCCGCGGCCCAGGCGTCGAGATCGGGCCGCGGGTCGACCGGCAGCGAGTCGTCGGAGGAGTACCAGCCGGTGGGCCAGATCTCGAAGTGCAGGTGCGCGCCGCTCGTGCGCCCGGTGATGCCGACCTGGGCGAACACCTGCCCGGCGGTCACCACGTCGTCCTTGCGCACGGTGATCGAGCCGTCCTTCAGGTGCATGAAGACGAAGTCGCGGCCGTCGTCGCCGTCGATGACGATGTAGTGGCCGGCGCCCTCGGCCTGGTAGGCGCGCCAGGTCACGACGCCGCCGCGCGGGGCGACGACCGGCGCGCCTTCGGGGGCGAGGATGTCCTGCCCGCGGTGGCGCGCGGTGCCGCGCTCGGCGCCGAAGCCGTCGCCGTACTTGTAGGGACCGCGAACGGGGAAGACGCCGGAGCCGACCGGCGTGGCGGGCGGCGCGACGGGGGTCGCCACCGGCGGGGGCGGCGCGACGACGGTCAGGCGCGAGCGGCCGGAGGCGGTGGCCGTGCGGCGCAGCGTGCGCCCGCGGCGGTCGACGGCGTGCAGGCGCGCGACGTAGTCGCCGGGCGTGAGCCGGCCGGCCGGCGGCGTCCAGGTGCGTACGAGCGTGCGGCCCGGGCGCTTCCAGCCCATGCGGACGCGTGCCGTCGGATGGCGCGAGCCGACCGGGAGGAGGTCGACGCGCACGCGCATGCTCTGCCGTGACCCGTCGATGCGGTAGCGGAAGCGCGCGGGCGCGCCCGGCCGCAGCGTTCTGGGTGTGACCGCGAAGCGGCTGGCGATCAGGCTGGGGACGGGTGTGCCGTAGCCGGCGCCACCTGTCGGAGCGGGCGGCGTGACGCCACCACTCTGAGCATGCCCCGTCGCCGGCCAGGCCAGCAGCGCGAGCACGACTCCCGTAAGGAGACGGCATCGCATGCAATGACCTTCGGGGTCGGACGCCGCCCGCTCAAGGCGTGCAACGCCCCGTTCAGAGGAAGGAGCGCAGCCGCTCGGCCACGACGTGGGCGTGCGTGTCGCACACGAAGTGCCCCGCGCCGGGGATCGGCTCGAAGCGCAGGTCGTCGCCGCCGCGCTCGAGGCCGGCCGCCAGCCGCGGCGTCACGGCCATGTCGCGCGCGCCGATCATCAGCAGCGTGGGGACGCGCGTGCGCGGCTCGGGCGCGGCGCCACGGGCCGCCGTGGCGAGCGTGCGCAGGTAGGCGCGGTAGAGGCGCCTGGTCGCCGAGGCGCGCGCGGGATCGCGCAGGCGCTCGGCGTAGACCTCGACGTCCTCGGCCGGCACGCCCTCGCGGCGGATGAACCACGCCGCCAGTCGCGCGTCGCGCTCGATCAGGCCGGCGGCGAGCGGGAGGGCGTACCACGCGCGCCATGTCTCGAGCGCGAGCCGCGGCGTGATCTCGACCCACGGGTGCGGCGCCGACAGCGCGACCGCCTTGCGGACGCGGTCCGGGTGGCGCGCGGCGAGCAGCAGGGTCGTGAAGCCGCCCCAGTCGTGGCCGGCGACGTCGACGCGCTCGAGCCCGAGCGCGTCGAGCAGCGCGACGGCGTCGGCGACGAAGACGTCGGGGTCGATCGGGCCGGGCGGCGCGTCGGTCCAGCCGAAGCCGCGCAGGTCGGGCGCGATCAGCCGCCGCTCGCCCGCGAGGCGCTGGATCACGCCGCGCCACTGGAACCAGTGCTGGGGCCAGCCGTGGAGCAGCAGCAGCGGCTCGCCCGCGCCGGCCTCGGCGACGTGCACGCGCAGGCCGCCGGCTTCGACGAAGCGGTGCTCGACGCCCTCGACGCGGGGGAAGTCCGTCATGCGGCGGCGAGCATACGGTCCGCGAACCGGATAGCGTCGCTCGATCCGACGCGCGGTCTGCCTGTTCCTCGCGCTGCTCGCCGTCGCGGCGGCGCCGGCGCGAGCCGAGCGGCTGGTCGAGCGATCGCCGGCCGTGCGAGCGTCCCTGGCTGTGCGCGCGGACTTCGGCCGGACGACGCGGGTGAGCGTGCGCGGCCTCGCTCGCGTGCGCGGGCGGCGGGTCGCGCTCGTGCTCGTCCGCTGCTCGGCGGCGCGCTGCGTGCGCCCCGGCCGGCGGGAGCGCGCGGTGCGGCGGCTTCGGCGCGGGCCGCGCCGCGTGCGCGCGACGCTGCGGGTCGGGCGGGCGCGTCACGCCCAGCTCGAGCTGTGGGCGGGGCGGCGGGTGCTCGCGCGCGTGCGGCTGCGCGCGCCCCGCGCGGGGCCGGCTCCGCCCCCGCCGCCGGTCGCGCCCGCCCCCGCGCCGGTCGCGCCCGCCGCCCCGGCCGGCGGCGTCGTCACCGAGCCGCCGCTCGTGCCCGCCTTCGACCCGGCGATCCTCGACTACACGATCGCCTGCGAGCCGCGCGGCAGCGTGCGCGTCACCACCGGCGGCGTCACGCGCACCGTGCCGCTGCGGGCGGGCCAGTCGCTTGCGCTCGGCGACGGGCGGTCGGCGCGCTGTCTCCCGCGCGAGTGGACGGGCTGGACGGTGTCGCGCGACGGCCCGGCGGAGAGCGACTGGATCGTGTTCAACACCGCCGCCGGCGACGTCGGCTACACCGTCATCGCCGACCGCTACGGGGTGCCCGTGTGGTGGCTCGCCGGGCAGGCGCCGCTCATGGACGGGCGCCTGCTCCCCGACGGCACCATCGCCGTCGGCCGCCACCTCGACACCGCCTTCGGCAGCTACCCGTACTCGCGCTTCGCGCTCGACGGCACGCAGCTCGGCACGCTCGACACCGTCGGCTTCACGGTCGATCAGCACGACCTCGAGGTGCTGCCGAACGGCAACGTGCTGCTGATGGCCTACGTGCCGCGCGAGCACGTCGACCTGACCGCGATCGGCGGGCCGGCGGATGCGACCGTCGCCGACGCGCTGCTGCAGGAGGTCACGCCGGACCGGCAGGTGGCGTGGTCGTGGCGCAGCTCCGACCACGTCGCGCTGGAGGAGACGACCTTCCCGCTCGACGCCATCGACGTCGCCGACGGCGACCGCACGGTCTACGACCTCATCCACCTCAACTCGCTGCAGAGCGACGGCAACGGCGTGATCGTGTCCGCGCGGCACCTCGACGCCGTGTTGCGCATCCGCCGCGCCGACGGCGGCATCGACTGGAAGCTCGGCGGCACGCCGCGCGCGGAGAGCCTCGACTTCCTGGCCGGTGCGTTCGGCCCGGGCGGCTTCGGCGGCCAGCATCAGGCGCGGCGGCTCGCGGACGGGAGCCTCACCGTGCACGACAACGGGATGCTGCGCGGGCGGCCGCCGCGCGCGCTGCGGCTGACGATCGACCCGCTCGCGCGCACCGCGCACGTGGTCGAGCGCGTGACCGACGCGCGCGCCACCGACGCGTTCTGCTGCGGCAGCGCGATGCGGTTGCCGGGCGGGCACTGGCTGATGTCGTGGGGCGCCTCGCCGCTGATCACCGAGCTCACCGGCGCCGGGCGCCCGGTGCTCACGCTGCGGCTCGCTCGCGGCTTCTCCTACCGCGCCTATCCGGTGCCGGCGGCGCAGCTCTCGCGTGAAGCGCTGCGGGCAGGGATGAACGCGATGGCGCCGCGCTAGCCGGCGGCGAGCATCCGGCCCATGACCTCGGCCGCGCCGAGCTTCGACAGCGGCTCGTTGAGGTTGCCGCACTTCGGCGACTGCACGCACGACGGGCAGCCCTTCTCGCACGGGCACTCGGTGATGAGCCGGTGCGCGTCGTCGACCAGCGCGTCGAAGGCGAGGAAGCCGCGGCGCGTGATGCCGATGCCGCCGGGGTGGCCGTCGTAGATGAAGATCGTCGGGCCGCCGGTCTGCGGGTGCAGGTTCGTCGACAGCCCGCCGATGTCCCAGCGGTCGCACATCGCGAGCAGCGGCAGCACGGCGATCTGGGCGTGCTCGGCGGCGTGCAGCGCCCCGAGCAGCGCCATCAGCGGGAGGTCGTCGCGCAGCACTTCGGGCCCGAGCTCGTACCACAGGGCCTGGGTGGTGAACGAGGTCTGCGGGAGGTCGAGCCCGATCAGGTCGAGCGCCTCGTGGTCGGCCATGCGCTTGCGCTGGTAGGCCAGCACCTGCTCGGTGACGGTCACGGTGCCGAAGCTCAGCGTCACGCCGAGGTGCTCGCGGCGGTCGAGCAGCGCCTCGATGTAGGTGTCGGTCTCGCGCTTGGGCTGCGTGTACCAGTCGCCCTGGAACGGGTGGACGAGCACGCGGCGGTTGTCGAGGTCGAGCTCGGCGACCTCGAACTGGCGCCCGCCGTGCAGGTAGACGGCGCCCTCGTGCGTCGTGTTCATCGCGCGGGCGATGTCGACGGTGCCGATCAGCTCGCCCGAGCCGGTGTCGACGATCACGCAGCCGTCGCGGCTCGTGGAGCGCAGCGCCACGTTCGCGGCGGGGAACTCCTCGGGCCGGCGCGGGACGTAGAGGCCGCCGGGGCGCTCGCGCAGCGCGCCGGTGCTGACGAGGCGCTCCGCGGTCGTCTTCCAGCTCGGGCCGAGGAACTCCGCGTCGGCCGGCTCGAGCGGGCCCTCGTGCGCGGCGCACAGCACGTGCTGGGCGAGGATCTGCTCGTTCTCGTGGTCGAGGATCGCGTTCTCGACCGGGCGGTCGAGGAACTCGTCGGGGTGGCGGCAGAAGAACTGGTCGAGCGCGTCCTCGCCCGCCACGTAGACGGCGAGCCCGCGGCCGCGGCGGCCGGCGCGGCCCCACTGCTGGCGGAGGCTCGCCACCGTGCCGGGGAACGTCACGCAGATCGCGGCGTCGAGCGAGCCGATGTCGATGCCGAGCTCGAGCGCGTCGGTGGAGACGACCCCGAGCAGCTCGCCGTCGACGAGCTTGCGCTCGAGCTCGCGCCGCTGCTGGGGCGTGTAGCCGGCCCGGTAGGGCGCGATCCGCTTGGCGAGGCCGGGGTGGCCGAGGTCCTCGAGCGCGAGCTGGGTGAACTTCGCCATCAGCTCGACGGCCTTGCGCGACTTCATGAACACGATCGTGCGCGCGCCCTGGCTGACGAGCTCGGCGAGCAGGTCGGCCGCCTCGGACAGCACCGAGCGGCGCGTCCCGAGCTTCTCGTCGGTGACGGGCGGGTTCCACATCGCGATCGTGCGCTTGGTGACCGGCGAGCCGTCGCGCTCGACGACGGTGAAGTCGTCGAGGCCGGACAGGCGCTCGGCCAGCTCGCCCGGGTTGCCGATCGTGGCGCTCGCCATCAGCACGCGCGGCTCGGTGCCGTAGGCGGCGGCGATGCGGCGCAGGCGGCGCAGCACGTTGGCGACGTGGGAGCCGAACACGCCGCGGTAGACGTGCGCCTCGTCGACGACCACGATCGCGAGGTTGGAGAAGAAGTTCGCCCACGCCGGGTGGTTGGGCAGGATCCCGAGGTGCAGCATGTCGGGGTTGGTGAGCACGACGTTGCCGTTGCGGCGGATCGCGGAGCGCTGCTCGCGCGGGGTGTCGCCGTCGTAGATCGCGAGGCGGGCGTGCTTGAGGCCGAACGCGTTGAGCGCCCGCGCCTGATCCTGGGCGAGCGCCTTGGTCGGGTAGAGGTAGAGCGCGCGGGCGCGCGGGTCGCGGGACAGCACGTCGAGCGTCGGGAGCTGGAAGCACAGCGACTTGCCGCTGGCGGTGCCGGTGGTCACGATCGTCGGGCCCGCCCACGCGGCGTGGATGGCCTCCGCCTGGTGCGACCACAGATCCTCGATGCCCCTGGCGCGCAGCGCGTCGGCCACGGTCGGGTGCAACTCGTCGGGGATCGGGGCGCGGTTGCCGGGGCGCGGGTGGACCGAGCTCTGCGTGACGAGTCGCTCGTCGTCGCGGCCGGCCTGCAGCAGCTCATCCCACGGCTCGATGTCTCTGACGACCGCCATGGGATGTGAGACTAGACGCGTGCTCCGCGCTCACCCGGTTGTGCTCGCACTGTGCGTGTTCGTCGGCGGGTTCGCGCTCATCTGGGCCGGCTTCTCCCCCTTGAACGAGGACCCTCTGCTGTTCTGCCCCGGCGGGCTGGAGATGGACGAGCGCTCGAGCCTCAGCACCGAGCCGGCGCTGTGGCCGCCGGGCACGACCCGGTGCGAGTACACGACCGCCCAGGGCGTCAGCTCGAGCCGCATCTTCGTGCCGTGGCGCGACTGGGTGTCGCTCGCGCTCTTCGCCGCCGCCGTCGGGGTGGCGGCGGCGGGGCGGCTCGTGCTCGCCGCGGGCCTCGTGCTCGCCGCGTTCGCGGCGTCCTTCGTGTGAGCCAGACTAGAGATCGCGTGCGCGCCGCCTACGTCGACATGGACGGGACCCTGCTGGGCCGCCGCGCGTCGCTGTTCCGCGACGCCGACGGGGCGTTCACGCTGCTCGGCGCGCGGGCGCTCGAGGCGTGCGCGCGCGCCGAGGTCGAGGTCGTGCCGTACTCGGGGCGGCGCCATTCGACGCTGCTGCACGACGCGCGCATGCTCGGCCTGTCCTCCTACATCTTCGAGGCGGGCTGCGGGATGGTGCTCGACGGCGAGCTGGAATGGCTCGCGGAGCCGGGCGACGACGAGGGCGCGCGGGCGCTGCTGCTGGGGCATTTTGCGGGTCGCCTCGAGGTCTACGAGCCGTGGCAGCGAGGGCGGGAGGTGTCGCGGCTCTTCCTGGGGCGGGGCGTCGATGCGGGCGGAGGCCGACGAACTGCTCATCGAGGGAGGGTTCGGGGAGTTGCGGCTGGCCGACAACGGCGTGATGCACGGCGTGGATGGCGGTGGTGGTCGCGCGTACCACCTCGTGCCGCGTGCGGCCTCGAAGGCCCGCGCCGTGGCGGCCCACATGCAGGCGCGCGGGTTCGCTCCGGACGAGGTGATCGCGGTCGGCGACTCGATGGAGGACCTGGGGGCGGCCGAGGTCGTGGGCACGTTCTGGCTCGTGGCGAACGCGCTGCCCGAGGTGCACGACGCGGCGCGGCGGTTGGCGAACGTGCGGGTCGCCGAGGCGCCGAACGGCGCCGGCGTCTACGAGGCCGTGATCACGGAGCTGGCGGAGCGGCGATAGCTCACGAGTGTGCTGAAGGAGCCGGCGAACGGCGGCTGGTGAGGGAGGGTGTCCGGACGGCTGGGGGACGAGTTTCTGCGCCCTATTGGCTCTGAGGGGTGTGGAGGGCGCAGAAACTCGGGTTCGGACGGTCGCTGCACGGCAGCATGGCCTGGTCACGACGGCGCAGTTGCTGGCCGCCGGGTGGAGCAAGGATGCGATCGCCACCCGCGTGCGCAGCGGGTGGCTGCGCCGCCGGCACCACGGCGTGTACCTCGCCGGGCCCCTCGAGACTCCGCACACGCCGGCCATGGCGGCGGTCCTGGCAAGTGGGGACGGCGCCCTGCTCAGCCACTACCCAGCCGCCGTTCTCTGGGGCCTCTGCCCACCGCTCGCCGGCCTGATGCACGTCACGCTCCCCGCCGGCGCGCACGCCCGCCCCGGGATCGTCGTGCACCGAGCCGCGCTCCATCCCGCCGACATCACCCGCCGCCACGGCATCCCCGTCACGTCAGCTGCACGCACCCTCCTCGACCTCGCCGCCACGAAGCACGACGTCGATCGCGCGCTGAACGAGGCCCGGATCCTCCGCGTCGTCACAGACCCTTCCCTCAATGAGCAGTTCAGCCGTTATCCGCGGCACCGGGGAACGGCGGCATTGAAGGAGGCAGCGATCGGAGTCCCCGGCTACGAGGTCGATTTCGTCTGGCGCACCCACAGACTCATCGTCGAGATCGACGGCTACGCCTTCCACTCATCGCGCCGTTCGTTCGAGCGTGACCGGCGCAAGGACCAGACGCTCCTCGCCGCGGGCTGGCGCACGATGCGGATCACGTGGATCCAGATCGAGGATCAGGTCGCGGCGGTCGCCGCCCTCACCCGCGCGCTTGCCGGTGCGCGCTGAGGATGGCGTCGGCGCTGCGGTCGATGTCGGCCTCGGTGGTCGACCAGTTCGAGACCGAGACGCGCATCGCCGTCCGGCCCTGCCAGCGGGTGCCCCCGACCCAGCACGTGCCGTCCGCCTGCACCCGCGCGACGACCTCGTCGCTCGCGTCGAGCAGGACCTGGTTGAGGACGACGTCGTTGAGCACCTCCATGCCCCCGGCGGCGACCCGCTCGGCCAGCCGCCGCGCGAGCGCGCAGTTGCGCTCGACGAGCTCCGCCACCCCGTCGCGGCCGAGCGAGCGCAGCGCCGCGTAGACCGCGAAGCCGCGCCCGCGCCGCGAGGCCTCGGGGACCCAGTCGGAGTTCGAGCGGGCGCTCGCGTCGCGCGCGAGGTAGGCGGCGGTCATGCTCATCGCCGCGAAGTGCGCGTCGCGGTCGCGCACCGCGGCGACCCCGCAGTCGTAGGGGACGTTGAGCCACTTGTGCCCGTCGGTCGCCCACGAGTCGGCGTCGCCGGCGCCCGCCGCGAGGTGCGCGAGCGCCGGGCTCGCCGCCGCCCACAGGCCGAACGCGCCGTCGACGTGCACCCACGCCCCGTGCTCGCGCGCGGCGGCGGTGATCTCGCGCAGCGGGTCGATCGCGCCCGAGTTCACATTGCCGGCCTGCGCGCACACGATCGCCGGGCCGTCGAGCGCCGCGGCGAGCGCGTCGGCCCGCATCGCGCCCTGCCCGTCCGCCGCCACGACCTCGACCTGCGCGCGCCCGATCCCGAGCAGCCGCAGCGCGCGCCACAGTGTCACGTGCGCCTCCTCGCCGGCGAGCACGCGCAGTGGCGGCGAGCCCGCCAGCCCCTGCTCCTCGACGTCCCAGCCCGCGCGCGCGAGCAGCGCGTGGCGGGCCGCCGCCAGCCCGGTGACGTTTGCCATCTGCGCGCCCGTGGTCAGACCGATGCCGGACTCCGGCGGCAGGCCGAGCAGCTCGAGCAGCCAGCCGCACGCGACCTCCTCCACCACCGACGCCGCCGGCGACGAGACCGCGCTGAACGCGTTCTGGTCCCACGCCGACGCGAGCCAGTCCGCGGCCAGCGCCGCCGGCACCGCGCCGCCGGTCACGAAGCCGAAGTAGCGCGGGCCCGGTGATGCGACGAGCCCGGGCGCGGCGCCGCGCGCCAGCTCCTCGACCACCTGCTCCGCCGCCACGCCCGTCTCCGGCAGCGGCCCGCCGAGCGCGGCCCGCAGCTCGTCGAACGAGGCCAGCGCGCCGACGTGGCGCTCGTCCGCCGACTGGAGATGCTCGGCGGCGAGCTCCGCGACGCGCGCGAGGAGGTCTCTCATTTGGCTCTCACGTGCCGAGCGTATCCCTCCCGTCATGCTCGCCACCGCCGCCATGACGCTCGCGCTCGCCTCGGCGGGCCCCGACGTCGACAACCCGTACTTCCCGCTCCCCGTCGGCCGCCAGTGGGTCTACCGCGAGGGTCCGCAGCGCGTGAAGGTCACCGTCACCGACCGCACGAAGCTGATCGCCAACGGCGTGGTCGCCCGCGTCGTGCGCGACGAGGTCACGCTCAAGGGGGTGCCGGTCGAGATCACCGACGACTACTACGCGCAGGACGACGAGGGCACGGTCTGGTACCTCGGCGAGGCGACCACCGAGTACGAGGACGGCAAGCCCGTATCGACGGAGGGCTCGTTCGAGGCCGGCGTCGACGGCGCGCGGGCCGGCATCGTCATGCCCGCGCGTCCGAAGGTCGGCATGCGCTACCGCCAGGAGCACTACGCCGGCCACGCCGAGGACCGCGCCAAGATCGTCTCGCTGCGCGAGCGGGTCAAGGTGCCGCTCAAGCGGTACCGCAACGCGCTGATGACGCTCGACTACAACCCGCTCGAGCCGGACGTGCTCGAGGCGAAGTTCTACGCCCGCGGCGTCGGCATGGTGCTCGCCGTCGGCCTCTCGGGCGACACCGATCGCGAGGAGCTGGTCCGGCTCAGGGCAGGCGGCCGAACCACGCCAGGCTGAGCCCGCCGCCCACGAGCAGCAGGATCACGCCGCCGCCCGCGAACGCGACCGTGACCTCGCGCTTCTCCGGCTTGGAGGAGAGGCGCGTGCCGAGGTTCGCGTAGATCGACTCGAGCTCCGCCGCCTTCGCGGTCTCGAAGAAGCGGCCGCCGGTGATGCGCGCGATCTCGCGCAGCGTCTGCGGGTCAGGTGGCACGGCGATCGTCTGCGTCGTCCCGGAGAACGGGTCGGTCAGCTCGATCTTGCCGCTCGCCGTGCCGAGCGCGACCGCGTAGATGGGGATCTTGAGCGCCTTGGCCTGGCGGGCGACCTCGAGCGGCTGCGTGTTGCCGGACGTGTTCTTGCCGTCGGAGAGCAGCACGATCACGGCCGGGAGCCGCCGCGTGCCGCTGCCGTCGCGGTTGGCGACCGGGGTGCGCGCGGCCTCGATGCCGCGCCGCAGCGCGTCGCCCATCGACGTCCCTCCGTCGGCGACGAGGCGGTCCAGCGCCTGCTCGACCGGCTCGCGGTCCGTGGTCGGCGGGACGGTCAGCTCGGCGTAGTCGGAGAACGACACGAGCCCGAGGCGCAGCTCGTCGGGCAGCTCGTCCGCGAGCGCCTGGCCGGCCTCGACGGCGGCCGAGAGGCGGTCCGGCTCCACGTCGCTCGCGCGCATCGAGCCGGAGACGTCGGTCACCATCATCACCGTCGCCTGGCGCGCTGGAGAGGCGACCGTGCGCTGGGGCCGCGCGAGCGCGATCACCAGTGCGCCGAGCGCGACCAGCAGCAGCAGCGGCGGCAGGTGGCGCCGCCAGCCCGGCCGCGCGGTGGCGAGCCCGGGCAACAGGGCGGGATTGCCGAAGCGCGCGGACTCCGCGCGCCGGCGGCGGCCCATGACCCAGTACGCGGCGACCGCCATCGGCAGCAGCAGGAGGCCGATCAGGACCGATGGCTCGCGGAAGCTCACGCTGCCTGCCCCGCCCGGCTGCGCACCCGCAGCTCGGATCGCTTCAGGTGGCCGGCCAGGTCGCGCAGCCAGTCGCCGCTCGTCGACAGCACGAGGTGGTCGGCGCCCGCGCGCCGCAGCGCCGCCGCGACCTCCTCGCGCTCCTCGGCCGCCGCCTTCGCGAAGCGCTTGCGCACGCGCCGCTTGTTCGTGTTGACGTGGAGCTGGCGGCCGGTCTCGGGATCGGTCATCCAGAGGTCGCCGACCGCCGGGAGCTCGAGCTCGCGCGGGTCCTGGATCTCGACCGCGAGCACGCCGTGGCGCTGGCGCAGCGTCCGCAGCGGCCCCTCCCAGTCGCGCTCGCCGCGGAAGTCGGAGACGACGACGACGAGCCCGCGGTTGCGCGCGAGCGCCGCCGTGCGCTGGGCCGCGGTGCCGAGCGAGGTCGGGCCGGAGCCGTCGGGCTCCGGGTCGGCGCGCAGCTCGGACAGCAGCGCGAGCAGCCCGAGGCGACCCTGGCGCGGGCGCACGATGCGCGGGTCGCCGCCGCCGAGCGCGACGACGCCGAGGCGGTTGCCGCGCCGCGTCGCCACGTGCCCGACCGCCAGCGCGACGCCCTCGGCGACGTCGGCCTTGCGGCGGTCGGCGGTGCCGAACGTCATCGAGGCGGACACGTCGAGCAGCAGCCACGCGGTCATCGCGCGCTCGCCCACGTGCACCCGCACGTGCGTCTCCTGCATCCGCGCGGTCACGTTCCAGTCGATGTGGCGCACGTCGTCGCCGGGCCGGTACGGGCGGATCATCGCGAGCTCGGTGCCGCCGCCCACCTGCGGCGTGAGGTGCTCGCCGGGGATCAGGCTCTCGACCCGCCGCAGCACCGCGAGGTCGAGCGAGCGCAGGACCTGCGGCGGGATCGGCCCGGGACCTGGCTTGTCGGGCGTGCGCTCCGGGGCCCTCACGGTCACGGGAGCCTCCCCATCCGCAGCAGCCCGAGCACGGCGGCGGCGAGCAGCAGCGCGAGCGCGACGCCCGCGAACGACGACGTGACCTCCTGCTTGACCTTCTTGGTCGAGAAGCGCGTGCCGAGGTTCTCGTAGATCGACTCCAGGCGCGCCGCGTTGGGGGCGCTGAAGTAGCGGCCGCCGGTCGTCTCGGCGATGTCGCGCAGCGTCACGAAGTCGGGCGGCACCGGCACCGACGTGCCGTTGCGGTCGAGCACGCCCTCGGCGGTGCCGAGCGCGATCGTGTAGATCGGGATCTTCAGCTTCTTGGCGCGGTCGGCGACCTCGACGGGCTCGGTGCCGCGCTCGCTCTTGCCGTCGGACAGCAGCACGAGCACCGACGGGACGCGGCGCGAGCGGCCGTCGGTGTCGGTCACCGGCGTGCGCGCGGCGGCCAGGCCGAGCTCGAGCCCGTCGCCCATCGCGGTCGAGCCGCGCACGTTGAGCGTGTCGATCGCGGAGTAGATCTGGGTGCGGTCGGTGGTCGGGGCCACGAGCTGCTCGGCGACGTTGTTGAACGACACCAACCCGAGATTGAACTCCTCCGGGAGCTCCTTGGCCAGCGCCCGCGCGGCGCCCTTCGCGGCGGCCAGGCGGTCCGGGCGGACGTCGGTGGCCTGCATCGAGCCGGACGTGTCGGTGACCATGATCACCGAGCCCTGGCGCTGTGGCGCGGCGACGGTGCGCTCGGGCCGGCCGAGGCCGACGAGCAGCGCCGCCAGCGCGAGCAGCGCGAGCGCGGCGGGCACGTGGCGCCCCCAGGAGCGCCCCGCCACCGAGGCGAGCACGTCCACGTTCGGGTAGCGCAGCGCGAACTTCTTGCGCCGCTTCTGAGCGAGGACGTAGGCCGCGATGGCCAGGGGCAGGAGGACCAGCGCGAGCAGTAGCAGAGGCTCGCGGAAGCTCACGTCAGCGCCGCTCCCGCTCCCTCTCGCGGTCGCGCCGCTCGTGATCGGACAGCTCGATGTGCGGCATCCGGACGTCCTCGAGCACGTCGTCCAGGACGCGGTCGGCGTCGACGCCCGCGGCCAGCGCCTCGTAGGTCAGCACGAGCCGGTGGCGCAGCACGTCGCGTGCGACGTCGCGGATGTCGGACGGCAGCACGTAGTCGCGGCCGCGCAGCAGCGCGAGTGCGCGGCCGGCGTGCACGAGGTTGATCGAGCCACGCGGGCTGGCGCCGAACTCGACCCAGTTCTCCTCGCCCGGCTCGCGCGTCGCGGTCGTCAGCTCGACGGCGTACTCCATGACGCGCCGGTCGACGAAGACGGCGTGCGCGGCGCGCTGGTGGCGCGCGAGCGCCTGCGGCGAGAGCACCTCGCGCACGTCGGCCGCGGAGACGAGCGAGCGCTCGACCACGGCGACCTCGTCGCGGTTGTCCGGATAGCCGACGACGAGCTTGAACATGAAGCGGTCGACCTGCGCCTCGGGCAGCGGGTAGGTGCCCTCGGACTCGATCGGGTTCTGCGTCGCGAGCACGAGGAACGGCTGCGGCACGTGGTGCGTGTCGTGGCCGATCGTGACCTGGCGCTCCTGCATCACCTCGAGCAGCGCGGACTGCACCTTGGCGGGCGCGCGGTTGATCTCGTCCGCGAGCAGGAAGTTGCAGAAGACGGGGCCCAGCTCGGTGTCGAAGTCGCCGCTGTTGGGGCGGTAGATGCGCGTGCCGACGAGGTCGGCCGGCACGAGGTCGGGCGTGAACTGCAGCCGCTTGAACGAGCCGCCGAGCGCGTCGGCGAGCGTCTTCACGGTCAGTGTCTTGGCGAGGCCGGGGACACCTTCGAGCAGCACGTGCCCGCCGGCCAGCAGCGCGACGAGCAGCCGCTCGAGCATCGCCTCCTGGCCGACGATGACGCGCTTGACCTCGAACATCGTGGCCTCGAGGGCGGCGTGCGCCTCGCGTGCCGGATCCTCGTGTTCGCCATCGATCGCCCGCAGGCGGATGTCGTCCGTCATGCCTTCAGAGTACGCGGGTTCGGTCATCGGACGCTCTCGTTCGGCCGGGTTCCGAGCTCGACGGTCACCGTGCGGCGGTCGCCGTTGCGCGTGAGCTCGACCTCGACCTTGTCGCCCGGCTGCTTCGTGAGCACCTGCAGCGACAGCTCCGACGGATTGCGGATCGCCTTGCCGCCGAACTTCGTGATCAGGTCGCCGGTGCGGATCCCGGCCTCGGCGGCGGGCGTGCCGGGGTTGACGGTGCCGACCACGGCGCCGGGCGTCGCGGGGCGCTCGCCCGAGCTGAGCCCGAGGTACGCCCGCTCGATCTTGCCGTCCTTGATCAGCTTCGGCACGACGTCCTTGACGGTGTCGACGGGGACGGCGAAGCCGACGCCGCTGTTGCCGCCGCTCGAGGAGGCGATCTGGGAGTTGACGCCGATCACGCGGCCGGCGGAGTCGAGCAGCGGGCCGCCCGAGTTGCCGGGGTTGATCGCCGCGTCGGTCTGCACGGCGCCGGGGATCGAGAAGCCGTTGGGGGCCTCGATCTCGCGGCCGAGCGCGGAGATGATGCCGGTGGTGACGGTGCCCGACAGGCCGAACGGGCTGCCGATCGCGATCGCGGCCTCACCGGGGCGCAGCGAGCTCGACGCGGCGAGCTGCAGCGGCTTGGGCCCTTCCTCGACCTCGCTCGGGTCGATCTTGAGCACGGCGAGGTCGCTCGACGGGTCCTTGCCGATCAGCTTCGCGTCGATCGGCTCGCCCTTCTCGCCGAAGCGGACCGTGAAGCGGTCGGCGTTCTCGACGACGTGGTCGTTGGTGACGATGTGGCCGGAGCGGTCGATGACCCAGCCGGAGCCGGACGCGGCACGGCCGCCGCCCTGGCCCTCGAAGGAGAGCCGGCCGTCGCCGCCGCGCGCGGACACGAAGACCACGCTGCCGGAGACGCGCTCGTAGAGGTCGGCGACGCTCGTGGGCGCGCTGCTCGGAGCGTCGGGGGAGCTGGGGCTCGTCGTGGTGGTGGTCGTGCGCTCCACCTTGTCGGGGAGCGCGCCGGTGACGGCAAGCAGGGCCACGACGACACCGACTGCGAGCGCACCGAGGAGAATCGAGGGAAGGTGGGAGAAACGCATGGCGGGCATGCTGGTCGCGATTCGACAAAGCTCTCTAAGAAGAGCCTTCGCGAGGGCTAAAACCTGACCGCGGTCCGCTAGCGGCGCCGCGCGAGGCGCGACTTCGTGCGCTGGCGCCAGCGCGCCCACGCCACCGCGGAGCCGAAGCGGGCGGGCGGCGGCACCGTGGCGCGGACCTGCGCGACCCACTCGTCGAGCGGCAGCTCGCCCGCGATCAGGCGGTTGAGCGCGTTGGTCACCGGCGCGTCGATGTGGGCGCGCGCGAGCGCGTTGGCGAGCAGCGGCACGAGGTCGAGCGCCTCGACGGCCTGGCCGATGCGCTCGGGGATCTCGGCCGCCGGCACGCCCTCGGCGAGCAGCTCGCCCGCCTTGCGGTTGCGGCTCTGCGGGGCGAGCGCGGTGCCGACGAGGTCGCCGGTGCCGGCCAGGCCGATCATCGACTCGGGCCGCGCGCCCTGCTGCTCGGCGTAGCGCCAGACCTCGAGGAAGATGTGGCCGGCCGCGGCGCCCGCCGCGTTGAGGCCCTGGCGCTGGGTGGCGCCGGCGGCCAGCGCCGCGGCGTTCTTGGCGGCGCCGGCGAGCTCGACGCCGATCGGGTCGCTCGACCGCTCGCAGACGACGCCCGCGCGCGTGAAGACGCCGGAGATCGCGGCGGCGAGCCGCTCGTCGGTCGAGGCGGCGACGAGCCCGGCGCCCGCGGTCACCATCTCGTGCGCGTGCGCGGGGCCGCCGATGCAGGCGACGCGCGAGCCGCCGAGGCTCGCGCTCAGCAGCACGGTGGGGGCGATCCCATGCGGCGGCACGAGCCCCTTGGCGAGCGAGATGACCGGCGTGCGGCGGTCCAGCCCGCGCTCGGACAGGTTGCCGATGACGCCCGCGAGCCCGCCCGACGGGACGCCGAGGAAGACGTAGTCGACGCGGCCGAGGCCGTCGTCGACCGGCTCGATGCGCAGCTCGCGCGGGAGCGTGACGCCGGGCAGGTAGGCGCGGTTCTCGCGATCGGTCTCGAGCCGGTGGCACTGCTCGCGCGTGCGCGTCTGCAGCGTGGTGCGGAAGCCACCGCGGGCGAGCAGCACGGCGACCGCGGTCCCGAACGATCCGGCGCCCACGACGACGGCGCGCCGCGTGCCCGGCGAGGGCAGCGCGAGGTGCGGGCGAGGCGGCATCCGTCAGGTACCTCGCGACCTTCCGCGGGTTACTGGCGCGCGCGCTCCAGCGCGGCGCGCAGCGCCTCGGGCGTCACGCCGAGGTCGGTGAGCGCGCGGCCGAGCAGCGCCGAGCGGTCGGCGAGCGCGAGCAGCAGGTCGCCCGCGTCGGGCTCCTTCGCCCCCCGCAGGCCCGCGATCTCGCGCGCCGAGGAGACCAGCGCCGGCGCGAGGCCGGGGGTCGCGGGCTCCCGCGGCTTCGGTCTCCTGGCCTCGAACAGCGTCGTGCGCACAAGGTCAGGCGGGGCACCGAGGAGGGTGAGCACGTTCGCGGTGCGGGAGTCGCGCTCGATCAGCAGCGCCAGCAGCAGGTGCTCGGTGCCGACGAAGGCGTCCTTGAGGCCCAGGGCCTGGCGCGGGGCGCCGTCGAGGGTGCCTCGCGCGCGCGGGCTGAACGGGAGCTCGCCGGCGCCGCCGCCGCCCGGGGGCACCTCCGCGGCAACCTGCGCGCGGGCTCCGGCCAGCGTCACGCCCAGCTTCGCGAAGGTCTGGCCGGCCGGACCGTTCCCGTCGGCGACGAGGCCGAGCAGCAGGTGCTCGGTGCCGACGAGCGGGTGGCCCATCGCGCGCGCCTCCTCCTGCGCGCGCGCGATCGCGGCGCGCGCCGGCTCGTTGAAGCGCTCGAGATTCACGCGTCCCCCGTCGCCAGCCGCTCCCCGAGCGCCTCGGCGGCGCGCTCGACCTCCTCGAGCGTGGTCGCCGCCGTGACGACCTGGAGGTCGATCATGCGCTTGCCGAACTGGTCGAGCGCGTCGGTGCCCACGATCGCGTGCAGCGGTACGCCCGCCTGGCGCGTGCGCGTGCCGATCTCGCCCACGAGCTTGCCCTGCAGCGTCTGCTCGTCGAGCTTGCCCTCGCCGGTGATGACGGCGCGCGCGGCGCGCATGCGCTCGTCGAAGCCGAGCGCGTCGAGGATCCACGGGGCGCCGGCCTCGAGCTCTGCGTCGTGCGCGGCCCACAGCCCGCCGGAGAGCCCGCCGGCCGCGCCGGTCATGGGCACCCCGCGCGGGTCGCGGGGGAACGTCCGGGCGAGCTCGTCGAGGCGCTGGGTGAGGCGCTTGACCATGTCGGGATCGGCGCCCTTCTGCGGGCCGAAGACCTCGGCGCAGCGCTCCCACGGGACCTGGACGTCGGAGAGCACGACGATCTTGGCGCCTTGCAGGCCGCCGGCGTCCTCGATCGCCTCCAGCGCGCCGGCGCCGCCGTCGGTGGTGGCCGAGCCGCCGACCGCGACGAGGATCACCTGCGCGCCGCGCTCGACGGCGTCGGCGATCAGCTGGCCGGTGCCGTACGTCGTGGCGTTCCAGGCGTCGCGCTCGGACTCGTCGACGAGGCTGAGGCCGGACGCCGCGGCCATCTCGATCAGCGCGGTGCCGCCGTCCTCGATCAGCCCGTAGCCGGCTTCGATCTCGCGGTTCAGCGGGTCCCGGACCGTGGCCGAGGCGGTCTCGCCGCCGAGGTTGACGAGCAGCGCGTCGAGCGTGCCGTCGCCGCCGTCGGCGAGCGGCAGCAGGTCGGGCGGCATCAGGCCGGCGCGCTCGAGGCCGCGGCCGATCGCGCCGGCGACCTCGGCGGCGCGGAGCGTGCCCTTGAAGGAGTCGGGGGCGACGAGCACCGGACGCTCAGGGACAGACACGGCGGCATCGTGTCACGCTTGCGGCCGTGGAGGTCGCCGCCGATCAGGCGCTCGCGTTCCGCGTCGCGGGGCACCACCTCGACCGGCGGGTCGGGGCGAGCGAGGCGGTGGCCGCGATCGGGCTGCAGCAGTACCCGCCCGGATGGGGCGCGCCGGCGGCGCTGCGGGCGCGCTCGATCGAGCCGATGCCCGGCGACGTGATCCAGGTCAACTCGTTCCGCGGCGCCCCGTACGTCGTGCCGCGCCGCGACGCCCGCGTGTTCACCGCGGCGCTCGTGCCGGACGACCCGGGGCAGCTGAAGGCGCTCGTCGGCGCGGTCAACTCGAAGGAGGCGCGCGACGAGGGTTTCGAGGTGCCGGAGGCGATGCAGATCGTGGTCGACGCCGCCCGCGACGGGCTCGCCGACGGCCCGCTGGGACGCGACGACTTCCACCAGGCGCTGCGCGAGCGCGTGCCGCAAGGGCTGCTGCCGTGGTGCGCCAACTGCAAGAGCCACCACGTGCGCCCGGGCTTCTGGCGCACGCTCGGGCCGCTCGAGGTGACCTACATGCCGGAGAAGGCGACGTTCGCGCTGGCGAAGCCGCCGCGAAGATGGCGCTCGCGAAGGCGCGCGCCGAGCTCGTGCGGCGCTTCCTGCGCGTGTTCGGGCCGGCATCGGCGCCGGACCTGGCGACCTGGGCGCAGACGGGGTCGGCTCATGCAAAACGGCTCTTCGAGGGCGTGTCCGAGGAGTTGGCGGAGACCGATCGCGGGTTCGTTCTCGCCGAGGACGTGGCGCGGCTCGAGTCGCCGCCCGCGCGCGACAGGGCGTGCGGCTGCTCGGCGGCTTCGACCCGTGGGTCACGATGCCCGATCGCGAGGCGCTGGTCGGGGCGAACGGCGCATTGAGGAAGAAGCTGTTCCCGTCGATCGGGCGGCCGGGCGTCGTGCTCGCCGACGGCGTCATGGCCGGGCTGTGGAAGGGGCGGAAGCAGGGTCGGGCGCTCGAGGTCTCCGTCGAGTGGATCGGCCCCGAGGCCGACATCGCCGACGAAGCCGCGGCGATGGCTTCGTTACGCGGTTGCGACGAGGCGCGCATCGTCTGAGCCGTCTCTGCGCCGAGTCTGCGGAGAGAGCAGGCGAGCGGCCGCGGGTGAGGGAGGGTGGTTCGAATGCAGCCCCCGTTTCGCTCGTCTCCGGCCCGCCTCCAGCCCTGTCCCGAGAGAAACGCGGCTCCTGGCCCTGTTTCTCCCGGGTCTGGTTGCCCGGCGTCATGATGGCGAGAGAAGCGGGGGCCGGGCGGGTGATCGTGGCGGTCGCGGCCAGCCAGCATGGGGCCGTCACCTCGATGCAGCTGTTCGCCCGCGGCGTGACGCGTGATGAGCTCCGCCACCGCGTCGGGCAGGGCTGGCTGCGGCGCCGGCACCGAGGCGTCTACCTCGTCGGCCCGTTGGAGACGCCGTTCTCGCTGGCGATGGCGGCCGTGCTGGCCTACGGCGACGGAGCCCTGCTGAGCCACCACTCGGCCGCGGTCGTATGCGGCATCCGTCCGCCGCCGGCCGAACCGCTCCACGTCACGGTCGCGCGCGACGTCCGCAGCCGCGATGGCATCCGCGTCCACCGCGCCACGCTCCACCCCGCCGACGTCACCCGCCGCCACGGGATCCCGGTCACCTCGCCGGAGCGGACGCTCCTCGACCTCGCGGCCACGGAGCGCGACGTCGACCGCGCGCTGAACGAGGCCCGGATCCTCCGCCTCGTCTCAGACCCTTCCCTCGATGAGCAGTTCAGCCGTTACCCGCGGCACCGGGGAGCGGCCGCGTTGAAGGACGCGGCACACGCCGCTCCAGGCTTCACCAGATCCGAGGCTGAGCGCAGAGCGCTCCGGCTGATCCGCCGAGCACGGCTTCCTGAGCCGGAGACCAACGTCCGCCTCCACGGCTACGAGGTCGACTTCCTCTGGCGTGACCAACGGCTGATCGCCGAGATCGACGGCTACGCCTTCCACTCGATGCGCAGTTCGTTCGAGCGCGACCGCCGCCGGGACCAGCGTCTGATGACGGCCGGCTACACCGTCATCAGAGTCACGTGGCGTCAGCTCACCGAGGAGCCCGAGGCCGTCGTGGCGACGCTCGCTAGCGCCCTGACGGCTCGCGCATGATCGCGCCGATGGTGACCTTGAGGTCCTTGCGGTAGTAGACGTCGGACCACGGGCCGTTGCCGCCCTTCGTCCAGTCGAAGTACGTCCAGCCCTTGATCGGCTCGAGCGGCGGCTTCTTCACGATCGCGCGTGCGCGCTTGCAGGAGATGCGCTTCTTGCCCTTGACGAGGTAGACGCGGAAGCTCGAGCCGAAGCGCGAGGCGGTCTTGCACTTCTTCGAGCCCTTCGTCGAGTTGGGCATCTTCGGCGGGTTCTGGGCGTCCTGGGCCGCGGCGCTCGGGGCGAGCAGGGCGAGGGCGAGGACTGCGATGAGGAATGCGCGCATGAGGACGGCGCACACTAGCGCGGGATCTTCACCTCGATCGGGTCGACGAGGGCGAGGCAGAGCTCGCCATCCTCACTGCGTCGTAACCGCTTCGGGCACCCGTCCGCCGTCGGCTCCTCCTTCGTGATCCGGTACCACGCGACGGAGCTGTCGCACGACGTGCGGTCCTCCAGGATCGTCAGGCAGTCCTTCGGGCCGTACCGCCGGTAGGTGCCGTCGCTCCCGAGCACGGTGACGCTGAACACCGCGGCGGCGCAGAGAAGGGCGAGTGCCGACAACCAGAACTTCAAGGCGCGACCATATCCGCCGTGATCGTCGACGACCTCGACACGCTCCTCGCCCGCGCGCGTGAGCTCGCACGCCCGGGCGCCCGCGCCATCCTCGGCATCGCGGGCGCGCCGGGCGGTGGCAAGTCGACGCTCGCGCGGCTCGTGGCCGACGCGCTGGGCGACGCCGCCGTGCTCGTGCCGATGGACGGCTTCCACCTCGCGCAGGCGGAGCTCGTCCGCCTGGGCATCCGCGACCGCATGGGCGCACCGCACACGTTCGACGCCGCCGGCTACGTGGCGCTGCTCAAGCGCCTCCGCGCGGCCGAGGAGACCGTCTACGCCCCCGAGTTCCGCCGCCCGCCCGAGGAGCCGATCGCCGGCGCGATCGCCGTCCCGCCCGACACGCCGCTCGTCGTCACGGAGGGGAACTACCTACTGCTGTGGGACGCGGTGCCGCCGCTGCTCGACGAGTCCTGGTACGTCGAGATGGACGAGGCCACGCGCCTCGAGTGGCTGATCGCCCGCCACGTCGAGTCCGGAAAGACGCCGGAGGAGGCGCACGCCTGGGTGATGCGCTCCGACCAGGCCAACGCCGCGGTGATCGCACCGACGCGCGAGCGCGCCGACGTGATCGTCCGGCTCTAGGCGACCATGCCCGCGCCGACCGTCTCGTGCGTGCCCTCGTCGATGAGCACGAACGCGCCGGTCACGCGGTTGGCGGCGTAGGGCTCGACGGGCAGTGGCCGCGACACCCGCACCCGGAGCCGGCCGATGTCGTTCAGCGACAACCCCTCGGTCTCCCGGCGCTCGGCATCAGCGAGGTCGAGTCGGTCCACAACCTCGTCGATGACGGCACGAACCGTGGCGGTTCCGTGCTTCAACGCCAGCCGTGCGCCGGCGGAGAGCGGGCGCTCGGAGAGCCAGCAGACGTCGGCGTCGAACGACCGGGACGGCGAGGGGGCGGGCGAGGTGGCGAGCAGATCCCCGCGGGACAGGTCGAGCTCCCTGTCAATGCGAACGGACACGGACTGTCCCGGCAGCGCCACCTCGAGCGGATCGCCACCGGCCTCGACGGCGGTCACCCGTGCAGACGCGCCCGAAGGGAGGGCGATCACCTCGGCGCCCGGGCGCAGCTCGCCGCCGGCCACGCGCCCCGCATAGGCGCGCGAATCGCCGCGCAGGACCCACTGGATCGGGAAGCGCAGCCCGCCCGGCTCGCCGGCCGGCAGCTCGACCGTCTCGAGGTGCTCGAGCAGCGCCGGCCCGGCGTACCACTCCAGCCGCTCCGACCGCGAGACGACGTTGTCGCCGTGCAGCGCGCTGATCGGCAGCGGCGTCACCGCTCCCAGGCCGACCTGCGAGGCGAAGCAGTCGAAGTCGGTGACGATGCGGTCGAAGACCTCCTCCGACCAGTCCACGAGGTCCATCTTGTTGACCGCCAGCACCACGTGCCCGACCCGCAGCAGCGCCGCCACCGCGGCGTGCCGGCGCGTCTGCTCGACCACGCCGTGCCGCGCGTCGACGAGCACGATCGCCGCCTGCGCGGTCGAGGCGCCCGTGACCATGTTGCGCGTGTACTGCTCGTGCCCGGGCGTGTCGGCGAGGATGAAGCGTCGCCGCGGCGTCGCGAAATAGCGGTGCGCGACGTCGATCGTGATGCCCTGCTCGCGCTCGGCCCGCAGGCCGTCGGTGAGCAGCGCGAGGTCGAGGTGCCCGTTGCCGTTGCGGGCGTGCGAGACCTCCGCGAGGTGCTCGAGCTGGTCGCTCAGGATCGACTTCGCGTCGTACAGCAGCCGCCCGATCAGCGTCGACTTCCCGTCGTCCACCGAGCCGGCCGTCGCGAGCCGCAGCGTGTCGACCGTCTCAGAAGTAGCCGGCAACCTTGCGGTCCTCCATCGCGGCCTCGGACGCCCGGTCGTCGGCGCGCGTCTCGCCGCGCTCGGTGATCCGCGTGGCGGCGATCTCGGCCACCACCTCGTCGAGCGAGGTCGCCCGCGAGGCGACCGCGCCCGTGCAGCTCATGTCGCCGACCGTGCGGTAGCGCACCGACTCCACGAACACCTCCTCGCCCTCGGCCCGCTCGACGAACGAGGACTCCGCCAGCAGCATCCCGTCGCGCGAGAACACCGGCCGCTCGTGCGCGAGGTACAGCGACGGCACCTCGAGCTCCTCGCGCAGGATGTACTGCCAGACGTCGAGCTCGGTCCAGTTGCTCAAGGGGAACACGCGCAGGTGCTCGCCCGGCCCGACGCGCGTGTTGTAGAGATCCCACAGCTCGGGGCGCTGACGCCGCGGATCCCAGCCGCCGAAGTCGTCGCGCAGCGAGATCACCCGCTCCTTGGCCCGCGCCCGCTCCTCGTCGCGCCGCGCGCCGCCGAAGCAGGCGTCGAAGCGGTTCGCCTCGATCGCGTCGAGCAGCGTCGTCGTCTGCAGCCGGTTGCGCGACGCCCGCGGTCCGCGCTCCTCGACGACGCGCCCAAGATCGATCGACTCCTGGACCGAGGCGACGATCAGCCGCTCGCCCAGCTCCGCCACTCGCCGGTCGCGGAACTCCAGCACCTCCGGGAAGTTGTGCCCGGTGTCGACGTGCAGCAGCGGGAACGGGAAGCGCCCGGGCCGGAACGCCTTCTCGGCCAGCCGCAGCAGCACGATCGAGTCCTTGCCGCCGGAGAACAGCAACGCCGGCCGCTCGCGCTCCGCGGCGACCTCGCGCATGACGTGGACCGCCTCGGACTCGAGGTGGTCGAGATGGCTCAGACGTGCAGGCCGCACTCGGTCTTCTCGCTCCCCGCCCAGCGACCCTCGCGGCCGCCGCCCGGCAGCGTGCAGTGCGTGCAGCCGATCGACGCGTAGCCGCGGTCGTGCAGCGGGTGCGAGGGCAGCCCGTGGTCCGCGATGTACGCCCACACGTCGCGCTCGGTCCACGAAGCGAGCGGGTTGAACTTCCACAGCCCGTGCTTGGCGTCCCAGCCGACCTCGTCGATGTCCGAGCGCGTCGGCGACTGCTCGCGCCGCATGCCCGTGATCCACGCGTCGAGCCCGCTCAGCGCCTCGTTGAGCGGCGCCACCTTGCGGATCGCGCAGCAGCCCGCCGGGTCGGTCTCCCACAGCCGGTCCGGCGGATCGGCCGCGGCGAACACCTCGACCTGCGTGCCGTACCGCTCCTCCACGCCACGCCAGTAGTCGTAGGTCTCGTCGAACAGCACACGCGTGTCGAGCGCGAACACCCGCGCGCCCGGCTCGACCTTGAAGAGCAGATCCAACAGGACCGTCTCCTCCTTCTGGAACGAGCAGGCGAGGGCCACGCGGGGGTGGAAGCGCTCCACCGCGTCCGCGATCACCGCCTCGGCGGTCATCAGGCCTCGACCTCCTCGGGCGTCAGCTGCTCCGTCCACCACTCGGGCTGCGTGCGCCCGGCGAAGTCGCGGAACGTCTCGCCCTCGTCGTGCGACGTCTCGTACAGGGAGAAGATCCGCAGCAGCGTCTGGTCGAGCTCGTAGTGCGGGACCTTCTTGAGCACGACGTCGCCGAAGCGCGGGTCGGGCCCGAGCCGGCCGCCGATGCGGATGTCCATCGCCTCGATGAACTCGCCGTCGACCTTCTTGAGCACGCCCTCGATCCCGACGTCGGCGATCTGGTGCTGGGCGCAGCTCGACGAGCAGCCCGCGAAGTGCAGGCGGAAGTCCTCGCCGTGGCCGTTCTTGACGACGTGGGCGTCGAGGAACTTGGCGATCTCCGCCGCGCGCTCCTTCGTGTGGACCTTGGCGAGCCCGCAGAACTCCTTGCCGGTGCAGGTCTGCAGGCCGCGCGTGAACAGCTCGGGTGACGGTGAGAGCTCGGCGGCGAGCGGCTCGGCCAGCAGCTCCGCCACGCGCTCGTTGGGGATCCACGGCAGCAGCACGTTCTGCTGGTGGGTGAGCCGGACCTCGGGCACCGTCGCGTACTCGCGGGCGAGCCGCACGAGCTCGCGCAGCTGGTCGCCGCGCAGGCGCCCGACCGGGACGCAGAAGCCGACCGCGGAGTGCGCGCCGTCGGTCTGCGGCGTCACGCCGATGTGGTCGTGGCCGCGCAGGTCGGGGGCGACGCGGGCGGCGCGCCGCACGTCATGCCCGAGCCGCTCGACGAGCTGCTCGCGCAGGCCGTCGGGCCCGATCGCGTCGACGAGGAACTTCAGCCGCGCCTTGCCGCGCTTGGCCCGGTTCTCGTCGGAGTCGCGGAAGATCGCGGTGATGCCGGCGACGACCTCGGGCGCCTCCTCGGGGGAGACGAAGACGTCGATCGAGCGCGAGAAGCGCGGCGCGCTCGAGAGCCCGCCGCCGACGCGGATGTTGAACCCGGGCGTGCCGTCCTCGTGGATCGCGCCCGACAGCGAGACGTCGTTGATGAGCCCGCGCGCGCAGTCCTCGCGGCAGCCCGTGACCGAGATCTTGTACTTGCGCGGGAGGTTCGAGTAGAGCTTGTTGTCGAGGAAGTACGCGTGGATCGCCTCGGCCGTCGCGTGGCCGTCGGCGATCTGCTCGTGGCCGATGCCGGCGAGCGTGCAGCCGACGACGTTGCGGGTGATGTCGCCGCACGCGCCGGAGGTCGTGAGCCCGACCGCGTCCAGCCGCGCGAACAGCTCCGGGATCTGGTCGAGCCGCAGCCAGTGGTTCTGGAAGCACTGGCGCGTCGTGCAGTCGATGATCCCGCGCGCGTACTCGTCGGTGATGTCGGCCATCACCTCGGCCTGGTCGGCGGTCAGCACGCCCTGCACGACCTTCGTGCGGAGCATGAAGTGGCCGTCCTTCGTGTTGTGCGCATACAGCCCGTACCACTTGAGCCGCATGAGGTCGTCGTCGTCGAGGGACTCCCAGCCGACCTCCGCCGCCCGCATCAGCGCCGGATAGACGTCGAGGCCGTCCTTCTCGTGCTTCGCGCGCTCGAACTTGTTCATGGGACCGGGCAAACTAGCAAAACCCGATCCGGATTAGGAAATTTAACTCAGGCGGCACACCCGGAACGTCACGAACAGGCTCTTCTTGGGGCTTCGTCCGCGCTTGACCTTGATGAACGCGCGGGCGCGCAGGCGGACCGCCGAGCCGGGCACGCTGTTCGCCCGCACGCGCAGCGTCTGGCGGAACGGCGCCCTGCGGTCGATCTTCACGCGGCGCTTCCCGATGTAGAAGTCGGTCCGCCGGACCTTCACGAACAGGTTGCCCTTGCGCTTCTGGCGCTTCCACTTGAGCGTGGCCACGAACGTGCCGCCGCGCCGGACGCAGCCGCGCGGGCCGGTGAGCGTCACGTTGCCGCCGCGGACGCTGACGGTGCGCCGCACCGGCCGCGCCGGCGTCGTCGTCGGCGGAGTCGTGGTGCCAGGGGGCGTCGTCGTGCCCGGCCCCGGGCCGGCGGGCGGCGGCACGAACTCGCCGATCGGCTCGAGCGAAGCGGCGCGGATCGTCTCGCCCTCGTCCTGCCAGACCGCGAAGCCGCTGCCGTCGGTCGCCAGGCCGGCGTCGAGGCGCGACGCCAGGCCCTCGGTCGTCGCGAAGGTGACGGGCGCCGCGAACGTCGCGCCGCGGTCGGTCGAGCGCGCGACCCGCAGCCGCCGGAAGGACTCGCCATCCTGCGCGTTGCGGCGCCAGACCGCGGCCACCGTGGCCGCAGGGCCGACCGCGAGGTCGTGCATGTAGCCCGTGTCGCCGCCGCCGACCTCGATGGGCGGCGCGAACCCGGTGCCGGTCCACTTGCGCACGCGGATGCGGGTGTCGACGGAGAGGCCCGTCTCCTGGTTGAGCACGAACGCCTCGCCGCCGCCATGGCCGACATGCGCGTCCTCGCCCGCGCCGAGGTCCTGCGCCGCGCCCCAGTTCGCGGTCACGCTCGGGTCCGCCCCGGGCGGGAGCCGCCACCAGAAGGTGCGGTCGAGGTCGTCCGCCGCGGCGATCAGCCCCCCGTCTCCGGTGTTCGCGGCGGCGAAGTTGTAGGCGCCGCCGCCGGACGGGTTGGCGTCGTCCGTGAAAGCGGCCTCCGTCCCGTTGACCGCCGCGCCGAACACGCACCGGCCGACGTTCCAGCCCACGAACGTGATCTGACCGATCTGCGGGCCGAGCAGCGGCTCGGTGGAATCGGTGCAGCGACCGCGGTTGTAGACCTTCGTCCCGGCGTTCCACGTGTTGCCGAGGTCGGTGGACGTCCAGAGGTACGCGTCGCTCTCGACGTAGCGCGACATCGCGATGTGCAACGTCGATCCGCCCGCCCCGAGGACCAGGAAGGGCTCGTCGACGGCGCCGTCGGCGCCCCACGGCCCCGTGAGGTCGCGGGCGCCCGTGCACGCCGTGCCGCCGCGCGGCACCTTGCAGTAGTGGACGATGTCGTTCTCCGGGTTGACGTCGTCGGTCCACACGACGTGCAGCGTGCCGCCGGGGTCGACGTAGCCGTCGACGTCCTTGGCGCCGGTCGCGATCTGGAAGGAGGGTCCGGCCTGTGCGGGTGGCGCGAGCAGCGCGCAGGCGAGCGCCGTCGCGAGGAGGAGACGCTTCATGCGCGCGATCCTCTGCGATCCGGCGCGGCGGCGCAACTACTGCGCGAGCTGCTCCATCGTGCAGTCGCGCGGGTCCTTGTCCTCGCGCCAGCGCACGAGCTTCGTGCCGTGGCGGATGCGCTCGTTGCTGGTGTGGTCGAACGTGACTTCGACGACCAGCTCCGGCCGCACGACGGCGCCGTCCATCTCGCGCGCGGCGTTCCAGCGGCTCGGCTCGGCACTGAAGCGCTCGCCGGTCTCGTACGGGGCGAGGAAGCCCGGCAGCTCGCGCTTCTGCTTGGCGGTGAAGCCGGAGCAGTGGCCGACCTCGCGCAGGGTGCCGTCCGCGGCGTAGAGCCCGAGGCTCAGCGAGCCGAGCGTGCCCTCCTCCTTGCCCGGCCGCCAGCCGCGCACGACCGCGTCGATCGTGCGCACGCGCTTGATCTTGACCATTCCGACGCGCTCGCCCGGGCGGTAGGGCGCCTCCTGGCGCTTGGCGATCACGCCCTCCGCGCCCTGCAGCCACGGCTGGGCGTCGGCGGGGTCCTCGGAGGCCGGCGTGAGGTCGACCGGCGCCTCGATCAGCTGCTCGAGGCGATCGCGGCGCTCGCGCTGGGACAGCTCGAGCAGCGACTCGTCGCCGACCGCGAGCAGGTCGAAGGCGATGAAGCGCGTCGGCGTCGTCTCGGCGAGCATGTCGATGCGCGACTTGGCGGGGTGGATGCGCTGGCCGAGCGCGTCGAAGTCCTGGCGGCCCTGCTCGTCGAACAGCACGATCTCACCATCGAGCACGTAGCGCCCCTCGGGGAACGCGAGCTCGGGGAAGTAGCGCGTCAGCGGCTTGCCGTTGCGCGACTGCAGGTGCACCGTGTCGCCGTCGACGAACGCGATCGAGCGGAACCCGTCCCACTTCGGCTCGTAGACCCAGCCGTCGCCCTCGGGGAGCGACTTCTGCGATTTCGCGAGCTGCGGGAGGACCGGCGGGCGGAGTGGGAGGGCCATCGCCGCCGATCCTAGACTCCGCCCGATGGAGGTGTGGGAGGACCGCGACTTCGCGGGCACCGAGCAGCGGCGCTGGCAGCTCAAGGAGGTGAGCATGCGCAACTGCGACCTCGCGAACGTCGAGGCGCCCTACAGCGAGTGGCGCGTCGTCGAGCTGCGCGGCTGCCGCCTGACGGGCTTCGACCTGCGCGACTCGAGCGGGCTGCACGTGCTGTTCGAGGACTGCCGCGCCGACCTCATGAGCCTCCGCTCGGCCCGGCTCGAGGGCGCGATCTTCCGCGACTGCGTGCTCACCGGCCTCGACCTCTCGGGCGCCGACCTGCGCGGCGCGCGCTTCGAGCGCTGCGACCTCACGGAGGCCGAGCTGCGCGAGGCGCGGCTGGAGGGCGCGGTGCTCGACGGCTGCCGGCTGGCGGGCGTCAAGGGCGCGCTCGCCCTGCGCAGGACGAGGATGCGCTGGGACGACGTGGTCGAGCTCGCGCCGTCGTTCGCGGGCGCGCTCGAGATCGAGCTGATCGAGGAATGAGGCTGCTCGTCATCGGCGGGACGGTGTTCCTCGGCCGCCATGTGGTGGCGGACGCGCTCGCGCGCGGGCACGCCGTCACCGTCTTCCACCGCGGGCTCCACGGCCGCGCGCCGGACGGCGCGGAGACGCTGATCGGCGACCGCACGAGCGACCTGTCGGCGCTCGAGGGACGCGAGTGGGACGCGGTGATCGACACCTGCGGCTTCGCCCCAGCGGACGTCGCGCTGACCGCCGGCGCGCTGGCGGACCGTGTCGGCCACTACGGCTTCGTCTCCTCGTGCTCGGCCTACGCGGACTGGCCGCACGCGCCGGTCAGCGAGGACTCGCCGCTGTTCGAGGGCGACGAGCCCGAGTACGGCCCGCTGAAGGCGGCCTGCGAGCGCGCCGCCGAGGCCGCGATGCCCGGCCGCGTGCTCGTCGCGCGCGCCGGCGTGATCGTCGGGCCGCACGAGAACATCGGCCGCCTGCCGTGGTGGCTGCGACGGCTCGCGCAGGGCGGGGAGACGCTCGCGCCCGGCCCGCCCGAGGCCGAGCTGCAGCTGATCGACGCGCGCGACCTGGCGGCCTGGATGCTGGACATGGCCGAGGCCGGCGGGACCGGCGCCTTCAACGCGGTCGCCCAGCCGGGCTCGGCCAGGTGGGGCGAGCTGCTCGCCCACGCGCGCGAGGTCACCGGCAGCCGCGCCGAGCTGCGCTGGGTCGCCCCGGAGCTGATCGAGGCGCGCGTCGAGGAGCCGTGGGAGGCGCTGCCGCTGTGGCCGATCCCGTCGCTGCCCGGGCTCTACGGGATCGCCGCGCAGCGTGCCGCGCGCGCCGGGCTGACGCTGCGGTCGCTGCACGAGACGATCGCCGACACGTGGGCGTGGCTCTCGGCCGGCGGCGAGCTCGACCCCTGGCGCTCGGAGCTGCGCGCCGGCGGGCTCTCGCCCGAGTCCGAGCGCGCCTTGCTGCGCAGCTGAAGCAGGACGACGGCGGCGAGCACGAGCGCGCCGCCCGCGAGCTGGAGCGGGCCGAGCGTCTCGCCGAGGACGACGAACGCGAGCGCGACGGTGAACAGGGGCTCGACGGTCGAGGCGATCGACGCCGTCGACGGCCCGACGCGCGCGAGCCCGGCCATGAACATCGCGATCGGCAGGACGGTCGAGACCGACGCGATCAGCGCGATCCACATCACGCCTTCTCCGCTCGCGTGGATGCCGCCGCTGAGCAGCGCCACGACGGTGAAGCCGAGCGCCGCGCCGGTGGCGACGCTGGCCGCGAACGCCAGCGGCGACGTGGTCTCGGACGCGCGGTCGGAGCCGAGGATGAAGCCGGTGTAGAAGACGGCGCAGCCGAACGCCATCGCCGCGCCCAGCCAGTCGATCGTCCCGGTGCCGCCGCCGACCACGAGCGCGACGCCGCCCGAGGCGAGCGCCAGCGCGGCGAGCTTGCGGCGGCTGGCCCGCTCGCGCCCCAGCGCGAACGCCGCCACCGTCACGAGCGCGGGGTAGGTGTAGAGGATCAGCGAGGCGAGGCTGACGTCGATCCGCTGGATCGAGCCGAAGTAGAGGCCGGCCTGGACCGAGTAGCCGAACAGGCCCAGCAGCCCGCCGAGCGCGACGCCGCGCAGCGAGCCGAGCGGGCGGCGCCGGAGCCCGATCAGCGCCCACAGCATCCCCGCGGCGATGAGGAAGCGCAGCGCGAGCATCGGGGTGAGCTCGACGCCTGCCTCGAAGGCCTTGCGGCCGAAGATCGGCATCGCGGCGAAGCCGGCGGCCGAGATCAGACAAAGAAAGAGCCCCTCGCGCTCGCGTTGCATACGGCCAGGCGGGAGGGGCTCAGTGGTTATGAAGTGTCACGCGGGAGGTCCTAGGAGAGGTGACGGCGCTCGTCGAAGCCGGGGCGGGTGTCCGCTCCGTACTTCATGGCGAGTGCGTCGACCGCGCCCATGACCGCCAGCGGGACAGCGATGGCGATGAGAGTGATCATGTGATCAGTATCGGGCATTGTGCGTCATCGCTGTAGGCTTGGTTGACTACTGCATCAATAGGAAAAACCTATGACACTCCAGCAGCTCGAATACTTCCTCGCCGCGGTCGAGCATCGCTCGTTCTCGGCGGCCGCAGCAGCCTTGCACATGGCGCAGCCGAGCCTGTCCGAGCAGATCCGCAGGCTCGAGGGCGAGCTGGGCGCGCCGCTGTTCGTGCGCGCCCGCCGGCTCCAGCTCACCGAGGCGGGCCGGCTCTTCCAGCCGGAGGCCGAGCGCACGCTCGCGGCCGCCCAGGAGGCGATCGACTCCGTCCGCGAGGTGCGCGAGCTCGAGGCCGGCACCGCCACGTTCGGCACGTTCGGCAACGCGCCCTACTACCTGCTCTCGGACCTCGTCCACGACTTCCGCAAGCGCTACCCGCACGTGCGCGTGCGGCTGATCGGGCAGAACTCGTCGGAGGTCGCCGACTCCGTGCGCGACGGGCACATCGAGGGCGGGCTGATCGTGCTCCCGATCGACGACCGCGGGCTCGACGTCACGCCGGCGATCGACGACGACCTCCTCTACATGTCGCGCGACCCCGAGCGCGTCAAGTCGCCGATGACGATCGAGCGCCTCGCCGAGGCGCCGCTGATCCTCTACGACGCGCGCTTCGGGTGGGACGACCCGACCCGGCGCCAGCTCGCCGAGCGCGCCCAGCGCGCCGGCGTGACGATCGAGCCGCAGATCGAGGTCGAGTACGTCGAGGCCGCGCTGGATCTGGCGTTGCGCGGGCTCGGCGACACGATCGGCACGCGCCGCGTGGCGCTCGGCCGCTCGGTCTCGCGGCGGCTGCACACCGTTCCGTTCGACCCGCCGATCGTCGACACGTTCGCGTTCATCACCCGCCGCAACGCCCACCTCTCGCCCGCAACGCGCGCGTTCATGGAGCTCGCCGCGAAACGGATGGAGGCGCTTCATTAGGATCAAGGTCATGACCGCCGAGCAGCACGCCACCGTCGCCGAGGAGGAGTACCTCCAGTCCATCTTCTGGCTGTACGAGGCGGGGCTGCCGATGACCGGCGCCAACGTCGCGCGCGCCATGCAGCTGTCCGCCCCGACCGTGCACGAGATGATCGGCCGCCTCGAGCGCGACGGCTACATCACCCGGGCGGCCGACCGCTCGCTGAGCTTCACCGACTCCGGCCGCGAGCACGCGGAGCAGATCGTGCGCCGCCACCGCATGATCGAGCGCTTCCTCACCGACGTGCTCGGCATCCCGTGGGACGACGTGCACGAGGAGGCGGAGCGGATCGAGCACGCGATGTCGCCCGTGCTCGAGGAGCGCATGTTCGCCGCCATCGGCGACGCCAAGACCTGCCCGCACGGTCATCCGATCGAGGCCGGCAGCCGCATCCAGGGCGTCCCGCTCGCGGACTGCGAGCCCGGCGCCTCCGTCCGGATCCTGCGCTTCGAGAACGAGGCCGAGGAGCTCCTGCACTACCTCCACGACCACGGCATCGAGCCGGGGCACGAGGGCAAGTTCGTCAGCGCCGGCGAGGACGAGATCACGCTCGAGCTCGTGGGCAAGGAGATCGTGCTCACCCGCTCGGTCGCCGAGACCGTGTCGGTGGTCGCCGACCCCTCGCCGCCGCCGCGTGTCGCGCTGCCCGAGCAGCTGGTGATATCGAAGGACCGCTACGGGCGCTAGTCAGTCGTGAGAGGTGGGCGGCCCGCCGTTTGGCAGGGGTTAACGGCGGGCCGCCCTAGGTAGGCCTCTCGGCCACTGGGGAAGGTTCCGGTGAAGCTCTGGAGCGAGATCGCTGATCGGGGCACGTCGGACTCCATGTCGCAATGCCTCTGACATGGAAGTCATGTGCCGCTGCCCGGCCGCCGTGAGGCGGGGCCCGACCTCGGCGCGAGTGCCCTCCGAGGGGAAAGATTACCCAGAAATTGACTGGATGGGAACCCCCGAGTGGTCAGTTTTCGAGCACGAACAGCTCGAGCTCGAGGTCCGGGCCGACGTGCGTCGTCGACACGAACCGCACCACCTTGCGCTGCGTGATCCGCTCGACGGCCGAGATGAAGCGGTGCTCCATGGCGTGCTGGAAGGCGCTGCGCGTCTCGCGCACCAGGGCCTGGCGCTGCAGCTCGATCATCGTCTTCTCGACGTCGGTGTAGACGTCGCCGAGCATGACGGCGAGCAGGTCGTCGCCCATCATCTGGGTCCGCGCGGTCACCGGAGGACGGCCGTGGTAGCGCTCGTGCAGCGCGATCATCGCGTCGTTCACGGCGTTGAGGATCTCGTCGGCGAGACCGTGCTCGTCCGTCCGTTCGCCCATTGGCGAACCGCCTCTCCGTCCGCCCTCGGGACCGGCCGCGAGAGGCAGAAGACGGTGAAGCACCAGGCGCGGAACTCTGGTCAGCCTAGCGCGCCGGCGGTAGACTCGCCTGTCGCTAGATGCATCCGACCGAGAGCCAGCAACCTGACTCGGACGCGGTACCGGGAGACGTCCGCACCGCGATCTCGGACGGCCTCGTGGCACTGCTCAAGGACTACTACGGCCGCGGGCCCGAGCGGACCAAGACCTACGTGAGCGACGACCTGGTCGTGTGCCTGCTGCGCGGCGGCTTCACGCGCGTCGAGCAGACGCTGTTCGAGGGCGGGCACGGCGAAGACGTCATCCGCCAGCGGATGGTCTTCCAGGAGGTCATGCGCCACCGCTTCGAGCAGGTCGTCGAGGGCGCGACCGGCCGCAAGGTGATCGGCTTCATGTCCGGCAACCAGCAGGACCCGGACATGATCTGCGAGGTCTTCGTCCTCGCGCCCAACGACGTCGTCGACTAGAGGTCGAACCTCACGCAGATCTCGGTGCCCTCGCCGCCGGGGCTCGAGATCTCGAGCGCGTCGGAGAGCCGGCCGAGCAGCGCGACGCCGAGCCCCAGGCCGGGGCTGTCGGTGCGAGGGATCATGCCGCGCCCGCGGTCGCGGACGGTGATGCGGAGGCTCAGGCCCGAGAGCGTCGCGTTGACCGCGACGGGCCCGGTCGCCATGCCCACGTAGGCGTGCACGGCCGCGTTGCTGATCGCCTCGCTGACGACGAGCTCGATGTCGCTGCGCTGCTGATCGCCGATCGCGACCGGCACGAGCGCCCCGGTCAGCCCGCGCCTGAGCGTGCCGACGTTGGCCGGTTCGGCCGGAAGCGAGCGGTCATAGAGCACCGTGTCCTGAACGGGCGGCAGAGCCCTGCAGGCTACGCGTGCGCGGTGGCTGTGACAAACGGCGCACGACCGCGAGGTGTGTCACGCCGGGACGGACTTGTCTCAACTTCTTCGAGCAGGCACCGCTTCTCACCGTGCCGGGCGCTCAGGCGGCGTCGACGCGGTCGCCCTCGACCTCGCTGACCATCAGCCCGTAGCCGTCGGGGTCGGCGAGGCCGAACTCGCGCGGCGGGCCGGGCGTCCCGTCGACGATCGGGCCCGGCTCGAGCCCCGCCGCGCGCAGCCGCGCGTGGAAGCCGTCGAGGTCCTGCGTGTAGAGCCAGAAGAGCACGCCCTGGCGCTCGGGGTCGATCGGCGCGTCGGCGCGCGCGAGCATGATCCGCGCGTGGGCTCGCTGCAGGAACGCCCACGCGAGCTCGCCGTCCGGCTCGAACGTCGAGTTGACCTCGAAGCCGAGGTGCTCGTAGAACGCGACCGAGGCCGCGACGGAGCGGACGTGGACGAAGGGGACGAGGTCGGTGACGCGGTCAGGACTCATGTGACCCTCCCGGGGGCGCTGTCGACAAGGCGGTGCTCCTCGCGCTCGACGAGGCCGCGCAGGCGGTCGAGCGCGTCCCACACGTCGGCGTGGCTGGTGTAGAGCGGCGCGACGCCGAGGCGGATCGTGTCCGGGCCGCGGAAGTCCGGGATCACGTGCGCGCGCTCGATCAGCGCGACGTTGATCGGCCAGGCCTCGGGGTGGCGGAGCGCGACGTGGGAGCCGCGGCGCCCGGCGTCGCGGGGCGAGCCGAGCGCGAAGCCGAGCGGCGTCAGCCACTCGTCGTGGAGCGCGACGATCAGCTCGGTGAGGCCGATCGACTTGGCGCGCAGCGCGGGCAGGCCGGCCTCGGCGGTCAGCTTCACGCCCTCCTCGACGGCGGCGAGCGCGAGGATCGGCGGGGTGCCGGCGAGGAAGCGCCCGATGCCGTCGACCGGGTCGTAGTCGCGGTCCATGGCGAACTGGTCGCGCTGGCCGAACCAGCCCTGGATCGGCGAGCGCAGCGCGGCCTGGCGCTCGGCGGCGACGTAGAGGAAGGCCGGAGCGCCGGGCCCGCCGTTGAGGTACTTGTAGCTGCAGCCGACCGCGAGCTCGGCGCCGCTGCCGCGCAGGTCGATCGGGATCGCGCCCGCCGAGTGCGAGAGGTCCCACACGAGTTCGGCGTCGGTGGCAGCGGTCAGCCCGGCCATGTCGGCGATCTCGCCCGAGCGGTAGCCGACGTGCGAGAGCACGACGAGCGCCGCGCCGGGCACCTCGACCGCCTGCTCGGGCGTGTCGGTGAGGTGCAGCTCGCGGCCGTGGCGTGCGGCCAGCCCCTCGAGCACGTAGCGGTCGGTGGGGAAGTTGCCGCGGTCGGTGACGAGCGCGCCGTCGCGCGTCTCCAGGACCGCGGCGCACAGCTTGTAGAGGTTGACGGTGGTCGAGTCGGCGACGACGACCTCGCCCGGCCGCGCGCCGAGCACGTGCTCGGCGAGCAGATCGCCGGTGCGCGCGGGCGCGTCGATCCAGTCGTGCCAGCCGCCGACGAGCTGCGCGCCCCACTCGGCGGTCACCGCGGCGAGCCGGTCGCGGGTGGCGAGCGGGAGGCGGCCGAGCGAGTTGCCGTCGAGGTAGATCAGCCGCGGGTCGTCGGCGACGAAGCGGTCGCGGAAGCCGCGCAGCGGGTCGGCTGCGTCCAGCGCGAGCGCCTCGTCGCGCGTCAGAGCCACTCGATCACCGCGCGCCACAGCGGGTTCTCCGGGTCGAGGTGCCCGAAGTGGTCCTCGTCCGGCAGCAGCACCAGGTCGCACCCGGTCGCCCGGGCGAACTCCTCGCTCATCGCGGGCGGGACGATGTCGTCCTTGCCGCCGTGCGTCAACAGCGCCGGCACGCCGAGCGGCAGCCGTGCGGCCGGCGAGGCGGCGGCGTAGCGCTCGGGCTGCTGCTCCGGCGTGCCGCCCAGCAGCCGCCGCACGACGCCGTTGGAGAGCTGCCACTCCCACGCGCGGTGGAGGTCGAGCACGCCCGCCTGGGAGACGACGCCCGTGACCGGCACGCGCGGGTCGTCGCGCGTGGCCGCCCACGCCGCGAGGTGGCCGCCGGCCGAGTGCCCGATCGCCACGACGCGGCTGAGGTCGAGCGGCGCGAGCAGCTCGTGCAGGTGGTCGATCGCCTCCGCGACGTCGTCGAGCGTCCTCGGCCAGCCGCCGCCGCTCAGCCGGCCGAGCCGCCGGTACTCGAGGTTCCACGCCGCCCAGCCGCGCGCGGCGAGGTCGTGGCACAGCGGGTGCATGAGCTTGCGGCCGTACTGCGCCTTCCAGAAGCCGCCGTGGATGACGACGGCGACCGGGAAGGGACCGTCACCCGCTGGGAGGTACAGCTCGCCGAACTGCGAGCGCTTGTTGCCGTAGGCGTGGTGCTCGCAGATCAAGCGGCGACGCCGAGCGAGCGCGCAGCGTCCGCCAGGCGGGTGACGCCCTCGTCGATCTGCTCCGGCGTAACCCCTGAGTAGGCGAGGCGCAGCGTGTTCTCGCCCCCCTCCATGAGGAAGTCGGTGCCCTTGACGAACACGACGCCGCGCTCCTTGGCGGCGGTCTCGAGCGCGGCGACGTCGAAGCCCTCGGGCATCTCCACCCACATGAAGTAGCCGCCCTGCGGCGGTGTGAAGCGCGCCTCGGGGAGCTCGCGCTCGAGCGCGGTGACGAGCGCGTCGCGGCGCTCGCGCAGCGCGCGCTTGACCGTGTGGATCGCCTCGACGATGCGCCCCGAGCGGCAGAACTCGTTGACGATCGACTGGGCGACCATGTTCGGCGAGATGTAGGTGTTCGTCGCGATCCCCTGGATCTGCTTGATCACGGCCTGCGGCCCGACGAGGTAGCCGACGCGGATGCCGGGGCAGACCGTCTTCGAGAACGAGGAGGCGTAGACGACCTTGCCCGCCTCGTCCTGCGAGAGCATCGTCGGCAGCGACTCGCCCTCGAAGCGGATGTGCATGTAGGGGTCGTCCTCGAACAGCGTGAAGTCGTACTCGGCGGCGAGGCCGAGGAGCCGCGAGCGCTTCTCGGCGCTCAGCGTGTAGCCGGCGGGGTTCTGGAAGTTGGGGATGATGTGCGCGAGCTTCGGGGCGAAGTCGGGGTGGTCGAGCAGCGACGCGACGCCGTCGACGTCGATGCCGTCGGTCTCCAGCTCGACCATGCGCACGTCGGCGCCGCGGTTGCGCAGGTTGAGCAGCGTGCGGTCGTAGGTCGGCGACTCGACGATCACCGCGTCGCCGGGGCCGACGAGCAGCTGGAAGAGGAACGCGTCGGCCTGCATCGAGCCGTTGGTGACGAGCACCTGGTCGACCTCGACGTCGTACTGCTCGGCGATCCACTCGCGCAGCGGGACGTAGCCGACGGAGGTCCCGTAGGCGAACGTGCCGCCGGGGTCGTTGGCGAACGCGCGCTGCGCGGCCTCGCTCAGGCCCTCCTGGTCGACGATGTCCAGGGACGGCGCCCCGCGGGCGAAGGAGATCGTGTCGGCCATGCGTCGAGGTTAGCCGTCGAAGCGCGCGACCGCCGCGCGGTCGCGGCCGCGGATGCGGGCGCTGCCGGCGATCACCACGGCGCCGTCGCGGCGCGCGGCGAGACCGGCGATCCGCGTGCGCGGGAGGCGGCCGCCGGCGAGCCCGCCGGCGCCGAACGAGCGGTCGCGGCGGAGGTCGGCGCGCAGCCGCAGGACGGCGGCGCCGAGGCCCGAGGCGCGGCCGCCGAGCAGCAGCCGCCCGCGTGCGTCGCGGCGCATCGCGGCGATCTTGTGCGAGCGCCCGCGCGGGTCGCTGAGCCGCGCGATGCCGGCTGAGCGGCCGTCGGCGCCGAAGCGCACGACCGTCGCGTCCTCGCGCCCGCCCGCGCCGCGCGCGGTGCCGCCGAGGATCAGGCGGCCCTTGGCGCCGCGCGCGAGCCCGGCCGCGCCACCGCCGCGCATCCGCCGCGTCGTGGTGGCGACCCGCGCGACGCCGTCGCCGTCGAAGCTCGGGTCCCACGCGCCCGTCGCGGTCAGCCGCCCGGCGATGAACGTCGCGCGCGCCGCCACGCCCTGCTCGGGCGCGACGGCGAGCGCGATCCGCCCGTCGGGCTGGACGAGCACGTCGCGCGCGCGGCCGGCGAGCTTGACCGCGGCCGAGGTCACCGCGCCGCCCGTCCCGAACCCCGGGTCCGGCGAGCCGTCGGCCAGCAGCCGCATGACGAGCACCGCCCGGCGCGGCCCGTTCGGCACGGAGCCGGCCAGCACCAGTTCGCCCTCGGGCTGCAGCGCCATCGCCTCGAGCCGCGCGCCCGGCGGCCCGGCGACCGCGACGCCGTTGGAGCCGAAGTTCGGATCGAGGTTGCCGCCCGGCAGCAGCCGCGCGACCGCGAAGCGCGTGCGCCCGCCGAGCGTCACGTTGCCGGCGAGCAGGACCCGCCCGTCGCGGAACAGCGCGACCGCGCGGGCGCCGCCGGCGGTCGCGCCGCTGAAGCGGATCGTGAGGCTGCCGCGGCGCCCGAACGACGGGTCCGGCGAGCCGTTGCCGCGCAGCCGCGCGACGAGGAAGCCGCGCCCGTCGCCGCCCGCCACGATCGCGCGCCCGTCGCCCTGCAGCGCCACCGCGGCGCCGGTCAGGTGCGCGCCGGGGCGCTCGAGCAGCGCCGCACCGCCGCCCGCGAAGCGATGGTCGAGGTCGCCCGGCCGTGCGACCGCCGCCGGCGCGGCCCCAAAGACCCCTATGGCCAGCGCAAATGCCGCGAGCCGTCTCAGCGCGCGAGCGAGCCGGCGATCTCGGCCGCGATCTCGGCGACCTCGGTCGGGGTGCGGCCGACCCGCACGCCCTTCGCCTCGAGCGCCTCGGCCTTCGCGGCCGCGGTGCCCTTGGAGCCCGAGACGATCGCGCCCGCGTGCCCCATCGTCTTGCCGGGCGGCGCGGTGAAGCCGGCGATGTAGGCGACGACCGGCTTCGAGACGTTGTCGGCGATGAACTCGGCGGCCTCCTCCTCGGCCGAGCCGCCGATCTCGCCCGCCATCACGATCAGCTCGGTCTCCGGGTCGGCCTCGAACAGCTCGATGATGTCGATGAAGCTCGAGCCGGGGACGGGGTCGCCCCCGATGCCGACGATGCTCGAGTTGCCGAAGCCGCTCTGGGCCAGCTCGTTGCCGATCTGGTAGGTCAGCGTGCCGGAGCGCGAGACCACGCCGACGTTGCCCTCCTTGAAGAACGCGGCCGGGATGATCCCGACGTTGGCCTTGCCGGGCGAGAGGATGCCGGGGCAGTTCGGGCCGACGAGGCGGGACTTCCCGCCCAGCAGGTGGTTGTAGACGCGCAGCTCGTCGTGGGCGGGGATCCCCTCGGTGATCGCGATGATCAGCTCGATGCCGGCGTCCTCGGCCTCGAGGATCGAGTCGGCGGCGAAGCGCGGCGGCACGAAGATCATCGCCGTGTTCGCGCCCGTCTCGCCGACCGCGTCGTGGAACGTGTTGAACACCGGCACGCCCTCGACGTCCTGGCCGCCCTTGCCGGGCGTCACGCCCGACACGACCTGCGTGCCGTAGCGCCGGTTGTTCATGGCGTGGAACGTGCCCTCGCGGCCGGTGATGCCGGAGACGCAGAGCCGCGTGTCGTTGTCGACGAGGATCGCCATCAGGCGCCCCGCTCCGCGCGGTCGTCGGCCGCGCCCAGCTCGGTCTCGGTGCCCTCGCCGGGCGGCACGGTCTCGCCCACGGGCTCGCCGCCCGTCGCCCCGCCGGCCAGCTCGACCACGCGCTTCGCGGCGCCGAGCATCGTCGCCTCGGCGTGCACGTTGGGGAGGTTCGCCTCGGCCAGCAGCTGCCGGCCCTCCTTGTCGTTCGTGCCGTCGAGCCGCACCACGAACGGCACGCTCGGCTTGATCTGGTCGAACGCCTCGATCAGCCCGCGCGCGACCTCGTCGCAGCGCGTGATGCCGCCGAAGATGTTGAACAGCACGGCAGTCACCTTGGGGTCGGACAGGATCACCTCGACCGCCTGCGTGATCGCCTCCGCCTTCGAGCCGCCGCCGGCGTCGAGGAAGTTCGCGGGCTTGCCGCCGGCCTGCGCGACGACGTCCAGCGTCGACATCACGAGCCCGGCGCCGTTGCCGAGGATGCCGACGTTGCCGTCGAGCTTCACGTAGGTCAGCCCGCGCTCCTTGGCCATCTGCTCCTGCGGGTCCTCGCCACCGGCGTCGCGCAGCTCGGCGTTGTCGGGGTGGCGGAACAGGCTGTTCCCGTCGAGCGTGACCTTGGCGTCGAGCGCCATCACCTTGCGGTCGCTCGTCACGATCATCGGGTTGACCTCGACGAGCATCGCCTCCTCGGAGGCGAACGCGTCATAGAGCTTGTTGAGCAGCGCGCCGACCGGGCGCACGACGTCGGCGTCGACGCCGGCCTCGAACGCGAGCCGGCGGGCGTGGAAGTCCTGGAAGCCGAGCAGCGGGTCGACGTGCAGCCGGGCGATCGCGTCCGGGTTGGTGTCCGCGACCTCCTCGATGTCCATCCCGCCCTGCGTCGAGAGCATCACGAGCGGCTTCTTGGCCGCGCGGTCGAAGACGATCGACGCGTAGTACTCCTGCGCGATGTCGGACGCCGCCTCGACCCACACCTCGTGCACGGTGAAGCCGCGGATGTCCATGCCGAGGATCGCGCGTGCGTGCTCCTCGGCCTCGGCGCGGTCCTGCGCGACCTTGATGCCGCCGGCCTTGCCGCGGCCGCCGATCAGGACCTGCGCCTTGATCACGCACGGGTAGCCGATCTCGTCGGCGGCGGCGACCGCCTGCTCGACGGTGGACGCCGGCGATCCGGAGGGGACAGGGACGCCGTGGCGGGCGAACAGCTGCTTGCCCTGGTACTCGAGGAGGTCCATGCGGGGCGGGGACTCTAGAAGAAAGGCCTGTCACAATGCACGGCCGCTATGCCGCTCCCCAAGGAAGTCACCTTCGTCACGTTCGACGTCTACGGCACCCTGATCGACTCCGATACAGGGATCTACGAGGCGTTCTCCAAGGAAGCCGAGAAAGACGGCTACACGATCGCCCGCGACGAGCTGATCGCGCTCTTCAAGGAGACCCAGAAGGAGATCAAGAGCGGCTCCTACGAGCTCTACGCCGAGGTGCTGCGCCGCACCGCCGTGCAGATCTCCAAGCAGCTCGGCTGGCCGCTCGAGCCCTCGCGCTCCGGCTTCCTCCCCGACTCGGTCAAGCGCTGGCCGCCGTTCAAGGAGACCAACACGCAGCTCGAGCGCTTCAAGAAGAAGTTCGAGATCGGGCTGATCGCCAACGTCGACGACAAGCTGCTCGGCGAGACGCGCCGTCACCTGAAGCCGGACTTCGACCTCGTCGTGACCGCGCAGCAGGTCCGCTCCTACAAGCCCGACCCCGCGCACTTCAAGGAGTGCGAGCGCCGGGTCGGCGGCAAGAAGGGCTGGGTCCACGTGGCGTCCGACTACTACTACGACGTCGAGCCGTGCATCAAGGCCAAGGTCCCCGTGATCTGGGTCAACCGCAACAAGGAGCAGCTCGACTCCTCGCAGAAGAAGCCGACCGCGGAGGTCAAGACCCTCCTCGAGGCGGCCAAGCTGCTCGGCGCCGCCTGAGCCGGTGAAGGCCGTCGGGTTGCACCCCGACGTCGTCGTCGTCACGTCGCGCTTCTGGCAGACGACCTGCACGCTGGTGCGCTCCGGCGAGGAGGCGTTCTGCATCGACTCGCCGGTCCTCCCCGACGAGCTCGAGGTGCTGCCGGCCGTCGCCGAGCAGGCGAGCTTCCGCATCGTCGGGCTGCTGGCCACGCACGCCGACTGGGACCACCTGCTCGGCCGCTACGCGTTCCCGGAGGCGTCGCTCGGCGTCGCGGAGTCGACCGCTCTGCGGCTGCGCAACGATCCCGGGCGGGCGCAGCACGCGATGCGCGAGTTCGACGAGGAGAACTACATGGAGCGCCCCGGGCCGCTGGCGTTGCCGGGTCCGCAGACGCTGCCGGTGCCCGGCCACTGCGGGCTGGGCGAGCAGGAGCTCGAGCTGCACCCCGCCGACGGCCACACCGCCGACGGCATGGCGGTCTGGATCCCGTGGGCGCGCGTGCTCGTCTGCGGCGACTACCTCTCGCCGGTCGAGATCCCGATGCTCTCGCCCGGGGGATCGCGGAGCGCCTACCTCGCCACGCTCGCGCGGCTCGAGCCGCTGGTCGAGCAGGCCGACCACGTCGTCCCCGGCCACGGCACGGTGATCGACGGCGCGCGCGCCGCCGCGATCCTGCGCGAGGACCGCGCCTACCTCGAGGCGCTGCCCGACGCGAAGCTCCCGCTCGCGCGGCGCACCGGCGCGCAGAAGCGCATCCACGCGGACAACGTGGCCGCCCTCGCCTAGCGTCTTGCCCATGGCTTTGCTGAAGGTCGCTCTGGCGCAGGCTCGCAGCCACGGCGCCGACCCCGATCGCGCGCTGCGCGAGGGCGAGCGGGTGTGCCGGGAGGCGGCCCGCGCCGGTGCCGACGTGGTCCTGTTCCCCGAGCTGTGGCAGCTCGGCTACGCATCCTGCCCGGCCGAGCCTGCGCAGCGCGCAGCGTGGCTGGCGCACGCCACGACGCTCGACGGACCGTTCGTCTCGCGCTTTCGCGAGCTGGCGCGGGAGCTCGGCCTCGCCATCGTCATCACCTACCTGGAGGACTGGCCCGGCGCCCCGCGCAACACGGCCACGCTCATCGACCGCCACGGCGACCCGGTGCTGACCTACGCCAAGGTGCACACCTGCGACTTCGGCATGGAAGCCGCGTTGACGCCGGGGGACGGGTTCCGCGTCGCCGACCTCGACAGCCGCGCCGGGACCGTCCGGGTGGGCCTGATGATCTGTTATGACCGCGAGTTCCCCGAGTCGGCGCGTGTGCTGATGCTCGGCGGCGCCGAGCTCATCCTCACGCCGAACGCGTGCGGGCTGGAGGCCGACCGGCTGGGGCAGTTCCGCGCCCGCGCGTACGAGAACATGGTCGGCGTCGCGATGGCCAACTACGCCACGCCGGACCCGGCCGCCGACCTCAGCCACCTGGGCCCGCTCGACGTCTGCAACGGGCATTCGGTCGCGTTCAGCGGCGTCAGGTTCGACCGCGAGGGCAATGCTCTCGACCACAAGCTCGTCGAGGCCGGCGAAGGGGAGGAGCTCCTCCTCGCGAGCTTCGACCTCGATGCGCTGCGCGCTTACCGCGCGCACGAATGCGCGGGCGACGCATATCGCAAGCCCGCGTTCTACAAGGCGCTCTCCGATGACATGCCGTTGCCGGTGTTCGACCGAGCGGACAGTCGCCGCTAGCCCCAGCCGTCCGGCACGTTCTCGTCGATCCGGCGGCGCATGAACACACCGCTGGGGCCGAAGCCGAGCGAGCGGTAGAGGCCCTGAGCGGGGGCGTTCTCCTCGCCCGTGTCGAGCTCGAGGCGGCGGCAGCCACGCTCGCGGGCGCGCTCGATCGCGAACGACACGAGCGCCCTCCCGACTCCGGTCCCGCGCGCCTCCGCGCGCACGAAGACGTCCTCCACGTGGCAGTCCTCGGCGTCCCACCAGACGCCGTAGCGGTAGCGCAGCTGGACCACGCCCGCCGGCGGGTCGCCGCCGAGCAGGTAGTCGACGTCGTCGCGCCCGATCAGGCGCCGCACGCCCGCGAGCATCGCCTCGTCGGGCGGCCAGTGCCGCCCCTCGTGGTCGCGGAAGTCGCACAGCAGCCGCGCGACGACCTCGGCGTCGTCGGGGCCCGCGACCCGGACCGTCACTTGATGACGGCGAGCAGGTCGCCGCTCTTGACCGCGGCGCCCTCGGAGATCGGCAGGTCCTCGATCGTGCCCGCCTTGTGGGCGGTGATCTCGTTCTCCATCTTCATCGCCTCGATGATGCAGATGAGCTGGCCCTCCTCGACCTCGGCGCCCTTCTCCACCAGCACCTTCCACATGTTGCCCTGGAGCGGCGAGGTCAGCTCGTCGCCGCCTCCGCCGCCCCCGCTCTTGGCGCGCTCCGAGCGCGCCGGCTTGCGCGCCTGCGCGGGCGCCGCCCCGTTGGCGGGCGCGAGCATCGGCTCGCCGTGGACGGTGACCTCGAAGCGCTTGCCCGACACCTCGACGGTGTACGAGCGCTCGACCGGCTCCGGCTCGTCCTCGTCGCGCTTCTCGGGCTTCGGCTGCGCGAGCTCCTTGAGCCACTTGCGGTCGCCGATCAGGTCGCGGCAGGTCTCGCCCTTGGACCACTGCTCGGAGGCCATGATCGCCTTGTGGAACGGGATCAGGGTGGTGACGCCCTCGATCTCGAACTCCTTGAGCGCCCGCAGCATCCGCGCGGTGGCGCCCTCGCGGTCGGTGTCCCGGACGATCAGCTTGGCGACCATCGGGTCGTACAGCGGCGTGATCTCCGAGCCGGAGAGCACCCCGGAGTCGACGCGCACGCCAGGCCCGCTCGGCTCGCGGTAGTGCGTGACCGTCCCGGGGGCGGGAGCGAAGTTCTTGGCGGCGTCCTCGGCGTTGATGCGGCACTCGATCGCGTGGCCGCGGAGCACGACGTCCTCCTGGGCGATCGAGAGCGGCTCGCCCGCGGCGATCAGGATCTGCTCGCGCACGATGTCGATGCCGGAGACCTCCTCGGTCACGCAGTGCTCGACCTGCACGCGCGTGTTCATCTCGAGGAAGTAGTACTCGCCGTCCTGCAGCAGCCCCTCGATCGTGCCGGCCGAGTGGTAGCCGACCGCCTTGGCGGCGTCGACGGCGATCTTGCCGATCTTCTCGCGCAGCTCGTCGTCGACCAGCGGCGCCGGCGACTCCTCGATCAGCTTCTGGTGGCGGCGCTGGATCGAGCAGTCGCGCTCGCCGAGGTGGATCGTGTTGCCGTCCTTGTCGGCGAGCACCTGGACCTCGACGTGGCGCGGATCCGGGAGGTAGCGCTCGAGGTAGACGGTGTCGTCGGAGAAGAACTTCTCGCCCTCGCGCGCGGCGCCCTCGAACGCCTCCTGCAGCTTGCCGGGCTCCTCTGCGACGCGGAAGCCCTTGCCGCCGCCGCCCCCCGCGGCCTTGACCGCGATCGGGTAGCCGATGTCCTCGGCGATCTTCTGCGCGTCCTCGAGCGTCTCGACCGGCTCGGTGGTGCCGGGCACGATCGGCACGCCGGCGTCCTTCATCAGCTCGCGGGCGCGGGTCTTGGAGCCCATGGCCTCGATCGCCGCGGCGGGGGGCCCGATGAACGTGATCCCGTTCTCCTCCAGCGCGGTCGCGAAGGCGGCGTTCTCGGCCAGGAACCCGTAGCCGGGGTGCACGGCCTCGGCGCCGGACTCCTTGATGACCTCGAGCAGCTTGTCGACCTTGAGGTAGGACTCGGCCGCCGGGCCCGGACCGAGCAGGTAGGCCTCGCCCGCCCGCTTGACGTGCTGCGCGTCGCGGTCGGCCTCGGAGTAGACGGCCACGGACGCGATGCCGAGCTCGTCGAGCGCGCGGATCACGCGGACGGCGATCTCCCCACGGTTGGCGACGAGGACCTTGCTGAACATCGGCGGCGGCAGGATATCCACGAGCCCGCTGTTGGGACTTGTTGCCGTTCGTTGTCGCGCGTCCCGAAAGCGGCAGATCCGGTGCCACGCTGCGCCGCATGTCCCGCGTCGGCGCGACCGCGCTCGCGATCCTGACCGCCGGAACGCTGCTGATCCGCACCGGCATCCTCGACAGCGGCTACTGGATCGACGAGGCGATCACGGTCGGCATCGCCTCGCACGACCTCACCGACATCCCGGACCTGCTGCGGCTCGACGGATCGCCGCCGCTCTTCTACCTGCTGCTGCACGGCTGGATGGCGCTCGCCGGCACCGGCGAGGCGGCCACGCGGGCGCCCGCGCTGCTGTTCGCGCTGCTCGCGGTCCCGGTCTCGTGGTGGGCGGGCACCGCCGTCTTCGGGCCGCGCGCGGGCGCGTTCGCCGCCGCGGGCGCGGCGGGCTCGCCGTTCCTCACCTACTACGCGCAGGAGGCGCGCATGTACTCGCTCGTGACGGTGCTGTCCGTGCTGGCGTGCGCGAGCTTCGCGCTCGCGTTCCTGCACGGCCGGCGCGGCCACGTGTGGCTGCTCGGGGTGTGGGTCGTGCTGCTGCTCTACACGCACAACTGGGCGCTCTTCCTCGTCGCGGGCCTCGGCACCGGCTGGCTGTGGCTGTGGCGGCAGGGGCGCGTCGACGGCCGCGAGGGCGCGCTGCTGGCGGCCGGCGTCGCGCTCGCCTACGCGCCGTGGGTGCCGAGCCTCGTCTTCCAGGCCGCCAACACGGCCGCGCCATGGGCCGAGCGCCCGAACCCGCTGTACCTGCTCGGCATCCCCGGCGGGCTGTTCGGCTACGCAGCGTTCCCGCTGCTGGCGCTGGCCGCGGCGTTCGCGCTCAAGCGCGGCCCGGTGCCGGAGGGCGTGCGGATGCTGGCGCTGATCGGGGGCGTCGCCGCGCTGGCCGCCTTCGCCGGCTCGCAGTTCGAGCCGGCGTGGGCGACGCGCTACCTCGCCGTGCTGTTCGGCCCGCTGCTGCTGATGCTCGCCGCGGTGCTCGCGCGCGGCGCCGGCTGGTCGTGGGTGGCGCTCGCGGGCGTGCTCGCCGTCTGGCTCATCTCCGGCCCCGCGCCGGCGAAGAGCAACGTGCGGACGGTGGCGGGCGCGGTCGCGCCCGCGCTGCACGCCGGCGACCTCGTCGTCACCTCGCAGCCGGAGCAGGTGCCGGTCCTGCACCGATACCTGCCGCCCGGCCTGCGCTTCCTCACGCCGCTCGGCAGCGTCCCCGAGCCGCGGGTGACGGACTGGCGCGACGGCGTCGAGCGCCTGCGCGCCGGCACCGCGGAGCGCGTGCTGGCGCCGGAGATCGAGCGGCTCCCGTCCGGCCGCCGCGTCCTGCTCGTGTGGCCGGTCGTGCGGCGGCGCTCGCAGGCGCCCTGGAACCGGGCGGTGCGGATCCGCACGCGCGAGTGGCGCGCGTGGCTGCGGGCGGCGCCGCGACTGCGCGCGATCGGGAGCGCCCCGCGCTCGACCTGGCCGCGCCGGCGCAGCCGCGTGCGGACGGAGCTGTTCCAGGTGCGCTAATGCTTCGGGCGTGTCGCACCGTCTGATGCTCGTCCGCCACGGCGAGTCGACCTGGAACGCCGAGCACCGCTTGCAGGGCCAGGCCGACCCGCCGCTGTCCGACCTCGGCCGCGAGCAGGCGGCCGCGCTCGCGCCGTTCCTCGACGGCATCCCCGACCGCCGGCTGTCCTCCGACCTCGCGCGCGCGGTCCAGACCGCCGAGCTGATCGGGCTCGCCGGCGCGCCCACCGACGCGCGCTGGCGCGAGATCGACATCGGCGACTGGGCGGGCCACACGCTGGACGAGCTCGACGCCGAGCACGTCGCCGCCTGGCGGCGCGGCGAGGCGGCGCCCCCGAACGCCGAGACGTGGCCCGAGTTCCAGGCCCGCGTGGCGGCGGCGGTCGACGAGCTCCGCGGGGAGGACGTTCTCGTGGTGACCCACGGCGGCTGCGTGCGCGCCGCGACCGCGCACCTCACCGGCGCCGACCCGTACACGCTCGCGCCGCCCGCCAACGCCAGCCTGACGGTGATCGAGCACGGCGAGCGCGTGCGCCTGCACGCCTACGGGCTGCGCGCACCGGGCCCGGAGACGCCGGGCATCGCCTAACCTGCGCGCGGGATGCGCCGGAGCCTGACCCTGCTGCTCGCCGTTGCGGCCGCGCTGGCGGCCGCCGCTCCGGCATCCGCCGGCACCTACGAGGTGCGCACGTGCCAGACCGGCTACGGGCACTACCTCAACAAGGCCTGGGGCTTCACCGTCCCGAGCACCAACTGGGGGACCGAGCAGACCTGCCCCGCCGACCGCCAGCAGCTCGTGGCGCTGATGCTCGGCAACACCTCCACGCCGCCGTACCAGAAGGCGGCGATGACGTTGCGCGCCCCGGCCGGCGCCACGATCCGCGACTTCACGATCAACCGGCAGGTCTACTACTACAACCCGATCATCGACGGCTCGGGCACCGCGCCGCCGTACATCCTCTACTCGTGGGACGGGCTGGCCTACGCGGGCGCCGGGGAGTACGACGCCGCCACCCGCGACGCGATCAACGCCACCGGCCACTGGTACGGCTATCCGAGCGGCGCCGCCGACACCACGGCGCAGGTGCTCACGCGGGCAAGCTTCGGCCGCCTCAACGGCGCGGCCGACGCGACCTCGCTGACGATCGAGGTCGGCTGCTGGGCGACGCCCTGCTCGCTGCGCAGCGACGGCAACGTGTGGACCGCGCTCTACGGCGCCCGCGTCACGATCTCCGACGAGACGAAGCCGGCCGTGCGGCTGGCGAGCGGCGAAGGCCTGCTCGCCCCCGGCTCGCGCGGCGGTGACGAGGGGATCCGCGTCAGCGGCGAGGACAACGTCGGCATCCGCAAGATGGAGCTGATCGACCTCACCGACCCGGCCAACTCGCGGATCGTCGGCCGCCGCGACGTCGCCTGCGACTTCGCCCATCCCGCGCCGTGCGACAACCTCCGGGGCGCCACCCTGGCCCCGAGCGAGCGGCTGCCCTCCGGCACGCGGACGCTCGCCGTCCGCGTCACCGACACCGCCGGCAACGCGACGACGACCGCGCCGTTCGGCACGCTCGTCGGCGGCCCGCTGAACGGCACGAACGCGAGCGCCACCGGGACCCTGCGCACGGTCTTCACGAGGGGCGGCAAGACGCGGCGCACGGTCAAGGCGGGCGGCCAGCCGGCGGTCTCGGTCAGCCTCCGCGACACCGCCGGGCGGCCGATCGGCGGCGCGCGCGTGCAGCTGCGCGCCAAGCCGCTGCGCACCGGCGCGCGCTTCCGCAGCGCCGGCGAGCTGCGCACGGACGCCAACGGGCGCGCCCGGTACCTGTTCCCGCGCGGCAGCTCCCGCGAGCTGCGCTTCGAGTACCGCACGCGCGTCGACGACCCGTCGCCCGCGCTGCGTTCGCGGGTGCGCCTCGGCGTCCGGCCGCGCGTGACGCTGAGCGTGCGCCCGCGCCGCGTCGGCCTCGGCGGCACGATCCGCCTGCGCGGCCGGGTCCGCAGCCGCCCACGGCCGCGCCCGGGCAAGGTCGTCGTGCTGCAGGCGTTCGACCGCGGCGCCTGGCGCCCGCTCGCCACCACCCGCTCGGGCAAGGGCGGGCGCTTCTCCCGCCGCTACACGTTCACGCGCGCCTCCGGGCGCACGTTCCGCTTCCGCGCCCGGCTCCCGCGCGAGGGCGCCTACCCGTACTCGACGGGCAACTCGCGCACCGTCCGCGTGCGCGTCGGCTAGCGGCCGGGGTCGCGGTCGACCGCCTCGAGGCGGGCGGCGCGGATCCACGGGTTCTCGGGCGCCTCGGCGGGCGCCGGCGGCGGCGCGGTGTCGCGCAGGAACTGCTCGATCGCGGCCATGACGGCGGCGGCCTCCTCGGGCGAGGCGGTCGACCCGTGCAGCTCGAGGCGCGGGCGGCGGTTCATACGCCGGCCCGCCCCTTGCGCACCGTGTAGGTCTTCGACGACGCCATCGCGGTCGAGCGTCGGCGCACGGTCCGCAGCTTGCGGAACGTCGCCTTGAACGACGACTTCGACGCCTCGCAGACCACGTAGCCGTGGTGCAGGTAGTCGAGCTCGGCGTACCACGGGTTTGCGGCGCGGCGGCGGGCGAGCTCCTCGGCGGGCATCTGCGGCGCGTCGGGCGTGCCCCAGCCGGGGCTGCGGACGATCGCGTTGACCTCCGGCTCCGTGGCGCTCGAGATCGAGCCGCCGACGAACTCGCTCGCCACCGTCTTGCCCGCCGCGGTCTGGACGTCGCCGGCGATGAACGCGTGGTAGTCGCCGGTGACGAACACGACGTCCTCGACCCCGTCGATCGTCTGCAGCAGCGCCTCGCGCTCGACCGGGTAGCCCTGCCACGCGTCGAACCCGTCGAAGGTCGCCTCGTCGAGCTTGATCGGCATCATCACGACCTCGTTGGCGATCACCTTCCAGGTCGCCTTCGAGCGCCGGATGCCGCCGCGCGCGAACGCGAGCTGCTGGGCGCCGAGCAGGTCGCGCGGCGCTCCCAGCTCGGGTCCGCCCGGGCCGCGGACGTTGCGGAACGGCTGGGCGTCGCGGTACTGGCGCTCGTCGAGCACGAACAGGTCGACGAGCCGGCCGAAGCTCGCCGAGTGGTAGAGCCGGCGGCCGCCGCGGCGCGCGGGGAACGTCGGCATCTGCTCGAAGAAGACGTCGAACCCGGTGTTGCGGCGGGCGACCGAGTAGGGGTCGCCGGTCACGGCGCCGCCCGCGGGGTCGCCGCCGGCGAAGTCGTTCTGGACCTCGTGGTCGTCCCAGATCGAGATCATCGGGAAGCGCGCGTGCATCTTGCGCAGGGAGGCGTCCTCGCGGTAGCGCTTGTAGCGGTCGCGGTACTCGTCCTTCGTGATCGCGCTGAAGCCGCGCGAGAGCACGAACTTCGGGTCGCGGACGCCGAGCGGCGGGGCCAGCGAGAGGTCGGCGTAGATGTAGTCGCCGAGGTTGATGACGAAGTCGACGTCCTCGCGCGCGAGCGCCTCGTGGGCGTTGAAGTAGCCGAACGAGTACTCCTGGCAGGAGAAGAAGGCGAAGCGCACCTTCTCGCGCGAGTCGCGCGGCGGCGCGGTCTGGAAGCGCCCGACCGGCGAGTCCTCGCCGCGTGTCTCGAAGCGGTAGTAGTAGCGCTCGTGCGGCTTGAGGCCGCTGATGCGCGCCTTGACCGTGTGGTCGCCGGACGACTTCGCCGTCAGCGTCTTGCGGGCGACGATCTTGTCGAAGCCGCGGTCGCGCGCGACCTCGAGGCGCACGCCGCCCGTGCCGCCGACGCCGTCGACGCGCGTCCACAGCGTGATCCCGGACGCCGACGGGTCGCCGGAGAGGACGCCGCTGGAGAACTTGCCGCCGCGCAGGAGCTTGGGGGCCGCGAGCGCGTCAGGAGCGAGGACGAGCGCCGCGCCCGCGGCGCCCGTGCGCGCGAGGAAGCGGCGCCGGGAGAGCACGAGGGCGAGCCTAACCGAACCAGAGCTCGGCGCGGGCGGTTGCCATCTCGTCGAGGCGATCGACCGTGGCGCGGTCGGCGGCGGCGCGGCGGATGGCGCCGAGGTTCGCGCGGACCCACTCCACCTGCGCGTCGAGCGCCATCGGGTCGGTCGGGTCGGTGCCCTCGAGCGCGGCGCGCCAGAGGTCGGGGTCGAAGCCGTCGATCTGGATCGTCCAGATGCTGCGGTCGAGCACCAGCTGCACGTGCACGTCGCCGGTCAGGTCGAGCACGCGGTTGCCGAAGTTCTCGTGGTCCGGTCCAAGCTCGCTGCGCGCGAAGCCCTCCGCCTCGAGCTGCTGGGCGAGCGCGGTGAGCGGATCGGTCATGGCGGCCCCTAGAGCGGGATGTTGCCGTGCTTGCGCTTCGGGCCCGGCTCGCGCTTGGTGAGCAGCGTCTCGAGCGCGGTGATGACCTTCGGCCGCGTCTCGTGCGGCACGATCACGTCGTCGATGTAGCCGCGCTCGGCCGCCGTGTAGGGGTTGGCGAAGCGCGCCTTGTAGTCGTCGATGAGCTTCTTGCGCCGCTCGTCGGGCGTCGGCGACTGCCCGATGTCGCGGCGGTGGATGATGTTGACCGCGCCCTCCGGCCCCATGACCGCGATCTCCGCGCTCGGCCAGGCGAAGTTGAAGTCGGCGAGCATGTGCTTGGACGCCATGACGTCGTAGGCGCCGCCGTAGGCCTTGCGCGTGATGACGGTGATCTTCGGCACCGTCGCCTCGGTGAAGGCGTAGAGCAGCTTCGCGCCGTGGCGGATGATCCCGCCCCACTCCTGGTCGGTGCCGGGGAGGAAGCCGGGGACGTCGACGAACGTGAGGATCGGGATGTTGAACGCGTCGCAGGTGCGCACGAAGCGCGCGGCCTTGGCGCTCGCGTCGATGTCGAGCACGCCGGCCATCGACTTCGGCTGGTTGCCGACGATGCCCACGCTGTAGCCGTTCAGGCGCCCGTAGCCGCACACGATGTTCTGCGCGAAGTGCTCCTGGACCTCGAAGAACTCGCCGTCGTCGACGACGTAGCGGACGACGTCGCGCATGTCGTAGGGCTTGTTGGGCGAGTCGGGAACGACCCGGTCCAGTTCCTCATCCATGCGGACCGGGTCGTCGGAGGGGAGTACGCGCGGAGCGGTCTCGAGGTTGTTCTGGGGCAGGAAGCTGAGGAGGTAGCGCGTGTCCTCGATGCACTGGTCCTCGTCGTCGGAGGCGAAGTGCGCCACGCCCGACTTCGTGTTGTGGCTCATCGCGCCGCCGAGCTCCTCGAACTCGACCTCCTCGCCCGTGACCGTCTTGATCACGTCGGGGCCCGTGATGAACATGTGCGAGGTCTCCTTGACCATGAAGATGAAGTCGGTCATGGCCGGGGAGTAGACGGCGCCGCCCGCGCACGGGCCCATGATCAGCGAGATCTGCGGGATCACGCCCGAGCACTTGACGTTGCGGACGAAGACGTCGCCGTAGGCGCCGAGCGAGACGACGCCCTCCTGGATGCGCGCGCCGCCGGAGTCGTTGATCCCGATCACGGGGCAGCCGATCTTGGCCGCCAGGTCCATGATCTTGACCATCTTCTCGGCCATCACCTCGCCGAGCGAGCCGCCGAAGACGGTGAAGTCCTGCGAGAAGACGCACACGCGGCGGCCCTCGATCGTCCCGTGGCCGGTGACCACGGCGTCGCCCCACGGGCGGTTCTTCTCCATCCCGAACTCGGTCGTGCGGTGGCGCACGAACGTGTCGAGCTCCTGGAACGAGCCGGGGTCGAGCAGCTTCTCGATCCGCTCGCGGGCGGTGTACTTGCCCTTCGCGTGCTGCTTCTCGACCGCGGTCTCGGACGCGTGGTGGACGGCCGCGGCGCGCAGCTCCTCGAGCTGGGCGAGGCGCTCCTCATAGGTCTCGGGGCTCTTCTGGCGCATTCGTGCGCCGATCCTAGTGACCGGCGCATCTGCCGTTCGCTTGCGGCAAGGTTCCGGTGCAATGCGTGCCGCGATCTTCATCGCCCTGCTCGCGGCCTCGGCGCTCGCCGCCGCGCCGGCCGCCGCCCATGTGCCGCGCACGGGCCTCGAGCCCCCGTTCGGCCAGCTCTCCGCGCCCGGGGCCGCCGCCGTCGACCTGCCACCGGCGCGCGCCGCCCAGGCCCAGGAGCCGCCGCTCGTCCCCGTCCCGCGCCCGGACTGCGGGCCCGGCTCGCGCCGCGAGACCGGCATCCAGGGCCGCGTGCCCGCCGGCGCGACGGCGGGCTTCGACTGCAACATGACGCTCGTCGGCCGGCACGGCTCCTCCGGCGGCTACAAGGCGCTGCGCTTCACCGACAAGGCGGGGCGCGAGTGCGCGTACTACGACACGACCCTGCTGTTCCCGAGCAACGTGCAGACGCTCTCCGAGCGCCCGACCGGCGTCGCCGTGCTCGACATGAGCAACCCCGCCAAGCCGGTGCAGACCGCGTCGCTCTCCACCCCCGCGATGCAGACCCCGCACGAGTCGCTGGTGCTCAGCGAGAAGCGCGGCCTGCTGGCCGCGGTGACCGGCAACCCGGTCGTCTATCCCGGCATCGTCGACGTCTACGACCTCAACGAGGACTGCCGCACCCCGGTGCTGCAGAGCAGCGCGCCGGTCGGCATCTTCGGCCACGAGAGCGGCTTCTCGCCGGACGGCAACACGTTCTACGCCACCTCGCTGTCCACGGGTCACGTCACGGCCGTCGACCTCTCGAACCCGAAGCTGCCGCGCACGCTGGCCGTCGGCTTCTACCCCTCCCACGGGATGATGGTCTCCGACGACGGGAACCGCGGCTACCTCGCGGCCACGTCGGGCCTGATCATCGTCGACCTGAGCGAGATCCAGGCGCGCAAGCCGAGCCCGCAGATGCGCGAGATCAGCCGGCTCGACTGGCCGTCGCGGACGATCCCGCAGGTCGCGACGCCGGTCACGATCCGCGGCAGGCCGTACCTGGTGGAGATCGACGAGTTCTCCTCCGCGGCGAACGACGACAGCGTCGCCGCCAACGGGCCGAAGGTCGGCGCGGCGCGGATCATCGACATCGCCGACGAGACGAAGCCGAAGGTGGTCTCCAACATCCGCCTCGCGGTCCACCAGCCCGAGAACCGCGACGCGATCGCGAACGACCCGGGTGCGAGCAGCGCGCTGCAGGGCTACGCCGGTCACTACTGCAACGTCCCGCAGCGGGTCGAGCCGGGGATCCTCGCGTGCTCGATGATCGCGTCGGGCCTGCGCGTGTTCGACATCCGCGACCCGGCGAAGCCGAAGGAGATGGCCTACTTCGTCGCGCCCAACGAGCGCAGCAGCACGGCCGGGCCGCCGAGCAACTACGCGATGTCCAGCCCGTCGTTCGCGCCCGAGCGCAGCGAGGTCTGGTACTCGGACGGCAACAGCGGCTTCTACAACCTCAAGCTCGCGGGCTGGCCGTTCGCAGGATCGTCCGGCGTGGCGACCGGCGACTGCACCGGGGACGCCGGCTTCCGCTCCGTCTCCGCCCGCCCGGCCGGCGGTCGCGTGCGGCTCGGCTTCACCCGCCGGCTCGACCTGCCCGTGCGGATCGACGTCTTCCAGGTGTCGCGCGGTCGCCGCGTGGTGCGGGAGCGGCGCGTGGCGCGGTTCACGCGCCCCGCCACCTTCCGCCGCCGCGTGCCCGACGGGTACTACTTCGTGCGCTTCACCATGCGCCGCGGCGGCGAGCGGGTGGACGTCCGGCGCGTCGTCCTGCGGCGCAGCGGCGGCCGGTTCGCGATCGCCAAGCGCCACTACCGGCGCGGCAGCTGCGAGCTGCTGCGCTCGTTCAAGCTCGCGCGCCCGGTGTTCGGCGGGCGCTCGCGCACGCCGCTGCGGGTCGCCTACCGGCTCACGCGCCCCGCGCGGGTGACGCTCACCGTCACCCGCGGCTCGCGGGTCGTCCTGCGGCGGACCGCGCGGCGCGCGGCCGGGCGCACCTACCGGCTGGCGCTCGCCCCGCCCGCCCGCGGGTCGTACCGGGTGCGCCTGACGGCCGAGGGCGGCGGGCTGCGGGCCCGCTCCACCCTGACCGCGCGCCGGCTCTAGGTCCCGGCGCTGCCGCCCAGGCGCTCCGCCAGCGCGGTCTCGTAGCGCGCCGCCGTCTTGCGCAGCTGCCCGCCCGAGAAGGGCTCGACCAGCTTCAGGAAGCCGTGCATCTCGATCGCGACCTCGGTGTCGACGCGGGTCCCGTCGCCGTCCGGCTCGAGCTTCCACACGCCGGAGACGGTCACCGGGCCATCGAGGGTGCGGAACGCGAGGCGCCGGTGCGGCTCGGCCTCCGTGACCTCGACGTCGCTCGTCACCTGCTTGCGGCCCTGCTGGACGAGCTGGCGGTAGTGGCTGCCGACCACGCCGGGCTCCCCGGACGTCAGCTCGGAGGAGATGACGTCGAAGCGCCACTCGGCCTGGTTGTTGAAGTCGGCCAGGTAGGCGTAGACGTCCTCGGGGCTGCGTGGCGTGGTGACACGGGTCTCGACCTGCTTCATGTGGCCTCCAATACGTCGCGGACGAACGACTCGCGGACCTTGTCGGTCTGGCGCAGCATCCAGATGCTCTGGCGCGGGAGCGGGTCCTGGCCGCGCAGGACCTCCTTGATGAAGGACTCGCGCACCGCCTTGGGCTGGCGGAGCATCCAGATCTCCTGGCGCGCCTCGGCGTCGGGGCGCCCGAAGACCTCGTCGGCGAACGAGCGCCGGACCTCGCGGGGTTGCCGCAGCATCCAGCGCTGCTCCGGATCAGCGGCCGCGTAGGCGGCGGTGCGGGCGACCGCGGCGGGCGCGGTCAGGATCGCGCGTTCGGTCTCGGACGGCACGGGCCGCCCAGGTTAGGAGGTCGTCGAAGAACAGGCGGTGCGTCCGGGGCGCCCGAGCCGTGGATGCCGGGCGCCGCACGATGGTGAAGCCCATAGTGGGGTTATGGGCGAGCCATCGGGTGGTGATCCGGCGCCGCGGATCGGCCGCATCCGGGCGTGCCGACTTCTTTGACGGCCTTCTGATTAGGAGCGGCTGAAGGGCCGGTGATGCGCTGCGCCGAGCGTGTCGAGCACGCCGTTGAGCACGGCGTGGGCGTCCTCGGGCGCGAGCGGCTCGGGCTCGGGCTCCTCGGCGACCGGAGGCTCGGGGACCTCCCACTCGATCGTGCCGAACGGCGTCTCGGGCTCCGGCTCGGGCTCGGGCTCGACGGCGACGGGCTCCTCCACCACCGGCTCGGGCTCCGGCGCGGGCGCGGGCTCGGGCTTGCGGCGGCCGAACAGCCGCGCCCAGAAGCCGCGCTTCAGCGGCTCGGGCTCCGGCTCCGGCTCCACGGCGACCGGCTCCGGTTCGGGCTCCGGCTCGGCGACGGGCGCTTCCTCCGCGACCGCCACCGGCTCCTCCACCTCGGGCTCGGGGTCCGCGGCGGGCTCCGGCGTATCCACCGTGAGCACCACGCGCGTCCCCCACCCCGAGGGCTCGAGTCGCACGGTGCCGCTCGCGCGGTCCGCCTCCCATTCGACTCGGGACTCGGGGTCCACCTTCGTGATCCGGATCTCCCCGAACTCGCCCAGATGGCGGGCCAGAGCGCCGATGTCGGACAGCTCGGCCCACAGCTCGGGGGGCGACTTGACGAGGGTGCGGGAAGCCTGAAGCGAACTCATGAGGGATCGTTTCGCCATGGCTCGGACCCTTCCTCCCGACGACGCGAGGGGGTTGCTCGCGGCAGGGCAGCGGATCGCCGGAGCACCGCCATCCAGCGTGTCCGACACGGTGCGGGCGGTCGCGGCCTTGCAGGCGCAGGACGCGGCGGCGGCCGCGCTCGGCATCCGCGCGCGCCGCCCCGGCAGCACGCTCGCCGACGTCGCGCACGCCCGCTTCGAGGAGCGCTCGGTGGCGCGCACGTGGGTCATGCGCGGCACGCTGCACCTGGTCCCGGCCGAGGACGCGCGCTGGATGGTGGCGCTGCTGGGCCCGATCGGCCTGCGCAAGAGCGCGCGGCGGATCGCCGAGCTCGGCGTCGCGGATGCCCGTCCGGCGATCCGGGCGGCGCTGGCGGACGGGCCGCTCACGCGGCGCGAGCTCGCGGACGCCGTGCGGTCCCGCGGCGTCTCCATGGCCGACCACCCGCAGGTGCCCGCCTGGCTCACGGGCGTCGCCGCGCTGCAGGGGGAGATCATCGAAGGGCCGGACAAGCGGTTCGTCCTGCTGGACGACTGGCTCCCGCCCTCCTCCGCGGCGCCCTCGGACCCCGTCGTCGAGCTCGCCCGCCGCCACGCCCACGCCCACCCGCCCGCGGGCCCGGAGGACTTCGCGGCCTGGTCGGGCCTCGGGCTCCGCGAGGCCCGCCGCGCCTACGCCGAGCTCGACCTCGAGGAGGTCGAGGTGCTCGGCCGCACCGCCTACCTGCCGCGCGGGCTCGAGCCGGCGCCGCCGCACGTCCGCCTGCTGCCGATGTTCGACTCGATCCTGCTCGGCCACCGCGACCGCTCGCTGATCGTGGACCCGGAGCACGCGAGCGCGGTCATGCCGGGCGGGGGGATCCTCGCCGCCACGCTGATGGTCGACGGCCGGATCGAGGGCACCTGGAAGCTCGACCGCGGCCGGCCGAAGGTCACGCCGTTCGGCGCGGCCCGCGGCTACGGCGCTGAGGTCGAGGACGTCGTCAGGTTCCGGGCCAGGGAGCCTTGACGCTCGTCCGCGTGCGGTCCATGTCCGCGTACGCGTCGCGCGACTGGTCCGTGCGCTCCTTGACCGCCACGCCGTGGCGCGTGGCCACCGGGTCCGGCGTGTACTCGAGGAGCTTGCCCGGCGTGCGCGCGCCGAGCATGAAGATCGCGCACGGCTCCTCGCTCGCGCCGACGGTGATGTGCGCGGTTCCGGGCGGGCAGTGGAAGTAGTCCCACTGGCGGAGCCGCCGCTCCTCGCCCTCGACGATCAGGACGCACTCGCCGGCCAGCACGAGGAAGCCCTCCTGGTCGGACTCGGAGTGGTAGCGGCCCGGGGCGTCGCCCGGCATCAGGACGTGCACGCCGACGCCGATCTGCTGGCGCACGCCCTCGGCCCCGAAGTCGACCCACGTGCCGCCGCCCTCGAACGTCGACCAGCTCGCGTCGCGCAGGTTGAGCACGAACCAGCCCGCGCCCTCGGGGACGAGGCCGGTCTCGGTCTCCCGCAGCGACGCCTCCTTCACGACTCGGGCTGGTACTCCCCGAAGACGTCGCGCATCGCGCCGCACACCTCGCCGACCGAGCAGCAGTCCTTGAGCGCCGCGCGGATCGGCGGGAGGAGGTTCTCGTCGCCCCGCGCGGCCTCGCGCAGCTCCTCGAGCCGCTTGTCGGCCAGCTCCTGGTCGCGGTTCTCCTTGAACGCCTTGAGCCGCTCGAGCTGCTCGCGCTCGGACTCGGGATCGACGCGCAGGGTGTCCTCGACCTCGGCGTCCTCCTCCTCGTACTTGTTGACGCCGACGACGATGTCCTGCTGCGTGCGGTAGCGCTCGTGGTAGCCGAAGGCGGACTCCTCGATCTCGCTCTTGATGAACGTGATCGCGTTGACCGAGCCGCCCATCTCGTCGAGCTTCTCGATCAGGCCGCGCGAGCGGTCCTCGATCTCCTTGGTCAGCGCCTCGACGTAGTAGGAGCCGGCGAACGGGTCGACGGTGTCGGCCGCGCCCGACTCGTGGGCGATGATCTGCTGCGTGCGCAGCGCGATCTTGGCGGCGCGCTCGCTCGGCAGCGCCAGCGCCTCGTCGTAGCCGTTGGTGTGCAGCGACTGCGTGCCGCCGCAGACCGCGGCGAAGCCCTGCAGCGCCACGCGCACGACGTTGTTCTGCGGCTGCTGCGCGGTCAGCGTCACGCCGCCGGTCTGGGTGTGGAAGCGCAGCGCCTGCGACTTCGGGTCCTCGGCGCCGAAGCGGTCGCGCATGAACTCCGCCCACAGCTTGCGCGCGGCGCGGAACTTCGCGACCTCCTGGAAGACGTTGTTGTGGCCGTTGAAGAAGAACGCCAGCCGCGGCGCGAAGTCGTCGACCGCGAGCCCGGCGTCGATCGCCGCCTGCACGTAGGCCATGCCGCTGCAGAGCGTGAACGCGACCTCCTGCACCGCCGAGCAGCCGGCCTCGCGGAAGTGGTAGCCGGAGATCGACACGGTGTTCCAGCGCGGGACGTGCTCGGCGCAGTAGGCGAACAGGTCGGTCACCAGCCGCATCGAGGGCTTCGGCGGGTAGATGAAGTTCCCCCGCGCGATGTACTCCTTGAGGATGTCGTTCTGCGTGGTGCCGCGGAGCTTCGCGGGGTCGACGCCCTGCTCCTCGCCGACGAGCTGGTAGAGCAGCAGCAGCACGGCGGCGGGCGCGTTGATCGTCATCGAGGTCGAGACCTCGTCGAGCGGGATGCCGTCGAACGCGGTCCGCATGTCGTCGAGCGAGTCGATCGCGACGCCGGTGCGCCCGACCTCGCCGAGGCTGCGCGGGTCGTCGGAGTCGAGCCCGAGCTGGGTCGGCAGGTCGAAGGCCATGCTCAGCCCGGTCGAGCCGTGCTTGAGCAGGTAGCGGTAGCGCTCGTTGGACTCCTTCGCCGACGCGTAGCCCGCGTACTGGCGCATCGTCCACAGCCGCTTGCGGTACATCTCGCGGTGCACGCCGCGCGTGAAGGGGAACTCGCCGGGCTCGCCCAGGCGGTCGTCGAGGTCGTCGGGGATGTCGTCGGCCGTGTAGAGCGGCTCGATCTCGATCCCGGAGTCCGTGAAGCGCCGCGGGTCGTCGGGCCCGACGATCGGCGCGACGGACAGGTCGTTGGCTTCCTCGAGGTCCTTGTCGTCGACGGCCATGTAAGCCGTCAGATTACGGCGTGAAGCCCTCGCTGGAGTACGGGTCGGTCGACACCGCGCCCTCGAGGCGCTCCTCCAGCGCGGCGGCCGACTCGCGGGCCATGATGCCGTCGAGATAGGTGAGCAGCGCCTCGGCGCTCTCGTTGCTCGGGATCGCGTCGTCGGTGACGTGGAGGCCGAGGTTGCCGGCCGCGAGGTTGGCGTTCGCCTTGCTCGACGAGCGGATCGCCTTGACGTAGTCCTTCGTCGAGCAGCCGTTGAACAGCCACACGCGGTAGCGGCTCTCGGTGACGCTCGACTCGAGCGGGCGCTCCTGCTCGGCGGCCGCGAGCCCCATGAGGTGCGCGCCGAAGTCGCCGGTGTGCGACATCGGCTTCGGGTTGATGCCGATGTTGCCGGTGCTGACGGCGTGGAACGTGATGACGCCGGAGGCGCGGAACGCCTCGAACTTGGCGACCCGCTGCTTGGCGGAGCCGTAGATCTTGAGGTCCTCCTGCAGCTTCTCGGCGTCGTCGTAGTGCTCGGTGCCGCTCTTGCCCTCGGGCGGCTTGGGGTGCTTGTCCCAGTCGACGGTGAAGCGGTAGTTGCGGTCGAAGTCCGGCCCGGTGCCGTAGCGGGCGTGGCCGCCGTACTCGAAGACGTCGCTCTGGTTCATCGCCTCGAGCGCCGCGGCGCGGGCTCCCGAGCCGTCGCCGAGCGCCTCGGCCTCGGGCGAGATCACCCGCACGACCGCGTGGACGGGCTTGTCCGCCGACGTGCCGACGTTCTCCTTGACGAACCACATGCCGCCCGTCGTCGACGGCGGCCGGCCGGCGGCCTCGCGCAGCGCGTGGGCCTTCTCGGCGTTCTGCTGGAAGCCGCGGACGTCCTTGAGCCCCTGGATGATCTGCGCCGTCTCCGGCCCCGCGTTGCCGTGCTCGTCGAAGCCGCGCGCGATCGTGATCTCGAGCAGGCCGTCCTCGAACATGCGGTCGTAGTCCGGGCCGCCCTTGCCGGCGCGCGGCTTGCCCGAGACCGGCGGCCGCGCAAGCGCCTCCCACGTGGTGCCGTCGACCGTGACGGTGTGCGGCGTGATCCTGCGCGCGCGCTTGAACGCGATCACCGCCGCCTTCGTCTTGCCGCCGAACTTGCCGTCGACCAGCAGCAGCGGGACGCGCGCCGAGCCGCGGTGCCAGTTGAGCTTCTGCTGCAGCAGCTCGACCTCGGGGCGGTGGCCGGGCTCGGGGTCGAGGTCGGGCGGCGTCGTGCGCTCCGCCTCCGCGACCGGCTCGCGCTGGAGCATCGCCACGACGGCGGCGTTGCCGGCGCTGCGCTGGAGCGCGAGCACCGCCGCGGGCCCGCGCGGCGCGGTCGGCGCGGCGGGGACGCGCTCGTCGGGCGCAGGCTTCGTCGCGACCATCTCACGCACGACGCGCACTCAACCAGAGCGTCGCTGCCCGTTGGTGCAGCCGTCAGTGCCGTGCGAACGGGCGGTCGCGATCTGGGACGCTACGCGCAGACGGTGCAGCACGCGCACGCCCCCGAACAGATCCCCGTCGCGGATCCCGAGCCGGCCGCGCCGCCGCCGCTCGCCGTCGGCCTGCCCCAGACCGTGCTCGCGCTCCAGCGCAGCGCGGGCAACCGAGCGGTCGGGCGCATGCTGGCGCGCCGCGAGGTCAACAACCCGACGTTCGGCAAGACGCCGACGGTCACGGGCGGCGACTGGCTCGACACCGATCGCAAGAACAACACGCAGCGCTGGAAGGACGCCAACGAGCACAACCTGCTGGCCGGCGCGTTCTGGGAGTACCGCGAGATCGTGGAGCGGCGCGACTTCTACCGCTGGTTCTACGAGGAGTCCACGCGCAAGGGCATCGAGGCGCGGTGGGCGCTGGCCGCCTCGATCGTCGCCGCCGGCGCGGGCGAGATGGCGCACATGACCGGCGCGATGGAGAGCATGGGGCGCGCCACGGGCGCGAGCTCGAACGAGGTCCAGGCCATGATGCGGACCGGCAACCAGGTGATCTTCGACAACGTCTTCCCCAAGCTCAAGAAGCTGTGGACGACGCCGCTCACCGGCCAGGCCGCGGTCGACTGGGACGCGCAGACGCTCGCCGAGGAGCAGAACATGATCCAGCCGCTCTACAAGAGCGCCAGCACGGAGGCGCAGGCGGTCATCGAGGCGATCGCCAAGGGCGGCTGGCAGGCCCAGGCGGGCTCCTACATCTCGAGCGCCGACTGGGTGAAGTCGGGCAACAACATCAAGGAGGGCTACGTCCCCTACTTCACCGGCGACCTGCTCAAGCCCGAGGACCGCTGGCAGTACGGGATGAAGCTCGCCGGCCAGTTCTCGACGCTGTCGCCGGGCACGGTGGGGTCGGCCCCGCCGTCCGTGTCGGCCGACTATCTGAGCGGCGCGGAGCTCGCGAAGGTCAACACACGGCCGAACGTGCACATCCTCGAGGCGATGATCGACGCCGACCTCACGAACGCGGAGCACACCGCCGCCGTCGCGCTGCTCAAGCGCTTCAACTACGAGGAGCAGCGCTTCATCGTGAACGACCGGACGTTCCCGGCGCGCGCCTACGCGAGCGAGCTCGAGGGCGAGGAGCTGCTCGAGGGGATGGGAAGCTGGACCTACCCGCTGATCGCGCTGCTCGGCCTGCTCGACCGCTACCCCGGCTTCGACTGGGACGACATCGACTACGGCGCGATCCAGCCGATGATCCTGTCGGCGTCCGTCAGCAACCGCCAGGCGGTGCGGGGCACGAAGTGGCGCGACGTGTTCGTCGAGATCTGCGACGACACCACGATCAACAACGCGGTCATCGACCTCGGGATCGCCGAGCCGGAGCGGTCGCAATGGGTCGCCGAGGAGACCTCGGTCTGGTGAGCCTGCGCGACCTGCCCGCGGTCGACCGCCTCGCCGCCGCGCTCGACGCGCCGCACGCGCTCGCGGTCGCCGCGGCGCGCGCGGTGATCGACGAGCGGCGGGCGGAGCTGCAGGCGGGCGCCGACGACGCGCCGGACCTCGTCGAGCGCGCGCGCGAGCGCCTCGCCCGTGCCGAGCAGCCGTCGCTGCGGCGGGTGCTCAACGCCACCGGCGTGATCGTCCACACCAACCTCGGCCGCGCGCCGCTCGCCGCGGCGGCGCGCGAGGCGGTCGCCCGCGCCGCCGAGGGCTACAGCACGCTCGAGTGGGATCCCGCGACGGGGGCGCGCGGCTCGCGCCACGACCACGTCGCGGGCCTGCTGTGCGAGCTGACCGGCGCCGAGGCCGCGCTCGCGGTCAACAACTGCGCCGCCGCCGTCCTGCTCGCGGCGGCCGCGCTGGCGGGCCCCGAGCGCGAGATCGTCGTCTCGCGCGGCCAGCTCGTCGAGATCGGCGGCGGGTTCCGCGTGCCCGACGTGATCGCCCAGGCGGGGGCACGGCTCGTCGAGGTCGGCACCACCAACCGCACCCGCCGCGCCGACTACGAGCGCGCGCTCGGCCCTGCCACCGGCGCGATCCTGCGCGCCCACCCGTCGAACTTCCGCCAGCTCGGCTTCGTGCAGGAGGTCGAGATCGAGGAGCTGTGCGAGCTCGGCGTGCCGGTGATCGACGACGTCGGCTCCGGCAACCTCGCGGGCGACCTCCCCGCGCTGGCCGACGAGCCGCCGGTGCGGCGCTCGGTCGCCGCCGGCGCGGCGCTCGTCTGCTTCTCCGGCGACAAGCTGCTCGGCGGTCCGCAGGCGGGCCTGATGGTCGGCACGCGTGCGGCCGTCGCCGCCGCCCGCGCTCACCCGCTCGCCCGCGCGCTGCGGCTCGACAAGCTCTCGCTCGCCGCGCTCGAGGCGACGCTGCGGATCTATCGCGGCGCCGGCGAGATTCCGGTCCTCGCGATGCTCACGGCCGACGACGCGACGCTGCGGGCGCGCGCCGAGCGCCTCGCCGAGGGGATCGGCGAGGTCGTCGAGGGCGTCGCGAAGGTCGGCGGCGGCGCGCTGCCGCTGTACGAGCTGCCGGGTCCGGTGGTGGCGCTGCCCGGGCCGCCGGACGAGCTCGCCGCGCGCCTGAGGGCCGCCGATCCGCCCGTGGTCGGGCGGATCGTGAACGGCCGCCTCCTCCTCGACCCGCGGACGCTGGCCGACGACGAGGTCGAGCTCGCAGCTCGCGCGGTGCGGTCCGCGCTGGGTTAGGCTCGCCGCTCGAGATGCCCAAATACGACGCCTTCGGGCGCGAGATCGGCGAGGACACGCTCGACGGGCTGGGCGCGAGCTCGCAGCCGCCCGACGAGTCGGTCTGGCAGGAGCGCACCGAGCGCGAGGAGGCCACGTGGGAGGCGGCCGAGAAGGTCGAGGTCGCGCGGCTGGAGACCGCCGCCGACGCCGCGGACGCGCAGGCCGAGCAGGCCGAGGACGCACGGCAGGCGGCCGCAGGCGCCTCGAACTGGACCGCGTCCTCCCAGACGCAGGTGCCCACCCTGCGCATCAAGCGCTCCGGCGCGGCCAAGGGCTGCCTGGTCGCGTTCGCGATCCTGATCGTGGTCGGCGGCGCGATCATCGCCGGGCTCGTGAGCTTCATCGGCTCGGTCGACATCGACACTCCCGACACGTCGATCATCACGCGGCCCAAGCTGGAGCAGCCGCAGAACGCGCCCAAGGGCCTCGAGGCCGAGTCGCTCGTGCGCCCGGCCAACCTCGCGGCCGCGCTGAAGAAGATCGGCGGCGCCGGCGGCGGCATCACGAACCTGCGCGTCGCGCCCGAGCGCATCGACGCGACGCTGCTGACCCCCGCGGGCCGCCTGCGCCACGTCCAGGTCAAGCCGGGCGGCGACCTCGAGCGCTTCGGCCCCGACTCCGGCCCCGGCTTCGACAGCTCGAAGACGATCCCGGTCTCCAAGCTCGACCCGCGCGCGCCCGCCAAGCTGGCCCGCCGCGGCGCCGAGGAGGTCGGCGTGCCGGTCAGCGACCTCCAGCACGCGGTGCCGCAGGAGTTCGACAACGCCGTGCGGTGGGTCGTCTACTTCACCCGCGCCCGCTACGTGATCGGCGACGCGCGCGGCCGCTTCGAGCAGGAGTACCCCATCCCCTAGCGCCACTCGAGCCACCCGCCGTGGTGGCCCATGCGGCCGACCCGCTCGAGCGCGCCCGGCCGCCCGGCGGCGAGCGCGAAGTGCAGCGGCGCCCCCTCGGCGCGCGCCGCGCCGATGAGCAGCCCGGGCGACTCGCCGCCGACCCAGACGACGTCGCGCTCGACGGCCGCGAGCAGCGCGCGCAGCTCGCCGATCTGCTCGGGCGTGAAGTAGGCGAGCGCGGCGGTGTGGAACACGCACACGAGCGCGCCCGCCGGCGCGCTCTCGATCAGCGCGGGGAGGAGCGCGAGCGCGTCGCCGCGGCGGACCTCCACCGGGCCGTGCTCGCGCGCGACCGCCAGCGCCGCCTCCAGCCGGGCGTGGCGCGCGGGCTGGTCGGGCCACAGGCAGGCGTGCAGCCAGCGCACGTCGCGCGGGTCGGTCACGTCGACCGGGGAGAGGTCGACGCCGCGCCGCCACGCCACCTCGGGCGCCGCGAGGGGCGGCACCGCGACCCCGCGCAGCTCGCAGGCGATCCGCAGCGGCGAGGAGGCATCCCCCGCGGGCCGGCCCCCGTAGTCGTAGGCGTAGTGGTCCCACAGCCCGTTGAGCCCCGCGCTCGCGCCGATCTCGATCTGCGCGAGCGGCCGCCCGCCCGCCACGGCCGCGAACGCGGGCAGCAGGCCGGCGCAGCGCGCGGTCTCGTTCGTCTGCGTGCGCCGGGTCGCGAGCGTCGCCGCGAGCTCGGCCTCGCGCGCGGCGCAGAACGCCTCCAGCGCGCCGCGCAGCGCGGCGTCCGCCGCGCGGTCGCCGCCGGTGGTCGGGTAGTACGCCGCCAGCGCGTGATCGGGGTCGCGCAGGAGCTCGTCGTGGATCGCGGCGAGGAACACCATCGGCGTCGCCTCGCGGGAGCCCGCCGCGAGCGCGAGCAGCGGCGGCGAGTCGGCCGCGAGCTCGCTCACCTGGGCGTACAGCGGCGAGTCGGCGCCGACCGCCTCGCGGCCGAAGCGCCGCATCAGCCGTGCCAGCCGGGCCGGATCCATGACCTGGCACGCTAGACGGGTGCGCCGCCTGGCCCTCGGCATCACCGTTCTCCTGCTCGCCGGCTGCGGCGGCGACGACGAGCCGAGCCCGCAGCAGGCCGATCTCGAGATCAGCACGATCGCCACCGGCCTCGACTCGCCGTGGGCGATCGGCTGGCTGCCGGACGGCCGCGCGCTCGTCACCGAGCGCCCCGGCCGCGTGCGCCTGCTGTCGGCCGAGGGCGAGCTGGCCGAGGCGCCCGTCGGCGAGGTCGACGTCGTCGAGTCCGACGGCACCGAGAGCGGGCTGCTCGGGCTGGCGGTCGACCCCGAGTTCGAGCAGCAGCCGTTCGTCTACCTCTACCGGACCACCGAGGAGGGCAACGAGGTCGCCCGCTACCGCTTCGAGGACGACCGCCTGACCGAGGACGGCGTCGTCGTCGCGGGCGTGCAGGCCGGCCCGATCCACGACGGCGGCCGGCTCGCGTTCGGGCCCGACGGCCAGCTCTACATCACGACGGGCGAGACCGGCGACGCCGCGCTCGCGCAGGCCGAGGGACTCGAGGGCAAGGTGCTGCGCACCGCCGACTTCCGCTCCGACGGCGTGACGCCCGAGATCTTCACCACGGGCCACCGCAACGTCCAGGGCATCGACTGGGAGCCGGGCACCGACCGCCCGGTGATCACCGAGCTCGGGCCCGGCAACGACGACGAGGTCAACGTCCTGCGCGAGGGCGCCAACTACGGCTGGCCCGACGGCGGCGGCGAGGAGCCGCTGGTCAGCTACGAGGACGTCATCTCGCCCTCCGGCGCGACGTTCGTCTCCGAGGAGTCCTCGTGGCAGGGCGACTTCGTGTTCGCCAACCTCGGCGGCGAGCAGCTGCGGCGGCTCTCGCTCGACGGCGACCGCGTGACGCGCAACGAGGCGCTGCTCGAGGGCGAGTACGGCCGCCTGCGCGACGTCGCCGAGGGACCCGACGGCGCGCTCTACGTGCTGACGACCAACCGCGACGGCCGCGGCGACCCCGAGGACGACGACGACCGCATCCTCCGCCTCACCCCGCCCTAGGCCGCCGCAGCCGCGAGGCGAGATACAGCGCGGCCGCGAAGCCGGAAAGGAACGTGGCGAGGAGGACCGCCATCTCCAGCGGACCCAGCGCGAAGGTGGACGAGTCGCCCTCGGCGACGTTCGCCGCGCCCAGCGTCACGATGAGACCGCCGGCCAGGACGACGACCGGGGGGATCAGGAGGGCAATGAGCTTCTCACGGTCGTCCCACGCGCTCGACGCGAACACGAGCGACGCGCCGATCAGGTAGCCGATCACGGGCACCAGGAAGCTCACGGAGAGCACGATCAGCGCCGCGGTCTCGAGCGCGCCGCGCCGGCGCCGGGGCGTGGCGGGCGGCGGCCCGGCCGCGGCGGCGATCTCCTCGGGCGGCCCGAGCCGCTCGAGCACGTTGCGCACCGTCGCCTCGTCGCGGGCGCCCGCCTCGCCCAGCGCGGCGTCGACGTGCTCCTCGATCTCGCCGACCAGCTCGGCCCGGCGGTCGCGCGGCAGGTGCGCGGCGGCCGCCTCGAGCCGGCGCAGGTAGTCGGCGACGAGCGGGTCACGCTGCATCGTGGTCATGCCTTCCTCCTGAGTTGAGCAATGCGTCGACGCCGTCGCGGAAGCGGGCCCAGTCGTCGGCGAACGCGGCCAGCGCGACGCCGCCGGAGTCGGTCAGGCGGTAGTAGCGCCGCGGCGGGCCGGAGGCGGACTCCTGCCAGAACGTCGTCACGAGCTGCTCCTTCCGCAGGCGCGTCAGCAGGGGGTAGATCGTGCCCTCGCTCGTCACGAGGCCGTCGACCGCCGAAAGGCTGCGCACGAGCTCGAACCCGTAGCGCTCCTTCTCCCGCAGCAGGGCGAGCACGCAGAACTCGAGCACGCCGCGGCGGAGCTGCGAGAGCGGGTTGCGGGCCTCGCCCGGTTCCATGCGGCGCAAGGTACCTGGCCGGGCCGGGAGATGCAAGCGCCGCCGGGCTGGCAGAGTCCCGGCCGTGCAGCCGCTGACGCTGGGGACCGCCGGCCACATCGACCACGGCAAGACCGTGCTCGTGCGCGCCCTGACGGGCGTCGACACCGACCGGCTGCCCGAGGAGCAGGCGCGCGGGATCTCGATCGAGCTCGGCTACGCGCCGCTCGCGCTGCCGTCGGGGCGGCGGCTGTCGGTCGTCGACGTGCCCGGCCACGAGCGCTTCGTGCGCACGATGGTCGCCGGCGCGACCGGCATCGACCTGTACCTGATGGTCGTCGCCGCCGACGACGGCGTGATGCCGCAGACGCGCGAGCACGCCGCGGTGCTGGCGGCGCTCGGGGTGGAGACGGGCGTCGTCGCGGTCACGAAGGCCGACCTGGCCGACCCGGCGCGCGCGGGCGAGGAGGCGGCCGCGCTGCTCCCGGGCGCCGAGGTCATCCCCGTCGCGGCCCCCTCCGGCCGCGGTCTCGACGACGCTCCGCGGGGCCCTCGACCGCGCCGCGGCGACCGTGCCGGAGCGCGCGGCGGCGGGCGCGCTGCGCCTCCACGTCGACCGCTCGTTCACGATCCGCGGCGCCGGCACGGTGGTCACCGGGACGCTGTGGGAGGGCGTCGCCGCGCGCGGCGACGAGGTCCGCATCCTGCCCGCGGGCACGCCCGCCCGCATCCGCTCCGTCCAGGTCCACGACGAGCCGGTCGACCGCGCCGACGCCGGGCAGCGGGTCGCGCTGAACCTGGCCGGCGTGAGCCGCGACGAGGTGGCGCGGGGGGACGTGATCGTGGCCGCCGCGGAGCTGCAGCCCAGCTTCCGCGTCGACGTCGCCCTCACCTGGATCACCCCCGACGCGCGCCCCGACGGCGGCGCGCGCGTCGCGGTCCACCACGGCACGCGCGAGACGCCGGCACGGCTCGCGGAGCTCGGCGGCCGCTACTTCCAGCTCCGCCTCGAGCAGCCGCTCGTCCCCGCGCGCGGCGACCGGCTCGTGATCCGCTCGCTCGCGCCGCCCGACACGCTCGGCGGCGGCGTCGTGCTCGACCCCGACCCGCCGCGCCACGGCCCGGGCCGCGACCTGCTCGCCCGCCTGACCCGGCTCGAGCGCGGCGAGCCCGAGCCCGCGGCCCCGGCCGCCGCGCCCGCCCCGGCGCCGCAGGCGCCGCCGCCGCTCACCCCGGCCGCCGCCGGGCTCGAGCAGCGCCTCCTCGCCGCCGGCCACGAGCCGCCGCCCGACGAGGACGCCGACGCGCTCGCCGCGCTGCGCGCGCACGGCCGCGTCGCGCGCCTCGGCCGCGACATGCACATCCACCGCGACGCGGTCGACGACGTCGCGCGGCGCGCCACCGCGCTGATCGCGCGCGACGGCAGCGTGACCATCGCCACGCTGCGCGACGAGCTGCAGACCTCGCGCCGCTACGCCCAGGCGCTGCTCGAGCTGCTCGACACTGAACGTATAACGCTGCGCGTCGGCGACGAGCGCGTGCTGCGCAAGAAGTCGAGCTAGCCGCACCACGCGCGCCGCCTCCGCCGCGTAGGCTGAGCGGCGTGAAGCGCTAGGCCCCCGATTCCAACACCGCCCGCCACCGCGGGCCGACTCGGACCTGGAGCTTCACCCGTGCTACGCGCACACGATCTGACCAAGAGCTATGACGGCGCGCCCCTCTTCGAAGGGCTGTCGCTGACCCTCAATCCCGGCGACCGCGCCGGGCTCGTCGGCGCCAACGGCGCCGGCAAGTCCACGCTGCTGCGCCTGCTCGCCGGCGGCGAGCGGCCCGACCGCGGCTCGATCACGACCGCCGCGACCGTCGGCCACCTCCCGCAGGAGGCGCCCGCCGCCACGCTCGACGAGCTCCTCCAGGCAGCGCTCGGCGAGGCCGGCGAGGCGCTCGCCGCGCTCCGCCGCCCCGGCGACCTCGACGCCTACGCGCACGCGCTCGAGCGAGCCGAGGCCACCGGCGCCTGGGCGGCCGAGGCGCGCGCCGAGGAGGTCCGCCGCCGCCTCGGCATCGAGCACCTCGACAGCGAGCGGCCGCTGCAGCGCCTCTCCGGCGGCGAGCAGGCCCGCGCGCTGCTCGCCGCGACGCTGCTCCAGGACCCCGGCGTCCTGCTGCTCGACGAGCCCACCAACCACCTCGACGCCGCCGGCCTGGACTGGCTCGAGGAGTTCCTCGCGGGCTTCGACGGCGCCCTGCTCGTCGTCTCCCACGACCGCCGCTTCCTCGACGCGGTGGTCACGCGCATCCACGAGCTCGGGCCAGACGGGCTGACCACGTACGACGGCGGCTACACGGACTACCGCGACGAGAAGGCCCGCCGCCGCGCGCGCCAGGAGGAGCTCGCCGAGGTGCACGAGAAGCGCCGCCGCCGGCTCGAGACCGACATCGCCGACACCCGCGACTACGCGCGCCGCTCCGAGCGCAGCGCCTCCGGCCTGGGCGCCGACAAGCAGAAGCGCTACGCCAAGAAGGTCGCCAAGAAGGCGCAGGCGCGCGAGCACCGACTGGAGCGCGCGATGGCCTCGGCGTCATGGGTCGAGCGCCCGCGCGAGCCGGCCGCCGTGCGCCTCCGGTTCACCGCCGCCGCCGACCGCGGCCGCCGCGTCGCCCGCCTCGACGGCGTCAGCGCCCGCGTCCTGCACGACGTCGACCTCACGCTCCACGGCGGCGAGCGCGTCGCCATCTCCGGCCCCAACGGCGCCGGCAAGACGACGCTGCTGAGCCTCCTGCTCGGCACGCTCCAGCCGGCGGCCGGCGGGATCGAGGTCGCCACCCGCGTCCGCCTGCTGCCGCAGCGCCCGCACGAGCTGCAGGCGACCGGCCCGCTGCTCCCCTGGTTCCGCCGCCACGCCCGGCCCGGCATCGACGAGTCCGAGGCGCGCACGCTGCTCGCCCACTTCGGCCTCGGCGCCGACGCCGTCGTCCGGCCGCTCGAGCGCCTCAGCCCCGGCCAGCGCGCCCGCGCGGCGATCGCCGCCATCGTCGCCTCCGAGGCCGACCTGCTGCTGCTCGACGAGCCCACCAACCACCTCGACTTCGACACGCTCGACGTGCTCGAGCGTGCGCTCGCCGCCACCCCGAGCACGATCGTCGCCGTCTCCCACGACCGCTGGTTCCTCGACGCGATCGGCACCACCCGGCACCTCCGCGTCGACGCCGGCCGCGTCTCAGAAGCGGTCTAGACGGGCGCTCGCCACCTCGACGAGGGCGAGCGCGCGCTCCTCCGGCAGCACGCCGTCCCAGCGCACCTCGCGGCCGTCCGCGTCGACGACCACGGTCAACGGCTCCGCCAGCTCGACCCGCCGCAGCCATGCGTACTCCAGCGACACGACCTCGCCGACCCCGGCCAGCCCGCTCGACGGCACGAACAGCAGCCGCCGGGTGGTGGCGACGAGCAGCCCGTTCGGCTCGCCCGCGAAGGCCAGCGCCAACGGCTGCTCGTCCGGCGCGAGCGCGCCGGCCAGCGCCAGCACATGCGAGTCCATGCCGGCGCCGAACAGCCGCCCGAGCTGGCGCCGGGCGAGGTCGAGCAGCTCGTCGGTGCTCACGCTCGACGCGCGCTCGGGATCGATCCGCGCGCGCGCCAGGTCGGCGAGGACGCCCAGCTGGCGCGGCGGCTGCGCGAACGTGAACTCCCGGCGCTGTCCATCCAGCTCCAGCGTCAGCCGCGACGGCGGGTCGACCGAGACCGCCCGCAGGCGCGACCAGGCGAACTCCTCCACGCGCTCGCGGCCGGTCAGCAACCCCTTCTCGACCAGCAGCAGCCGTCGCGGCGTCGCGACGATCAGGCGCTGCGAGCCGATGAGGCCGCCGCCCCGCAGGCGCGTCAGCACCATCGCCTCGATCTCCTCGTCCGCGTCGAGCAGCCGCTCCAGCAGCCGGTACTCGCGGAAGCCCGCCCAGGCGAGCGAGCCGCCGAGCCGCTCGCGCGCGGCCCGCTTGATCTCGGCGTACTCCGGCACTACGAGAGCAGCACGTCCTCGCGCGAGTAGTGCCCGACGGCGTCGAACCAGCGCTTCGCGTGCAGCCCCTCGCGCAGATCGCAGTCGGCGACGAGGATCCCCTCGGCGTCGTACAGCGGCCCCTCGATCACCTTGCCGCCCGTCGGCTCGACGATCGCCGCGCCGCCGCGCCCGTAGACGCGCTCGCGCTCGACCGGGACCGGGAAGTCGTCGGGGAACGCCGCGCCCGGGATGTACTGCGGCACCGAGACCACGAACGCGCCCGACTCGATCGCGATGTGGCGCATCGAGGCGAGCCAGCCGTCCGAGTCGTCGGCGGTCGGCGCGACCCAGATCTGCGGACCGCCGCGGTAGACGGCGTAGCGCGCCAGCGGCATCCGGTTCTCCCAGCAGATCAGCCCGCCGACGCGGCCGACGTCGGTGTCGACGACCCCGAGGTCGCCGCCGTCGCCGATGCCGTGGAAGAGCCGCTCGTGCTGGGTCGGCATCAGCTTGCGGTGCTTGTGGGCGAGCCCCTCCGGCCCGATCAGCAGCAGCGAGTTGTAGAGCGAGCCCGGCCGGTTCGCCTCGCGCTCGTTGACCCCGATCGCGCACCACAGCCCGAGCCGCGCGCACGCCGCCTCGAGTTTCGCCACGAGCGGCCCGGGGACGTCGACGGAGTTCGCCCACAGCCGCTCCCACAGCTCGTCCCAGCCCGCGAATCCGGCAGCCCCGCGCGCCCACGCGTTCGAGGGATAGAGCGGCAGGAACGTCTCCGGCAGCACGGCCAGCTGGGCGCCGTGACCGGCCGCCTCGTCGAGCAGCCGGACCGCCTTCTCGACGGACGCTTCGGCGTCCAGGATCACCGGCGTGGCCTGCACCGCGGCGACCCGGACGGTGGGGAATTCGGTCATGGAGGCTATGCTAGGCCGCCATGTCCACCTGTCTGGTCACGGGTGGAGCGGGTTTCCTCGGCTCACATCTGTGTGACGAGCTTCTTCGGCGCGGCCATCGGGTCATCTGCGTCGACAACTTCGAAACCGGCTCCCTTGCCAACATCGAGCACATCCGCACGCCGGACTTCGTGCACCTGCACAAGGACATCATCCACCCGTTCTTCGTGGATGAGGCGGTCGACTTCGTCTACCACTTCGCCTCTCCGGCGTCGCCGATCGACTACCTGCGGCTGCCGCTGCACACGCTCAAGGTCGGCTCCTACGGCACGCACAACGCGCTCGGCCTGGCCAAGCACCACCGCGCCCGCTTTTTGACCGCCTCCACGTCCGAGGTCTACGGCGACCCGCAGGTCCACCCGCAGCCCGAGACCTACTGGGGCCACGTCAACCCGATCGGCCCGCGCGGCGTCTACGACGAGGCCAAGCGCTACGCCGAGGCGCTCACGATGGCCTACCACCGCCAGCAGGGCGTGGACACGGCGATCGTCCGGATCTTCAACACCTACGGCCCGCGCATGCGCCCGCACGACGGCCGCGCGATCCCGACCTTCATGCGCCAGGCGCTCCAGGACCGCCCGATCACCGTGTTCGGCGACGGCTCCCAGACGCGCTCGTTCTGCTTTGTCTCCGATCTCATCGACGGCATCATCCGCCTCGCCGAGTCCGGCCATCACCAGCCGATCAACATCGGCAATCCCAACGAGTTCACGCTGCTCGAGCTCGCGCACGCCGTCATCGAGATCACCGGATCGAGATCCGAGATCGTCCATGAGGCCCTCCCGACCGACGACCCGCAGGTCCGACAGCCCGACATCACGCTCGCGCGTGAGGTGCTGGGCTGGGAGCCGCGGGTCGAGCTGAAGGAGGGGCTCCGGCGCACGCTGGAGGAGTCGGGCGTCGAGACGTTGACGGGCGCCGGACTGCCCTAGTAGAGGGAAACCCGGAACTCCCGGGAACGTCCCGCGTTAGGGCGGGGGAGCAACAACTGTGGCGAACACGACCACCGAGACCAAACCGAGCACGTCGAGCAACGGCCATCAGGCCGTGCCGTCGCCGTACCCGCTGACGCCCGTGGACGTCCGCCGCAAGCGTCCGCCGGCCCTCTCGTTCCTGCTGCGCGCCGAGACGGTGCGCAACATCGTCCGCATCGTCACGCTGCTGGCGCTCGACTTCGCGGGCCTGTTCGCCGCGATCTTCACGGCGCTCATGGTCAAGGCGGTCATCCGCTTCGACCACTGGCCCTGGGCCATCTCCTTCGAGGAGGCCAAGAGCCTGATCGCGTTCGCCTACCTGGTGACCGCGCTGCTGTTCGCCCGCTCCGGCCTCTACGCCGAGCGCGCCCAGCGCCCCGGCCTGCCGAAGATCGTCACCTCGCTCTTCCAGGTCACGGTCGTCGCGCTGCTGTTCGCGGTCGTCAACGGCGAGCGCTACTCGAGCTACTACATCTTCTACGGCACGCTCTTCTTCGCGATCGTCTACGTCGGCTCCATCCGCTGGGCCTACGAGAAGGTCACGGGCGTGCTCCTGCGCGCCGCGGGCTACCGCCGGCGCGCCCTGCTCGTCGGCTCCGGGCAGCACATCGAGGACGTCCACCACGCGCTCGTGGACGAGGTGCACGCGCCGGTCGAGATGGTCGGCTTCATCTCGCTCACGCCGCGGCCCGACAACGGCCTGCGCTCGCTCGGGCGGATCGAGGACCTCGCCGCGGTGCTCGACACGCAGCGGGTCCAGGAGGTCATCATCGCCGACCCCGACTTCCCGGAGAGCCAGGCGGTCGAGCTCGTCGACCAGTGCCACCAGCGCGGCGTCACGGTGCGGATCGCGCCCTCGACGATGGAGATCCTCGTCCACCGCGCGGAGTTCGTGCCCGGCACGTCGGTGCCGCTGTTCGAGCTGCGCCCGCCGGTGTTCGACGGCTTCGACTACGCGGTCAAGCGCACGTTCGACTTCGTCGGCGCGCTGCTGCTGCTGGTCGTGCTGAGCCCGCTGCTGCTGCTGATCTCGGCCGCCGTCTTCATCTCCTCCCGCGGCCCGGTCCTGTACCGCTCGCGGCGCCCGGGGATCGGCGGCGCGCCGTTCTCGTGCTTCAAGTTCCGCACCATGCGCTCGGGCGCGGACCAGATGCAGGCCGACATCGAGTCGCTCAACGAGGCCTCGGGCCCGCTGTTCAAGATCCGCGACGACCCGCGCATGACGTCGGTCGGGCGGCTCCTGCGGCGCTTCTCGCTCGACGAGCTGCCGCAGCTGCTCAACGTGCTGCTCGGCCAGATGTCGCTCGTCGGCCCGCGGCCGCTCCCGCAGCGCGACTTCGACCAGCTCGAGGAGTGGCACAAGAAGCGCTACCTCGTGCTCCCCGGCATCACCGGGCTGTGGCAGGTCTCGGGCCGCTCGGAGCTCGACTTCGACGACCTCGTGCGGCTCGACTTCCTCTACCTCGAGCGCTGGTCGGTGGCGCTCGACCTGACCATCCTGGTCAAGACCGTCCCGGCCGTGTTCACGCGGCGCGGCGCCTTCTAGCCTCCCGCGCCTGACCGAGGCCGAGGACACCTACCGCGCCGGCATCAGGGCGGCGCTGCCGCTGGTGATCCCGACCGCGCTGATCGGCGCCTCGTTCGGCGTCTCCGCGGCGACGGCGGGCTGGGGCTCGGTCGCGCCCGTCGTGATGTCGGTGATCGTGTTCTCCGGCGCGGCGCAGTTCGCGACGCTCGCGGTGCTGAGCGCGGGCGGCAGCGTGATCACGGCGATCGCGGCGGCGACGCTGATCGCCTCGCGCTTCCTCGCCATCGGCGTCGCGCTCGGGCCGTCGATGCGCGGCGGGAAGGTGCGACGGGCGCTCGAGGGCCAGGCGGTCGTCGACGCCTCGCTGATCCTGGCCCGCACGGGCGAGGGGGAGTACGGCGTGCGGCGGCTGCTCGGCTCGACGCTGCCGCAGTTCACGGGCTGGACGCTCGGGACGCTGGGCGGCGTGCTGGCGGGCGACGCGGTCCCCGACCCGAAGGAGCTCGGGCTCGACGCGCTGTTCCCGGCGTTCTTCCTCGTGCTCGTGTGGACCGAGCTCGGCACGCTCGCCGCGCGCGTGACGGCCGCGACGGCGACGCTGATCGCGGTCGTGCTGATCCCGATCGCGCCGCCGGGCATCCCGGTCGTGGCGGCGTCGCTGGCCGTGTTCGTCGGCCGGATGGTGTCGCGATGAACGATGTCTGGATCGCGATCGCGGCGCTGACCGTGATCTGCTTCACGATCAAGGCGGTCGGCCCGGTCGCGCTCGGCGGCCGCGACCTGCCGCAGTGGGCCGATCGGCTGATCGTGCTGCTCCCGGCGGCGCTGCTGAGCGCGCTCGTGGTCGTGCAGACGTTCGCGAGCGGGGACAAGCTCGTCCTCGACGCGCGCGCCCCGGCGCTCGCCGTCGCGGCGATCGCGCTGTGGTTCAAGGCCAGCGTGCTCGTCGTGCTGCTCGTTGCGGCGCTCACCGCGGCCGGGCTGCGCGCGCTCGGCTGGGGCTGATGGTCTAGGCGAGCTCCTCCCAGAACGCGATCCACTCGTGCTCGTGGCGGATGCCGGCCGCGAGGGCGATGAACGGGCCGCTGCCGTCGTCGTGGGCGCGGATCGCCTCGTAGTGGGCGAGCCGCTCGCGGTGGGCGGGGAGCTGGGCGGCGGCCAGGCGCTTGGGGTCGGCGCCGAAGAACAGCTTCAGCAGCGCCGGGTCGCGCAGCTCGGCGGACTCGCTCGTCGGCTCGGCGCGCCACGCGTCGAGCGCGCGCCGGCCGTCGGCGGTGATGCTGAACACGCGCCGCCGGCGGCCGCCGGCCTCGCGGCGCTCCTCGGCCAGGCCGGCCTTCGCGAGCCGCTCGGGCTCCGCGTAGAGCGCGGAGTGCGGCACGGACCAGAAGTTCCCCACGCTGCCCGCGACGCGGACCTTGAGGTCGTACGGGGTGGCCTCGCCGAGCTCGAGCAGGCCGAGGACGATGACTGCTGTGGGTGAAAGGTCCATGTTGGACCATCCATGATAGACTGCCGCGCATGACCGATCCGAACCTCAGAGCCTCGGACGCCGAGCGCGAGCACCACGCCGAGCTCCTGCGCGAGCACGCCGCGCAGGGCCGTCTCACCGTCGACGAGCTGGACGAGCGGCTCGATCGCGTCTACGCCGCCCGCACGGTGGGCGAGTTGTCCCCGGTCGTGAGCGACCTGCCGGTGCCCCGGCCGCACAGCGCGCCGCAGCGCGCACCGCGCCGCCGCCGGCCCGAGCTCGCCGCGTTCGTCGCGGTCAACCTGATGCTGATCGTGATCTGGGCCGCGACCGGCGCGGGCTACTTCTGGCCGATCTGGCCGATCCTCGGCTGGGGCCTCGGGCTCATCGGCCCGCGGTCGTGCGGTCCGCTGGCACTTCGGCACCGTCCGCGGGCACGCTGACGTCCAGCCCGGCCTCGCGAAGGCGGGCGAGCAGGTCCGCGCGCGTCTCGAGGCAGTGGTTGATCGCCTCGAGGTGGACGGCGACGACATGGCCCGCCGCGTGCCGCGCGGTGGCGACGACGTCGTCGGCGGTCATGACGATCGGGTCGCCCTCGTTGAAGCGCGCGCCGCTCGCGTTGACCACCACCACGTCGGGCGCGTGCTCGTCGATGGCGGCGCGCACGTCGTCGCACCAGATCGTGTCGCCGGCGACGTAGACGGTCGGCTCGCCCTCCGCGCGCAGCACGAAGCCGGACACCGGCGCCATCGCCTCGGCGATCTTCCCGGTGCCGTGCTGCCCGGAGGTGCGTGACACCCGCAGCCCGTCGAGCTCGATCGACTCCTCCACCGGCCGCACGTCCGAGAACCCGCGCTCGCGCAGCTTCTCCTCGTCGGGCGGCTGGCACACCACCGGCCGGCTTCCGCCCAGCAGGCGCACCGCGGTCTCGTCCAGGTGGTCGGCGTGCAGGTGCGTGACGAGCACCACCTCGGCGCGCTCCGCGATCGCCTCGGCCGGCTCCGGCAGCTCGACCAGCGGGTTGCGGCGGTCGTTCGGCGTGTTGCCCACCGGCGGCCGCGCGCCGGCCGGGTCGAGCATCGGATCGAGCAGCAGCCGCCGGCCCGCGTAGTCGAGCTCGAGCGTCGCGTTGCGGATCAGGCGCAGCCGCATCGGGCTGCACCGTATCTGCACCGGACCCGCACTCGGCCTCCATCTGGCGCTGGCACACTCCGCGGCGTGGGCGGACCGCTGATCTGCGTCATCGAGGACGAGCAGGCGATCGCCGACGCCGTGGCGGCGCGGCTGCGGGCCGAAGGGTTCGCGGTCGAGGTCGCCAACGACGGGCCGGCCGGGATCGCGCTCTGCGAGCGGCTCCTCCCCGACCTCGTGATCCTCGATCTCCTGCTCCCCGGGATCGACGGCCTCGAGGTATGCCGCCGCATCCAGCGCACCCGGCCGGTGCCCGTCCTCATGCTCACCGCGCTCGACGCCGAGACCGACCTGCTCGTCGGGCTCGGCGTGGGCGCCGACGACTACATGACCAAGCCGTTCTCGCCGCGCGAGCTGGTGGCGCGCGTGCGCGCGCTGCTGCGGCGCGTCGAGCGGCGCCCGCCGCCCGCCGACGCCCTGCGCGTCGGCGCGCTCGAGCTCGACACCGCCGGGCGGCGCGTGCGCGTCGCGGGCGAGGAGGTCGCGCTCACCGCCACCGAGTTCGACCTGCTGGCCGTGCTGGCGGCGCGGCCGGGCGCCGTGCACACGCGCGACCAGCTGCTGGCCGAGGTGTGGGGCTGGCGCGACGGCTCGGGCCCGCGCACGGTCGACTCCCACGTCCGCGGCCTGCGGCGCAAGCTCGGGCCCGGCTGGCTGCGCACGGTGCACGGCGTCGGCTACGCGCTGGAGACGGTCGCATGAGGCCGCTGGACTTCCTGACCTCCATCAAGGCGAAGCTCGGCGTGGTCATCGTCGCCGCGGTCGTGGCCACGACGGCCATCCTCGCGTTCGGTGACGAGCTCGGGCTGGCGCCGTGGCTGCGCGTCGTGGTCGCCCTGGTGGTCGGCCTCGCGCTCGTCCAGGGCCTCGCGCGCGGCATGACCTCGCCGCTGCGCGAGATGGCCGCGGCCGCCTCGGCGATGGCGCGCGGCGACTACGAGCGGCGCGTGACCGCGACGTCGCGCGACGAGGTCGGCGAGCTCGCGCGCGCCTTCAACGCGATGGCGGCCGACCTCGCCGACGTCGAGCGCCAGCGGCGCGACCTCGTCGCCAACGTCTCGCACGAGCTGCGCACGCCGATCGGCGCGCTCCAGGCGGTGCTCGAGAACCTCGCCGACGGCGTCGAGGACCCGCACGCGATCGACGTCGCGCTCGCCCAGACGCAGCGGCTCGGGCGCCTGGTCGAGCAGCTGCTCGACCTGTCGCGGCTCGAGTCGGGCGTGCTGCCGATCGCCTCCGAGCGCTTCGGCGTCCACGAGCTGCTCGAGCGCGCGGCGCGCGAGTGCGTGCTCGGCGAGCGCGAGGTGCGGCTGCGGATCGAGGTCGACCCGATCGGGCTCGAGGCGACAGGCGACCCCGAGCGCCTCCAGCAGGTGCTCGCCAACCTGCTCGACAACGCGGTCCGCCACTCGCCGCCCGACGGCCGCGTGTGGCTCGTCGCCTACAACGGCGGGCCGACGACGACGATCGCGGTCTGCGACGAGGGGCCGGGCATCCCGCCCGAGGACGCCCAGCGCGTGTTCGAGCGCTTCTACCGCAGCGACGCCGCCCGCTCGACGCGCGACGGGGGCACCGGCCTCGGCCTCGCGATCGCGCGCTGGATCGTCGACGCGCACGGCGGCAGCATCCGCGCCGAGGAGCGCGAGCCGCACGGCTGCCGCATGGTCCTGGACCTCCCGGCATGACCCGCCGGCACCTCCTCTGGGCGACCCTCGGGTCGGCGCTGCTGGCTGCGCTCGCGCTGCCGGGCGAGCCGGCCGGGCTCGGCGTCACGCTCGTTGCGCTCGCCGTGCTCGCGATCGCCGTCGCCGCCACCCGCCCGCGCGACCCGTTCGCCATCGCCTGCTGGGTCGCCGCGGCCGCGCTCGCGGTCATGCCGGCGGTCCGGGCCGCCGGCTGGGTCGCGTTCCTGTCGCTGCTCGCCGCCGTCACGCTCGGCTCGCTCGCCGCCGCCCGCGCCCGCAGCTGGCGCGAGGTGCTGACGGGGGCGCTCGCGTGGGTGCACGGCCTGATCCCCGGCTTCGTGCTGCTCGCCATGCTCGGCGCGCACCGGCGCTGGGCCGGGCTCGCCCCGGCGGTCCGCGGCGCGGCGCTCGCCGCGGCCCTGCTCGCCGTCTTCGTCCCGCTGTTCGTGACCGCCGACGCCGCGTTCGCGGAGATCGTCTCCGACGCGTTCGCGTGGGACCTCGACCGCCTCCCGGAGCGCGTCGCGGTCTTCGTCCTCGTGGCCGGGCTCGCCGGGTCGCTGGTCGTCATCACGCCCGGCCCTGCGGCACGCGCGGCCGCCAGGCAACGCCTCGGCCGCACGGAGTGGCTGATCGCGCTGGGCGCGCTCGACGCCCTGTTCGCCGCCTTCGTCGCCCTCCAGCTCACGACGCTGTTCGGCGGCGACGAGCACGTCCTGCGCACGGCGGGGCTGACCTACGCCGAGTACGCGCGCCAGGGCTTCGGGCAGCTGATGGTCGCGGCAGCGCTGACGCTCGCGGTGATCGCCCTCGCCCGCCGCGACGGCCTCGCGCTGCGCATCCTGCTCGGGCTGCTGTGCGCGCTGACGCTCGTCGTGCTCGCCTCGGCGCTCAAGCGGCTCGAGCTCTACGAGGAGGCGTTCGGCTTCACGCGCCTGCGCCTGCTCGCCCACGCCGCGATCCTGTGGCTCGCCGCGCTGTTCGCCGTCGTCGCGGCCGCCGGCGCGCTGCACCGCACCGCATGGCTGCCGCGGGCGACGGTCGCGCTGTCGGCGCTCGCCGCGCTCGCCTTCGCCCTCTCGAACCCCGACGCGCGGATCGCCGAGCGCAACATCGCGCGCTTCGACGCCACGGGCCGGATGGACCGCGAGTACCTCGCGAAGCTCAGCCCCGACGCCGTGCCGTGGCTGGCCCGGGTCGGGCTGGCGAACGTCCCGCCGCCCGACGGGCTCGTGAGCGCGAACCTCGGCCGCGCCCGCGCCCGACGGTAAACAAGAAATCTCCACTAATGCACCCGGAGGGTGTATACCGCTGGGAGACAGGGACCGGTCGAGCCTGCGCGCGCAGGGGGCTGTGCGCGCCGCAGATCTCGCTTTCCACGGGGCCAGGGTTGGCAGCCAATCCGTCGACCCCAAGGGGGCAGTCATGCGTGGCAGCAGGTGGCTCGCAGTCGCGATCGCGGTCGGTTCCGTCTCGACGAGCGTGGCGATCGCCAGGTCGGGCTCATCAGAGACCGTCCAGGTGCTCGGCACCTTCGACGCAAAGCTCGTCAAGCAGAAGGAGCCGCGCCGATGCGACTCCAAGCACTCGAAGTTCGAGCTCGAATTCAAGGGCTACCAGAGGAGCAACGACGAGCGGCTCGAGGGCAAGCTCGAGATCGAGAGCAAGTCGGTCAGGAACACGCGTAGCGGCTGGGGCTACAGCGAGGGCACCGTGACGGTCCGGAGCGAGCGTCGCCACCGGACGAAGTTCCGCGGCGAGTTCGTCGCCGTGGTCGAGCCTGACGGCGGCGCCGAGGGATTCCTCACCGGCCGCACCTACGGCGACAAGTCCGTGCGCCTGTTCGCCAACTTCAACGTCGACCAGGACCCGGCCACCGGCGCGATCAGCGGCGAGTTCGGCCAGGACAACCAGGAGCAGAAGCCGTACGCGCCGACCGAGGACCAGGACCCGGCGATCCTCACGAACGCCTGCCTCGACAAGCACGACCGGGACTAGCCGGCCAGCACCGCCTCGTAGACACCCCAGGTCGCCGTCGCGGCGTCCGCCCACGTCCACGTGGGCGGCGCCGGGGCGGGGCGGCGCGCGGCGTGCGCGGCCTCCACGATCCCCGCGACGTCCGCGGGGTCGACGAACGTCGCGCGGCCGTCGAGCACCTCGCGCAGCGCGGGCCCGTCGGCCGCCACGACCGGCGTCCCGCACGCGAGCGCCTCCACCGCGGGCAGCCCGAAGCCCTCCTCCGCGGAGGGCAGCACGAGCGCGTGGGCGCCCGTGTAGAGCGCGGCCAGCGCGTCGTCGCCGACCTCGCCGGTGACGATCGCGCCGTCGAGCTCGTGCGCCCACTGCCCCGCCGCGCCGACGAGCACCAGCGGCAGCGTGCGCGGCGCCTCGACGAGCGCCGGGATGCGGCGGTGCGGATCCGGGTGGCGGAGGTCGCCCACCCACAGCAGGTAGTCCTCCGGCACGCCGTGCTCCTCGCGGGCGGCCGCGACCTCGGCGGCCGGCCGCGGGCGGAACGCGTCGGCCGGCGCCTCCGCGATCACCTCGATGTCCTCGCGGTCGACCCGCATCAGCGCCGCGGCGTCCTCGGCGACCGCGCGCGTCGGGCAGATCAGCCGCGCGGCGCGCTCGATCGCCAGCTTGCGCATGCCGCCGCGCAGCCCCGCCCGCAGCGTCAGGCCCGCGTGCTTGTGGCTGACGAGGTCGTGGACGGTCACCACCATCGGCACGCGCGGGTGCAGCAGCGCGCCGTTCATCCACGGCGCGTGGAAGAGGTCGTCGCCGCGGCGCGGCTGGCGGCCCTCCACGATCTCGCCGCCGCGATGAGCGGCGACGGCGCGCAGGCCGTCGAGCAGGCAGCGCGTGTAGCGCCCGATGCCACGCGGATCTGCCGCGGGACGTGAGTCGAAGCAGACCCGCATCGTCGGACAACCCGTACCCGGTCCGACTAGCCTCACGCCACGTGTGAAGGCCTACTACGAGGACGTCTGGGCGGAACTGCCCGAGGACCCCGAGCCGTGGGCCTTCGAGCAGAGGCGCGCGCTGCTGCTCGGCGAGGCCCGCGCGGGCGAGCGCGTGCTCGACCTCGGCTGCGGCGCCGGGCGCTTCGTCGCGGCGCTGCGCGAGGCAGGCGCGGAGCCCGTCGGCGTCGAGCTCGCCGAGGGCGCGCTCGAGCGCGCGCGCCGCAACGTCCCCGGCGCCGACCTGCGCGCGCTCGCCCCCGACGGCGCCATCCCGCTCGAGGACGCGAGCGTCGACCTCGTGTGGTGCTCGGAGGTGCTCGAGCACGTCCCCGACACCGCGGCGCTGCTGTCCGAGGCGCGGCGCGTGCTGAAGACCGGCGGGCGCCTGCTCGTCACCACCCCCTCGCACGACCTCCCGCGGCGCCTGCTGATCGCGCTCGCCCGCTTCGACGCGCACTTCGACCCGCTCGGCCAGCACGTGCGCTTCTACAGCCGCCGCTCGCTCGCGCGGGTGCTCGAGGCGTTCGCGTTCGAGGAGGTGGAGGTGCGCGCGCAGCGGGGCATGCTCGTCGCCCGCGCGCGCAAGGCGCGGCTGGTCTAGCCGCCCTGCGCCTTCAGCGCCCGCGAGGCCTCGAGGTAGTCCGACGGGCCGGTGTCGGACGCCGGATCGAGGTAGAAGGCGACGCGGAACGCGTCGACCGCGCCGCGCGGGTCGTTCAGGACCGACAGCCGGTAGCGCCCGAGCCGCCGCCACGCCTCGACGTAGGCGGGCTGCAGCTTCGTCGCGCGCTCGAGCGCGCGCTTCGCCTCCTCGCTTGTCGCCACGCGCGTCGGCGATGAACGCGAGCTGGAAGAGCGGATCGACCGACAGCGGGTTGAGCTCGCGCCGAGCGGCGCGCCTTCGCGGCCGCCGCGTCGTACTTGCCGAGCTGGGCGAGGTCGAGCGCGTCGTCGGCCGCGTGCGCCGCGCGCACGGGCTGCAGCGCCGCCCAGCTCGTGACCAGCCCGACGCCCAGCACGGCGAGCGCGCCGAGCGCGAGCGCCCGCGGCGGGCGCCGCCACGAGAACGCGGTCCGGGCCGGCATCGGCTCGCTGTCGCGCGTGCGCAGCGGCCCGCGGCCGGCCACCCACGCCGCGCACAGCAGCGCCAGCACGGCGTTGCCGGGTACGAACCACGTCCAGTCGATCAGCGAGTGGACGCCGAACACGACGACGACCGTGGCCATCGTCAGCAGCCCGATCCGCTCCGGGTCCCACGGCCGGCCCCGGTCGCGCCACCGCAGGCCCGTCGCCGCGGTCGCCGCGACGAGCCACACCACGCTCGCGATCAGCGACAGCAGCACGCCGATGCGGCCGAGGTCGGCGAGCGTCTGGACCCCGTAGCCGTGGGCGTGGCGCACGACCTGGGTGCCCGAGCGGTAGCGCGTACGTGCGGTCTCGTAGGCGCCCGCGCCCGCGCCGACGTCCGGCGAGTTCTCGTAGATCGTCCACGACTCGCGCCAGTAGCGCGCGCGCACCGAGCCGGTCGCGGCGAGCCGGTCGGGCGTGTTCGTCGGGGTCGCCGCCGCGGGGTCGGTGAGCTCCTTCCAGCGCTTGGAGACCTGGCCGTCGATCCCGCCCGGCGAGACCGCGAGCGCGACCACCAGCGCCACCGGCACGAGCGCGACAGCGACGATCAGCGCGCGGCCCACGAGCCGCCGCGTGCGCTCGCCAGGCGGTCGCCGCGCGGCCGTGAAGTTGACCGCCAGCCCGATCGCCAGCAGCACGCACGTCATCAGCACGAGCAGCGCGCCGAGCTCCTGCCCCGCGTCGGTGCGCGCCACGAGCGGCACGCGATCGGTCGTCAGCGCGTCGCGCGTGAACGCCCAGCCGATCACCGGCGCCGACACGAGCGCGGCGCCGATCAGCGGCAGCGCGCCCCGCAGGCGCAGCGGCACCGCCGCGAACCACAGCACGAGGCCGAACCCGAGCGCCAGCAGCGCGCCGCGCGAGTAGGACAGCATGAGGCAGGTGAAGAGCAGCCCGAGCGCGGGCCACGCGAGCGCGTTGGCGGCCGGCGAGCCCGAGCGCCGCGCGGCCAGCCACAGCAGCGGCGGCACGCCGAGCGCGGCCATCAGCCCGATCGCGTTCCAGTAGCCGAACGGCTCGCGCAGGCGCGCGTAGGTCTCGTCCGGCGCCAGCGCGGCGGGGAAGACCTTGCTCGCCAGCGCCCACACGCCGACGATCAGGCAGGCGAGCGAGAGCCCGTGCAGGACCGCGGCCCAGCGCCCCGGCGCGAGCCGCACGAGCGCGAGCCCGCCCGCGAAGGCGGCGACGTAGGCGAACGTCCGGTTCGTCTCCAGCCACGAGTCGCCGGGCGCGACCGACCAGCGGATCGACAGCGCGGTGTACGCCGCCAGCGCCGCGAACGCGAGCAGCGTCAGCCCGCCGTGCAGCCGCCCGGCGAGCCGGCCGGTGAGCAGCGCCCACGCCACCAGCGCCGCGCCGGTCAGGATCAGCGCGATCTCGGTGTAGGTGGTGCGCTCGAGCCGCAGCCCGCCGTCGGCGGCGAACGCGACCGCGGCGAGGTAGACGCCGACGCCGACCGTCAGCGCCGCGTCGGCGCTGACCCGCGGCAGCGAGACCGCGCCCAGGCGCGGCCCGGCGTCAAGCCTGCCGGCGAGCGAGGACACGTCGGCGCACGGTCGGGGCCGCGGCGGCCAGTGCGCAGAGGCCGAACAGGATCAGGGCGGTCACGAGGCTCGTCGGGATGCCGTGGCGGGCGGCGTCGGCGGCCAGGCCGGAGGCGCCCGGCACGAGCTTGTCGCCGGCGACCGTGGCGCCCGCGGGCGCGTCGATCAGCGCCTTCTCGAGGTCCTTGGTCTCCGCGTCCCCCGACGCGAAGGCGCGCGACCCGCCGCCACCGCCGGGCAGTACGCCGCCGGGCGCGGCCGTCCCGCCCCCACCGCCGCCACCGCTCGCGCGGCCGGCCAGCGCCGCGCGCGAGAGCACGTCGCGGCAGTCGGAGTACTCGTCGATGTCGGTGGGGATGTTCTTGCGCGCGTCCCGCAGCTGCTCCGGCGTGTAGTTGCCGGTGATGCTGCCGTCCTGGCACTCGCGCAGGATCTTCTCGCGGGTGCCCTGCGCGCTCGCCGTGGGAGCAGCGAGCAGCAGGATCAGCCCGCTGAGGATCAGCAGACGAACCATGGCCTTCCACGCTAGCAACGGCTGACTCCCACGCTGTGCAGCGCTTTCGACATCCCGGCGGCCCACGCGTCGTGCGTGTAGGCCGCGACCGCCTCGCGCGCGGCGGCGCCGAGCCGCGCCCGCAGCTCCGGCTCGTCGTGCATCCGCCGCAGCGCCGCGCCGAGCGCGTGCGCGTCGCCCGCGGGGACGACGAGCCCGGTGCGCTCATGGCGGACGAGCCCGCCGGCGACGGCGCCCACGGCATCGGTGGCGATCACGGGGACTCCCTGGTTGAAGGCTTCGTTGACCACCAGCCCCCACGGCTCGAGGAAGTCGCGGGTGGGGACCGACGGTATGACCACAACGTCGCTTCCCGCGTAGTAGTTGCGGACTTCGGCCGCCGTGCGAGGCCCTTCGGGCAGGACCGCGCCGGTGGCGACGGCCCGGGCTCGGATCGGACCGCCGCCGACCAGAACCAGCGCGGCGCTTAGTGCCGACAGGCCCGAGGAACTCCAGGCCTGGATGAGCACTTGAGTCCCTTTTTCCCTCGTGATTCGGCCGACAAACGCAGCTTGGAAGCGAGCGCGCCGAATTGGAGCGGAATGTAATTTCCAATACTCGTTATCGACGCTCTGTGGGGCTTCCACCACAAACCGGGTACTCCCCTTCGCCCGCACGTAAGCCGAAACGTGAGGGCCGTAGGTGGCGATCGCGTCGGCGTGCCGGTAGAGGTGGCGCACCGCCAGGTAGGAGGCGGCGTGGGGCAGCGTCCGCGGGTGCGCCCACAGGCTCGCCCAGAGGACGAACGGGATCCGCGCGGCGCGCGCGCCGGCGTACGCCGCGAGCGGCGCGACGCGGCCCGAGAGGCCGGCGATCACGGCCCGGTGGCCGCGCGCGAGCCGCGCGACCTCGCGCTGCTCGACGTGGAGGACCGGGAACGGAAGCTCGCGCTCCCCGGTCCCCCCGCCGTGGCGGACGTCGCCGCCGATCAGCGCGAACGTCACGTCCTCGCGCTCGTGCAGCGCCGCGAACGCGCCGACGCGGAACGGCGGGGCATAGTTGGTGACGAAGAGGACTGGCTTCACCCGCGCAGCGCCTCCTCGTAGGCCGCGACGGTCGCCTTCCCGCACGCCTCCCACGTGAAGTTGGCCTCGACGTTCGCCCGCGCCTCCTGGGCAAGAGCGGCCCGCTCCTCGATCGTGCGTGCGATCGCTGCCGCGAGCGCCTGTGGGTCGCGCGGCGGGACGAGGACCATCCCGCCGCCGGACGCCGCGATCTCCTCGGGCCCCGCCTCGCCCGCGCAGCCGATGGCCGGGATGCCGCGCGCCATCGCCTCGATGTAGGCGACGCCGAACGCCTCGTCGACGCTGGGGAGGGCGAACACCGTCGCGGGCCGGTGGGCGTGCTCGGGCGGGAGCTGGCCCTTGAACTCGACGTCGAGCCCCAGGTCCCCCGCGAGGTGCTGCAGCATGGGCCGCTCAGGGCCGTCGCCGACGACGACCCACCGGACGCCTTCGAGCGTCGCGAGCGCCCTGAGGAGGTCCACATGGCGCTTGCGCGCGACGAGATGGGCGACGGTCGCGACCGTCGGCGCCGCCGGCGCGGGCGCCGGCTCGGGCGGGACGTCGGTGCCGAGGTGGACGACGCGCGTCCTCCTGGCGCCCAGCTCCCGCGCCTTCGCCTCGATGCCGCTGGAGTTCGCCAGCACGAGCGTCGCGCTGCGCAGCGCGTCCTCGACGATCGCCCGGCCGTCCGGCCGATCGACCACCGACAGCACGTCCCCGCCGTGCACGGACACGACGACCGGCACCCCGGGCTCGGCTCGCCGCACCGCGTCTCCGGCGGGCGCGGCGTAGTGCGCGTGCACGAGGTCGTAGGGCTGCATCCGCTTGAGCGCGCGGGCGAGCGTGGGCGCCGCCCACGCGCCCCAGCGCTGGTAGCTGCGCGGCCGCGACGGCGCCACGAACGGCACGTAGGTCACCTCGATCCCGTCGAGCTCGGCGCGCAACGGCTGGCGCAGCGGGGCGACGAGCTGCTTCAGGTCGCGCGCGGCGAGCGCCGCCCGGCTCGGGACCGGCCGGTGCAGGACGAGCACGCGCACGTCGGCGCCGGCGTCGCGCGCGGCCAGCGCCTGCCGGTGCGCCCACACGCCGAGCACCGGGTCGGCGGCGCGCGGGTAGTACTCGGCGACGACGACCACGCGCACGCCGAGGAGGTTACGGCGGGCTCAGCCCTCCGGGTGCTTGGGGATGAGCACGGGGCCCCGCCGCCGGCCCCGCGGCCTAGTCGCGGTACTCCTCGAGCACCTCGGCCGCCTCGTCGCGCGTCACGTACGGCTTGCCGGCGAGGAAGCGGTCGGCCTCCGCCATCGCCGCGTCGCGCGGGTAGGAGGCCGCCACGGGGCGCGTGTGGCGGATCGGGACGGCGTCGATGACGCCGAGCTTCCAGCGCCGCTGCTCGGCGACGGCCGCCCAGTGCGCGTCGAGGCCCCAGCCCATCTGGAGGTCGGGGAACGGCAGCAGGACGTCGAACGCGTCGGCGCGGATCGCGGTCACCGGCCCGATCTCGACGAAGCGCGTGCGGCGGGCGGTCAGCCCCGGCCGCCGCCGCGTGACCTCCCAGCCCGCGTGCGAGGCGAACGCGTGGGCGGGCTGGGCGAGGCGGAAGCCGTGGCGCTCGGCGAGCGAGATGAAGACGTCGAGGAAGTCGTGGGGGAGCTCGACGTCGTCGTCGATGATCAGCAGCCAGTGGAAGCCGCGCGGCGGGTGGGCGGTCAGCGCGGCGTTGAGGTTGGCCCACTTCCCCGCTCCCTCCGCGGGCGCGACGATCCGCAGCAGCGCGTCGTGGTGCGAGGCCCCGAGCTCGTGCCCGATCTCCGCCGCCGCGCGCGCGTGCTCGGGCCGCACGACCGACAGCACGAGCACCCGCCGCGCCGGCTGCGAGCGCGCCTCCTTCGCCAGCCGCCGCCGCGTGCGCTTCGTGCCGACGTTCGCCCGCGCGTCGCGCAGCCGCCCCGCGAGCAGCCCGCGCCGCCCGAGGGTGCCGCTGCGGCCGCTCAGGTAGTCCGGGTCGCGCGTGCTGGCCGGGACCCTCTGCGGTCGCAGCGCCTCTCGCAGCCGGCCGAGCGTCAGCGCCGACAGGACGATCCCGTTGCCGCAGCGGCGGCGGAAGATGTGCCACACGCAGCCCACCAGCGTCCGCAGCTCCGCCGCCACCGGCGGGGCCACGCCCTTGCGCGCGTCGTAGCGGCGCGAGTTGCGCCCCCGCCCGTAGGCCGCGCGCGAGAGGCCGCCGATGCGCGCGTCCTTGCCGGTGCGGCGGTGGTCGACGCCCGCCGCGGCCACGTAGCGGATCCGCCCGCCGGCGGCGTGCAGGCGGCGCTGCCAGTCCTCCTCGTCGCCATAGAGGTCGAGACCGGGATCGAAGCCGCCCACGCGCTCCAGCGCGCTCCGCCTCAGCGTCAGGTTGGCGCCCCACACGAACTCGGCGTCGCGGTCGTCGGGGCCGAGGTCGAGCGTGGTCACGGGCGGCGGCTCGCGACCGCAGGCATGCAGGTTCGTGCCCTCGAGCTGGGCGCGGATCGGCCCGCCGAACGCCTCGTGCTCGGTGTGCTGTCCCGCCGCGGCGATCAGCGCCTCGAGCCAGCCCGGCCACGCCTCGGCGTCGTCGTCGAGGAAGCAGAGGAGGTCGGAGGTGGCGGTCGCGATCGCGGTGTTGCGGGCGGCGTTGAGCCCGCGCGTCTCGCCGTGCGCGACGTAGCGCGCGCCGTGCTGCGCGGCCAGCGCCTCCGTCTCGGCGTCCGCCGGATCGTCCTCGACCACGATCAGCTCCGCGCCGTGCTCGACCGCCTGCGGCGCCGCCGAGGCGAGCGCGACGGCGAGGTACTCGCGGCGCTGCCGTGTGGGGATGAGGACCGACGCGGTGGGAGGCACGTCACGCAACCAGGCGCAGCGGGGCGTGGCGAGCGATCGCGAGGAAGTCCGCGTCGCGATGGAGCAACTCCACCCCGGCGCCGATGGCGACCACCGCGACGAGGCAGTCGGTCATCTTGCGCACCGTCTCGCCGCCGCGCCGGCAACGACGGAACAGCTCGGCCGCCCGCTCGTAGTCGGCCGGCGCGCGGAGCGGGAGGAAGGCGCAGCGGCCGTACAGCAGGCGTCGCAGCGCCGCGCGCTCGCGATCGCTGCGCGCCCCGGCCAGGATCTCCATCAGCACGACCTCGGTCGTGCCGAGCTCGTCGCCCGCTTCCAGCAAGCGGCGGAGGTGGAGGTGGACGTCGCTGCCGGTCGCGCGGAGGTACTCGATCCACGCCGAGCTGTCGACCAGGATCACCGCGACGCCGCGTCGTCCGGCGTGCCCCATTCGACGATCTCGTCCGCCGTCCGGAGGTCGGAGAGCTCGAGGTCGCCACCCCAGCCCTGCCCCTCCATCGCCAGAGCCTCCTCACGGCTCATCGGATCGCCGACGAGTTGTCGCAGCGCATAGTCGACGGCCTCGCGCTTGCTCGGCAAGCGGTAGATGCGCATCGCCCGCTCAACGAGGTCGTCATCGATGTCGATGTTCGTGCGAGCCATAGACACCACGATACACCACGACGTGTACGCTGGTCCGCGGTGATCCTGCTCCTGCACAACCGCTACCGCGTGCCCGGCGGCGAGGAACGCGCGGTCGAGGACCTCGCGTGGCTGATCCGCGAGCACCTCGGCGAGGACGTGGAGGTGCTCGAGCGCGACTCCTCGGCGCTGTCACAGCGCCAGGCCGCCGAGGGCCTGCTGCGCGGCGGCCTCGACCCGCAGGAGGTCCACGACGCCGTCCGCCGCACCGGCGCTCGCGTCGTCCACGCGCACAACATCAATCCGACCCTGGGCTGGCGAGCGCTCGCCGCCGCCCGCGCCGCGGGCGCCCGGGTCGTCCTGCACCTGCACAACTACCGCCTCGTCTGCGCGGTCGGGACGTGCTTCACGCGCGACGGCGACTGCACGCGCTGCCACGGGCGCAACACGCTCCCCGGGGTGGCGTTGAACTGCCGCGGCGGATCGCCGGCCGAGTCCGCCGCCTACGCCGCGTCGCTCGCCCTGTGGCAGGCGCGGATCGCCGCCGAGGCCGACCGCTTCCTCGTGCCGAGCGCGTTCGCGCTGCGGCGGCTGCGGGAGCTCGGCGCGCCGGTCGACGACCGCGCGTCGGTGCTGTGGTCGGTCCAGCGCTCGTTCGCCGACCGCTCGCGGGCCGCGGCGGGGCGGCACGTCCTCTACGCCGGGCGCCTCAGCCACGAGAAGGGCGTGGCCGACGCGATCGTGGGCTGCCGCGACGCCGGCCTCCCGCTCGTCGTCGCCGGCGACGGGCCCGCGGCGGCCGAGCTGCGCCAGCTCGCAGCCGGCGCCGACGTGCGCTTCACGGGCCTTGTCGACGCCGCCGAGCTCGCCGCGCTGCGCCGGGACGCCGCAGTCGCCGTCGTGCCCTCCCGCTACGCCGAGATCCTCCCGCTTGCCGCGCTCGAGGCGATGGCGGCCGGCGTGCCGGTCGTCGCCGCCCGCTCCGGCGGCCTGACCGAGCTCGTCCCGGAGGAGGGCCTGTTCGCGCCCGGGCGACCCGGCCGACCTCGGCGCGCGGGCGCGGCGGCTATGGGGCGACGAGGCCGCGGGAGAGCGCGCGCTGGCGATCGTGCGCGAGCGCTGCGCGCCCGAGGCGGTCGCGGAGTCGCTCCGCCAGGTCTACGCCTAGGGTTCAGCGCCGATGCGCGCACTCGTGACCGGCGGAGCCGGCTTCATCGGCTCCAACCTCGTCGACGCCCTGCTCGCCCGCGGCGACGACGTGAGTGTCGTCGACGACCTCTCGACGGGCCGCCGCGAGAACCTCGACGCCGCGCTCGCCAAGGGAGCTGTGCTCCACGAGGAGAGCATCACCGACGGGCCCGCGATGACCGCGCTGCTGGCCGGGGAGCGCCCCGAGGCCGTCTTCCACCTCGCCGCCCAGATCGACGTCCGCCGCGCGGTCGAGGACCCGGCCTTCGACGCCGCGGTCAACGTCGGCGGCACCGCCGTGATGCTCGAGGCGGCCCGCGCGGCCGGAACGCAGCGCTTCGTTCTGGCCTCGACCGGCGGCGCGATCTACGGCGACTGCGACCAGCTCCCCACGCCCGAGAGCGCCCCCCAAGCCCCGATCTCGCCCTACGGAGCCTCCAAGGCAGCCGCCGAGACCTACCTGGCCCTCTACACCCGCCTGCACGGCCTCTCGACGGTCGCGCTGCGCTTCGCCAACGTCTACGGCCCCCGGCAGGATCCGCTCGGTGAGGGCGGCGTCATCGCGATCTACTGCCACGCCGCCGCCAACAGCCGCCAGGTGCGCGTGTTCGGCGACGGGCGTCAGACTCGTGACTTCGTCTACGTCGGTGACGTCGCCGCGGCGCTGATCGCGGCGGCCGTCAGCGATGTGACGGGCGCCTACAACATCGGCACCGGCGAGGAGACGAGCGTGCTCGAGCTGGTCGAGCGGCTGGAGCTCGAACCGACGTTCGAGCCCGAGCGGCCGGGGGAGGTGCGCCGGTCGGCGCTCGATCCGGCGGCGGCGCGGGAGGCCCTGGGGTGGGAGCCGGCCATTCCGCTCGACGACGGGCTCGCGCGCACGATGCGGTCCTAGAACGACGAAGGGCGCCCGCAGGCGCCCTTCGGCCCAGCTTGGTTGCGCTGCGCGCTAGCGGCGGCTGACGCGCTCGCAGTTGCGCCGGACGACGTCCCGGCGATCCGCGGTGACGCGGTCGCGCCCGCGACCGCAGTTGACGACGTCACGCCCGCCGCCCCGCACGCGGATGCGGTCGTTGCCGCTGCCGGCAACGACGCTGTCGCGGCCGAGGTTGCCCTCGATCTGGTCGTTGCCGCTCCCGCCCGCTGAGCCGGTCGTCGCCGTTGCTGCCGAGCATGCGGTCGTTGCCGCGGCCGCCGTTGACCCGGTCGTTGCCGGCCCCGCCGGTGAGGCGGTCGTTGCCGCTGCCGCCGTTGATGCGGTCGATGCCGCTCCCGCCGCCGATCCGGTCGAAGCCGCTCTCGCCGAACAGGGAGTCGCGGCCGCTGGCGCCGTCGATGCGATCGTTGCCGCTCCTGCCGTTGGCCTCGTCATTGCCGCTGCCGGCGTCGATCCGGTCGCTGCCGGAGCCGCCGCTGATCTGATCGGTGCCGCTCGCGCCGGCAAGGCGGTCGTTGCCCGCGTCGCCGCGGACGCGGTCGTTGCCGGCCTCGCCGCCGATGACGTCGTTGCCGCCGTTGCCGTTGATCGTGTCGTTGCCAGCGCCGCCTGCGATCCGGTCAGCTCCCTCGGTACCCGGGAGGCAGTAGTACGGCGGTGCGCCCGGCGGGCACGTCCCGTCGCCCCGGATGGTGTCGTCGTCGTCGCCGCCGTCGATCGTGTCCCTGCCGCCGAGGCCGGATGATGTTGTCGTCACCGGCGAAGCCGTTGATCTGATCGTCCTGCGCCGTGCCGATGAGCGTGTCGTTGCCGGGCCCGCCGTTGATGACGGCCGCGTAGGCTGCGGTCGCGGCGAACAGCGCGATTGCGGCTGTGATGGTCCCGAGCAGTGCCTTTTTACGCTGCAAGCTGCCGTCCCCTAGAAGTTGTGTGCGCTGGTTGAGATGAGCGCTTTTGCGCGCGCGGCCACCGGGCCCCGGCTATCCCGCCGGAGGCAAACGCGCGCCTTGCAAACCGTCAGTGTAGGTAGAAACGTTGAGCATTTGAAGGCTGGCTGTCACCGGAATCTAGCGTGCCGGAGGCCCTTCGCGCCGTGATAACACGGCAGTCCGCGCGAAGTCTCGATGCCCTGGAAATGATCCGATACAACGACGGAGGGCGCCCTGGGGCGCCCTCCGATGCCGTGCGTGGGCGGGTCGCCTAGTTGCGGCTGCGCCGCCCCGAGCGCCGGACGCGCTCGCAGTTCCGCGCGATCTTGTCGCGACGGTCGCCGGTGACCCGGTCGCGGCGCCCAGAACCGCAGTTGATGCGGTCGCGCGTGCCGTCCCGTGCGGAGATCCGGTCGTTGCCGGAGCCGCCCTCGATCAGGTCCCGGCCGGAGCCGCCGGTGATGCGGTCGCTGCCGCCCTGGCCGCGGAGCTTGTCGTCGCCGTCGCCGCCGGTGAGGAAGTCGGCGCCGTCGCCGCCGGACAGCACGTCGAGGCCCGAACCGCCGGTGAGCCGGTCGCGCCCGTCATTGCCGCGGAGGCGGTCGTCGTCGCCCTGGCCGCTGAGGCGGTCGTTGCCGTTGTTGCCGTTGATCGTGTCCTGGCCGCTGCCGCCGAAGAGCCGGTCGTTGCCCGGGTTGCCCAGGGATGCAGGCGTAGGGACCGGTCGTCGGGCTGCCGGCGGGGCAGTTGCCGTCGCCGTTGATCGTGTCGTCGTCGGAGCCGCCGTCGATGATGTCGTTGCCGCCGCGGCCGCTGAGGGTGTCGTCGCCGCCGAGGCCCTTGATGTCGTCGGCGGTCGCGGTGCCGTTGATCGTGTCGGGCCCGGGGGTGCCGGTGAAGTTCGCGGCGACGGCGACCGTGGCTGCGAACAGCATGACCACCGCTGTGATGGTTCCGAGCAGTGTCTTCTTCCGCAGCAAGCTGTGTCTCCCCTTGTGTAAGCGAGTTTGCGCCGCACTCTCGGCGCCGGTTGGCGGAGCGGACGAGGTGAGCCAGGAGCTATACCTATCCGCCGCAACCGCCCGCCTTACCAGATGTCAGTGTAGGAGCCTCTCGCGGGGGCGAGAAGTCTCGGGTGCGGGAGAGATGTAAAGGCATCGTTTCGGATCGCTGGGGTGGTGTGCACCGGTCTGGTCCTCGGCCGCTGCGAGTGTGCCTAAGCTCCTCGTCCGCAGCGGGCCTCCATGCCATGCACTTCGACCGACATTCCCTCGTCGGCTAGGCGTCCGCCGCCCTTGCGGTCGTGATCATGCTCGCGTCGCCCGCCGAATCCGCGGTGCACGCGGAAGAAGTCCATGTGGGGGCCGATCGAGGTGAGCGGTGTCTCGCAGTTCCCGATCTACCGCGAGCTCGGCGTCGGGATCTACCAGACACAGCTCTCGTGGGCGCGGGATCGCTACGCGAGCGTCCGCGCGAACCCGCGAAATCCTGCTGATCCCGCGTACAGTCTGGCCCGCACGAGATCGACCCGCGATCGACGAGGCGCGCCGCCACGGCATCACGGTCTCGCTGCTCGTCATGGCAGCGCCAGCGTGGGCGAATGGCAGTCGCGAGCCCCGATGGGCGCCCGCGACCCGCGCGACTACGCCGACTTCCTCCAGCCGCGTCGCGGCGGTATCCACGGCGTCCGGCATTGGATGATCTGGAGCGAGCCGACGAAGGCTGAGAATTTCCAGCCACTGACTCCTGATGGCGGGCGGCGGCTGCGCGGCGCGGGCTCCGCGGGCCCGCGGCTTTATGCGCGCATGCTCGACGCGGCGTACAGGGCGCTGAAGAGCGTCAGTCGTCGCAACCTCGTGATCGGCGGCAACACCTTCACGGTCGGGACGGTCGCCCCACGTGCGTGGATACAGGCCTTGCGCCTGCCCGAGCGGCGACCGCCTCGCATGGATCTCTACGGCCACAACCCGTTCTGCGCCCGCTCGCCCGAACCTTCACGGCCGCCGCTCGGGCGGCGGCTACGCGGATATCTCGGACCTCGACAGCTTGCCGGTGGATCGACGAGACCTGCGAACGGTCACGGCGGGAGGCGCTGCGCTTGTTTCTCTCCGAGATCTCGCTGCCGACCGACCACGCAAACTTCGAGTTCAACTTCTTCCTCACCCGCGCGACCCAGGCGGCGTGGCTGAGCAGTGCGCTGCGGATCGCGCGACGCTGCCCGCGGATCTACACGTTCGGCTATCTCGGGCTGTATGACGACCCTCTCCGCAGCGACGGCCTCCAGGTCGAGAGAGGACTCGTAGATCGCCAAGGGGTCCGAAAGCCGGCGTTCAACGCGTTCAAGCGCGGCTGATGAGCGAGCGCCTCCAGCTGAGGAGTGCGCGAGTGGCTCGATCTACGGCCGGCTAGAACGCCGACGCAGCAGCACGAGCACGACCGGCACAGCAAGTCCGAGAAGCAGCACCGCGCCGCCCACACCGGCCGTCACCAGGGGGCCCGACGGACCGCCGACTGCGCGTGCCGCGTAGTCCTGACGCACCTCAGTTCGACGACTGGGGGGCTTGGTGCGATCGGGCCCACCCTTCGCCGAGCGCTTGTTTCCAGGAGGGCCGGCCTGCTTCGAGCTGCCTTGCCCAACGGCGGTGCCGGTCGATCGCGACGTGGGCTTGATGCCAGCGCCAAATAGATCGGACGACGGCTGTCTCGACGAATCCGAGCCGTCCTGGGTCCCAGTCCGCCGACCCTCCTCAAGCGGGATCGCGTACTCCTTTCCAGCTGGACTGTCAGGGTCGAGCGTGAGCCCTGGCTCCTGAGCGGAGACCGATGACGTCAGCGCGACGAACGCGACGCTCAGGGAGATAAGCGTAGTCAATGTCTGCATAGGTAGATGCGGGCGGCCGCTACGGTTGCGGCGTGCTTCACGAGACTAGCGAGAGCACCCTTCGCCGCATCGGGGTGGGTCATTCGTGAGTCGCATATCAACGCTGCGGCCAGTTGAGGGTGGACGCCTCCTCGGCGGCGAGAACCGGGGTGGACGACCGGGGGGCGATTTCTCGGGGCGCCTCGCCGAGCGAGTGTGCCGCGCCATCCTCGTCGTCACGGCGGCGGGGGCTGCCGCGTCCGCACTATCCGACGGCCTCTACAGCTACCGCGAGTGGGCTCCGGCCGCACTGACGGTTCTCACGCTCGCCATAGCGATTGTTTTCGTCCGCCCCTTGGACCTCACTCGTCCGGCGACATCAGCGGTTGCGGCGCTGATTCTCCTCGCCGTTTGGACCACGCTCTCCATGCTGTGGGCGCCAGGGATCGACCGGGCGTGGACTGAAGCCGACCGTGTTGCGCTCTACATCGGTGTGTTGGTCATTGGCGTCGGAGCGACTCGTTCGCTGTGGGCAGCGAACGTGGTGTTGTTGGCCATGGGGGCGGCTGGCGCCTTCTGTGCGTTCTACGTGCTTGTCAGGATGCTCTCCGGCTCCGGTGCCGATCTATTTCTCGGATTCCGGCTTCACGAACCGATTGGTTACGCCAACGGCCAGGCGGGCTTCCTGATCATGGCCTTCTGGGGCGTGATGCCCTGGGCTGAGAGTCGTCAGCGACCGATCCTTCAGGCGTTGGCAATCGGTGTCGCCGTTCTGCTCGCGTGCCTCGCCGTGCTTACGCAGGCAAGGGCCTTGGTGCCGGTGATGCTGGTTACGGCCGCCATCACGCTTCTGTTCCGCGGTCGCTTGAGCCGGGGGTGGTGCCAGGTCCTGGTGCTCGCTGCTGTGGCAGGGGCTCTGCCCTGGCTCCTTGATGTCTATGCGGAACGCGCGAGAGACCCGCTGGCAGCTCCGACCGACGGTGTCCTCAGTAGGGCGGGCTTGGCCGCAATCGCTGCGGCTGCGCTCGCTGCGCTCGCGCGCTACATCGCCGGTCCCATCTCGGAACGTCTTCGCATCCCGGATCGCGTCTCCGCGCTAGCGCTCGCCGCCGTCCCTCTCGTGATGGTGGTCGGACTGATCGCCGTCGTCGGGAACCCTGTCCCGGAGGTTCGCGATCAGTGGAGAGGGTTCACGGCGCTGAGCACGACCTCGAGCGGCTCTCAGCGGTTCCTGCAGCCCAGTGGCTATCGCTACGACCTCTGGCGCATCGCGCTGCGCCAGTTTGAGGCGCACCCGTTGCGCGGTGTCGGAGCAGGTAACTACGCGAGCACGTACTACCTCGAGCGCCGCAACCCCGACTACGTGCGGCAGCCTCACAGTCTCGAGCTCCAGATGCTGGCTGAGCTGGGCGTGGTTGGCTTGGTTGCGCTGCTGACGCTAGTCGGCGCAGTCGTCGTCGGCGCGATCCGCACGCGGCGTCTTGGTCAGGGTCGCGACAGGTTTGCCACCCCGCGAGTAGCCGCTTCAGGGGTATGCGTGGCGTGGCTTAGCCATACGAGCGTTGACTGGCTCTACAACCTGCCGGGCCTGACGGCAGTAACCCTGCTGTGTGCAGGAATTTTGTTGGCGCGTCCGGTGGACGAAAGCCGCGGGGTAGCCGGCTGGTGGCGGTCCACGTCGCTCTCGGCGCGCGTCGGCTCGGTTACCCTGATTCTGGTGCTGGGGGGACTTGCCGCGGGGGTGGGGCGGCACTACGGTGCTGAGATATACCGCGAGCGCGCGGTACGAGCGGTGACCGCTAAGCCGCATGAAGCCTTGACCGCAGCAGATCGGTCGCTCAGCCTGAATCCACACAGCGTGTCGACTTACATCACAGCCGCGGCGGCCCATGCTCGCTTGAACCAATACCCGGACTCCCGTGCGGCGCTGCTCGCGGCCGCGGAAGCAGAGCCTTTCAACTACGTTCCGTGGGCCCTGCTCGGCGACCTGTCGACGCGCCACGGTGACCTGGCGCAAGCTCGCGCCGATTATCGGCGTGCTCACGCTCTAAATCCTTTCGATCCACCTCTCGCACCCGTTCGGCTAGACCAGATTGAGCCATGACACTCGCGACCACTAAGGCGCCGGCAGAGATTGGCCAAGCCAACCTAGGGCTCCTCGACGACGAGCATCTGCCGTCTCGGGAGCTGATGTCTCCCGCGTGGCCGCTCAAGATCTCCGTCAGCCTTGGACTCACATTCCTGCTGATCGTTTCGACGTCGCTGCCCGCCCTGCTCGGTTCCCCCCGCGAGATCGTCGTGATGATGATGGCCCTCCTGCCGTCGACAGCTCTTGCCTTTGCGCTTCGGCTTGTGTTCCAGGGCACTGTGAGTCGCGAACACGATGGCTCGCTCCGGCTTATCACGATCGTGGTGGCTGGCCTTCTCGCCTGCGCCGGCGCCATGCTCAGTCTCGGCCTCGCCGCCCTCGTCGGCGCGCCTGTCGCCCTCGCGGCGGGTGGCGCGACAGCCGGCTGCCTCTTCGGCGTCATGACCCTCGCGGCGACCTACCGCGCGCTCGAGGTGCGGATTGGTGCCACGAGCCGGCGTGTCTACTTCCTCGGATCCGACGCGCAGCACCTTGACTTGAAGCGTGAGGTTCGTCGTCGCGGCGACCTTCGCGTAGTGGGCCGACTCGGCCTTCAGGAGGCGAAGACGCTTTCAATCTCGTCGCTCCACGCTCAGATCCAGGCCGTTAGGCCTACGACGCTGGTGATGTCTGGGGAGGCCATTCGCGATGAGTCGCTCGTCACTGTGGCTTCACAACTGCATCTCCTCGGCCTGCGAATCCGGACTCTGAACGACTTCTATGAGAAGCACTTCGCAAAGGTGCCTGTGAGTGACCTGTCCAGCGCCTGGTTTCTATTCGACGTCGCGGAGATCCATCGCGCGCGCGTCTACGGCGTGGTGAAGCGTGGCTACGAGGGGGTCGTGGCTAGTCTTCTGCTCACCTTGGCAGCCCCGATTCTGCCGGTGATCGCGGCGGCCGTACGACTTTCGAGCCCAGGCCCTGTCTTCTTTCGGCAGGAACGGGTTGGAAAGAACGGTCGGCTTGTGCGGCTCACGAAGTTCCGCACGATGACCGGTGCTCCGGCGGTGAAGTCCGCTGAGTGGGCAACGGGGGAGCTCACACGGATTACGCCGCTGGGACGCTGGCTACGCAAGTACCGTCTCGATGAGCTGCCGCAGCTCTGGCACGTCGTGCGGGGGGACCTCGCGCTGGTCGGACCCCGGCCGGAGCAACCGCTCATCGTCGAGCGTCTTCGAGACTCGATTGAGTTCTATCCAGCGCGTCATCATGTGCGGCCGGGCCTCACAGGTTGGGCGCAGGTCAACCACGGCTACGGTGGCTCGCTGGAGGACACCCTTGAGAAGCTCCAGTACGAGTTCTTCTACATCAAGCACCAGAGCCTGCGGCTCGACCTGCTCATCATTTTCGCCACGGTCCGCACGGTCCTCCTCGGCAGCGGTCGCTAGCCGACACGACGACGGTCGCGCCGGATCGTGCTCGACCTGTGCGCGCGAATCTGCTATCGGTGGCTTGCCAGGGCGGCCGGCGGTCGCGCCGCGCGCCAAATCGTGCTCGACCTGTGCGCGAACCCACGCGTAGGTCTTTTCGAGACCTCACGCAAGTGGATCGATCGGCTCCCAGCCCAGGCGTTCTTGGATCAGCGTGTTGTCGCTGTTGCGCCCGCGCACGCCCTTCGGCGCGTTGAGGTTGTAGCTGCGCTCGACCTTGATGCCGGCGATCTCTTCGACGATGTCGACGAGCTGGTTGATCGTCACCAGCTCCGAGCTCCGAGGTTGATCGGCTCCGGCAATGTCGCTCGTCATGATGAGCGCGCGTGCCGTACAGGCAATCGTCGATGTACATGAAGCTGCGCGTCTGTTTGCCGTCGCCCCAGATCTCGATCTCGTGCTTGCCCGCGAGCTTCGCCTCGATGACCTTGCGGCAGATCGCGGCCGGCGCCTTCTCGCGGCCGCCGTCCCAGGTGCCGTGCGGGCCGTAGACGTTGTGATAGCGGGCGACGCGGGTCTCGAGGCCGAAGTCCTCGCGGAAGTGGCGGCACATGCGTTCGCTGAAGAGCTTCTCCCAGCCGTAGCCGTCTTCGGGCATCGCGGGGTAGGCGTCCTCCTCGCTCAGCGGCGGCGACGTCCGCGTCGCGTCTGCTTGTCGGCGTTGTAGACGCACGCCGACGAGGAGAAGAAGTACCGCTTGCACCCCCGCGTCGCGCGCCGGCCATGCAGCAGATGCGTGTTGATCAGCACCGAGAGCATGCACAGCGGCCTTGTTGTTCTCGATGAAGCCCATGCCGCCCATGTCGGCGGCGAGGTTGTAGACGCAGCGTCGTGCCCCGTGTCGCAGACTCGCACGCCTCCGCGAGCCGCAAGTCCAAGCAGAGGTTGTCGACGTCCGGATGGACCTGGTACCACTCCGACTCCGGCTTGATATCGACGGCTCGAACCTGATGGCCCTCGCTCACCAGCTCCCCAACGAGATGGCCCCCGATGAATCCCCCCGCGCCGCCAACAAGAATCGTTTCGCCGTTCACTTCAGTCTCCCGCTCTATTGCTTCGTTGGCTTCCGCAGAATAGAAGCTCGGCGGTCCGGGTTTCGGCGGCGCCGGTGTTCGAGCGCGAGATCGATGGCCTCAAGGTGGTCGTCGACACACTGGTCCAAGCCCAGCGAGGCTTGAGCAAAGCTCCTGCCCGCTGTTCCTAACCGCGTTCGGAGTGCCTGATTCGCCAGGATCCTCCCTGCGTAGTCCGCGAGCGCGCCAGAGTCGCCGGGCGGAACTACGTACCCGTGGACATCGTGATGAACCACCTCGCGGACTGCACCAACCTCCGTCACGACTGGCGGAACGCCGGTCGCAAGCGCCTCTCCAATCACGGTGGGGATCCCCTCAGACGCTGGGACCGAGGTCAGCAGTAGGACGTGCATCGCGGCATAGCAGCTCTCGATGTCGCCTCGGGAGCCCAGAAACCGCACACGATCACTCAGGTCGGCGGTCGCGATGGCACGATCGATCCGCTCCGCGTACGTCGCGTGCGTGGGCAGCCGGGCGCCGACGATGATGAAGTGCAAGTCCGGGAACCGGTCGCGAAGTATCTGCGCCGCCTCGACGAAGTACTCGATCCCCTTTTGCGGATTGATGTTGCCGACCAGGCCGACCACCTTCGCGTCCCGCGGAATGCCCAAACTCACGCGAGCGGAAGATCCGCCATCGGCCGGAGGGGCGAAACGCTGAGTATCGATCGGCGAGAAGGAGGTCGTGACCGGGCAGGCGGAAGCGCTCGCTCCGAGGTGAGGTCGGACGAGCGCCTCGCCCCAGAACATCATCGTGTCGGCAAATCGCCTCATGAGAGGGCGTAGGGCGCGAACCACCGCCCGGGGGTCCGAGTGTCGACGACCTGCCAGATGGCGGCCCGGCCTTCGAGATGCGCCGCGAGGATGGCGTGCGGATTATGAGACCGCCGACGATGACCGCATCGATGTCATGCAAGCGAATCAAGCGCCGAAGCCGCCGGAGATCACCGGTGAAGCCGAGGACCGCTCGCAACTGAGTCCTGACGTCGAAGGTGGCCCTCGCTCGATGCAGCTTGATGGGCGTTACCGGCACGTTCATCGCGCGCAGGCGCTCCGCCGCGTTCCCTTGCTCGTCCGGGATAACCGTGGTCACAATGCATCCGCGCGCATGGAGCGCTGGGTAGAGCACCGATATGAGATTGTGGGGACCACCAAACGTCGCGTAGTGGACGACGTACATGACGCGCACGGCGCGTTGACGGTCGGCGTGTAGGTGCTCCGAGCCCGAGTCGCCGATCAAGTTGCCCAAATTCACGACGACGCGAGCGATCTACGGAGGCCATCCAGCGCCCCCAGGCGAAACTCGAACTCGCTGCGGCGCTGTACCGCCGCCGCGCCGAGCGCGTGTCGGAGTGTGTCGTCAGCAGCCAGAGTTCGAATGGCCTCGGCCAGGGCTGCGGGTGAGTCGACTGGCACGAGAATCGAGTCGACTTGATCATTGAGATATTCGCGTATCAGCCAAAGGTCGGACACAATTGTGGGACGCCCATCGCCAAAGCTTCAAGGAGTGCGGTGAGGCCGGCAGGTTGGTTACAGTCAAGGATCGGAACGAGCACGACCAGAGCGTCCTCATCCAGGTCGCGGAGCTCGAGCGCTGTTGCGTTCGCGTGCCTAATCACCCGCGTGCCTGCCGCCTCGATGCGACTGAGTGCCTGCTCCTTCTTCTCGGAGAGTGCGTGCCGGTGCGTTAGGCGAAGTTCGGCGACGGCTCCGTCGAGCTGCTCGAAGGCAGTCGCGACCCCTTCATAGTCGCGGAGCGCCCCATCGACGAGAAACGCATAGTCGCCCGACGCTGCTCGACGTCGAGTGAACAGCTCCAGATCGATACCCATCGGAACAGGCGGCGACCTGTTCAGCGGGGCCCCGCAACTCTCGTCGAAGCCATGGCACCTGGGCTTGGCTGACGACGAGGAACCTGTCGATTCGGCGATAGAGCACGCGACGGATCGCTCGCTCGAGCTTGACGACGCGTGGACGAGTGACACGTGGTGCCGGGAAAGGATCGAATTGAGATGACGTTCAACGCCGGCACTGGAAGGCCGAGCCACCTCAGCGCTGCGATACGCGCGCCTGCGCCTTGATTGGTGAGCCACGCATCGAACCTGCGGTTCCGCGGATCGAGTGAAAGTCGTAGCAATCCAAGCAAGTACTGACGGCGGGACTCCATGGGCAGCGCTACCGCTTCAAGGTCGATGCCCGTCGCGGCAAGATTGTCATTGATCTCCGTTTCAAACAGATGGCGGAGCGAGGGCGCGAGCGGCATGTCGTACTCAGTAACGCGGAGGACCCTCACGCGGCCTCTTCGCTCACGTCAGGGCGCCTACGGCGCGCGACAAGGGACAGTGCGAGCAGCGGTGCCGCTAGGAAGAAGCCGTACAGGACCAGGGGCGGAAGCGAAGCGCGGACGAAAGCCAGCATCAGAACCGGCAACGTGCTTGCGAGAGCAATGGCGGAAGCGATCAGCATTCCGCGTGCTCTCCCAGGCGAAGCGGAACGCAGCGCCGACGAGGAACATCCCGATTATGACCCCGACCAGTCCCGAGTCGTAGTAGAAGCTGCCAAATGCGGTGTACGTGGCCCCAGCGCGATACCGCTGGTAATCGCGCGGGAACACCTCAGCAGTGATCCGCTCCTCGGGAATCTCGGGGCTTGCCTGGCCACACGGCGCGCGGAATCGGGAATGCGATCACGCTCAGCGGTAGCGATCCAGGCGAGAAGGGCCTTTGCTCCGGAACATACGTCGTGAGGACATGAGGCCCTGCGCTACCTCCGCGTCGACGCCCAGAATCACGTCATTCCAAGTGGCGGAGGGGTCGTCCACAATCGCTCCGGCAGCGTCAGAAAAGCTTGCCCGCTGACTTTCGTTCCGCGTCTCTCGAAGCACCGTCAGCGGGATCAGGCTCGCAAGAATGACGGTCACGTCACGGCAGACTTTGTACGCCGATTAAGGCTGAGATAGCGGAACGTGACCAGGCTCACCGTGATTGAGAGCAGATCCAGTCTGTCGCCGCGAATGAACGATGACACCATGAGAGGTACCGCGGTGCAGATCACTACAAGCGGGACCCATCGCAGCCCGCGTCGCCAGGCTGCGTACGCGAGTAGAGCAGCGGGCACGATGAAGAGCGGCGCAGAATACAAGTATCCGATCGAACCCCGAAATGCGGTCTCCTGCGTTTCGCGCCCTGTGAGCAGCCAACTCGCGGATAGTCCGGCTTGTTGAATGAAGGCCAACAGCCCAAAACGCTGATCGCTACGAGGCCAAGCGCGACTCCAGCCAGCTGGCGGTTTGTAGGCTCGGAGAGTCGCAGCGCGTGACGGCGGCCAAGCTCACGTGGCGCACGCCCATTCGCTGCCTCCCACGATCCACGCGATCGTGCCCACCAGGGCCACAATCAGCATCGATGTGACACCGTCGCGGGTGTCGAGCCCACGCCGAGCCAAATTTGCCGCTGGCGAGGACCGCAGTGGCGCGAAGGACTACGAACCCGCCGGTGAACAAGACGAACGCCGTGAGCGGCTCGAACACGTCGATTCGCTGCCCCGAGACGAATCGTCCGATCAGCGGGAGCGCCAGGACTACCATGATTAGCAGGAGGAGCAGGTAGTCCAGTGATGGTCCGGCGAGACCCACCGCGACGCCCAACGCAACGCAAGCAACGATCGTCACCCCGCCCAATAGCGGAGTCCAGAGCGCGAGCGCCCGGTAGCTTGCTCTAGCGCTCGCGCGTGCTCTCGGCATCGTGATCACGGGTCGGCAGATAGTTGCGTATCGGTCGAAGCAGCAGTCGGAGCATCGCGCGGTCCGGAAGCAGCAACTCCCGCACGGATATGTCCGCCGCGCGAGTCAGTCGCCCACACCATTAGCAGGAAGCTCGCGGTGTAGGCCGCCAGCGAGGCGAGTCCAGCACCCATGAGGCCTAGCCAAGGAAGCAGCGTCGCGAGGCTGACAATGGAGATGGCGAGGGCGAGGCCGTCGCCCCAGCCGGCGTCCAAAGGACGACCTAGCCCCTTGAGGATGTTCGCGAGGACTCGGTTGGTGCTCAAGGCAACTGCGGCGAGCAACAGCACTCGGCAGACGTCGGTGGCGCCGAGGAAGTCGGGGTCCAAGAAGAGCCTTTCGAGATGAGCTCAGGGGTACTCCACAGCGATCAACGCACTCGCTAGGAAGGAGAGCACGAACGTAAGACTCACAAACGTCCGAATTCGTTCGCGTGCAGCCGTCGTGCTCGCCGCGGCAGAGATCATCGGCAGCGCGACTAAAGAGACGGCCATTCCTATTAGCACGGTCCCGGAGGTCAGGGTAACGGCGATCACGTAGAGACCCAGTGTTGCGGGTGGTAGCACGACCGATACTAAGAGCTGGTCGAGGCGTTCATTCAGGAGCGCGGGCGCGGCGCTGGTCTGGGTCTTAAGCCCGAAGCCGATGAGACTGCGCCCAACGCCCAGGTCTATCTTGGGAGCGGACCCGGATTCGCGCTGAACCACGGCTGCGGCAGTCACCATGATGATGCAATTCGCAATCAAATAGGTCAGTGCGGCTGATCGCACGGTCAAGTCCCCGAGGCCTGCAAGGGCGACGAGCGCGAGCATCATCAGGCCGTACGCCGAGAACCGCAACGCATGAAACCATGTGAACCGATGTAAGCCATTCAGAATGCCCAGCAGATTCAACATGATGATATTGACGGGAATGAAGAGCAGGTACAGCTGGGCGGTATCGAGTACGAATTCGCGCTGCTGTTCGAGCACTAGAGGTAGCAGTAACAAGCCAATGGTGATCAGCACCAGTGACTGGGCCAGCGCGAATGCGAGTCCAGTGCCCACTAGCGAGCGGAGCTCGTAGCCTCGCGCTGCGAAGAACGTGGATGCCTCCGCCATCCCGAGGTCGCCTAGGAAGGCCAATAGCGTGGGCCAAAGGATCACCGCGGCGAGTTCGCCGCGACCTTCGGGGCCCAGAGTGCGCGCGAGCAACACGCCCGTGATGACGTGAAGGAGTTGACTACCAATCGCAGAGCCGAAGCTCGCTTTTAGGCCTACTCGAGCGCTCATGGCCCTCGACACGGGGCGACCACGCGACCCTCAGCGTCCTCGGCGACGCGGCGTCGGAGCACGCGAGCGCGCTAACCGGCAGTAGACGAGCTGATTTCGCGCGCCCCGTACGGTCCGTAGGACGGATCACGCGAGTCCCGGACCCGATTCGCGACCAGGCCCAGAACCGGGGCGTTCATCGAGTGCAACTGCTTCATCAACCGCGTGGCGCCGTCCCTCGTCGTCGCGCCGACCTGACCCACGATCACGACTCCGCTCACCTGTCTCACCAGAGGGATCGCGTCTGAGACGACTGATATGGGGGCCGAGTCCAGGATCACAAGGTCGTATTGAGCGGTGAGCTGCTCGAGCACGTGCGCCATCCTCGAGCTGTCGATCAGCTCGGATGGATTGGGGTGGGACCGCCCCGGCAACGATGACGCTGAAGCTTGCAAAGTCGTCGTCGTTGTGCGGAAGCGGGAGGCGGACGCTCTGGACGACTTCATCCAACGTCGCCTCTTGCGCCAAGAGCTCCGCGAGGCCGGGGCGTCGGTGGAGCGAGGGGATCTCGGCGAGAGTAGGCCGACGAAGGTCGGTCTCGATTAGGAGGACGTTCGATCGGGTGGCAGCGACGGATGCGAGGTTCCATGCAACCGTGGACTTGCCGTCCCCAGATGCGGCAGACGTGATCAAGATCGAACGAAGGTCGCGGTCAACACTGAAGTAGCGGAGGCGTGCACGTAGCATGCGGAAGGACTCAAGTTCGGCGTGTGCGGGGTCCTCGACGTGTGAACTCGGTGAGGAGACGTTCCGGCTCTCCGGAACTCCTGCCAAGACTGGGAGCCCAAACACCTCTTCCAACTCATCCAGGTTCCGAATCCGCCGATCAAGGTGCTCCAAGCCGAATGCCAGCGCGGCGCCTAGAAGCAGACCGAGAATCCCAGCGACGATCGCATTTCGCACCGTCCGAGGGCTCGTGGGCTCTGTCGGGGCCTCCGCCTCCTGGACCAGCTCGGCGTTGCCTGTTTGGAGTGAAGCGAGCAGGCTTAGCTCCTCCGAACGCCGTCCCAGGGACCTCCCCACGGACCCCTCGCGGTCGCTCTCAGAAAGCGCGTCGAGCTGGTCCTGTACGAGCCGCTGCGCTTCCCGGATCTTGGAACGATCCGCGTCGCGCCGAAAGGCGATGAACTGCCTCGCAAAGGTATTGGCCATCCGGGCAGCGAACGCGGGGGTCTGTGTCCGTGGCAGACACGAGGACGACGTTCGACTGCCCCTCGCTTGTCACTTCAATATTGCGACGAACGTCCGCAGCGGACACCTCGCGTCCAAGCTCGCGCGCCGTTCGCTTGGCTACTCCCTCGAGCGATACCAGTTTGAGTACGTCGCCGCTTCGCGATTGGGATCGGTTGACGGCGGCAGGACCATGGTGCACGAACAGCCGCTAAATCCAGCCCAGGATCGCGGAACAGCAGCGATGAGGACGCTGTGTAACGCGTCGTCGACGAGAGCGATACGACGATGGCGGCCGCGACCGTCACGAGGAGGCAGAGGGCGATCAGCATCCAGCGGCGGCGGATGAGCTGAGCGAGCGCCCGCAAGCTCAAGGCATAACCTCGCTGCTCGGTCATGGCGTTCCGCTCCGTGCGGACGTCATCGGCGGCGTTTGATCAGGATGGCGGGGGACATTGGGCGGCGGTGGCACACGAGGGATGCGCCGGAGGGGTCGCGCGTACGGTCGCGGCGTTGACCTCGTGCTCGAGTGCTATGCAGGGTAGCGAGCAGCACCTCGCACGACGATGGGCCGGGCGACGTTGGGCGTCGCATGGACTAGCGATGCCTACACAGCCGAGACTGCCCGGGCCTGCGCAAACGCCGGCCCAGTTCATTCCTGCACGGGATACGGAAGCGGAAGGGATTCGGCTCGACCGAGGCGAGCAGTTTCTCTCGCTGATCGAACCATTGACGGGGCCGCTCATGGGCAGGCGAGTGATCGATCTCGGGACGGGGTACGGGTTTCTTCCGCTCGCTGCCGCCCATCGTGGCGCGCAGCGAGTAGTCGCGGTCGACGTGGATGCGGAGCGCTTGGCACAGCTCAGCGAGCGCGCGGACCGGCGAGGCTTGGAGCTCGAAACCATGCGGGCCAACCTCCTCGAGCCTGAGCTAGCGCTTCCCTCGGCGGACCTGGCATTTCTCATTGGTGTCGTCGAGTACGCGGGATGTGGGAAGCCGACGCCCCCGTTCTTGAACTTCAGCGCCAGGTGTTCGCCACCGCGTATCGCGCCCTCGAACCGGGCGGTCAGCTCATCTTCGGGTCCAAGAACCGGGAGTGGCCCTCGCTCGCGTTTCGCGACGCCCACACGGGTCGGCCGCTGGTCAACGTACTGCCGCGTCACGCGGCAACGTGGCTATCTCTGCGTGTTACCGGCAAGCCATATCGCCACCACGTTCACTCGGGAAGTGGATGGATCGGTCTGATCCGGTCTGCGGGGTTTCGCTCCGCGGAAATCCTGTATCCGTTCTTCTCGTATCAGCTGCCGATCCTGCTGGAGCGCCGCCCGACGCTGCGTTCGCTTATCGCGCTTCACAGGCTTTCGAAGAACGAGGACCTCGCCGAGTCGTTCAACGGACCGTGGCGGATGAAGGCTGCGCTCATGGCATTGACCGGCACCGTCGGTCATCCCGTGAGCCACAGCGTCGTCATCAGAGCGATCAAGTAGATGCGGCGGTGGGGCGGGAGGCAGCGACAGGTGTCGGTCCTGTTGGAAGTAGTAACGCCGTTGGTCGCGGCTCGCGATGTCGCGCCTGACGTAGCGATTTACCACCGACGACGGGGGGCGTCGGCATTGTTCCTCAATCGGGCGCATAGCGGCGATGAGGCTCTCAGCTCGACTTCCTCATCTTCCCGCCGCTCGGCACGCCACGAATCCTCGCGCCCGCAGACTTCACCAGCAGCGTGCGAGATACGCTCTCCGGCCGCGCGCCGCATCCATTTCTTTGCGCCAGCGCGTGGTGCTACGGACGATCCAAAGCATGCCCGGTTGGGTCCTGCGCGTTGGGACGAAGGGTCTTCGGGTGGCCCCGGTCCGTCGCCGCGGTACTTCAAGCCTGGTCGCGCGGTACGGAACGCCGTCGGCATTCTGATCAACCCGAGTAATCCCCAGCGGCCCGTCTACTTGGGGTTCGATCCAAATGGGAAGCTGGTGACGGTCGGCAAGTTTTCCGCGCGCGCTGACAGGGATACGGCAGCTCGTGAGCGCGGCGTCCTCGACGCGCTAGCGCAGGTGCCTGCCTTGCGCGGCACTGTTCCGCGGGCCATTGCGCTCATTGAAGGAACGGCCGGCGACACGCTTATCACCGATGCATTCCAAGGGGCGGCGGCGCCTCGAGAACTGACGCCCGAACTTCATGATTGGTTGCGGCGGTGCGACCTGGGGCGGACAGCAACGCTCAAGCACGTTCCGTTGGTGCGGTCAGTGATCGCCAGGGCAGACGCGGTGAATGATCCGCTACTCACAACAGGGGTTCGGGCCGTGCTTGCGCTTGCGGAAAGTCCGAGAGATCGGGCTCAGCGTCGTGCATGGGGACTTCGCCCCTGGAACATTCTGATCTCGCACGGCGAAGCGAAAGTGTTTGACTGGGAGTTCGGGGAACGCGCTGGCCTACCTTATTGGGATGCCTTCTACTTTGATGCACAGGTGGCGTCCATTTGGCGACTCAGTTGCCCGCGACACTCTAGTCAAGATTCATCGCGCCAGCGTGGCTAGCGCTGCCGCAGACGAGGGCGAGAACACTTCGCGTTCGCCGTTGGATTGCTCGTACTCATCCACCTCCTGATCAGGCGGGGGGAAAGCAAGCGACACGATCCAGCACGGCCGCAGCTCCGCTCAGCCGTCGAATCTCTCATTCGCGAGTCGACAGCCTAATGGCGGACGGTCGGTCGCGGGCAGCTCCGTCGGTACTCGTGCTGAACCAATATTACCCGCCGGATACCGCCGTGACAGGAAAGCAGGCGCACGAGGATCAGCGCGGGCGCTATCCAGGCATGGTTTTCGTGTGGAGGCACTTGTCGGCGAGGTGAGCTGGGCCGACGACGATGTGCGAGGCGAGCGACGAGAGACACTCGACGGAGTGAGCGTGAGGCGCGTCGCGCTAGGGATCGGTTTCGTGGACGGGCACGGAAGAGCACTCGCTTCTTGGGCTACCTCCGATTCCTATCTGGGGCGCTCCGCCATGCGCTACTGCGTCGCCAAGGCCCGTCCGTGGTGATCGCGTTTCACAATCCACCGTTTGTTGCGCTAATCGGCGTGGTGGCGCGGTGGAGGTTCGGCTCGCGCCTGATCTACATCCCTCAGGACATACACCCGGACATCATCGTCTCGACGGGATGGATCAAAGTCCCGGCACCAGCCGTATGGTTGTGGGACCGCCTCAATCGTCTGATCCTTCACTCGGCCGATCGAGTCGTCGTGCTCGGCAATGGTATGAAGGAGACGCTGGTGTCGGGCAAGGGCGTAGATCCCGATCGCGTTGTCGTCATCCCTCCGTGGGCGGAACCGGAGTTGCGTCCCAGTTCGATCGACATGGAGTGGCGAGCCCGACATGGAATCCGCGCTCGGCTCCTCGTACTTTATCCGGCAATCTCGGGATCATGCATCCTCTGTCGCCGTTGCTGGAGGCCGCCCGGGACGTCAACGCGGATGTTCACTTCGTGATTGCAGGACGCGGAGTGATGCGTGATCGATGGCAGCGGCTGGCGGAGCGTGGGCATTGTCCAATGTGACATTCCTGGGCTTTCAACGGAGTATGGACTTCGCGCGCCTCGTTGGCGCATCGGACGTCGCGGTCGTCACGCTGTCGGACGGCGATGGAGCGACTCTCGCGGTATCCTCCCGGACGTTCGGATTTCTCGCCGCCGGCAAGCCTCTGATCACGATCATGTCCGACGAAGGCGATGCCGCGCGACTCGCTCGAGAAGTAGGCGCCGGATGGAACGTTCGCAGCGGGGACGAGATGGTTGATCTGCTCGTCGAACTCGTCCAGGATCCGAAGCGCGTGATGGCCGCGGGCGTGGCGGCAAGGCGTGTGTTTGAAGAGCGCTTTACCCGGGACCGCTTGCTCACCGAGTATGTCCGGTTAGTAGCGCGAGCTGTTGGTGCGGGGCGCCTAAGGTGGAGCGTCAGAGTTGTTTCGCGCTCGTCACATTCAGCTTCCGCGTCACGCCGCGCAGGTCGAGCGTCCCGGCGCGCCGCGCGATCGCCTCGTGGTCGACGCCCGGGTGCGCGGTGACGATGACCGCGAGGTCGCAGGCGTCGCGACTCGTCCAGTGGCGACGCTGCGCAGCCCGTGCCGCGCGATCTCGGGCACGAACGGGTCGTGGTAGCTGACCTCGGCGCCGCGGTCGACGCAGCAGGTCGACGATCTTCAGCGCCGGCGACTCGCGCGTGTCGCTCGTGCCGCCCTTGTAGGCGACGCCGAGCACCAGGATCTTCGCGCCCCGTGACCGCCTTGCCCTCGTCGTTCAGCGCGCGCTCGATCTTCTCGAGGCAGAAGTACGGCATGTTCTGGTTGACCTTGCCGGCGAGCTCGATGAACTCGGTCGACATGTCGTACTCGCGCGCCTTCCAGGTCAGGTAGAACGGATCGACGGGCAGGCAGTGGCCGCCCATGCCGGGGCCGGGATCGAAGCGCGTGAAGCCGAACGGCTTGGTCGCCGCGGCGTCGATGACCTCCCAGATGTCGATCCCCATGCGGTCGGCGAGCATCGCCATCTCGTTGACGAGCGCGATGTTGACCGAGCGGAAGATGTTCTCGAGCAGCTTCGAGAGCTCGGCGACCTCGGGCGTGGAGACCGGGCACGACGGTGTCGCAGACGCGGCCGTAGAGCTCGACCGCGCGCTCGGTGCACGCCGGCGTGAGGCCGCCGACGACCTTCGGCGTGTTGCGCAGCGTGTAGTCGGTGCGGCCCGGGATCGACGCGCTCCGGTGAGAACGCGAGGTTGAAGTCCTCGCCGGCCCGCAGGCCCGACTCCTCGAGCAGCGGAACGAGGTGTTCCCGTGTCGTGCCGGGGAAGGTCGTGGACTCGAGCACGACGAGCTGGCCCTTGGCGATCACGCCCGCCAGCGCGCGCGAGGCGTTCAGCAGCGGGCCGAGGTCGGGCTCGCGGTTGCGCGTCAGCGGGGTCGGGACGCAGACGAGGATCGCCTCGGCCTCGTGCAGCTCGACGAAGCGCGTCGTGAACGTGCAGCGCTCGAGCACCGCGCCGAGGCGCTCGTCCGGGATGTCCTCGATGTGCGAGCGGCCGTCGCTGCAGCGCGGCGACCTTGGTCTGGTCGACGTCGACGCCGATCACGTCGACGCCGGCCTCGGCGAAGCCGACGGCCAGCGGCAGCCCGACATAGCCCATCCCCACGATTCCGATGCTCATGCTCGTGACACCTGTTTCGACGACCGCTGAGAAGTCCCCTCACGGTAGCGGCGCGCCTACGGCCGCCGGAACTCGGCTCGCCAGCGCGGGCCCGGCAGCTGCTCGATCGCACGGTCTCGATCCCGCCGCGTCGCGAACGACTCGACCTCGGCGCGCGTCAGCGGCCACGGCGGGCCGTCGACCGGCCCGTCCGCCTCGTCGCGGCCCGAGGCGATGACCAGCAGCGTGCCGCGCGGCGCGACGAGGCGGCCGACGTTCGCGGATCGCCAGCGGGCGCACCGCGTCGGGCAGCGACTGGACGGTCAGCGACTCGAACACGAACGCGAACGCCTCGCCCCACGGCGGCCGGGAACTCGAGCAGGTCGGCGGTCACGTAGTGCACGGCGGTGCCGGGGTGCCGCTCCTGCGCGGCCCGGACCGCGCTCGGCGCCACGTCGAAGGCGGTCACGTCGAACCCCAGCGAGCTGAGGTACTCCGCGTCGGCGCCGAACCCGCAGCCGACGACGACGGCGCCGAGCCCGTCGCCGTCCAACCCGCGCGCCTCCGCCCACTCCACGAGCGCCTCGCGCGGCTCGTCACGCTCCCACGGGACCTCCCGCTCGCCGCGCTCGGCGGCGGCGTAGAGCGGCTCGAACCAGCCCGTGGGGTCGTCGCTCACGTGCCCTGGAGCAGCTTCAGGTCCGAGTCGACCATGAGCCGGATGAGCTCCTCGAAGCTCGTCCTCGGCTTCCAGCCCAGCTCCCGCTCGGCCTTCGACGCGTCGCCGACGAGCAGGTCGACCTCGGCCGGCCGCTTGAACTGAGTCGTCGATCCGGACGTAGGGCTTCCAGTCGAGCCCGACCTGGTCGAACGCGATCTCGACGCAGCGCTGCACGGTGTTCGTCTCGCCCGTGGCGATGACGAAGTCGTCGGGCCGGTCGTGCTGGAGCATCATCCACATCGCCTCGACATAGTCCTTCGCGTAGCCCCAGTCACGCTTGGCTTCGAGGTTGCCGAGGGCCAGCTCGTCGCGCAGCCCGAGCTTGATCGCGGCCGCGTGCCACGTGATCTTGCGCGTGACGAACTCCAGTCCGCGACGCTCGGACTTCGTGGTTGAACAGAATACCGGAAGTCAGGAACATGTCGTACGACTCGCGGTAGTTGACCGTGATGTGGTGGCCGTAGACCTTGGCCACGCCGTAGGGCGAGCGGGGGTAGAACGGGGTCGACTCGTTCTGCGGCGTCTCGCGGACCTTGCCGAACATCTCGCTCGACGACGCCTGGTAGAAGCGCGCCTCGGGGCAGACCTCGCGGATCGCCTCCAGCAGCCGCGTGACGCCGACGCCGGTGAACTCGGCGGTCAGGGTCGGCTGGACCCAGGAGACGCCGACGAACGACATCGCGGCGAGGTTGTAGATCTCGTCCGGCTTTGAGGCGCGCAGCGTGTCGACCAGCGAGCGGTGGTCGAGGAGGTCGCCCTGGTGGAGCGTGATGCGGTCGCGGAGGTGCTCGATGCGCTCGAACTTCTCGGTCGACGCGCGACGGACCATGCCGTGGACCTCGTAGCCCTTGTCGAGGAGGCAGCTCGGCGAGATACGAGCCGTCCTGGCCGGTGATGCCGGTGATCAGCGCACGCTTGCTCATGCCGCCTGATCCTCTCGCGTCAGCCACTCGACCGTCTGCTCAACGCCCTCGCGCACGTCCACCTGTGCCTCCCAACCCAACACCGAGCGCGCCTTCTCCACCGATGCGAAGCGCCGCTGCGGGTCGACCTCACGCGGGGAGAGCTCGCCCGCCGCGAGCTCGAGCGACGACGCATCCCGCCCGCACGCCTCCCAGCACAGCCGCGCGAGCTCGGCGATCGACGTCTCCTCGCGCCACGCGATGTTGAACGCCTCGCCCTCGGCCTTCGCCGCCCCCAGCGAGCACACGACGCCGTCGGCAATGTCGTCGATGTACGTGAAGGTGCGCGTCTGCTCGCCCGTCCCGTAGATCGGCATCGGGTTCATGCCCTCGAGCGACTTCCGGATCAGGTCCGGGATCACCGCGTCATCCGGGCCGCCCGGTCCGTAGGCGTTGAACGGGCGGCAGATCGTGTAGCGCAGGCCGTACTCGCGCGCGGCGGCGCGGCAGTACATCTCGCCCATCAGCTTGGAGAAGCCGTAGGCGGAGACGGGCGGCGGGCACTCCCACGCGTGATCCTCGACCACGGGAAAGTCGACCGCCCGCTCGTAGACCGTCGACGACGACACGTAGACGAAGCGGGCGACGTCCTCGTCGAGCGCGGCACGGACGACGGAGTTCGAAAGCGCGTTGTTGACCTCGGTCAGCGTGTGCGGGTTGCCGACGCCCTCGACGATCCCCGCGAGGTGGATCGCGTGCGTGCAGCCGGAGAACGCCTTGCGCGCCTCGCTCAGCACCCGCAGGTCGCCGCGGTGGACCTCGCAGCCCTCGCGCATCCAGGCCGGGGCCTCGCGCTGGTCGGAGACGCGGACCTCGTAGTCGGGGTCGCCGAGCAGGCGGCGGACGACCGCCGCGCCGATCGTGCCGGCGCCGCCGGTGACGAGCACGCGCTTCATGCGGCCGATCAGGCTACTTGCACATCACGAAGCGCTTCGACACCGTCTTGCGCTGGATCTTGCTCGAGCCCTTCCGCTTGAAGTAGATCCGCGCGTGCACACGGTGCTTGGAGCCGCGCTTGAAGGTGACGCGCATGCGCGTCTTGTACGGCGCGCGGCGGTCGATCCGCCGGCGCTTGCCGCGGTCGATGAAGAACAGCACGCGCAGGACGCGCGGCTTCAGGCGGCCGCTGCGCGCCTTGATCCGCACTCGCACCGGCACGCGCCCGCCCTGGGGGATGCAGCCGAAGCCCGCCCGCAGCTGCAGCCCCGGCGAGCCGCCGGGCGTGCTGGGGATCGAGGCCGGGGGCGGCTGCGGCTTGTAGAGCGGTGCGAAGCCGAAGCTCGTCCACTCCGACCACGTGCTGGCGAATTCGCGGTACTGCACCGTCTCGCGGTGGCGGCTGAACACGAGCAGGCGGTTGGGCGAGGCGGCGATCGCGCCGGGGCCGGAGCGGTGGACGCCGCCGAGGTTCGCCCACGGCGACCAGCCGCCGGCGCTCGTGAAGGAGCGGATCCACATGCGGCCGTCGCTGGCGCGGGCGAAGATGTCGCGGCGAGTCGAGTCCCACGACGTGGCGGCGATGCCGGAGGTCAGGTCGCCGCCGAGCGGCAGCCACTCGCTCCAGCTCGTGCTCGGGGTCCAGTACTTCTCGTAGAGCTGCTTGTCCGTGCCGCGGGCGTAGATCTCGAGGTGCTCGTCGCCGGGCGAGATGATGCTCGGGTTGCCGAGGAAGGCGCCGCCGAGCGCGTTCCAGCCGGTCCAGCCCGTGCTGGGCTCATAGGCCTTGTGGAACATCTGGCGGTCGAGGCCGACGCCGACGATGTCGATCTGGCCGGTGCCCTTGCGGTAGGTGACCGACGGGGCGGAGAGGAAGCCGCCGCCGAGCGAGACGAACGACGTCCAGCCGGCCTGGGGCGTGAAGGCGCGGTGGTAGTAGGCGCCGTCGGTGCCGCGCGCGACGACGTCGTAGATGCCGTTGGGCCGCGCGGAGGCGGCCGGGCCGGAGGTGATCGTGCCGCCGAGCGAGGTCCAGTCCGACCAGCCCGCGCCGTTCCAGGCGCGGGTCCACAGCGCGTCGTCGGTGCCTCGGATGAAGGCCCGCATGTCGCCGGTGCCGACGGCGGCGACCGCCGGGTTGTCGTCGACCACGTCGGCGTGCGCGGGCGCGGCCGCGAACAGGGCCGCGAGCGTGCACGCCAAGGCGAGGATCAACCGGCTGGTGGCCATTCCGTCAGGTCTAACTACTGAGGGCGACGCAAGTAGCGGAGGTATTGCCGCGTGAAGCCGAAGACGAAGCGCGGGTTGTAGCGGAGGTAGCGCCGCCACAGACGGCGGGGCTCCTGCATCAGGCGGAACGCCCACTCGAGCCCGAGCCGCTGCATCCCGTCCGGGGCCTGGCGCTTGAGGCCCGCGTGGAAGTCGAAGGCGGCGCCGACGCCGACGAGCACGGGCGCCTCGAGGCGGGCGCGCATGGCGTTCATCCACTTCTCCTGCAGCGGGACGCCGAGGCCGACCCAGACGACGTCGGCGTTCGCGGCGTTGAGCTCGGCGGCGACCTCGGCGGCCTCCTCCTCGGTCAGCTCGCGGAACGGCGCGTGGCGGATGCCGGCGATCGTGAGGCCCGGGTAGCGGGCCGGCAGCTCGTCGCGCAGGCGCTCGAGCGCCTCCGCGCGGCCGCCGTAGAGGAAGAAGCGCTGGCCGGTCTCGGCGGCGCGCTCGCAGGCGCGCTCCATCAGGTCGGGGCCGTAGACGCGGCTCGAGAGGTGGTGGCCGAGCAGGTTCATCGCCCACACGAGCGGCTGGCCGTCGGGGACCGTGAAGTCGGAGGCGAGGACGGCCTCGCGCAGCTCCAGGTCCTCCTGGGACTCCATCACCGTGTGCACCGCGGCGACGCAGACGTAGGCGCGCTGGCGGGCCGCGACGGCGGCCTCGATCCAGTCCAGCGTCCGCGTGTAGTCGGTCAGCGCCAGCGGGATGCCGAGCACCTCCTGGGAGGCGAGGGGCGGCACGGGGGCGCGCGTGGGAGGCGGAGCGGTGGGAGTGGACATGGTCGGGGCGGTGGTCGCCACAGACACTGCAACGAATCCCGGCACGGCGGGGTGCGGGTTTTCGCTGCGCGCGGCAGTCATCGTCTCAGGTACCCGGTGTGAGGTCGCGCGTAGCAAGCGTCCGCCCAGGTCACGATCCCGTCGTCGTTGCGGCTCGGCTCGGAGAAGGCCGTGAGCTCGAAGCCGAGGTCGCGCATCGCGGCGTCGAGGCTCGGGAACGTCGCGTCGGCCTCGTAGTGGGAGACGAACGTGACCTCGAGCAGGACGGCGCGGGTGCGCTCGAGCGCCCGCTGCCCGCCGGCCAGGACGTCCATCTCCGCGCCCTGGACGTCGAGCTTGAGCGCGGCGACGTCGCGGTCGCCGACGATCGCGTCGAGCGTGTCGGTCGGCACCTCGATCTCCTCGACGACCCTCCAGCCCGGGTCCTCATAGAGCTCCTGCATCTCCTCGCGCGGCTGGTGCAGGGAGGTGTTGTGGTCGTGCGCGGTGACGTGGAGGACGGCGGTGCCGGGCTCGCCGGAGAGCGCGCTGGGGACGATCGTGAGCTGATCGCCGAGCCGCTCCTGCAGGCGCGCCCGCGGGCCGGGCGACGGCTCGACGGCGATCACCTGGGCGCGCGGGGCGAGCGCGAGCACGGCGGCGGAGAAGTTGCCCTCGTTGGCGCCGACGTCGACGACGACGCCGCGCGTGAGGTCGAGGTCGACCGGCAGCAGGTGCAGGTGCGACAGCCAGGCCTGGCGGTAGACGCGGAGCGACGTCGGGCCCCAGCCGCGGCGGCGGAACAGCCGGCGTGCCTCGAGCCCCTCGGCCAGCCCCACCGGGAGCGCGAGCCGCGCCAGCGGGCGGAGGTCTCGCATCGGCTCGACTATAGGCGAGGCTTGAGCGCGCTCCAGAGCTCGAACGGGATGCCCCGGGTGGCGAGCAGGGCCGCGAAGTAGACGATCGAGGCGACCGCCGCCTGCGCGACCGGGTGCAGCGGCGTCAGCACGATCGCGGCGCCGAGGGCCGTCGCGAGCGCCAGCTTCGGGAGCACGCCGAGCCCGAAGCGGACCTCGGGATGGCTGCGCTGCTGGGCGACGATGTAGGCGATGGCGAGGAACGTCTCGGCCGCGATCGTCGTCAGCGCGCCGCCCTCGGCCCCGTAGGGCGGGATCAGGAGCAGGGCGGCGACGATCGCGACGACGACGGCGAGCCCGTTGCAGATCAGCAGCGTGCGGTGCTCGTGCAGGCTGAGGAGCAGCAGCGACCAGGTGGCGACGAGGAACGTGCTCACGAGCGTCAGCGCCTGCAGGCGCAGCACGGGGATCGAGGGCTCGAACTCCGGCAGCCCGCCGATGATCGCCATCGCCGGCTCGGCGGCGAGGATCAGCACGAGCGTCATCCAGATGCCGAAGATCAGCCCGACCTCGGTGATGCGCGCGACCGCGTAGTTGAGCCGGGGGATGTCGCGCGTGGCGGCGCGGGCGAGGATCGGGAAGACGCTCGTGACGAACATCCACGGCAGGTTCGCGGCGGTCTCGATGATGCGGAACGGGGCGGCGTAGTAGCCCGCCTCGAGGTCGGTCGAGAGCCACTGGATCATCACGACCGCGACGCGGAAGTAGATGAGCCCGACGGCGGCGGCGATCGAGTAGGCGACGCTCGCCTTCAGGAACGCGCGCCACTTGGCGGCGTTGAACGCGGGGCGGATCGAGATCTCCCCGCGCACGAACCAGGCCGTGGCGGCGACGGCGATCGCGCTGACGACGACCCACAGGGCGAAGAACGGCATCAGCGACGCGCCGAGGACGACGAGCGCGAGCGTGCCGACCGCGAGCAGCGCCTGGCGCAGGAAGTCGAGCCCGGCGGTGGTGCCGAGCCGCAGCGCGGCGGCGAGCGGGACCGCGTAGGTGTAGGCGATCATCGAGACGAGCAGGCCCATGCCGTAGACGAACGTGCCTTGGACCACCACGCTCGGCGCGCCGGAGAGCGCGGCGAGGCCGGTGGCCAGCAGCAGCCCCGCGAGCGTGAGCGCGAGCCGCAGGCCGATCAGGTTGCGGACCATGTCGCGCCGGTCCTCGACGTCGCCCGCCGCCCAGTGGCGCACGCCGAGGTTGGTCAGGCCCGCCTCCGTGACCGCGCCGACGAGGAAGACGATCGACGCGACGGTGATGTAGTAGCCGTAGTCGACCGGGCCGAGGTGCCGGATCATGAACGGCACCGCGAGCAGGTTGAGGATCAGCCCGCCGCCGAACAGCAGCGTGCGGATGGCGACGCCGCGGATGGCGGTCGCGCCCGCCTCGGGGCGGTCGAGCGGGTCGTCGTCGACGGGGTCGTGGCCGGGTGCGAGCTCGCTCATAGACTCGGCCGCCCGTGCAGATCGCGCTGACCTATCCGGACGTGACGCTGGCCGGCGGCGTCGAGCGCAGCCTCGTGGAGTGTGCGAATGAGCTGGTGAATGGCGGCCACGAGGTGCACGTGTTCGCGTCGCGGTGGCAGCCCGGGGTGCTCCGGACCGAGGTACGGCGCCACCAGGTGCCGATCCGCCCGCGGCCCGACGCGCTGGCCGCGACGCAGTACCGCCGCCGCGCGGCTCGAGCGCTCGAGGCCGCCGGCCCGATGGCCCACGGCGCGTTCTCGGCACTTTCCCCGCTCGGAGGCGTGTTCTGGGTCCCGAGCGTACACCGGGTGGCGTACGACCTCGCGCTGAGCCGGCGCGGATCTGCGGCAGGTCTCGTGCAGAGGCTGAACCCCTATCACCGGCTGCGGCTGCGCCTGGAGCGGGAGATCCTGTCGCCCGGCGGCTACTCGCACCTGCTGGCGGCGGCCGAGCAGGTCAAGGCCGACGTCGTCGAGCGCTACGGGGTGCCGGAGGAGGACGTCACCGTGCAGCCGCTGGGGTTCGACCCGGTGGCGTTCAACGTTGAGCGGCGGCGGGGGATGCGGGATGAGGCACGCGCGAAGCTGGGCTATCGCGACGAGGACCGCGTGGTCGTGTTCGTGGCCAATGAGCTCGAGCGCAAGGGGTTCGACACGCTGCTGGCGGCTGCGGGCGACTTGAAGCTGCTGGTGGTGGGGAACGTGGACGTGTCCGCGTACCCGTCGGTGAAGGGCGTGGGGAGCGTGGGCGACGTCATGGAGATGTATGCGGCGGCGGACGTGTTCGCGCTGCCCACCCGCTACGAGCCGTGGGGGCTCGTGATCGTCGAGGCGCTGGCGGCCGGGTTGCCGGTGGTCGTGTCGCGGCTGGCGGGGGCCTCGGTGGCGGTCCGCGACGGGGAGACGGGCGTGCTGCTCGACGACCCGGAGGACGCCGAGGCGCTGGCGGACGGGCTGCGGCGGATGCTGGCGTCGGCTCCTCAGGACGACGTTGTCGCCGCGTCGGTGGCGCATCTGTCGTGGCCGTCGGTGGCACGCGAGTACGCCGCGGTCCTGGCCGCGCACTAGCCTCCTCCGCCGTGTCCCGCCCCCGAGTCGTGCTGCTCCGCGGCCACAACGCGAACGTCTGGGACGCGCGGCCGTGGGAGCGCCTCGCCGACGCCTACGACGTCGAGCTGCTCGTCACCGGCTCGAACCTGCACGAGGTCGGCTCGGCCGGCGTGCGCACGGTCGAGGCGCGGACGCCGCGCGACTCGCTGCCCGGCGGCCGCGCCGCGGGGGCGGCGGCGTACGTGCTCGGCGAGCGCTACCTGGGGCTGGAGGAGAAGCTGGCCGGCGCGACGATCGTGCACGCGGCGGAGATCGGGACGTGGTTCAGCGCCCAGGCCGCGCGGCTGAAGCCGAAGCTCGGCTTCCGCCTGGCGGTGACGGTGTGGGAGACGCTGCCGTGGCGCGACACGTACCGCTGGCCGCGCGAGCGGGGCTACCGGCGGGCGGTGCTGCCGGCCGCCGACCTCTTCCTGTGCGCGACGCATCGCGCTCGCGAGGGCCTGCTGCTCGAGGGCGTGGAGGACGACCGGATCGTGGTCTGCGAGCCGGGGATCGACGTGGCGCACTTCGCGGCGGGAGGCGAGCCGGGCGAGCGCGTGGTCCTCTCGGCGGGGCGGCTCGTGTGGGAGAAGGGGCATCAGGACGTGCTGCGGGCGCTGGCGGCGCTGCGGGGCGGCCTGCTCGGGCGGGTGCACGACGTGCGCGGGCTGGTGGTCGGCTCCGGGCCGGAGGAGAAGAAGCTGCGCAGCTACGCGGAGGAGCTCGGGCTCGGCGCCGCGGTCGAGTTCCGCGCGACGGTCCCGTACGCGCAGATGCCGGGGCTCTACGCAGGGGCGTCGGCGCTGGCGTTGGCGTCGCTGCCGGTGCGCGGGTGGGAGGAGCAGTTCGGGATGGTGCTGATCGAGGCGATGGCGAGCGGGACGCCGATCGTGGCGTGCTCGACGGGCGCGATCCCGGAGGTGCTCGGCGGGCAGGGGACGCTGGTGGCCGCGGGTGACTGGATGGGGCTGGCGCGCGCGCTGGCCGACGTGCCGGCCGGGCGGGTGGCGTACGACCCCGCGCGGATCGATTACTACTCGGCGGACGCGGCTGCGGCGCGGCTGCGGGACGCGTACGCGCGGCTTGGTTAGCTAGGTTAGCTATTCTCTGCTACCGTTGCCCGCATGGCCCAGGTCGGGATGCACGAGGCGAAGACCAAGCTCTCACAGCTCGTCGAGCGCGCCGAGGGCGGCGAGGACATCGTGATCGCGCGCAACGGCAAGCCGGTCGCGCGGCTCGTCCCGGTCGCGGGCACCAACTCGCTCGCGGCGGTGCACGGCGCGCTGCGCGGCCGGATCCACTTCGGCGAGGACTTCGACGATCTGCCCGACGACATCGCCGACGCGTTCGGCGCTCGTTGAAGCTGTTGCTCGACACGCACGCCGCGCTCTGGTTCCTCAGCGGCGACGAGCGCCTCGGCGAGGCTGCGAGGCACCACCTCACCGACGACACCAACCGCGTGCTCCTCAGCGCCGCCGTGGTCTGGGAGATCGCGATGAAGCGCTCCCTGGGCAGGCTCGAGGTGCCGGACGAGTACCTGCCGCTCCTGCTCGACGCCGGTGTGCAGGCGCTCGGGGTGAGCCTCGAGCATGCGGCCGCCGTCGAGCACCTGCCGGCGCATCACCGCGACCCCTTCGATCGGATGCTCGTCGCCCAGGCGGCGATCGAGGGCGCGGCGCTGGTGTCGCGCGACGACGCGCTGCGCCCCTACGACGTGACGCTGATCTGGTGACCGCCGCCAAGCCCGCGGGCTACTACTCGCTCGACCGCGCCGACGTGGTCGCGGAGCTGCCGCAGCCGCTCGGCCGGGCGCTCGACGTCGGCTGTGGCGAGGGCGGCGTCGGCCGCTCGCTGCGGGCCGCGGGCGCGACCGAGGTACACGGCGTCGAGATCATGGAGGCGGCCGGCGCGGTCGCGCGCGAGTCGCTCGACTCCGTCTTCGTCGGGCCGGTCGAGGAGGCGCTCGGCAGCGGCGCGCTGCCCGGGCCGTTCGACACGATCTGCTGCTACGACGTGCTCGAGCACCTCGTGGATCCGGGGGCGGTGCTGCGGCAGCTGCGCGCGCTGGCCGAGCCGGGGGCGCGGCTGCACATCTCGATCCCCAACGCGCGGCACTTCTCGCTCGTCTACGACCTCGTGCTGCGCGGGACGTTCGGCTACACCGAGTCCGGCCACCGCGACGCGACGCACCTGCGCTGGTACACGCGGCGCGACCTCGTCGCGCTCGTGGGCGGCGCGGGCTGGGACGTGCGGTGGGTCGTGGGCGACGTGGCGGGCGGGCACAACGCGCGCCTGGACCGGCTGACGCGGGGGAAGCTGCGCGAGTTCCTCGCGCTCCAGTGGCACCTGCTCGCGCACGCCGCGTGACCTGGGCCGTCTGCGTCCTGAACTGGAACGGGCGCGAGGACACGCTGCGCTGCCTCGCGTCGCTGCGCGGGGCGCGCGTGGTGGTGGCGGACAACGGGTCGGCGGACGGGAGCGTGGAGGCTGTGCGCGCCGCGTTCCCGGACGTCGAGCTCGTCGAGAACGGCGCGAACCTCGGGTTCAGCGGCGGCAACAACGCGGCGATCCGGCGGGCGCTGGACGGCGGGGCGGAGTGGGTGGTGCTGCTCAACAACGACGCCGAGGCCGAGCCGGGGATGCTCGCCGCGCTGGAGGCCGCCGCGGCGCGCCACCCGCGCGCGGGGGTGCTCGCGGGCAAGCTGCTCTACCCGGACGGCCGTGTGCAGTGGGCGGGTCAGCGCGTGGGGCTGCTCACCGGCTACTCCGGCCGCCCGCGCGGGCACGGGCGGCCCGACGGCTTCGCCTACTCCGTCGAGGGGCGCACCGACCGGGCGGTCGGCGCGCTGATGGCGGTCTCGCGGGAGGCGATCGAGCGGGCGGGGCTGCTCGACGAGGACCTGTTCGCCTACGTCGAGGACGTCGACTGGTCGCTGCGCATCCGCGAGGCCGGCTTCGAGTGCGTGTTCGTGCCGACGGCGCGCGCCGTGCACCGCGTGTCGGCGTCGACGGGCGGCGCGGAGGCGTCGACGCACACCGTCTACTACGGCGTCCGCAACACGCTCGTCGTGTGCGAGCGCCACCGGCCGCTCGGCGGCGCCGGCACGGCTCTGCGCCGGGCGTCGGTGCTCGCGACGTTCCTGGCCCACGCGGTGGGCGTGCTGCGCTCGGGCGCGGCGGTGCGGGCCGTCGTGGAGGGCTACCGGGACGCGGAGGCGGGGCGGCTGGGCGAGAGAGCGCGCTCGTAGACCTCGGCCGTCCCGCGGGCGGCGGCGGCCCAGGAGAACTGCTGCGCCCGCCCTCGGCCGGCCGCGCGCAGGCGATCGGCGTCGGACAGCGCGGTGCGGATCGCCTCGGCGACCGACGCCGCGGACGACGCGTCGAAGTAGACCGCGGCGTCCGCGGCCACCTCGCGCAGCACCGGCAGGTCCGAGCACGCGACCGGCACGCCGCGCGCCATCGCCTCGAGCACGGGGAGGCCGAAGCCCTCGAAGCGCGTCGGGGTGGCGACGACGGTCGCGGCGGCGTAGAGCGCCTCGAGCCGCGTCGGGGTCGACGCCGCCGAGCAGCCGGACCTCGACGCCGCGCTCCGCCGCGCGGGCGCGCAGGCCGCCGGTGTCGGTGCCGTGGCCGGCGAAGACGAGCAGCGGGCGCTCCGTCCATCGCCGCGACGCCGTCGACCAGCGCGGCGAGGTTCTTGTGCGGCAGGTCGGAGGCGACGCTGAGCACGAGCGGGCGGTCGCCCTGGCCGACGTCGGCCGGGGCGGGCCGCGGGTCGGGCGGGGGCGTGACGCCGTTGGGGACGACGTCGACGTGCGCGATCCCCAGCTCGTCGGCGAGGTCGGCGGCGGAGGCGTGCGAGACCGTGATCACGCGCCGGGCGCGCTTGGCGGCGGCGGTGACGAGCACGTTCGTGCCCACGCGCATCGCGGTCGGGACGGTGTCGGGGAGCTTGCGCCAGAGGACGTCGTGGACCGTCAGCACGCGCGGCGGCCCGCCCGCGACCGGCCCGAAGTTGGCCACCGAGTGCAGGAGGTCGAGCCCGCGCGCGGCGCGCGGCAGCCGCCACAGCTCGCCGGCCGCCCACGACCCGCGCGCGACGCCGGAGGAGCCGACCGGGACGACGTGCGCCGCCTCGCTCCAGAACCCGTCGCCGGTGGTCTCGCGGTTGACGAGCGCGGTGATCTCGAGCGAGGGCGCGAGGTGGCGGAGCAGCTCGCGCGCGTAGGTCTCGCGGCCGCCGGTCTGGCCGGGGACGAGGAACAGGAGGTCGAGCCCGACCCTCACAACGCCGACTTCACCGCGCGCCAGAACGCGGCCTGGGCCGCGGCGAGCGGCTTGATCTGCGCGGCGGGTCCGAGGAAGGGGTTGTCCAGGCCGGCGGTGAGCGACGCGGCGAACTCGCGCGGGCTGACCGTGGCGGCCGACTGCACCGCCGCGCGGCGCCGCAGCGCGGCGGGGAGGCCGCGCAGCACGGCGACCGACGCGCGGGCCTTCGCGCCCAGCCATCCGCCCCGCACGGCCACAACGAAGAACGCGAGCTCGGCGGCGAGCAGGGCCGGCAGCAATGCGGCGAGCAACCGCCCCGGATACGCGCCGAGCACCGTCAGCCAGCGGTTGCGCTCGAGCAGGAACCACTTCTGCTCGCCCTTCGCGAACTCGTAGCCGTGCTCGACCAGCGCGCTCCCCGCCACGCCGACCTCCCAGCCGGCGAGCCGCAGCCGCAGCGACAGGTCGAGGTCCTCGCCGTACATGAAGTAGTCGGCGTCGAACCCGCCGACCGCGTCCCATGCCGGTCGCCGCACCACCAGCGCCGCCCCCGAGGCGAAGCCCACCTCCCGGTCCTCGCCCCAGTCCGCGACACGGTCGCCGTAGCCGCCCGACCAGCCGACCCCGAGCCAGTGCACCTCGCCGCCGCGCGTGTTGACCTCCGCGCCACCCGGCAGCGTCACGAGCGCCTGCCACGCGCCCCACTCCGGATGCGCGTCCGCCGCCGCGCGCAGCGCGTCGAAGCACCCCGGCAGCGGCGCCGCGTCGGGGTTGAGGAAGAACAGGAGCGGCGCCGAGGTCGCCGCCGCGCCGGCGTTGCAGCCGCCGGCGAAGCCCGACGTTGCGCTCGAGCCGCAGCACCGGACGCGCCGCCCGGCCAATCGGAAGACGCGTTGTCGACGATCAGCAGCTCGTCATCCGAGCCCAGCTGCGGCCGCAGCGCGGCGAGCGTCGCGGGCAGGTCGCCCGCAGACTCGTAGGCGACGATGACGACGGCGAGCGCCGTCAAGGAGTGCGGGTCAGCTCGGCCGGGCGCTCGACCTCGGCCGCCGCGCGCTCACCGGCCTCCTCGCCCAGCCGCGCGCGCAGCTGGTCGACCTCGTGCTGGAGCAGGCCGACGCGCTGGGCGAGCACCTTGGTCTGCTCGGCCAGCCGCGAGATGACCAGCGAGAAGTGCAGCAGCATCACGAGCACGAACCCGAACGCGACCGCGAACAGCGCCGACGGCGCGTAGAAGATCCCGACCGCGCTCGCCAGCTCCTCCAGCGCGCCCCGCCACACGGACAGGCCGAGCAGCACGGCGGAGGAGAACAGCCACAGCAGCGCGTAGCGCTCGAGCAGCCGGCGCTGGCGCACGAGCTCGAACACGAGCACGAACAGCCCGGCGGTGACGATGATCGCGAGGATCTGCAGGCGCGAGACGTCCACTAGATCCCCGGCTCCGCGGCGACGGGGGCGGGCTCGCCGGCGCGCACCGCGGGGCGCGCGCGGAACAGCCCGACGAACACGGCCAGCAGCACCTTGATCATGTAGTAGATCGAGCGCGTCGAGTTGATCGAGGACACGCCGCCGGTGCGCTCGCGCATCCGCACGGGCAGCTCGACGCTGCGCAGCGCGTGCGCGTGCATGAGCAGCACCGCCTCGACCTCGGGATAGTCGTGCGGGTAGTCGCGGGCGAACAGGTCGATCCCGCGGCGGCCGCACATGCGCAGGCCGGAGGTCGGGTCGGTCACCCGCTGGCCGACCACGCGCGAGAGCACCGAGGAGAAGATGCGGATGCCGAGCCGGCGCGGCGCGGAGCTGCGGAAGCCGTCGCCGTCGTCGGCGAGGAAGCGCGAGCCGGTGACCATGTCGAGCTCGTCGTGCGCGTTGAGGTAGCTGAGCATGTCCGCGAGGCAGCGCGGGTCGTGCTGGCCGTCGCCGTCGACCTGCACGGCGACGTCGTAGCCGCGCTCCGACGCGTACAGGTAGCCCGACTGCACGGCGCCGCCGATGCCGAGGTTGAACGGGTGGCGGACCACTTCGGCGCCGGCTGCGCGGGCGCGCTCGGAGGTCTCGTCGGTCGAGCCGTCGTCGATCACGACGACGTCGAACCCCGGCGCGTGCTCGCCGAGCTCCGCGACGACGCGACCGATCGACTCGGACTCGTTGTAGGCGGGGACGATGGCGAGCTGGGCGGGCATGACTCGGTTGAAACGGCGCCGGAAAGCGCGAGTTTCGGTGGTTCAGGGTAACGCGGGGCCCAGATTGCGCGCCGCTAGGCTCCGCCTCCCTTCGTGACCGCCCGCACGTCCCCCGAGCCTTCCGCGGTGCCGACTGCGCCGGCGCGCGGGCGGCGCGTCGCGCTCGTCGTCGCGGGGCTGCTGGTGCTCGTCGCGCTCGCCTACCTCCTGTTCGGCGTCACCGAGCCGCGCGTGGCGGGCGTCTCGCGCGCGGTGCCCGAGCGCCCCGTCGCCACGCTGCAGCCGGGCGCCGAGGCGTGCCAGGCGACGTCGGTGCCGGCCGGGACCGGCGCCGTCCAGACGCACGTGCGCGGCACGCCCGGCCCGATGCAGCTCGAGCTGCGCGGCGCGCAGGGCGAGCGGCTCGCGAGCGCGAGCGGCGGCCCGCGCTTCCGCCTCGACCGCACGCTCGCGCGCGACACGCCCGCGCAGCTGTGCCTGCGCGCCGGCGACGGCCCGCCCGCGCTGCTGCTCGGCGACCTCTCCAACAGCGGGCTCACCCTCGACGGCGAGCCGGCGCAAGGCGGGCTCGCGCTCGTCTATTACCGCGCCGGCGAGGAGAGCACCGCGACACTGCTCGGGCTCGTCGCGGAGCGCGCGCAGCGCCTGCGCGGCGCGTTCGGCGGCGGCTGGCGGGCGCCGGTCTTCGTGCTGCTGCTGGTCGTGTCGCTCGCGCTCACCGTGCTGAGCGCGCGCGGCCGGGCGGTGTGGGTCGGCGTGGCGACCGTCGCGATCTGCAACGCGCTCGCGTGGAGCCTGCTCACGCCCGTGTTCCAGATCCCCGACGAGAACGCGCACCTCTCCTACGTCCAGGACATGGTCGAGAAGGGGCAGCCGCCGCGCTACATCGGCCCGTCGCTGTCGCCGCAGCTGCAGACGCTCGTCGACGTCTCCGAGCTCGGCCACGTGAACTTCAACCGCGACGCCCGGCCGCCGTGGACGGCGGGCGACGACGCGATGGTGGAGCGGCGCCTCGACGCCAACCCCGACCGCGTGAACAAGGCGAGCTACCTCGCCGTCGCCGACTACCCGCCGGCCTACTACGCGAAGATGGCGCCCGTCTACCGCGCGGTGACGGCGGCGGGCGGCAACACGCTCGACGCGGTCACGCCGCTGCGCGCGGCGTCGGCGCTGTTCGCGGGCGTCGCCGTGCTCGCCGTGTTCGCGTTCCTGCTCGAGCTGTTCCCGGATAGGCGCTCCCTCGCGGTGCTCGCCGCGTTGATCTGCGCATGGCATCCGGTGTTCGCGTGGATCTCGGGCGGCGTGAGCCCTGACGCGCTGCTGATCCCGGCGGGCTGCGTGATGTTCTGGCTGTTCGCGCGCGCGTTCCGGCGCGGGCTGACGCCGTGGCTCGCCGCCGCGCTGGGGCTGACGCTGGCGGTGGCGCTGCTGACCAAGATCGCGGCGCTCGGCTTCGTCCCCGGCTGGATCGCGGGCGTCGCGCTGCTCGTCTGGCGCAGCGAGGCGCGCGTGCGCAACGGGGCCGCCGCGGTGGTCGCCGCCGCGGCGCCGCTGGGCGCGTACGTGCTCGCCAACGTCGCGCTGTGGGACCGCTCCGCGATCCCGGGCGCGCTGACCGGCGCCGAGGGCGTCGGCTCCGAGCCCGCCGGCGAGGCCGCGAGCACGAGCCTGACCGGCTTCGCGTCGTACCTGTGGCAGTACGTGCTCCCGCGCGTCGGCGGGATGCAGGACTACTTCAACGCGGGCTGGACGCCGCGGGACCTGTGGGTGCCGATCTGGGTCGGGCGCTTCGGCTGGTCGGACTACCAGTTCCCGACGCTGCTCAACCGCGCTGCGCTGATCGTCTACGCCGTGATCGCGGTCGCCGCGCTCGTGGTGCTCGTAAGGTTCCTGCGCAGCCGCCCCGAGCTGCGCGCTCCCTTCGCGATCTTCGCGCTGCTCGGGCTGGGGCTCGTCGTGCTGGTCGCCCGCGTCGGCTACCCGCTGCGCGTCTCGGGCTCGGGCGTCTTCGAGCAGGGCCGCTACTACATGCCGCTGATCCCCCTCTACGCACTCGCCCTCGTCCTCGCCGCGCAGATCCTCAGCGAGCGGCGGGCACGGCTGGCGCTCGCCGCGTTCCTGGCGGTGACGGTGCTGCACTTCGGCGGCGCGCTCGGGCTGACGGCGAAGCGCTACTACACGTTCTCCGGCTTCCACACGGACACCCGTGCGACGCGCTAGCGCGGTCGTCGTCGGGGTGCTCGTCGCGGCGCTCCTGGTGCTCGGGGTGCGCGCGCTGCTGCAGGAGGGCGAGCGCTACGCCGGCACCAACTCGATCCCGGCGAACCAGGTCGTGCTCGAGCTGCCGGGCGGCCCGCGCCTGTGCCAGAAGGGCGAGCTCGTGCCGGCGGACACCGCGGCGGTCGAGTTCGCGCAGGCGACGTCGGGCGGGCGGGCGCCCGGGCTCAGCGTCGAGCTGCGCGACGAGGACGGCCGCGTGCTCGCCCGTGGCGCGAACCCCGGCGGCTACGGCCCGACCGTCGTCGCGGTGAAGATCCCCGTCCAGCGCGAGGAGCGCGCGGGCGTCGAGCTGTGCCTGCGCGTCGCGGGCGGCGGCAAGCTCCAGCTCTACGGGCTCGCCAACGCGGAGGGCAAGCTGACGCTCGCCGGCAAGGACCGGCCGGGCGTGCTGCGCGTCGGCTACAAGCGGCCGGGGAGCGAGACGTGGCTGGCGCTGCTGCCGACGATCGCCGACCGCTTCGCGGTCGCCAAGACGCGGCTCGCGGGCCCGTGGACGTTCTGGTTCGTGTGGGGGCTGCTGCTGCTCGCGGCCGGCATCGGGATCCGGACGGTGCTGCGGTGAGGGCGCGTTTCAAGTCGGTGCCGCGGGCCGCGAAGGCGTGCGCGCTGATCGCGCTGCTCAACGGCATCGCGTGGTCGCTGCTGATCCCGCCGCTGCAGTCCTTCGACGAGCCCGTGCACGTCTACTACGGGCAGTTCCTGGCCGAGACCTACAACGTCCCGCGCCCGGTCCAGGGCACGGTGCTCTCGGAGGAGGAGGTCGCGATCGTCAACGCCGTGCGGCTGTTCGACGTCGTCGGCAACCAGGACGGCGCGCCGCCGTGGACGCGGATCGAGGACCGGGCGCTCGACCGCACGCTCGGCTCCGGGCTCGGCCGCGTGAGCCAGGGCGCCGACGGCGGCGTCGGCGTCTACCCGCCGCTCTACTACGGGCTCGGCTCGATCGCCTACCTGGCGACGCCGAGCGGCAACCTGCTCGACCGGCTCGCCGCGATGCGGCTCGTGTCCGCGCTGCTCGCCGCGGTGACCGCGCTGTTCGTGTGCCTGTTCGCGCGCGAGCTGCTGCCGGGGCGCCCGTGGGCGTGGACGGCGGCGGGGCTCGTGGCCGCGTTCCAGCCGCTGTTCGGCTTCATGTCGGGCAGCTTCAACCCCGACATGGGGCTGGCGGCGGCGAGCGCGGTGATGCTGTTCGCGATCGCGCGCGGCTGGCGGCGCGGGTTCACGCCGGCGCTCGGGCTCGTGATCGGGCTCGCGCTCGCCGCGGGCTTCCTCTGCAAGCTCGCGATGGCGGCGCTGATCCCCGGCGCCGGGCTGTCGGTGCTGCTGCTGGCGTGGCGCTGGAAGGCGTGGAAGGGGCTGTTCACGTTCGCCGCCGGGGCGGGCGCGCCGGTGCTCGTCTACATGCTGCTCAACCGCTTCCTGTGGGACCGGCCGGCGCTGCTCGGCGGCGGCGCCGCGGCCTCGACCGCGACCGAGCCGCCGGCGGGCTCGAACTTCCCCGAGATGCTGACGTTCGTGTGGCAGTCCTACCTGCCGAAGCTGCCGTTCATGACGGACCGCTTCGACTACGACTTCCCGCTCTGGGACCGCTACTTCCTGGGCTGGACCGGGCGCTTCGGCTGGGGCGACTACGAGTTCCCGGAGTGGGTGTCGGTCGTCACCGCCGTGATCCTCGGCGCGCTGCTGGTCGCCGCGCTCGTGTTCGTCGCGCGCCGGTGGGGCGCGTTCCTGCGCCGCTGGCCGGAGTGGCTGTCCTACGTCGCGCTCGCCGGCGGTCTGCTGTTCCTGCTCGCCTACACCGGCTACGGCTGGAAGCGCGACACCGGCACCGACTTCGAGCAGGGCCGCTACCTGCTGCCGCTGCTGGGGATGTACGCGGCGCTGATCGCGGCCGGCCTGCGCGGGCTCGGCGAGCGGATCGGCCCGGTGGTGGGCGCGGCGCTCGTGACGCTCGCGATCGGGCACTCGCTGTGGGCGGCCGCGATGACCGTCGTCCGGTACTACGCGTAGATGTCGCCCCGCCTCGCCGCCGGGCTGACCGCCCTGGCCCTCGTGGTCGCGCTCGCGGTCGTGCTGCTGCAGTCCGAGCCGCGGCGGGCGGGCTCCAACGCCGTCCGCCCCGCCCAGCAGGTCGTCACGCTCGGGGAGGAGCCGGCGTGCCAGGAGCCCGAGATCGTGCCGGCCGGCGCGGCCGTGCTCGAGCTGCCGATCGCGCTCCCGCGCGGCGGCGCGGCGCCCGCGCTGACCGCCGAGCTCCGCGACGACAACGGCCGCGTGGTGGCGCGCGGCGAGGCGCCGGCGGGCGCGCGCGGGCCGCGGGTGCGGATCGAGCTGCCGCCGCTGCGCCGCACGCTCACCGGCGGGCAGATCTGCCTGCGCGCGGCGCCCGGCGGGTCGCAGGTCGACGTGCGCGGGCAGGCCGGGGCGACCGGCAAGATCGAGGTCGGGGGCGAGGCGCGCCCGGGCGTGATGTCGCTGCACTACCTGCGCTCGGGCTCGGAGTCGTGGCTGGCGATCGCGCCGTCGATCGCCCACCGCTTCGCGCAGGCGAAGACGCGCGTGGCGGGCGCGTGGCTGTTCTGGGTCGTGTTCGCGCTCGTCGGCGCCGGGCTCGCGATCGGCGTGCGCGCGGCGGTGGCGCCGGGGGCGCGCGTCCCGGCGGCGTGCGCGCTCGTGGCGCTGCTCAACGGGATCGCGTGGTCGCTGCTGCTGCCGCCGCTGCAGTCCAACGACGAGCCGGTGCACGTCTACTACACGCAGCGGCTCGCGGAGACGGGCAACCCGCCGCGGCCGATCACCGGCACCGTCCTCAGCGACGAGGAGAACGCGGTCATCAACGCGGTGCGGCTCTACGACGTCGCCGGCAACACGGCCGCGCACCCGCCGTGGACCGAGTACGAGGACCGCGCGCTCGATCGCACGCTCGCCGACGGGCCGAGCCGCCAGAGCGACGGCGCGGACGGCGGCGTCGGCGTCTACCCGCCGCTCTACTACGGGCTCGGGGCGGTGGCGTACAAGGCGACGCCGGGCGGCTCGCTGCTCGATCGCATGGCGGCGATGCGGCTCGTCTCGGCGCTGCTCGCGGCGGTCGCGGCGCTGTTCTGCTGCCTGTTCGCGCGCGAGCTCCTGCCCGGGCGGCAGTGGGCGTGGGCGGCCGCGGGGGTGATCGCCGCGTTCCAGCCGACGTTCGGCTACCTGTCGGGCGCGTTCAACCCCGACGTCGCGGTGACCGCCGCGGGGGCGGCGCTGTTCTATGCGATCGCCCGCGCGCACCGGCGCGGATTCACGCCCTGGCTCGCGGCGGCGATCGGCGGCGCGCTCGCGGTCGGGTTCCTGAGCAAGCTCGCGTTCGCCGGGCTCGTCCCCGGCGCCGCGCTCGCCGTCCTCCTGCTCGCGTGGCGCCAGCGGGCGTGGCTCGCCGGCGGCGTCGCGGCGCTCGCGGCCGGCGTGCCGGTGTTCCTCTACGCGCTGCTCAACGTCACGGTGTGGGACCGCCCGGCGCTCGTCGGCGGCTCGGGCGAGGCGGCGGTCGGCGGCGGCGGGATCGTCACGCAGAGCTTCAACGTGCGCGAGGCGCTCGTCTACATCTGGCAGGTCCACCTGCCGCGGCTGCCGTTCATGAGCGACCGCGCGACGGACTACCCGCTGTGGGACCGCTACTTCACGCAGTGGGTCGGGCGCTTCGGCTGGGGCGACTACGAGTTCCCGTCGTGGGTGCCGTTCGTCGCGCTCGCGGTCGGGCTGATCCTGCTCGCCGCGGCGATCGCGTTCGCGCTGCGCCACCGCGGTGCGTTCGTGCGCCGCTGGCCGGAGTGGCTGTCCTACGCGGCGATCGCCGGCGGCCTGCTGCTGCTGCTCGCCTACACCGGCTACGACTACTCGCGCAACACCGGCCTGGGCTTCGAGCAGGGCCGCTACCTGCTGCCGCTGCACGCGCTCTACGCCGGTCTCGTGGCGGCCGGGCTGCGCGGCTTCGGGGCGCGCGCCGGGCCGGTCGTGGCGGCCGTGCTCGTCGTGCTCGCGGCGGGCATGAGCGTGTGGGCGCAGCTCCTCACTGTCGCGCGGTTCTACGGTTAACGCGGATGGCGAGCCAATTCCCCAGCCGGATCCTCGTGACGGGCGGCGCCGGCTTCGTCGGGGCGAACCTCTGCCTCGCGCTCGCCGAGCAGCGCCCCGAGGCCGAGGTGATCGCGCTCGACTCGCTCAAGCGGCGCGGCTCCGAGCTCAACCTCGCGCGGCTGCGCGAGGCGGGCGTGGGCTTCGTGCACGGCGACGTGCGCCAGCGCGACGACCTCGCCGCCGTCGGCGAGGTGCAGGCGATCGTCGAGTGCTCGGCGGAGCCGTCGGTGCTGGCCGGCATGGGCTCGGGCGCCGACTTCGTCGTGCAGACGAACCTCGTCGGCGCGCACAACTGCTTCGAGCTCGCGCGCCGCGACGGCGCCCACGTCGTCTTCCTCTCCACCAGCCGCGTCTATCCCGTCGCGCCGCAGCTGCAGCTCGCGCTGCGCGAGGAGGAGACGCGCTTCGCGCTCGAGGCCGAGCAGCCGGTGCCGGGCGCGTCCGAGCACGGGATCGCCGAGGACTTCCCGCTGCCGGGAGCGCGGACGCTCTACGGCGCCACGAAGCTGGCCGCCGAGCTGCTGCTCGCCGAGTACGCCGACGCGTTCGGCGTGCCCGCGACCGTCGACCGCTTCGGCGTGATCGCCGGGCCGTGGCAGATGGGCAAGGTCGACCAGGGCGTGTTCACGCACTGGCTGCTCGCGCACGTGCAGAAGCGGCCGCTGTCCTACATCGGCTACGGCGGCAGCGGCAAGCAGGTGCGCGACCTGCTGCACGTCGACGACCTGTGCGACCTCGTGCTCGAGCAGCTCGGCGACCCCGCGGGCTGGAACGGGGAGACGTTCAACGTCGGCGGCGGCGTCGCCGGCTCGCTGTCGCTGCGCGAGACGACCGACCTGTGCCGCGAGCTGACCGGCAACGAGGTCGCGATCGAGCCGGTCGCCGACGCGCGCCCCGGCGACGTGCCGCTCTACGCGACGGACTGCCGGCGCCTGTTCGAGCGCACCGCGTGGCGCCCGCGCCGCGACCCGCGCACGATCCTCGCCGACACGCTGGCCTGGATCCAGGCCCACGAGCGCGAAGTCCTCGCGGCGCTGGCATGAGCGCGACCGCCGAGCGCCCGGCGCCCACGGCCGCGCCGCGCCGGCGCGATCCGGAGCGGCTCGCGGTCGCGGCGCTCGCGGCGATGCTCGTCGCCGGGCTCGCGCTGCTCGCGTGGCTCGGGCGCGAGACGACCTTCTACTACGACGAGTGGGACTGGGTGCTGCAGCGGCGCGACTGGGACGCGGGCGCGCTGCTGGAGCCGCACAACGAGCACCTCTCGGTCGTTCCGGTCCTCCTCTACAAGGTGCTGTTCTCGACCGTCGGCCTGGAGGACTACGGGCCGTACCGCGCGCTCGGACTGGTGTCGCACGCGCTCGTCGTGGTCGCGCTGTTCGTCTACGCGCGGCGCCGGGTCGGCGACGTGCTGGCGCTCGCCGCAGCCGCGCTGATGCTCTTCCTCGGCACGGGCTGGAACGACGTGCTGTGGCCGTTCCAGACCGGCTTCATGACCTCGCTGGCCGCGGGGGTCGCGGCGCTGCTGGCGCTCGACCGCGAGTCGCGGCGCGGCGACGTGCTCGCCGCGGTCCTGCTCGCGGTCGCGCTCGCGTCGTCCTCGCTCGGCGTGCCGCTGACCGCCGCGCTCGCGCTCGAGGTGCTCGGCCGGCCCGACCGCCGGCGGCGCTGGTGGGTGATCGCCGCCCCGGTCGCCGTCTACGGGCTCTGGTGGGCGGGCTACGGGCGCGAGGGCGTGGCGACGCTCGACAACTTCTTCGCGACGCCGAAGTACGTCGCCGAGGCGGCGGCGGGCGCGGCGGGCGCGATCGCCGGCCTCGGGATCGAGTGGGGGCGCGTGCTGATCGTGCTCGGGGCGCTCGCGCTCGTGCTCGCATTGCGCGACCGCGTCGCGCTGTCGTGGCGGCTCGGCGCGCTGCTCGCGCTGCCGCTGCTGTTCTGGGGCCTGACCGGGCTGGCGCGCGCCGACCTCGGCGAGCCGGCCGCCTCGCGCTACCTGTATCCGGGCGCGCTGTTCCTGCTGCTGATCGCGATCGAGGCGGGGAAGGGGCGGCGGATGTCGCGGCGCGGATTGGCCGTGCTGGCGCCGCTGCTCGCGTTCGCGCTGATCGCCAACCTCGGCGAGATGCGCGACGGCGCGGGCTGGCTGCGCGACCGCTCGGCGGAGGTCAAGGGCGCGCTCGCGGCGCTGCGGCTCGCGCCCCCGGGGCTGTCGCCGACGTTCCAGCCCGAGCCGAAGGTCGCGCCGCAGATCCGCGCCGACTTCTACCTCGAGGCGACGCGCGAGCTCGGCTCGCCGGTGCCCGGCCCGCGCGCGCTGCCGCGGCTCTTCAACCGCTCGCGCGAGCACGCCGACGCGACGCTCTCGCGCGCGCTCGGCCTGCAGCTCGCGCCCGGCGCGCGGCCCGGCGGCAGCGCGCCGCAGGTCGAGTTCTCCAACGCCGTCGGCGTGACGAGCCGCGGCCCGTGCGTGACGCTCAGCTCGCGCGGCGCCGGCGCCGAGGCCCAGCTCGTCGTGCCCGGCGGGCTCGTGGTGGCGCCCGACGGGGGCGAGGCGACCGTGACGCTGCGGCGCTTCGCCGACGGCTTCGCGGCGCCCGCGCTCGGGAGCGTCGAGCGCGGCGGCGCGCCGCTGGCGGTGCGCATCCCGTCCGACGCCGCGCCCCAGCCGTGGCACGCGAAGCTCGCGGTCGACGGCACCGTGCGCGCCTGCGGTGTGGGTTAAGCGGCCGAGCGGGCTCGCCGCAGCCGGTAGATCGCGCGGTAGCCGCCGCGCAGCACCGTGAACACGGTCCGCTTCAGCGCCGGCCGCGTCGTGACCGCGAGCAGCGCCTGCTGGTCGTCGGGCGTCAGCCAGCCCTTGGGGCCCACCAACGACATCGCCAGGTCCGAGAGCGACTCGGTCGGCCGTGACGAGGCGCGCGCGGGCGCGGTGGCCGCCTCGCGGTAGACGGCGATCAGCCGCTCGACGGTGCGCTCCCACGTGTACTGCGCGGCGGCCGCGCGCACGGCGGCGACCTGCTCGGCGGGATCCGCGATCAGCGCGGCGGCGTTCTCCGCGGTGGCGGCGACGTCCCACGGCACGATCCCCGCGAGCTCGACCGGCAGCAGGTCGGCCATCGAGGACTGCGCGGCCCACAGCACCGGCACGCCCGCCTCGGCCGCCTCGTAGGGGACGAAGCCGAAGCCCTCGAAGACCGTCGGGTAGAGCACGAGCGCGGTGTTGGCGTACAGCCACGCCTTCTCGGCCTCGGGGCACTCGCCGAGCTCGACGACGTCCTCCGCGTGCCCGGGGTGCGCGTTCTGCCACGCCGCCTCCTCGTCGACCGAGGTGCCGCGCGCGGCGCGCGGGCCGGCGAACACGAGCCGGCCGTCGAAGCCGTGGCGCTCGCGCAGCTCCGCGAACAGCCGCAGCGCGAACAGGCGGTTCTTGTGCAGGAAGTCGGTGCCGAGGCAGAGCAGGAACGGCCGGCCCTCGACGCCCGCGGGCGCGACCGGCTGCGTGTCGGACACGACCACGCGGTGGTCGACCCCGAGCGGCACGAGCCGGGCGCGCGAGTCGTCGACGAGGTCCTCGCAGCGCGCGTCGCGTAGCGCGTGCGGCGAGGAGAACACCACGCGGTCGGCGAACGCGAGCCCGAGCCGGGTCAGCTCGCGGTAGCCGCGGAACTCCGCGTGGTCGGCGAAGTAGGCGGGGTTGTGGTAGGCGATCGAGTCCTGCTGGGTGAGCACGACGCGGCGCCCGAGCCGCCCCAGCAGCACCAGGTCGAGCGGCGTGCTGACCTGGTACGCGCGGTGCACGACGTCGGTCGGCTCGGTGTCCTCGTCGACCTCGTCGTGCCACATCCGCTCGACCCCGAGCGCGTCGAGCATCCCGCGCGCCGTGTCGCCGATCGAGCGCGGGACCGTGACGCGCAGGCGCACGTCGTCGCGCGCCGCCAGCCCGCCGATCAGCTCGAGCGCGAGGACCTGCGTGCCGGTCAGCGTCGGCCCGAGGCAGGAGCCGTCGACGGTCACGCTGAGCTGCGAGATCGCCAGCCGCGCCGCCGCCAGCGAGCGCGCGAGCGGGATCGACTCCGACGACGCGGCCTCCTTGACGACCGCGGCGTAGTAGGGGTAGCGGCGGTTGAGCTCGTCCTCGTTGGCGAGCTGGCGCTCGCTCAGATGGCCGCCGAACGAGCCGGCGCCGCGGTGGTAGACGTAGAGGTCGTCGGCGACCACGTGCCACAGCCCGCGCGCCGCGCAGCGCTGCGAGAAGTCGACCTCCTCGCCGTAGCCGGGGGAGAACGTCTCGTCGAAGTCGCCGACCAGATCGAGCGCCGAGCGGCGGATGTAGAGGCAGTGGCCGATGCCGGTCGGGATGCGCGGGTGCAGGCGCGGCGATGCGCGGGCGATGCGCGCGTCGGCCTCCGTGATCGAGAGCCCCGGCGGCGGGGTCGGCGACGGCCGGTCGCGGTCGGGGACCGAGAGGATCGTGCCGTGGTTGGTGAGCGTGCTGGCGGTCGCCACCAGGCCGTCGGAGTAGGCGGCGGCGCGCAGGCGCTCGAGCCAGCCGGAGGGCACGACGGTGTCGGAGTTGACGATCACGACGTCGGCCGGCGCGGTGTCGCGGAAGACCGCGTTCATGTTGGCGACGAAGCCGAGGTTCTCCTCGCGGCGCACGTACTCGAGCCGCACGCCGGCGCCCGCCGCGAGCTCCTCGGTGAACGCCTGGATGCCGGGGTCCGGACTGGCGTCGTCGGCGACGACCACGCGCGTGCCGGCCGGCGTGTGCTCGACCACGCTGCGCAGGCACTCCTCGAACAGGTCGCGCGCCCCGAAGACGGGGATCGCGACCACCACGTCGGCGCTCACTTCACGTCCCCGTCCAGCCGGCGCTGGAGCTCCTCGACCTTCCACTCCGCCGCGAGCCCCTTGCGGCGCGCGTCGGCGATCCCGTGCTTGCCGCGGCGCAGCTCCTCCTCGAGCTCGTCGATCCGCCGCGCCTGCTCGTCGAGCGCCTCGATGAGGCGCTCGTTGAGCTCGCGCTGGTGGTGCGTGTACGGGCGCATCGCCCGCAGCAGCGCCTTGCGCGGCGCGTCGCCGGCGCCGCCGCCGACGGCCTCCGGGTCGTAGGCGGCCTTCTCGCGCGCCGCCTGGAGCGCCAGCCCGGCGCGCGCCGAGCCCGGCCGCGGCCCCTCCTCGGGCGCGAGCCCGAGCAGCCGCTCGAGCCGCGCGCGCATCGCCGCGCCGGTGCGCTCCGGCGACAGCGCCTCCTCGACGTCACGGCGCCCGCGCTCGGCCCGCGCGCGCACCTCGTCGCCGCCCTCGCGCACCTCGCGCAGCAGCGCCGCCGCGTGGTCGAGGTCGGGGTCGGCCCACTCGGCGTCGGCGGGGTACATCTCCGAGCCCTCGCCGACCGGCGTCAGGTCGTAGCGCACGAGCCACGAGTTGGCCGGCGTCATGAACTGGAGGTTGCCCGAGTAGCCGGTGGCGACCACCGGCTTGCCGAGCAGCATCGCCTCGGCCAGCGACAGGCCGAAGCCCTCGGAGCGGTGCAGCGAGACGTAGCAGTCGGCCGCGGCCAGCAGCGCGTTCTTCTCCTCGGCGGGCAGGAAGCGGTCGATCACGTGCACGTCGGGCCGGTCGCCGACGACGGCCAGCAGCTCGCGCAGGCTCTGCGGCTTCGCGTCGCCGTTGAACGTCTTGATCACGAGCTGGGCGCCGTCGTCCGGCCCGAAGGCGCGCGTGTAGGCCTCGACGAGCCCGGCCGGGTTCTTGCGCCGCGTGGTCGAGAAGAAGTCGAACGTGAACAGGAACGTGAACGCGTCGGCGAGGCCGAGGTCGGGCGCCGACGCGGCGACCCGCGGCGGCAGCACGGGCTGCGGGAGCGTGACCACCGGCACCGGCGACGCGCTCCCGAGCACGCTCGTCACGTAGCCGGAGTTCGTCCAGATCTCGTCGACGAGCGCGAACGCGTCGTCCCAGCGCTCCGGGACCGTCGACGCCTCCCACGCCCAGTGGCCGATCGTGACGCGGTCCTCGAAGAACGCGGCGCCGATCCGGTTCGCGAAGTCGGGCAGCTCGAACGCGTTGACGCAGACGAGGTTGAACGGGTACTCGACCGCGGGCCGGCGGTCCTGGAAGCCGATGCGCTTCGGCTTCGGCAGCCGCGGATCCGCCGTCTCGGTGCGCACGGGCACGCCGGCCGACTCGAGCGCGGTCACGTAGAGCCGCGCCGCCTCGCCGACCCCGAGCCCGGTACGCAGGAAGCCCGCGACGTTGACGCCGAGCGCTGGCGGGCCGGCGGCCTCGGGCGCGGGCGGCGGGAGCAGCGCGTCGGGGATCCCGTCGCTGCGGCCGACCGTGCGCGCCCACTGCACGTACGCCTCGCCGTCGTCGTCCTCGAGCGACTGGAACGCGTCGTGGAGGTCGATGCGGCGCGCCCGCAGCGCCTCCAGGTAGCGCGTGACGCCCTGCACCGCGCCCTGCGACGCCGGGCCGTTGGCGTACTCGAGCAGCGCGTGCGCGCCCTCGCGGGTCGTCAGGTCGCCGAACGCGACGCCCTCCGCCGCGCCCGCGGCGGCGACGTCGCGCAGCGCCGCGTCGATCCTGGCGCCGGTGGCGAGCCGCGTCAGCGGCGCGGGCTCGTCGGGCTCCGGCGGCCGCCAGCCGGCGGCGCGCAGCCGCGCGGCGTACTCCTCGTCCTCGTCCGGGTCGCTGCGCACGGTGCGCGCGCCCTCGAGCGACCGCTCGTTCCACGGCGCGACCCCGAAGGCCGGGTCGCGCACCACGCGGACGTCGTCGCCGAACAGCGACGGCGCCGCGTCGAGCGTGTGCGCTCCCTCCCCGTCGCGCTCCTCCTCGCGCTCGCGCCACCAGGCGAGCACGCGCTCGGAGCCCGGCCCGGCGCCGACGACGCCGGAGTCGAACAGCCCGCCGGCCAGCGCCGCCTCGCTCGCCGCCGGCTCGAGCACGCGCGGCACGAGCGCGAGCCCGCCGGCGACCAGCTCGTCGAGCGGGCCGAGCACGCGCACGTCGCGCGCGAGCAGCACCGCCGGCGCGCCGAGGTGCTCGAGCAGCCGCGGCTCCAGGTAGCGCACGACCTCGCGCAGCGGGCGCCCGAACAGCCGCCACGTCTCGAGGTCCGGCAGGTCCCCCGGCCGCAGCAGCTCGAACGGCTCGTCCTCGCGCAGCGCCCCCGCGGGGTCGTCGATGACGAGCGCGGTCAGCCCCGCCGGGCCGAGCGACTCGGCCAGGACCCGCGCGTACGGCAGCTCGGCGGCCGCCACGATCGTGCAGGCGCGCACGTCACAGTTCCTCGGCGATGTGGGGCGCCGAGCGGTCGAAGATGACGTAGCCGAGCACGCACACCGCGAGCGCGAGCCCGAACGGGATCAGCAGCCGCGCCCCGCCGCCGATCGCCTCGGCGGCGTTCGGCGCGTTCGGGTCGATGATCGCGTGCCGCGCCTGCTGCACGATCACCGCCAGCGGGCTGCACATGATCAGGTGCTGCAGCCCCTCGTCCGGGATCGACTCGATCGGATACAGGATCGGCGAGCCGTAGAACGACACCTGGAGGCCCACGTCCCAGATCGGCTGCACGTCGCGGTAGCGCACGTACAGCGCCGAGAGCAGCGTCCCGATGCCGGTGCTGAGGATCCCCAGCGCCGCGATCAGCGGGACGATCTCGAGCCAGCTCCAGCGCGGCTCGATCCCCGAGGCGAGCACGAAGACCACGACCACGACGAAGTTCAGGACGAAGTTCATGTAGGTCGTGATCACGACCGACAGCGGGATCACCAGGCGCGGGAACTGGACCTTGCGCACGAGCGACTCGCGCGCCGGCACCGAGCCCACCGACGTGCCGGTCGCCTCCGCGTAGAACGTGTAGATGATGATCCCCATCAGCAGCATCACGGGGTAGTTCTCCACCCCGCCGCCGAGCCGCACGAGCTCCGTGAACACGAAGTAGAGGACGCCGAACAGCAGCAGCGGCCGCATCAGCTGCCAGAAGTAGCCGAGCACCGAGCCGAAGAACTTGAGCCGGAACTCGAGCACCGCGAGCGTCCACGTCAGCTCCCAGAAGCGGCGCGGGTCGCCGCCCAGCGCGGACGGCCCGCGCATGAGCTTGAGCTCGCCCGCCGCGCCCTCGACCACGCTCACGTCGCCGGCACCTCGGCGCGCTCGATGCGGACCTTGTGCGGCACGTCGACCATGCCGCCGCCGGCGCGCGCGCCGGTCACCACGAGCGTCGCCATGTCCGTGACGCGCACGTGCAGGTCGTGGCCCGAGCCGTGGCGCGCCACCGCCGGCGTCGCGTGGTAGCGGCCGGGCGCGAAGTGGTTGTCGAACGAGACGCGGAAGCCGACGAGCTCGCCGGCCGCGAACGAGCCCGTGTGCTCCTCCTCCCACATCGACGAGGTGGCGAAGACGATGTCGTCCTCGTCGTTGGCGAGCGAGAACGAGAACACGGGGTCCTCGTGCGCCTGCACGAAGCGCACGACCGCCACGAACGCGACGCGCTTGCCCTGGAACGCGGTGCTGACGCGGCGGCCGTCCTTGTCCTCGAACCAGGCGTCGGCGATCTCGACCGTGCCGTCGCCCTTGTGGCGCAGCCGGCTGGGCTCGGCCGGCTCCTCGGTGCGGCCGAAGTTCATCTCGAAGTACTCGGCGGCGACCTCCTCCGGCTCCCCGATCGAGACGACGTCGCCCTGCTCGATCAGCATCGCGCGGTCGCAGAAGCGGCTGACGGTCCCCATGTCGTGCGTGACGAGCAGGATCGTGCGCCCTTCGGTGCGCAGCCGGTTGAACTCGTCGTAGCACTTCTGCTGGAACGCGGCGTCGCCGACGGCGAGCACCTCGTCGATCAGCAGCACGTCGGCGTCGACCTGGATCATCACCGAGAACGCGAGCCGGACGAGCATGCCCGAGGAGTAGTTCTTGAGCTTCAGCTCCTCGAACTCGCGCAGGCCGGCGAAGTCGATGATGCGGTCGTAGCGCGCGATCGCCTCCTGGCGCGTGAGGCCGAGCATGATCGCGTTGAGGATCGCGTTGTCGCGCGCCGCGAGATCGGGGTTGAAGCCGACGCCGAGCTCGATGAACGTGGAGACGCGGCCGGCCACCCACACCTGCCCGCGGTCGGTCCTGTAGATGCCGGCCATGCACTTGAGCAACGTGCTCTTGCCCGATCCGTTGCGGCCGACGATGCCGAAGAACTCGCCGGGCTCGACGCGGAACGAGACGTCGTTGAGCGCGCGGAAGTCGTCGTGCTCGGAGCGGCGCAGCGGATGCAGCGCGCGCTCCTTGAGCGTGTGGACGCGCTCCTTGGGCAGGGAGAAGGTCTTCGAGACGCCGTCGACCACGACGGCGGGGCCGGAACCGGGCACGGCAGCCAAGCTAGCGGATGGACATGGCGGAGAAGCGGAGCCGCACGTCGCCCTCGCGGCCGGCCTTGTCGACGGTGATCGTGTTCGTGGCCTGGTCCAGCCGGAAGGGCTCGGGGTGGTCGGCGCGCGGCGGGACGCGCAGCACGATGCCGTCGCCCGCGGTCCCCGGCACCAGCCGGCTGAAGCGCCCGCCGTCGAAGGTGACGGTGCGCGGCAGCGCGCGGTAGAGCGCCGTCCGCAGCTTCTCGAGCCCGGTCACGCCGACGCCTTCGATGCGCACGAGGACGACGCTCGAGCGGTCCGGCGCGGGCGGCACCGCGATCGCGTCGCCGAGCTTGCCCTCGACCGTGGCGAGCGGGCGCTCGGGCCCGCAGCGGGGCGCGCTGCGCTCGAGCATCAGCCAGCGGCCGAACGGCCCGAGGGCCGGGCGGAAGTGGCACAGCAGCGCGCGCATCGCCGCCGGCGACTCGAAGGCGGGGTTGCGGTTGTCGAACGTGATCGTCGCCTCGCGCATCACGACCTCCGGCCCGTCACGCGCGGCCATGACCTCGGCGTTGCGCTCGTCGAGCGACTCCGTGTAGGCGGAGTAGCTCTGGAACACCGGCAGCGGCTTCCAGCGCAGCTGGTGCGCCCACACGAGCCCGGTGTCGATCGGCTCGACGTGGACGCTGCGGTCGCCGATCGCGCCGACGAAGCGCGCGTCGAGCTGCTCGAAGGCCGCGCGCTCGGCCCGCGCGGCGGCGATGCCGGCGTTGGTGGCGCTGCCGTCGGTCAGCACGCGCGCCTGGTCGAAGAAGTTCTGCGTCCGCGCGATCGGCGCGAACAGCCCGCGCGGCGACTCGCGGTTCGACCCGATCACCACGATCGCGAACAGGGCGCCGAGCAGCCAGGCGGTCTGGCGCCGGTGCGGCGCCCACCCGAACGCGACGAGCCCGCCCAGCAGCGACGCGAAGAAGATCGCGGAGTGGGCGGGGTCGTGGCGCACGAAGCCCGCCTTGAAGGTCGTGAACGCCAGCACCGCCCACAGCGCGAGGAGCCCCAGCCGCGCGCGCCGCGGCAGCGCCTCCCCGGCGCGCCACGCCACCACGAAGCCGACCGCGGCGAGCAGCGGCGCGACCCAGTTCTCCCAGCCCACCTTCGGGTCCTCGAACGCCATCGCCTCCGAGTAGCCCGACACGATCGCCAGCACGCCGCTGAGGTAGTCGCCGATCCCGCTCACGGACTGGCCGGTCGCGAACCAGCCGATCGCCGCGGTGACGGCGGCCGCGAGCGCGAACGGCGCCACGAGCCGCCGCCGCGGCGACGGCGCCACGGCGAGCGCGATCACGCACAGCGCGACGATCGCCGCGCCGGTGTTGAGCTTCGCGAGCCCCTCGATCCCGCACAGCACCCCGAGCGCGAGCGCGAGCCCCTGCGCGGCGCGGCCGCGCGCGCGCCCGGCCGCGAGCGCGACGGCGCCCGCGAACGCGATCACCATCGTCGGCTCGCGGAACAGGACGACGCCGAGCGGGATCGCGAGCAGCACCGCGAGCAGGGACGAGCGGAACGCGTGCCGCAGCCCCCACAGCAGCGTGGCGGCGAGCACGACCTGCACGATCCCGACCCACGCGAACGCGAGCCGCGCCGACCACGGGTAGACGAGCAGCGGCTCGCGCAGGAAGCCGAGCGGGCCGTAGGTGAACAGGACGTCGGGGCCCCAGTCGAGGCCGTCGTGCAGCACCTGGCGCAGCGCGATCGTCCACGCCCCGTCGAGGTCGGTGCGCGGGTGCATCGCGCCGACGACCGGCCACGAGGCGAGCGTGACGAGCGCCACGGCGAGCAGCGCCGGCGCGTAGGGCCGCAGGCGACGCATCACCGGATCGACCGGGACGTGAAGCGGAAGCGAACGTCGCCCTCGACCTGGCCGTCCCCCTCGGTGACCGCGATCGTCTTCGCCGCCTGGTCGAGCCGGAACGGGTCCGGCTGGTCGGCGCTGCGCGGGACGCTCAGGATGTGGGCGTTGGCCGCCGTGGCGGGGATCAGCCGCTTGATCGCGCGGCCGCCGTCGTAGTTGATCTGCCGCCCGCGCGAGCGGTTCAGCGTGGCCCGGATCTTCTCGAGGCCGGAGACCTCGACGCCCTCGATGTGGACGACGACGATGCTCGAGCGGTCGGGCGGGGGCGGGATCGGGACGGCCTCGCCGAGCGGCACCGAGACCGTCTTCAGCGGGCGCTCGGGACCGCAGCGCGGCGCGCTGCGCTCGAGCAGCAGCCAGCGCCCGTAGGGGCCCGCGCCGGGGCGGAAGTGGCACAGCATCGCGACGATCGCGGCGGGCGACTCGAACGCCGCGATGCGGTTGTCGAACGTGACCGTCGCCTCGCGCATGATCACCTCCGGCCCGTCGGGCGAGCGCACCATGTCGGCGTTGCGGTCGTCGAGGTCCGCCGTGTAGGCCGAGTAGCTCTGGAACACGGGGAGCGGCTTCCAGCGCAGCCCCTGCGCCCACACGAGCCCGGCGTCGGTGGGCTCGACGTGGACCGTGCGGTCGCCGATCGCGTCGAGGAAGCGCCCGTCGAACTCCTCGAACGCCGCGCGCTCGTCGCGGGCCGCGGCGATGCCCTCGTTGGTGGCGCTGCCGTCGCTCAGCAGCCGCAGCTGGTCGAAGAAGCTCTCCGCGCGCAGCACCGGCGTGAACTGCCTGCGCGGCGACGGGCCGCCGGAGGCGAGCAGCGTGACGGCGAACAGCGCGCCCAGGAGCAGCGCGGTCTGCCGGCGGTGCGGCGCCCAGCCGAACGCGACCAGCCCGCCCAGCACGGAGGCGAAGTAGATGTTCGTGTGGCCCATGTCGTGGCGCACGAACGCGGCCTTGAACGCGGTGAACGCGAGCACGATCCAGAGCACGGCGAGGCCGACCTGCGCGCGCCGCGGCAGCGCCTCGCCGGCGCGCCACGCCACGAGCAGCCCGACGCCGCCGAGCAGCGCCGCGGCCCACGGCTCCCACTCGCGCATCGGCTCCTCGTAGATCATCGCCTCCGAGTAGCCGGAGATGATCCCGAGCGAGCCGATCAGGTAGTCGAAGACCCCGGTGAACGACTGGCCGGTGACCACCCAGCCGCCGAGCAGCGCGGCCGCGGCGGCGCCCGCGAACGCGAGGATGAGCGCGCGCCGCGGACCGGGCGCGGCAACGACAGCGATCGCCCCGAGCGCCGTCACCGTGACGCCCGCGTTGAGCTTGATCAGCAGCTCCATCCCGGCGAGCACGCCGACGCCGGCCGCCACGGCCAGGCCGACGCGCCCGCGCGCCTGCCCGCTCGCGAGCGCGACGGCGCCGAAGAACGCGATCGCGGTCCCCGGCCCGCGGCCGAGCACGACCGCGAGCGGGATCGCGAGCAGCACCGCGAGCACCCACGAGCGCAGGGCGTGGCGCAGCGACCACAGGAGACCGGCGACGACCGCGACCTGGGCGATCGAGACCCACACGAACGCGAAGCGGGCGGGCCACGCGTAGACGAGCAGCGGCTTGTGCAGGAAGCCGAGCGGGCCGTAGGTGAACAGCAGATCGGGGCCGTAGTTCAGCCCGTCGTGCACGCCCTGGTTGAGCGCGATCTGCCACGCGCCGTCGAGGTCGGTGGACGCCCGCAGGTTGCCGACGACGGGCCACGAGAAGAGCACGACGGTCGCCACGGCGAGCAGCGCGGGCGCGTACGGCCGCAGGGTCCTCATACGGCGGCGAGACGGTAGCAGCGCCGAAAAGTCCGCGACTTTGGCCGAAACCGCGCGTCTATAGTGGCGCGCTTGACCCCAATCGCAATCGTCACAGGATCGGGTGGCCTGATCGGCTCCGAGTCCGTCATCCACTTCGCAGAACGGGGCTACACGGTCGTCGGCCTCGAGAACGACATGCGCGCGCGCTTCTTCGGCGCCGAGGCGTCGACCCGCCGCATGTCCGAGGTGCTCGCCGAGCGCCTCCCGGACTCCTTCATCCACGAGGAGATCGACATCCGCGACGCCGACGGCGTCGAGCGCATCTTCGCCAAGCACGCGGGCTCGATCGAGCTGATCGTGCACACCGCCGCGCAGCCCTCGCACGACTGGGCCGCGAAGGAGCCGCAGACCGACTTCTCGGTGAACGCCAACGGCACGCTCAACCTGCTCGAGGCGGCGCGCAAGCACGCGCTCGACGCCCCGTTCGTGTTCTGCTCGACCAACAAGGTCTACGGCGACACGCCGAACTTCCTGCCGCTCGAGGAGCACGAGGAGCGCCTCGAGATCCCGCGCGACCACGAGTACTACGACGGCATCCCCACCTCGATGTCGATCGACGGCTCGACGCACTCGCTGTTCGGCGTCTCCAAGGCGGCGGCCGACCTGCTCGTGCAGGAGTACGGCCGCTACTTCGACATGCCGACCGTCGCGTTCCGCGGCGGCTGCCTGACCGGCCCCAACCACGCCGGCACGCAGCTCCACGGCTTCCTCTCCTACCTCATGCGCTGCACGATCACGGGCCAGCCCTACACCGTGTTCGGGTATGGGGGGAAGCAGGTGCGCGACAACATCCACTCCGCCGACCTCGTGGCCGCCTTCGAGGCGTTCGCGAAGACCCCCCGCTCCGCCGCGGTCTACAACCTCGGCGGCGGGCGCGCGTGCAACTGCTCGATGCTCGAGGCGATCCGGATGTGCGAGGAGATCGCGGGCCGCAAGCTCGACTGGAGCTACTCCGAGCAGAACCGCATCGGCGACCACCGCTGGTGGATCTCCGACCTGTCGGCGTTCGAGCGCGACCACCCGGACTGGTCGCTGCGCTACTCGGTCGAGGACATCCTGCGGCAGATCCACGACGCGAACGTGGAGCACTGGGCGGCGGCGTGAACCTGTCGGTCGTCATCCCGGCCCACAACGAGGCGGAGGTCATCGAGCCGACGCTCCGCGGCCTGATGGCGCAGCTCGGCCCGGAGGGGATCGACTACGAGATCGTCGTCGTCGACGACGCGTCGACCGACGGGACCGGCGACGTGGTGGCGGCCGTGACGGCCGAGGAGCCGCGCGTGCGCACCGTGCGCAACGAGGCGCCCAACGGCTTCGGCTTCGCCGTCCGCAAGGGCCTCGAGTCGTTCGAGAACGACGCGGTCGTGATCGTCATGGCCGACGGCTCGGACGACCCGCGCGACGTCGTCCTCTACTACCGCGTGCTCGAGGCGGGCTACGACTGCGCGTTCGGCTCGCGCTTCATGCCCGGCGCCGACGTCCACGACTACCCGCGCATCAAGCTGACGATCAACCGCATCGTCAACGCGGCCATCCGCATCCTCTTCCGCCACGGCTACAACGACACGACGAACGCGTTCAAGGCCTACCGGCGCGAGGTCATCGAGAACATGCGCCCGCTGCTCTCGCACCACTTCAACCTCACCGTCGAGCTGCCGCTGAAGGCGATCACGCGCGGCTTCTCCTACGCGATCGTCCCGACCTCGTGGACAAACCGCGCGGCGGGCACGTCGAAGCTCCAGCTCAACGAGATGGGCAGCCGCTACCTGTTCATCGTCCTCTACGTCTTCCTCGAGGCCCACCTGAGCCGCGGCGACTACAAGCGCGCAGGCACCGCGGTGCCCACCCGGCCGGTGCGCACGTCGACCGGCGAGGTGGTGCGGACGCACCTGGGCCGCGCGGTGCGGCGCAGGCCGACCCACCGGTGAGATGCCCCGGATCTCGCACCAGCTCCAGCGCCGGCTCAGCCTCCTCGTCTCGGTCATCTCGCTCGCGGCGGTCGCGTGGTGGATCTCCAAGCAGGACACCCCGCAGTTCCCGGAGTCGGCGACCGGCTGGGCATGGCTGCTCGTCGCGGTCTGCGTCTACGGCGTCGCGCTCGCGGTCCGCGGCTTCCGCTGGCACCGCATCCTGCGGCTGATCCACATCCCGCACAAGCGCGCCGACGCCTACCGGCTCGTGCTCGTCGGCTACATGGGCAACAACGTGCTGCCGGTGCGCGGCGGCGAGATCCTGCGCATCGGCCTGCTGGGCGCGCGCACCACCGCGCGCCGGCGCGAGATCCTCTCCTCGGTGGTGGCTGAGCGGCTGCTCGACGCGGCCGTGCTCGCGGCGCTGTTCGCGATCCTGACCTGGTTCAACGTCGCCGACGCCCCCGCCGGGCAGACGCCGGCCGCGATCGCCGCCGTCGCGCTCGTGCTGGGCGCGGTCGCGCTCGCCGCCTACCTCGCGCTGCGCCGCCGCGGCTTCTTCCACGCGTTCCACGAGAAGGTCGGGCCGTTCCTGAAGGCGATGAAGCTGTTCGCGCACGTCGAGGGCGTGCTGCTCGCGGGGGTGACCCTGGTGGCGTGGTGCTGCGAGGGCCTGACGCTGCTGCTGATCGGCAAGTCGCTGGGGCTCGAGCTGCACATGCTCGACACGCTCTCGATCATCGTGCTCGCCTCGCTGTTCGCCGCGATCCCGGCGGCGCCCGGCTACGCCGGCACGTTCGACGCCGGGCTCGTGCTCGGGCTCAAGTCGGTCGGCGTGACCGGCGGCGCGGCGGTCGGCTTCGTGCTGCTCGCCCGCTTCGCGATGTTCGTGCCGGTCACGATCGTCGGGCTGTTCTTCCTGCTGCACACCTACGGCGGCTTCCGGCGCGCGCGAGAGGACGCGGAGGAGCCCGAGGCGCCGGAGGAGGAGGCGGTCAAGCGGGTTCCGCCGGCCGCGCGCAAGCCCGTGCCCGACGAGGCGGTGTCGGCGCGCGGATGACGGCGCTCGCGCCGCGACAGGCCACCGAGCGACCAGACCCTGTCCCGGCCCAGCGATCGTCATGGGTCTCCGGCCTGGCGGTGCTCCTCGGCGCGGTCGCGGTGCTGGCCGTCGTCTACGGGCCGCACGTCGTCAACGGCGGCTTCTACAACGACGACTGGACCGACACGGGGTTCATGTTCTTCGAGAAGGACGTGGGCACCGTCCTCTCGCAGGTCTACGGGGCCTATGCGCACCGCCCGCTGTACGTCCTCTACACGCCCACGCTGCACTGGCTGGCCGGCGACCGCCCGTGGCTGCTGAACACGTGGTCGCTGGTGCTGGCGGCCGCGTTCGCGGTGGCGATGTGGGCGGTGCTGCGCCGCTACCGGCTGCCCGCGCTCGCGGCGGCCGCGGCCGCGTTCCTCACCATCCTGTTCCCGTTCGCCGACTCGAACCGGCTGTGGGCGGCCGCGAGCCACATGACGCTGTCGCTGACGCTGTTCGCCGCCGGGCTGCTCGTGTCGCTGCGCGCGTTCGAGCGCGAGGGAGCGCGCGCGCTGCGGCTGCACGCCGCCGCGGTCGTCCTCTACGTCGCCAGCCTCGCCATCTTCGAGGTCACCGCGGGGTTCATCGCCGGCGCGGGGCTGCTCTACCTGCTGCGTGAGCGCCCTCGCGGGGTGGTCTTCGCGCGCTGGGCCGTGGACGCCGTGGCCGCCGTGCTGTTCGTCGTGATCTTCACCATGGGGGCCTCCTACACGCGCGTCGGGCTCTCCGAGCAGATCGAGAACGCCGGGCGCATCGCCGACGGGGCGTGGACGCTGCTCGCGCGGGCGGCGGTCCCGTTCGGTGACGCGCGCCGCGACGTGACGACGCTCGCGCTGCTGGCCGCGGTCGGGGCGGGCGTGGCGGTCTGGCGGCTGGCGGCGCCGCCGCTCGCGGCCGAGGCGCGGCGGTGGTTGCTCGTCGCGGCCGCCGGGGTGCTCGTCATCGCACTCGGCTACCTGCCGTTCGTGGCCGCCGACCCCGTCCAGTACCAGCCGCTGCTCGTCGGCGGGCAGAATCGGGTCAACATGGCCGCGTCGCCCGGCTACGCGATCGTGCTCGTGGCGCTGGCGCAGCTCATCGGCCTGGCCGTCGCCGCGGCCGGCCGCCTGCGGCTCGCGGCCGCGACCGCCGTTGGGGTCGCCGTGGCGGTCGTGGTGGGCATCGGAATGGCGCGCGACGTGGCCGAGGACCGCGGCGCGTGGGCGCGCTCGTGGGACGGCCAGCAGGCCGTGCTCGCGGCGGTGCAGAAGCAGGTCCCGGACCCGCCGCGGAACGCGTCGATCCTCACCTTCGGCCACGCCGGCGCCGAACAGGAGGGCGTGCCGCTGCTGGGTGGCCGGTACGACATGACGCACGCGCTGCGCCTGACCTACCGCCGGCCCGACGTCAGCGGCGCGGCGGTGCTCATCAACTCGTCGCTGGACTGCCGCGCGCGCGACGCGGTCGTCGTCCGCGGCGCCTCGGACGGCTACCGTGGGGAGTACGGGCGGCTGACGTTCGTGGACGTCGCCAACGGCGTGACGCACGCGATCGGCTCGCAAGCGCAGTGCCGCCAGTTCTTCCCGGGGATGCCCCGGGGTCCCATCAACCGCGTGGAGAGCCAGTAGCCGTCGTGGACGTCTGCACGATCATCGCGAAGAACTACCTCGCGCAGGCGCGGGTGCTGGCCCGCTCGCTCGCCGAGCACGAGCCCGGCGTCCGCTTCAAGGTCCTGATCATCGACGACATCGAGGGCTACGTCGACCCGGCCGCCGAGCCGTTCGACGTCGTCACGATCGACGAGCTCGACATCGAGGGCTTCGCGCGCATGGCGGTGATCTACAACGTGCTCGAGCTCTCGACCGCGGTCAAGCCGTGGCTGCTGCGCTGGATGCTGCGCGACGGCGCCGACGGGGCGGTCTACCTCGACCCCGACATGCGCCTCTACGCGCCGCTGACCGAGGTCTTCCAGGCCGTGCGCGACGACGGGCTCGTGCTCAGCCCGCACAACACCGAGGCGATGCCGCGCGACGGGCGCAAGCCGACCGAGCAGGACATCCTGATCGCGGGCGTCTACAACCTCGGCTTCATCGGCATCGGGCCGGGCCCGTTCGCCGACCAGCTGCTCGACTGGTGGGGCGAGCGGCTCGAGGAGGACTGCATCGTCGACCCCTACCGCGGCTTCTTCGTCGACCAGCGCTGGATCGACCTCGTGCCCGGGATGGCGGAGTCGTTCCACGTCCTGCGCGACCCCGGCTTCAACGTCGCCTACTGGAACCTCGCGACGCGCCCGGTCAGCGAGCGCGACGGGACCTGGTACGTCAAGGGCGACGTCCCGCTGCGGCTGTTCCACTTCAGCGGCTTCGATCCCGACCGGCCGCACGTGCTCTCCAAGCACCAGGACCGCATCCGGCTGGCCGACAACCCCGACCTCGCGCGCCTGTGCGAGCTCTACGCCGCCGAGCTGCTCGCGAACGGCGTGCACGACGTCGCCGGCTGGCCCTACACGTTCGACACGAGCGCGTCCGGCGTGCCGCTGGACCGGCTCAACCGCCGCCTCTACCGCGAGCTGATGATCGACGGCTTCGACGACTCGCTGTTCGAGCCCGCCGGCGAGGCGGCGTTCGCCGCCGCCGTGGCCGCCCCGGCCGAGGTCGGCGGCGAGTTCGGCATCAACCGCTACCTGGCCACGCTGCACGAGATGCGCGGCGACCTCCAGGCCGCGTTCCCCGACCTGCACGACCCGGCCGACGGCCGCGGCTTCGTCCAGTGGGCGCACAACATCGGCCGCCACGAGGTGCCGATCCCCGAGGCGCTGCTGCCGCCCAACGGATCCGGCCCGGTTGCGGCGGACCCCGAGCCCGCGCCCGCCGCGGCCCCGCCGGTGAAGGCGGCGCCCGCGCCCGCGCCGGGCGTCAACGTCGTCGGCTACCTCAACTCCGAGCTCGGCGTGGGGGAGGTGGCGCGCCAGGTCATCGACGCGCTCGACGCCGTCTCCGTCCCGTCGCTGCCGATCGGGCTGATCGCGCAGCGCAACCGCCAGGGCCACGCGTTCGCGCACGTCGGCGCGTCGAGCGACGACTACCCCGTCAACCTCCTGTGCGTCAACGCCGACATGCTCCCGGAGCTCGCCGGCCAGGTCGGCCCGCAGTTCTTCCAGGACCGCCACACGATCGGGATCTGGTGGTGGGAGGCGTCGGTCTTCCCCGACCGCTGGCGCGGCTCGTTCGACTACGTCGACGAGCTGTGGGCGGGATCGAAGTTCGTGGCCGAGACGCTCTCCGCCACCTCGCCGGTCCCGGTCCTGCACATGCCGATGCCGGTCACGCTGCCGCCCGTCGTGCGGCCCGACCGCGCGGCGCTCGGGCTGCCCGACGGCTTCGTGTTCCTGCTCGTCTACGACTTCAACTCGGTCATCGCGCGCAAGAACCCGGAGGGCCTGCTCGACGCGTTCGTGCGCGCGTTCCCGGACGCGGCCGAGGGCGCGCAGCTCGTCCTCAAGAGCATCAACGCCGAGCAGCACCCCGACGCGCACGACCGGCTGCGGCTCGCCGCGGCCGGGCACCCGCACGTGCACCTGCTCGACTACTACGCCTCCGCCGAGGAGAAGAACGGGATGATCGCGGCGGCCGACTGCTACGCGTCGCTGCACCGCTCCGAGGGCTTCGGCATCACGATGGCCGAGGCGATGCTGCTCGGCAAGCCGGTGGTCGCCACCGCCTACTCCGGCAACCTCGACTTCATGCGGCCCGAGAACGCGTACCTCGTGGACTTCGAGCTGACCGCGATCGGGCCCGGCCACGACCCGTACCCGCCCGAGGCCCAGTGGGCCGAGCCGGACCTCGAGCACGCCGCGCGGCTGCTGCGCGAGGTGTTCGAGGACCGCGAGGAGGCGGCGCGCCGCGGCGAGACCGCGCGCGCCGACATCCTGCGCGACCACTCGGCGCGCGCGTCGGGCGACGCGATGGCGCAGCGGCTCGCCGCCATCCGCGGCGGGCTGGCCGCGCACGAGCCGTTCGACCCGACCGGGCTGGCGCGGCACGAGGCCGCCGCCGCGCAGGAGCTCGTCCAGAGCGGCCAGAGCCTCCCCGCCGCCGGGCGCCTCAGCCGCCTGCGCCGCGCGCCGCGCGCCGCCGCCCTGCGGTTCATGAAGCCGCACACCGCCTACGCGCAGCAGGTCGACCGCGGCGTCACCGACGCGCTCATGCACCTCGGCCACGCGGTCGAGGCGCTCGAGGGCCGGGTCGGGGAGATCGCCACGCGCCAGCGCGAGAGCGCCGCGCTGATGCTGCGCGAGCTGCGCCGGATCGACCGCCGCCTGCGCACGCTCGAGGCGCCCCGCTCGGCCTCCCAGCTCGACGAGCTGCGCGCGGCGGTCGACGCGCAGCAGCGCGCGCTCACCGGCGTCGGCCTCAGCGAGCCGGGCGAGCCCGGCCGGGCGCCCGACGGCTACGACGGCGAGCCGTGGACCGAGGCCTACAACGACGCCCACCGCGCCTACGTCGCGAGCGAGCTCGACGACGCCGAGCTGCTCGCCCGCTTCCGCGAGCGCAGCGCGCTGCCCGAGGGGCTCGGCCGCGGGCTCGACGAGCGCGTCGTCGAGTTCCCGTGGGTCGCCGCGCAGCGGCTGAGCGGCCGCGTGCTCGACGCCGGCTCGACGCTCAACCACCTGCACGTGCTCAAGCGCCTGCGGCCGCGGGCCGACGAGCTGCACGTCGTCACGCTCGCGCCCGAGGAGCGCTCGTTCCCGCAGCTCGGCGTCTCCTACCTCTACTCAGACCTGCGCGAGCTGCCGCTCGCCGACGGCACCTACGACCGCGTCGTGTCGATCTCGACGCTCGAGCACGTCGGCACCGACACGAGCTACTACGGCGGCGAGACGAAGGTGGTCGAGGACCCCCAGCGCGAGCTGCTGCGCGCCGTCGCGGAGCTCAAGCGCGTGCTGCGCCCCGGCGGCGACCTCTACGTGACGGTCCCGGTCGGCCGCGGCGAGCGCTTCGACTGGGTGCGCTCGCTGACGCTCGCGCAGCTCGACGAGATCGTGGAGGCGTTCGCGCCCGAGTCGTCCTCGATCGACTACTTCCGCTACGCGGACGGCGGCTGGCGGCGCGCCGAGCGCGACGAGGTCGCCGGAGCCGGCTACCGCGACCACTTCACGACCCCCGCGGTCGGCGCCGACGGCGTCGTGGCGGCCGAGGCGGTCGCCTGCCTGCACCTCGTCCGTTGAGCGCGCCGCGGGCGTCGGTGGTCGTCGTCACCACGACGAACGCCGCCGGGCTCGAGCGCTGCCTCGCGTCGCTGGGGCCGGAGGAGCCGGAGTTCGAGATCGTCGTCGTGCTCAACGGCGCCGACGACGACGTGCGCGAGTGCGCGGCCGGCGCGGACGCCACGGTCGTCGAGTCGGTCGTCAACCGCGGGCTGGCGGGCGGCGCGAACCTCGGGCGCGCGGCCGCGACGGGCGAGTTCGTGGTGCTGCTCCACGACGACGCCGAGGCGCAGCCCGGGTGGCTGTCGGCGCTCGTGCGCTGCGCCGACGAGCACCCCGAGGCGGGCGCGGTCGGCAGCCGCGTGCTCAACCCCGACGGCACGCTCCAGCTCGCGGGGGCGGTGCTGTGGCGCGACGCGACGACGAGCTCGGTCACCGACGGCGAATTCAATGAGCGCCGGGCGGTCGATTACGCCGGCTCCGCGGCGCTGCTCGTGCGCGCGGCGAGCTGGGACGCGGTCGGCGGGATGGACGACGCGCTCTACCCGGCCTACTACGTCGACGTCGACCTCGCGACCGCGATCCGGGCGCGCGGCGAGGCGGTCCTCTACGAGCCCGCCGCGCGCGCCATGCACCACAGGGGCACGAGCTCCTCGGCGCGCGTGCGCACGTTCGCGACCGCCCGCAACCGCCTGCGCTTCCGTACGAAGTGGTCGGCGCTGCTCGCCGGCCAGGCGGAGCGCGGCGACCGGGCGGACGCGTTCGCCCGCAGCGCAGCCGAGTGGGAGCGGATCCGCGCCGCGGGGCCGCCGCCGCGCGAGCCCGCGCCGGTTCCCGTCCCGGCCGAGGACCGCCACTTCCTGCGCATGGACCGCGTGTTCAAGGACGCGCTGCTCGCGCAGCTCACCGGCGAGGTCGAAGAGCTGCACGCGACGATCGGGCGCAAGGACGCCGACCTGCGCGCGATGCAGGCCGAGATCAGCCGTCTCGCAGCGTCCAGTCGAACGGGATGACACCGCTGTGGGGGTCGATCCGGAAGCGGTCGGGCAGGTCGGGCTCGTACGGCGCCGTGGGGAAGTTGACGATCCGCGCGGGCGCGTCGCCCCAGTTCTGATCGGCGTGCCAGACGCCGGGCGGGATGTGGACGAGCCCCGGGTTGCGCTCGCCGAACTGCAGCACGACGAGCTCGCCGGCGGTGGGCGAGTCCCGGCGCCCGTCGAACAGGACGACGCGCACGCGGCCGTCGGCGGCGTAGTAGCGGTCGGCTTGGCGCTCGTGCATGCCCCAGCCCTTGATCGCGCCGGGGTTGATCGAGAACTCGTAGGCGTAGACCACGGGCTCCGACCAGAACGCGTCGCGGACGTCCAGCAGCGGCGTCAGGCCGCCGCGGTGGTCGACGTGCGTCGTCAGCCGCTTCACCACGACGCCGTCGATCGGCGGGGCGAGCAGCCGGCCGTCGCTGCCGACGGTGCGGGGGTCGCGCTGCGCTGCGCGGGCGACGGCGCCGAGCACGTCGTCTCCTGTCACGGCCGCGAGGCTAGCGCGTCAGAGGTGTGACAGGGCCGGGCGAGCCGCGAGCCGGCGGGCGCCCCGTCGACCGGCTCGACGGCGACCGCCAGGCGCGCCGCGGCGCCGAACCAGCGCACGTGCTCGTGCACGACGTCGACCTCGAGCACGTGGTCGCCCGGCGTCTCGGGCGCCTCCACCGCGAGCATCACCACCGTCGCCTGGCCCGGCGCGACCGCCTCCTCGAACGGGGTGCGCAGGCCCTCGGGCACGACGGTCTCCGTGCCGTCGGCGCTCAGCCAGCGGTAGGCGAGGCGGATCAGCGGCGCGGCGTGGTGGGCGGGCGGCCACGTCTCACCGCCGAGGTTGCGCACGACGACCTCGAGGTAGGCGTGCGTGCCGGCCGCCAGCGTCGCGCGCGCCGGTGAGATCTCGATCTCCGCCGCGTAGGCGTCGGCGGACACCTCGCGGGAGGTGAGCAGCCGCGCCGCCTCGTGGGTGGAGACGCGCGGCGCGGGCGGCACCGCGACCGGCGCGACGGGGGCCGGCGCCGCGACGCGCTCGATCAACGCGCGGTCGGCGGCGGGGACCGGGCGGGTCTCCACCCCCGTCCAGCGCTCGGGCAGCGCGAGCGCGTTGACGGCGTAGGCCTCGGTGGTGAGGCCGGGCTCCACGCGCTCGCGCTCGAGCGCGGTCGCGAGCCGCTCGGCGGCCGGGGAGGCGGCGTAGCGCAGGTGGTGGATCGGGGCGTCCGGCACGCGCCGGCGCTCCCCGAGCACCTCGATGCACGAATGCGGAAGGCCCGTGAAGGTCCACAGGCCGGGCACGTTGCGGACGAGGCGGGGCTGGTAGTCGGGGAACCACGGATGGCTCGCGATGTAGCGCTCGCGGGTGGGGAAGAGGTTGCGCCGGGGGAGCAGCTGGAGGGCGTGCCGGCGATCGCGGACGAGCTCGGGCAGCTGCTCGAGCAGCGCCGCGCCCGGGAGCTCGTCGTCGTCGAGGCGCAGGATCCAATCGCCGCGGCACTGGTGATGCAGCCAGGCGATGTGGCTCTCGGCGGTGCCGGTGAAGTCGACGAGGTAGGGGCGGTCGACGAGGTCGGCGCAGGCGCTCAGCACCGGCTCGGCGCGGCGCGAGTCGACCCCGAGGACGATCTCGTCCGCGACCGGTCGCAGCAGCGCCAGGATGGCGCGCACGCTCGCGCCGTCCCGGCTGGCGACCATGCAGACCGAAAGCGAATCCATTCGGCGCGCATCTTCTCGCAGCCTTGACGGCCCTGTCAGGCTCGGGCCATGCCCGACGCCCGCACCAAGCGCCTGACGCTGGTGGCGTGCGTGCTCGGCACCTCCGTCGTGTTCCTCGACGGCACCGTGGTCAACGTCGCGCTGCCCGCGATCCGCGACGACCTCGACACCGGGCTCGCGGCGCAGCAGTGGATCGTCGAGGCCTACCTGCTGACGCTGGGGTCGCTGCTGCTCGTCGGCGGCTCGCTCGGCGACCTGCTGGGGCGGCGGAAGATGTTCGCCGTCGGGCTCGCCGGCTTCGGGGTGACCTCCGTGCTGTGCGCGCTCGCGCCGACCGCCGAGCTGCTGATCGCGGCGCGGGCGCTGCAGGGGTGCGCGGGGGCGCTGCTCGTGCCGGCGTCGCTGGCGGTCATCACCGCGACCTTCCCGGACGACGAGCGCGGCGCGGCGATCGGCACGTGGACGGCGTGGGGCGGGATCGCGGTGGTGTTCGGACCGCTCGGCGGCGGGCTGCTCATCGACTACGCCACGTGGCGCTGGATCTTCGCCATCAACGTGCCGCTCGTGATCGCGACGCTGCTGATCGTCCGCGCGGCGGTGCAGGAGTCCGTCGACGAGGAGTCCACCCACCGCATCGACTACCTCGGCGCGGTGCTCGTGGCGCTCGGGCTCGCGGGGCCGGTGTTCGCGCTGATCGAGCAGCCGGTCTACGGCTTCGGCGACCCGATCGTGTGGGTCCCCGGGGTCGTGGGGTTCGTGCTGCTGGGGCTGTTCGTGCTCCACGAGCGGCGCTCGGACCACCCGATGCTGCCGCTCTCGATCTTCCGCTCGCGCAACTTCGCGGTCGGCAACATCGCGACGCTGCTCGTCTACGGCGGGTTCTCGGCGGCGACGTTCTTCGTCGCGATCTTCCTCCAGCAGGTGGCGGGCTACAGCGCGGTGGCGGCGGGGCTGACGCTGCTGCCGATCACCGTGTTCATGTTCACGCTGTCGCGCCGCTGGGGCGCGCTGTCGGACCGCATCGGCCCGCGGCTGCTCATGGGGATCGGGCCGATCCTGGCCGGCTCGGGGCTGGTGTGGATGGGGCAGCTCAGCACCGACGTCGACTACTGGATCGACCTGTTCCCGGCTGTGGTGCTGTTCTCGATCGGGCTGTCGATGACGGTCGCGCCGCTCACCAACACGGTGCTCGGCGCGGTCCCGCAGCACAACGCCGGCGTGGCCAGCGGCGCCAACAACGCGATCTCGCGCGTGGCGGGACTGCTGGCGATCGCGGCGGTCGGGGCGGTGGTGGCGGCGCAGTTCGGCTCGAAGCTCGACGAGGAGCTGGCGGGACGGTCGCTCGACCCCGCGGCGCGCGCGGCGGTGGCGGAGGTCAAGGCGCGGCCGCTGTCGGGCGGCGTGCCGGGGCGGCCGGAGCTCGACGAGCCGGTCGAGGCGGCGTCGGTGCGCGCCTACCGGGTCGGCCTCGCGGTCGGCGGCGGCCTGACGATCCTCGGCGGCGTGATCTCGCTCCTGTTCATCGTCAACCCGGCGCGCCCGCGCGCGACGCAGCGGGCCGAGGCGCACGGCGCGTCGACGCTCGTCTACCCGTGCCCGGAGCGCCAGCGCGAGGCTGAGGCCGCGCTCGCGGGCTAGCCTTCGGGCATGCCGCGCCGCCCGGCCACGCCCCGCCGCCTCTGGCGGTGGCTCGATCGCAAGCTCCCGACCTTCTCGCCGACCGTGGTGCGGCGCGGCGCGGAGGTCGCGCTCGCGGCGCTCACGTTCATCGTCTTCACCGGTGCCGCCGTGCGCCTCACCGGCTCCGGGCTCGGCTGCCCGGACTGGCCCAAGTGCTACGGGGGCGTCGCACCGCCGCTGGAGACGCACGCGTGGATCGAGTTCGGCAACCGGCTCATCTCGGGCCTCGTCGGCCTCGTCGCGTTCGGCGCGGCGTTCATGGCGTGGCGGCGGCGGCCGTTCCGGCGCGACCTCTGGCGGTTGAGCGTGCTGCTCCCGCTGGGCGTGCTGGCGCAGGCGGTGCTGGGCGGGTTCACGGTCATCTACCACCTCGCGCCCGGCTTCGTGATGGGTCATTACGCGCTGGCGATGCTGATGCTCGCGGCGGCGGTCGCGCTCGTCTGGCGTGCGCGCTACGCGCCGGGCGAGCGGCCGCGCTCGCTCGACCGTGTCGCGGTGTGGGCGGTGCGCGCGCTGCTGGCTCTGGGCGCGCTGACGATCTTCTTGGGCACCGTCGCGACAGCGGCCGGCCCGCATGCGGGCGGGGCGGGCACGGGCGACGAGATCGACCGGCTCGAGTGGAAGGGCCTGGAGACGCTCGACTGGGCGATCAAGCAGCACGGGCGGATCGCCACCGTGCTCGGGATCGCGGTCGTGGCGGTCTACCTGCTGCTGCGCCGGCGGGGCGCGCCCGAGGACGTCAAGCGCCCGGTCGCGCTCACCGCCGTGCTGCTGGCGGTCCAGGGCGCGGTCGGCGGGATCCAGTACCTGCTCGAGGTTCCGGCCGAGATCGTGTGGGTGCACGTCGTGCTCGCGGCGCTGACGTGGATCGCGCTGCTGTGGGCGACCGCCGCCGCGGGGCGGCCGGCGCCGGCGTCAATGGCGCTTCCAGCCGCCTCCGAAGAAGCGGCTGAGGCGCCCGCCGCGGACGTTGGCGCGGTACTCCGGGGCTCCGGGCGCGTAGTCCGTTAGCTCGGTCGCGGCCTGCGCCGCGTCGATGGTGAGCGTGACGCGGCGCTCGGCGATGCGGGCGACCTCCGGCGCGTCGACCCACAGCAGCCCGCCGTCGGTGCGCATGACGATCCCGTCGAAGATGTTCTCCTTCTTGTTCTCGATCACGCGCTCGACGGTGCCGAGCTCGACGTCGTCGGACGCGAAGATGTGCGTGCCCGGCTGCAGCGCCGTGTAGGCGATCGGGTCGCCATGGTCGGCGCTCGTCATGCGCGGGGAGGTTACGTGACCTCGCGCAGCTTCCCGGTCTCGACCTCGTAGACGAACCCGCGCACGGAGTCCTTCTTGGGGATGAACGGGCTGTCCTCGATCTTGGCGATCGAGTCGCGGACGTCGCCGTCGAGGTCCGGGAACGCCTGGGCGCGCCACTCGGGCGCCTCGCCGGTCTCGTCCTCGAGCTTCTGCGCGAACTGCTCGTCTGTGAAGGTGAGCATGCCGCAGTCGGTGTGGTGGATGAGGATGATCTCCTCGGTCCCGAGCAGGTTCTGGGAGATCGCGAGCGAGCGGATCTCGTCGTCGGTCACGACGCCGCCGGCGTTGCGGATCACGTGGGCGTCGCCCTCCTCGAGGCCGAGCGCGCCGTAGGGGTTGAGGCGCGCGTCCATGCAGGCGAGCACGGCGACCTTCTTGGCGGGCGGAAGCGGGAGCTCACCCTTGTCGAAGCCTGCCGCGTAGGCCTCGTTGTTCTTGAGCAGCTCGTCCGTGATCGACATGCGGAAGCCTTTCTGGTGGGGAGACCGCCCCATTCTTGCAAAACCGGGTCCGTATTCGAGCTATTTTCGATCGGGCGGCAGCGGCACGTCCGCGGGCGACTTCGGCTCGTCGTCGTCCCAGCTCAGGAAGGCCTGCCCGTCGCGGCCCTCGTGGGGCGTCGCGCCGCCGATCGCGATGAGCGCGAGCCGGGCGGTGCCGCGGTTGCTCAGCTGGCGGCGGACCTCGGGCGCGACGCGGACGGCGTCACCGGGGCCGAGCGTGTGCTCCTCCTCGCCCTCGATCGCGAGCGTGAGCTCGCCCTCGAGCACCAGGTAGGCCTCCTCCTGGCGCTCGTGGCGGTGGATGCGGCCGCGCTGGCCGGGCTCGAGCAGCAGCAGGTTGAGGCCGAACGACTCGAGCCCGAGCTCCTTGCGCAGGCGGACGAAGCGCTCGCCGGCCTCGAGGTCGAGCTTGGCGAACGAGATGCCGGGTTCCATCGGCGGCAGGTTACGCTCGGGCGATGCTCGAGGAGGCCGACGAGCTCTACGGACTGCCGCTCGACGAGTTCACCGCCGCGCGCGACGCGCTGGCGAAGCGGCTGCGCGGCGAGAAGCGCCGCGAGGACGCCGACGCCGTCAAGGCGCTGAAGCGCCCGAGCGTCGCGGCGGGCGCGATCAACCTCGCGGTCCGCGAGCACGGCGCCGACGACCTGCTCGCCGCGGGCGAGGAGCTGCGCTCCGCCCACGAGGCGCTGCTCGAGGGCTCGGGCGACGCGGCCGCGGTCCGCGCCGCCACGGAGCGCGAGCGCGCCGCGGTGCGCGAGCTCGCCCGGCTGGCGCTCGGCGACGACGCCTCCGCGGCGACGGAGGAGAAGGTCCGCGAGACGCTCCACGCCGCCGCGGTCGACGACGACGTCCGCGAGCTGCTGGTGGCGGGCCGCCTGGAGCGCGAGGCCGAGGCGGGGGTCGACGCGATGGAGCTGATGGCGGCGGCCGGCACGAAGTCGCGTGGTTCTGGCTCGAAGTCGGGCTCCGCCGGCGCGAAGTCGGGCTCCGCCGGGGGCAAAGCCGGCACGAAGTCGGGCGGCGCCGGCGCACGAACGGCTCGCACTGAGGGCAAGTCCGGCACGAAGTCGGGCTCCTCCGGCGCAAAAAAGGGCTCCGGCGGGGGCAAAGCCGGCACGACGTCGGGCTCCGCGGGCACGAAGAAGGGCTCCGCCGGGGCCAAGTCCGAGACGGAGGCGGGCCCCTCCGAGGCCGAGCTCCGCCGCGCGCGGGCGGCCGAGCGCGCGCAGGAGGCGGCCAACCGGGCGGTCACCGCTCAGCGCGAGGCGGAGGAGGTCGCCGAGCGTGCGCGGGCAGCGCTCGCGGAGGCCGAGGACGCCGCGCGCAAGGCGCGCGCCGTCGTCGAGGACCTCGAGGGCCACGAGCGGCAGGCGCGCCGGGCGGTCAAGGAGGCCGAGGCCGACGCCGAGCGGCGCCGCACCGAGGCCCGCCGCGCGGTCAAGGCCGCCGAGGCACGCGCCTGAGCCGACTAACTGCGCCCTCGGCGCGAAGGCGGCCTCGAGGGCGCAGAAACTCGTCCCTCAGCCGAGTTACTGCGCCCTCGGCCGCGGAAACGGCCTCGAGGGCGCAGAAACTCGTCCCTCAGGGCGCACCGCTCCGGGCTCTCCCTCAATGCGCCGTTTCCTACCCGTCCTCGTCCGCGTCGTCGTCCGAGCGGGACTCCTCGGCTTCGGACTCGTCCGGCTCCTCCGCGTCCTCCGACACCCGCTCGTCGTGCTCGCGCAGCGCGTCGCGGGTGTGGTCGATGTCCGGCCGCGGCCGCTCCCCCATCACGACACCTTCACGACGGTCCGGCCCACGCCCTTGCCGGCGAGCACGTCGTCGAGGAACGCGTCGACGTCGTCGAGCGCGATCTCGCGGGTGATGCTCTCGTCGAGGCCGTTCGGGCGCAGGTCGTCCGCCAGGCGGTCCCAGACGCGGCGGCGGACGTCGTCGGGCGTGTTGACCGAGTCGACGCCGAGCAGCGAGACAGCGCGGAGGATGAACGGGAAGACCGTCGTCTCCAGCGAGGTCCCGCCGGTCAGCCCGCTGGCCGCCACCGCGCCGCCGTACTTCGTCGTCCGCAGCGCGTACGCCAAGGCCTTCCCGCCGACCGGGTCGACGACCGCCGCCCAGCGCTCGGACTCCATCGGCTTCTTCGACTCCTCGGAGGTCTCGTCGCGGGAGAGCACGTCGGAGGCGCCCAGCTCGCGCAGCCAGTCCGCCTCGTCGGGCTTGCCGGTCGCCGCGACGACCTCGAACCCGCGCGCGGCCAGGATCCCCACCGCGGTGGAGCCCACGCCGCCGGACGCGCCGAGCACGAGCACCGGGCCGTCGCCTGGCTCCACGCCGTGCTCCTCGAGCCGCTGCACCGACAGCGCCGCGGTGAAGCCCGCGGTGCCGAGCGCCATCGCCTGGCGCGTGCTCAGGCCCTCGGGGAGCGGCACCACCCACTCGCCCGGCACCCGCGCGTACTCCGCGAAGCCGCCGTGGTGGGCGACGCCGAGGTCGTGGCCGTGCACGATCACCTCGGACCCCTCGCCCTCGCCCTCGACCACGGTGCCGGCGAGGTCGACGCCCGGCACCAGCGGCGAGATCTGCGCCACGCGGCCCTTGGGCGAGACCGCCAGCGCGTCCTTGTAGTTCACGCTCGACCAGTCGACCCGGACGACGGTGTCGCCGTCGGGGAGGTCATCCGCGCGCAGGTCCTGAAGCCCCCGCGCGACGTCGTCTTCCTGCTTCTCCGCGACCAGCGCGCGGAAGGTTTCGGGGAGTGCGCTCATGCGGGATGCCTACCCCCGGGAGCGCGCCGGGATAACGTCAGGCGGCGCCGCCGCCGCCCGCCGCGCCTTCCTCCTTGGGCGGAGGGAAGCCGCGCCATGGCACGCGCTTGTTGACCTCTGAGAGGTCCTCGCCCTCGAGATGCGTCTCGAGCGCCTGTTGCAGCGGCATCTCGGTCTTCGTCTCGTAGGCCTCGGCCATCTTGTCGAAGCTCTCCTGGTCCTGGGAGAACGGCAGGAACGTGCGGCTGATCTGCTCCGCGTCCTTGTGCGCGCCCAGGATCGCCGGCTCGAGCAGCTCGACCGACTCCTCGGGCGTGCGCCGCGCCACCAGCTGCCCGAAGGCGCGGTTGCCGATCTTGCGCTGCAGCTCGAGCGCGGGCGCCACGTGCGCCGCGGCGCTCCGTTCCGCCGCCGCCGGCTCGGCCTTGCCCGGCTGGGAGTGATCGTGCTCGTGCACCCGGGGAGGGACTCTGCCGGAGCGGGACGTCCAACGCAAGCGGGTGCCCGAATGTCCGCCCCAACATTCCCTAACCGGACCCTACGGTCCGCTTCGCTAGCCTGAAACGCGATGCCTCCCCGCCCTCACCCGCTGCGCTCCCTCCTCATCCTCTCGCTCGCCGCGCTCGCCTTCGCGCTCGCGCAGACGACGCTGATCCCCGCCCTGACCGAGCTCGCGCGCGAGCTCGACACCGACGCCAGCGGCGTCGCCTGGACCGTCACCGGCTATCTGCTGGCGGCCGCGGTCGCCACCCCGATCTTCGGCCGCCTCGGCGACATGTTCGGCAAGCAGCGCCTGCTCGTCATCGCGCTCGCGGTCTTCGGCGCCGGCTCGGTCGTCTCCGCGCTCGGCACGAGCCTCGAGGTCGTCGTCGCCGGCCGCGTCCTGCAGGGCGCCGGCGGCGGCATCTTCCCGCTCTGCTTCGGGATCATCCGCGACGAGTTCCCGCGCGAGAAGGTCGGCAGCAGCATCGGCCTGATCTCCGCCACGTTCGGGATCGGCGGCGGCGCCGGGCTGATCCTCGGCGGCGTGATCACCGACAACGCCTCCTACCACTGGATCTTCTGGCTCGGCGCGATCAGCGCCGCGGTCGCGGCGACCGCGACGGCGATCTTCGTGCCCGAGTCGCCGGTCCGCACCCCCGGCCGCGTCGACATCCGCGGCGCCATCGTGCTCGCGCTCGGCCTGAGCGCGCCGCTGCTCGCGATCGCCCGCGCCAACGAGTGGGGCTGGGGGGACCCGCGCACGCTCGGGCTGTTCGCGGCCGGCCTGGCCATCCTCGCCGGCTGGGTCGTCCTCCAGCGCCGCACGCCGCAGCCGCTCGTCGACATCGAGATGCTGCGCGGTCCCACGGTGCTGATGACCAACCTCGCGACGCTGCTCGTCGGCTTCGGGATGTTCGGCTCCTTCATCCTCATCCCGCAGCTCGCCGAGTCGCCCGAGTCGACGGGCTACGGGTTCGGTCTCGACGCCACCGGCGCCGGGCTGCTGATGGTCCCCGGCGCGCTCGTGATGCTCGTGGCCGGCCCGCTCTCCGGCGTGCTCGGCACGCGCTTCGGCTCGCGGCTGCCGCTCGCGCTCGGCGCGATCATCACCTCCGCCGGCCTGACGCTGATGGCGCTCGCGCACGGCAGCCAGGCCGAGATGGTGATCTGGAACGTCGTGATGTCGATCGGCATCGGGCTCGCGTTCGCCGCGATGCCGAACCTGATCGTCGAGGCCGTGCCGCCCGAGGAGACCGGCCAGGCCACGGGCGTCAACACGCTCGTGCGCTCCGTCGGCGCCTCGCTCGGCTCGCAGGTCAGCGCCGCCGTGCTCGCCGCCACGATCGTCGCCGGCGGCCTGCCCACGGACGCCGGCTACACGAACGCCTTCCTGGTCGGCGCGGGCGTCGCCTTCGCCGCCGCCGTCACCGCGTTCCTGATCCCCGCCCGCCGCGGGCGGCTCGCCGCCGTCCCCGTCCACGCATGACCGCCACGCGCACCCGCGCCGACGCCGTCCGCAACCGCGAGCGCGTCGTCGCGGCCGCCGCCGAGGTGTTCGCCGAGAAGGGCGAGGACGCGGTGATCCCGGAGATCGCGGCGCGCGCCGGCGTCGGCAAGGGCACGGTCTACCGCTGCTTCCCGACCAAGGACCACCTCGTCGCCGCGGTCGCCTCCGACCGCGTGCGCTCGTTCGAGCAGCAGGCGCGGGCGGCGGCCGCCTCGGACGACCCGTGGGCCGCGTTCGCCGCCTTCATCGAGCACGTCGCCGACGCCCAGCGCACCGACCGCGGCACGCTCGCGTCGATGTCGCAGGCCAACGATCTGCCCGTGCTGGTCGAGGCGCGCGCCGCCGCCCACGAGGCGCTGCGCGAGCTGATGGAGCGCGCGATCGCCCAGGGCGCGATGCGCCCCGACGCCGATCCCGGCGACGTCAAGATCCTCGTCGGCGGGGTCGCCCGCGCGCTCGCCGCCGCCGGGGAGCGCGACCCCGCCGTGTGGCGGCGCTGCGCGAGCCTCGTGGTGGACGCGCTGCGCGCATAGCATTGCGCCGGTGACCGAGCAGGGACGCTTCGCCCGCCTCTTCCAGCGCATCGACAAGGACCCGCGGCTCGTCAAGCTGCTGCGCCTCGGCCGCTCGCGGCTGCCCGGCGACGACCGCTACGGCGACCCGCTCTCGCTCACCGGCGACCAGGCGCCCGCCGTGCTCGGCCGCCGCCTGTCGCAGCTGACCGCCGAGCGGCCGGGGGCCCTGCGCGAGGTCGGGATGAGCGCGCTGCAGGTGTGGCAGGGGGTCTCGGAGGCCCAGGGCCGCGGGCGCGGCGAGCGCGAGCTGACGATCGTCTTCACCGACCTCGCCGGCTTCTCGACCTGGGCGCTCGACGCCGGCGACACGCAGGCGGTCGCGCTGCTGCGCGCGGTCGGCGAGGCGATCGAGCCCGAGCTGTGCTCGCGCGGGGGCGAGATCGTCAAGCGCCTCGGCGACGGCCTGATGGTGGTCTTCGAGGACGCCGGCCGGGCGATCGAGGGCGCCCACGCGGCGGCCCGCGCGCTCGAGTCGGTCGAGATCGACGGGCACTGCCCGCAGCTGCGCGCCGGCGTCCACGCCGGCCGCCCGCGCCGCCTCGGCGGCGACTACTACGGCGTCGACGTCAACATCGCCGCGCGCGTGGCCGAGGCGGCCGGCGCCGGCGAGGTGCTCGTCTCCGAGGCGGTCCACGAGCGCGTGGAGGCGGACAAGGTCCAGCTCAAGCGCCGCTGGCGCTTCAGCGCCAAGGGCGCGCCGAAGGGCCTGAAGGTCTACGCCGCCGAGCCGAGCTGAACGCGAGCGGTGACCGGCTCGCGCGCGATCGCGAGCGCGGCCGTGTCGTCGACCTGATCGCCGGACTCGAACTCCACGAGCCCGTCCTCGATCCGGCGCAGCGCGTCGTCCGGGTCGCGGGCGTCGGCCAGCGTCGCCCGCAGTCGCTCGTCCCCGAAGCGCTCCGACTCGCCCACCGCGTCGGTGACGCCGTCGGTGTAGAGCACGAGCATGTCCCCGCCGGCGAGCGTCGTGGTCGCGCGGGGGAACTCGCCCTGCGGCCACGCGCCGAGCATCTGCCCCCAGTCCCCGATCGGCTCGGCGCCGCCCGCGGCGCGCACCGCGTAGGGCAGCGGGTGCCCGGCGCACACCACCGTGGCCTCCGCGTCCTGGCCGCCCTCGCGCAGCAGCACGCAGCAGACCGTGCACAGCGCCGAGCCGGGCCGGTCGTAGAGCTGCCGGTTGAGGTAGGGGACAGCGTCCAGCGGGTCGTCGTGCAGCTGCGCCGCGGTGCGCAGCACGTGGCGGGCGAAGGCGGTCAGCGCCGCCGCCGGGGCGCCGCGCCCCGCCACGTCGCCGACGACGACCATCCAGCCGCCGTTGACCGCGTAGGCGTCGTAGAAGTCGCCGCCGACCCAGTTCTCGCGCCCCGCGGGGCGGTACAGCGTGGCGAGCGCGAAGCCGGGGATCTCCGGCAGCGCGGGCGGCAGCAGCGCGCGCTGCAGCGTGCGCGCGATGTTGGAGCGCTCCTCGTACAGGCGCGCGTTCTCGATCGCGATCCCGGCGCGCCGGCCGACCTCCTCCAGCAGCTCGAGGTCGGCCGCGGTGTACACGCGCCCCGACTCCGAGGTCACCCACGAGATCACGCCGGTCGGCGGCCCGCTCGCGGCCACCATCGGGACCGACACCGCCGAGCGCATGCCGAGGCTGCGGACCAGCTCGCGCTGCTCGGGATCGGGGATCGCCTGGTCGAGCAGCTCGTCCGGGATCTGCGGGATGAGCTGCGACTGCCCGTCGCGCAAGATCTGCGCGGAGCCGGTCTCGTCGCTGACGCGCGACGGGAAGCGCTTGGCGTACTCGCGGGCGAACTCGACCTTCGACGGGTCGCTGTGGACGACGGCGACCTGGCGGATCATCCCCTGCCGGTCGGGCATCGAGACCCCGCACCAGTCCGCGAGCTCCGGCACGGCGAGCCCCGCGACCTCCTTGAGCGTCTTCTCGTAGTCGATCGACGAGGCCAGCGCCTCGCCCGTGCGCGCGAGCAGCCTTTGCGAGAGCTCGCTGCGGCGGCGCTCCGTGACGTCCTCGATGACGCTGACCACGAGCCGCGGCCGGCCGCGGGAGTCGCGTACGCCGCGCGACTTCGTCAGCCGCCAGCGCTCCTCGCCCGTGTTGCGGTTGACGACGCGGATCAGCACCGGCCCGGGATCCTCGCCCCGGAGCGCGCGGCTCGTCGGGAACTCGTCCGGCTGGAGCGGCGTGCCGTCCTCGCCGAAGTAGTCGGCCTCGTCGACGAGCAGATCCGGGGGGACGGCCAGCAGCGCCTCGGCGGACGGGTAGCCGAGCGTCTCGGCGGCGGCGTCGTTGGCGTAGAGCATCCGGCGCTTGTCGTCGAGGACGATCACCGCCTCGGCCAGGTTCGAGAGCGCGGTGGTGAGTTGCGCGCTGACCGCCTCGGCGCGTGCGGCGCGCACGCGGCGGCGGGCCGCGACGACCGCCACAGCGCCGCCCGCCGCCACGATCCCCGCGCGGACCCAGTAGTCGGCGCCCCCGAAGTTGTCGTTCCAGATCCCGCTCAGGAGGCACGCTGCCACGGCCACCACCGCGACCAGGGCGGTCTGGCGGTCGGAGGCCAGCAGCGCGGCCACGAACGGCCCGAGCACGACCGCGGTCGGGAAGTTCGCGCTCCACGAGGCGTCGAGGACGGACAGCCCGACGACGACCGCGAGCCCTGCGGCGGTCGTGGCCCAACGCTCCGACGGCTCGCTGTCGAGCCGGACCCGGTCGGCCGCCGCTCTGAGCTCGCTCACGTCAAGCGGCGGCGGGATCGTCTACGACGGTCAAGCGCTCGGTCAGGCCGATCATGTCGAACAGGCGATGGACGGTCGCGGGCGCGCGCACGACGACGAAGGGCGTGCCCGTGCCGGTGGACACCTGCTCGGCCTCGATCACCGCGGCGAGGCCCTGGGTGTCCATGAACGTCACCTCGCGCAGGTCGAGCACGACCTTGCCGGCGCGGTCGAGCGCGCCGGTGAGCTCGTTGCGGAGCGCGCCGACGGTCGCGAGATCGACGTCACCGCGCACGGTGACGGTCTCGGTGGAGTCATGCGCGGACACGTCGACGCTGAATTCCGGATCCGTGATCGCGCGATCATAAGCGCAGCACCCCCCGTCACGAGCAGGAGGCCCTGCAAAACTCGGGGACCATGTCGATCCTCGAACGCATCGAATTGCCGATCGTGCAGGCCCCGCTGGCCGGCGGGGCCTCGACGCCCGCGCTTGCCGCGGCGGTCGCCGAGGCGGGCGGCCTCGGCTTCCTGGCCGCCGGCTACAAGACGCCCGAGGGAGTGCGCGCGGAGCTCGAGGCGCTGCGCGCACTGACCAGCCGGCCGTTCGGGCTCAACCTGTTCGCGCCGCCCGCCGAGCCGGCGGACCCCGCCGCGGTCGCGGCGTTCGGCGCGACGCTGCGCGCAGAGAGCGAGCGCGCCGGCGTCGAGCTCGGCGAGCCGCGGCACGACGACGACGGCTGGGAGCCCAAGCTCGCGCTCGCCGAGTCCGAGCGGGTGCCGCTCGTCACGTTCACGTTCGGGTCGCCCGCGCCCCTGGTCGTCGAGCGCCTGCACGCGGCGGGCGCCGAGGTGTGGGTGACGGTCACGAGCCCGGCGGAGGCGCGGATCGCGCGCGACGCCGGCGCCGACGGCCTCGTGGTCCAGGGCGTCGAGGCGGGCGGGCACCGCGCCGTCTTTCGACGACGACGACGCCGGCTCCGACCTCGGCGTGCTCGCCGCGCTCCAGCTCGTCGGCGCCGCCGTCGAGCTGCCGCTCGTCGCCACCGGCGGGCTCGCCACCGGCCGCGCCGTGGCCGCCGTGCTGGCCGCGGGCGCCGCCGCCGCGCAGCTGGGCACCGCGTTCCTGCGCACCCCGGAGGCGGGCACCGCGCCCGCGCACCGCGAGGCGCTCGCCGGCGAGGCGCCGACCGCGCTGACGCGCGCGTTCTCGGGGCGCACCGCCCGCGGCGTCGTCAACCGCTTCCTGCGCGAGCACTCGGCGGACGCCCCGCCCGCCTACCCCGAGGTCCACCACCTCACCGCGCCGCTGCGCGCGGCGGCCCGCGACCGCGGCGACGCCGGCGGCCTCCACCTGTGGGCGGGCCAGGCGCACGCGCTCGCGGGCGAGGAGCCCGCGGGCGAGCTCGTGCGCCGGCTGGCGGCCGAGGCCGCCGCGGCGCTGCGCGACGCCGGGAGGCGCATCCCGTGAACGGTGGGGACGAGGACCTCCTCGCCGAGCACCAGTGGGGGAGCGGCACGGGCCCGGAGTTCATGGGCCCGCGTCACGAGTACCGCGAGAGCCTGATCCGGCGGCGCCTGCGCCGCGCCGTCACGGCCGGGCACGTGCTGAACGCCGGCGCGGGCGCGGGCAGCCTGACCGCGTCGCTGCTCGACCACGGCTACCGCGTGACGTCGGTGGACACGAGCGAGCCGTTCCTCGAGGTGCTGCGCGCGGTCACCGCAGGGCACGAGGGTTCCGAGGTCCTGCGCGCCGACCTCACCGCGCTGCCGTTCGCGGACGCGAGCTTCGACGGGATCGTCTGCGGCGAGGTGCTCGAGCACATCCCCGACGACGTCGCCGCGCTGCGCGAGCTACGGCGCGTGCTGCGTCCCGGCGGCGTGCTCGTCGCCACCGTGCCGGCCAACCCGTGGCTCTACGACTGGTTCGACAAGTGGGTCGGCCACCTGCGGCGGTACACGCGGGAGGGGATGGGCGCGCGCCTGCGCGAGGCGGGCTTCGAGGACGCCGACGTCGAGGGCTGGGGGTTCCCGGTGACCGGCCTCTACCACCGGCTCGCCTACCGGACGCTCGTGCGCCGGCGGCTGCGCGCACAGGCCCCGCCGGTCGACGAGGGGGCGCGGCCGAGGCTGCGCATGCGGCTGGCGCTGCGGGCGTTCCGCGGCGTGCTCGAGCTCGACACGCTGTTCATCGGGCGGCGTCCGGATTACTTCGGCCTGCTCGTGAGCGCGCGAGCAGCACCGCCGCCCCCACGAACACCAGCTCCGCCAGCGTGAGCACGAGCCGGATCCCGGCCGAGATCGCGATCGCCACCCCGCCCGGCAGGTTGCGCCCGAGCGCGAGCGCGAACACGCCCTCGCGGACGCCGAGGCCGGAGGGGAAGACGAACGCGAGCATCGAGACGACGAACGACGTCAGGAACGACAGGCCGACGTAGAGCAGGGAGCCGGCGTCGGAGCCGGCGACGGAGTGCACGAGCAGCCCGACGCCGAGCGCGAGGAAGCTCGACGTCAGCAGGTACCACGCGCCCAGGCCGACGAGCTGGCGCCCGCTCAGCAGCACCTCCAGCGGCTCGCGCCCGGCGCGTCGCAGCAGCCAGCCCGACAGCCGGCCGAACGTGCCGGGGCTCAGCACGAGCAGGCCGGCCGGAACGATCGCGACGAGCCACGCCGCCGGCCCGATCTCCTGGGCGCCGTAGGCGGCGAACAGGACGAGGCCGCCGGCCGCCGCCATCCCGAGCGACAGCGCCTGCTCGTACACGCTCGCGGCGAGCGAGACCTTGCGCGAGATCCCCGCCTCCTGCCCGAGCACGAGCCGGCTCGCGACCATCAGCACGTTGCCGGGCACGTAGCGGCCGAGCAGCGAGCGCGCCCAGATGGCGACGAAGCGGAGCCGCGGGACCCGCCGCCCCGCGAGCTGCTCGAGGATGAAGACGTAGCCCAGCGCGCTCAGCAGGTACAGCACGAGCAGCGCCGCGAAGCCCGCCGCGGCCGCCCACGGCTCGATCTCCCAGTCGTAGTCGGCGACCTTGTCCCAGCCCGACGCCGCGCCGAGCCCGAGGAAGACGAGGATCAGCAGCCCGGCCGCGAGGCCGAGCGCGCGGCGGCGCCCGCTCATCCGACGGCCCGCTCGACCGCGGCGAGGAAGCGGCTCGCCACGATCCGCTCGCTCGCGACCTCGGTGAAGCGCTCGCGCGCCGCCGTGCCGAGGCGCGCCCGCAGCTCGGCGTCGCCGCCGAGCCGCCGCATCGCCGCCGCCAGCGCCGCCGCGTCGCCGGCCGGGACGAGCAGCGCCGTGCGCTCGTGCTCGAGCACCTCGCGCGCGGCCGGCGTGTCGGCCGTGATCACCGGCCGGCCCACCGACATCGCGTGGTAGACCTTGTTCGGCACGACGCGCGCGGCCTTCTCGCTGCGCCCGAACACGCCGAGGCAGATGGCCGCCGCGGCGAGCTCGTCCCCCAGGCGCTCGTACTCGACCCAGGGCAGGTGCTCGAAGCCCGCCGGCCGGTCGCGCTGCACCTCCGCGTGCAGCCAGCCGCCGAGCTGCCCGTCGCCGACCAGCCGCAGCGGCGGCGTGCCCTCGCTGCGCGCGGCCGCGAGCAGCGTGTCGAGGCCGTGGAGCGGCGAGAGCTTGCCGTAGAAGAGCATGCGCGGCGGCCCGTCCGGCGGCGGCGCGGGGCGGAACACGGCGGCCTCGGCCCCGACGCGCGCCACGCCGAGCCGCTCGCGCGCGACCCCGAAGCGCTCGGCGTAGAAGCGCGCGTGCTCGTCGGTGTCGGCGATCACGACGTCGGCGCAGCGCAGCGTGACCGCGTCGAGCGCCGGCGAGCGCGCGGCCGGCGCCCGCGCCCACGCGCGCGCGGTCGCCGGCGAGCGTGTCGGACATCGAGATCATCGCGTCGGCGACGAGCGGCACCCCGCGCCCGCGCGCGAGCGCCCAGGCGGGCAGCGCGTCCGGCATGTAGGGGTAGCCGGCGACGATCGCGTCGACGCCCGGGACGCGCCGCTGCTCGAGCGCGAGCGACCCCCAGGCCGCGGCGAGCCGCCCCGCGAGCGCGGGCAGCCCGCGCGGGGACAGGAAGGACCCGGCCTTGTGCCGTGTGAGCTCCCACAGCGGCCGGTGGCATTCGACGACGTCGACGCCGAGATCGCGCAGCCCGGACATCAGGACGCGCGTGCGCGTGTAGTCGCGCTCGTAGGTCCCGAGCCAGAGCAGGCGCATCAGCGCGCCCGCACGCCGGTGAGCGAGAGCAGCGGCACCGGCTTGCCGTCCTCGCCGACCGTGGCCTCGCCCGGGTCGAGCGTGACGCGCGCCGTGCCGCCCGCGCGCACGGCGACGGGATAGCGCACGGTGCGCGGGGCGCGGCCGGAGAAGCGGACCTCCTTGGGCTCCCCACCCTCGCCGGAGATCGTGAGCGAGACGTCGCGCTCGAGCGGCTCGAGCTCGAGCTCGAGCACGGCGTCCGCGTCCTGCGCCCCGCGGTTGGAGACGATCACCTCGACCGGTCCGGCGATCTGGTCCGACGGCGGATCGCCGTCGGTCGGCGTCAGCCAGTTCCGCTGGCCGGGCGGCACGTAGGGCGTGACGTCGAGCTCCGGCGCCTCCTGGAGGCGGTACGGCGGCGCCTTCCAGATCGTCCGCCGGCCCGCGGTGAACGCCGACGGCGCGTCGCTGGCGAGGACGTAGCGCCACGCGCGCCGCGGCCGCCACTCGTCCGCGCCGCCGCCCGTGAAGTACGAGGCGGTCGAGCCCAGGCCCTCGAACCGCCGTGCGACGTCGGCGGCGGCGAGGTAGCCCGCGGTCAGGCGCAGCTTGAAGGAGAAGTCGTTCTCGGCCGCGCCGTCGACGAGCACGACGTCGCGCGGGGGCAGCGCCTCGAGCCGGTCGAGCGTCGCCCGCTCGGTCTCCCGGAACCCCTGGAGGCCGAAGCGCTGGTGCTGGAGGATGACCGCCGTCGTCGACCCCCAGACCGCGAGGCAGACGCCGGCCGCCGCGATCCGGCCGGGCCGCCACGCCGCGGAGCCGCTGGCGAGCGCGACCGCCAGCAGCCCGGTGAGCAGCGCGCCGCCGGAGATCAGCGCCTTGTACGTGCCGTAGCCGTAGTCGTCGCCGAACTTGTACTTCACGTAGAGCGCGCCGGTGACGCCCGCCACGCCGGCCACGAGGGCCAGCATCGGCGTGCGCTCGCGGGCCGCCATCGTCCACAGGGACGACAGCCCGACCGCCACCACCCCGAGCATCAGGGCGACCGACGGCACCAGCAGCCAGATCTCCGGCCCGGGCCCGGTCGGCGCCATCGAGTACTGCGACGTCCCACCGAGCACGAGCTGGAGGTCCTGCTCGGCCTGGAAGAGCGGGAAGCCGGGGTTGGCGCCGAGGATCCCCTGGAACAGCGTCACCGACTTGTAGGCGCGGATGAGCTCGATCGGCGCGACGATGACCAACGCGACGCCCAGCGCCGCCAGCGCGGCCACGACCGCGAGCGGGCGGCGCAGGCGCTCGTGCCGGGCGGCGACGATCACGAGCAGCCCGGCGGGCGGCGCGATGAACGGGATCAGCTGGGGATACACGCTCGCCGCGGCTGCGAGCGCGACGGCCGCGAGCGCCACGCTCGCGATCGAGGGTTGCCGGAGGAAGGCGAGCGTGGCGGCCATCGCGAACGGCCAGAGGGCGAGGCTCACGGCCTGCGTCAGGTAGTTCTCGCCGAGCGGGAGCACGAACAGCGGCGACACGGTCGCGATCGCCAGCACGCCGACCTGCCAGGCGCGCGGCGCGCGGCCGGCGAGCAGGGAGTGCAGCCACGTCCAGCCGCCGAGCGCGATCGGCGCGGCGAGCGTGGCGATCGGCAGCGCGGTCTCGTACGCGCGCCGGCCGAGCAGGGTGCTGGTGATCGCGACGAGGTACTCGAAGCCGGCGCCGAGGTGCGGCGGCAGGTCCGAGTACGTGCCGATGGGACGGTCGGCGCCGATGTTGGTCACGGAGTCGCTGAGCGGGTGGTCGATCAGCCACTCCGCGAGCACGGTCCGCGCCCAGCCGTCGGCGATCTCGCCCGCGATCGTGGTCGGGAAGCCGATCGCGAGCACCGGCGTCAGGAGCACCAGCCCCAGGAGGGCGCCGAGCCCGAGCGCGAGCGCCTCGCCGCCCGAGAGCGCGAACGCCTCCCGCAACGCGCGCGGGCGCCCGCGCCGCACCACGCCGAGTGCGAGCAGCGCCACGATCACCACCACGACGACGATCGCGGTGGTCGAGCCCGGCAGCACGTAGCCGGCGAAGTGCGCGAGGCAGACGATGCCCGCCGCGCCCGCCGCCGGGGTGGCAGGGGTCAGCCACCGACCGCGGGGGTCGAGCAGCGCGAGGAGCGCGACTCCCGCGAGGACGAGCAACGCGAGACCCGCGACGTAGATCAGCAGGGTGGCGATCATGCCGCAGCGGCGGTTGAGGATAGTCGTGGTGCTGCAGCCGGCCGGCTCCTACTCTGTACGGGCAGATGGCTGAACTCGGGACCATCAGCGCGCATCCGCGCGACGATGACACGGCGGCGGCCGCCGCCGCCGCGGACACCCTCGGCCTCACGGTGATCATGCCGGCGTTCAACGAGGCGCCGAACCTCGCCGACGTCGTGCCGCGGACGATCGACGTGCTGCGCGCCGTGCGCGACGACTTCGAGATCCTCGTCGTCGACGACGGCAGCACCGACGGCACGGTCGAGGTCATGACCGAGCTCGGCAAGCACCATCCGCACCTGCGGCTGCTGCGGCTGCGCCGCAACTACGGGAAGTCGACCGCGCTGCAGGCCGGCTTCGAGCGCGCGCGCGGCGACGTCGTCGTGCTGATGGACGCCGACGGCCAGGACCGGCCCGAGGAGATCCCGAAGCTCGTGCGCGCCCTCGACGAGGGGCTCGACCTCGCCACCGGCCGGCGCGTGCTCCGCAACGACCGCCTGGTCAAGCGCCACACCTCGCGCCTCTACAACCGCGTCACGGCGGCGGTCACCGGCATCGAGGGCGAGGACTTCAACTCAGGGCTGAAGGCGATGCGGCGCGAGGTCATGAACCCGCTCGTGCTCTACGGCGAGCTGCACCGCTACATCCCGGTGCTCGCGCAGTGGAACGGCTTCCGCGTCGGCGAGATCGACGTCGAGCACGCCGCGCGCCTGCACGGCAGCTCGAAGTTCGGGCGCGCGCGCTTCTGGCGCGGCTTCCTCGACCTGCTGACGGTCAAGTTCATCACCACCTACACGGGCCGCCCGTTCCATCTCTTCGGCGGCCTCGGGATCGCGTTCGGCGTCATCGGCGTCGCGCTGCTGACGTGGATGTTCGTGCTCAAGCTGATGGGCGAGGGGATCGGCGAGCGGCCGGCCCTGATCATCGGCGTGCTGTTCACGGTCGTGGCCGTGCAGCTGATGACGCTCGGGCTCCTGGCGGAGCTGATCGTGCACTTCCGGCGCGACCGCGAGCCGGACCTGTTCGTGGACGCCCCGCCGGACCGCTGACCCGACTCATACATGCGTCCATGGGGTGCTGACCCCACGTCACGAGTGCCGATACGGGGAGTGCTGATCCCGGCAAACCCGTCGTGAGGCGGGGACGCAAAGCCAAGGGTCTCGGCGCTTCACAGCGGACGAGATAGCCCGGTTGCCAGCGGCGGACATTCCAGGTCCGCCACGTATCCCCCCAGGCAACCAGGAGTCATCCCAATGTCCCGCTTCAAGATCCTCGCGGCGAACCCCCGCCGCTCCCTCGCCGCTCTGGCGACCGTCCTCATCGCCGTCGGCATCACCGGCGCTTCCGGCGCGGACTTCAACGCCCAGTCGGCGAACGCCGGCAACACCTTCGCCTCCGGCGCGCTCTCGATGTCGAACGACGAGTCCGGCGCGATCCTTGGTCTTTCGGGCATGAAGCCCGGCGACGTCACCGACGGCGAGGTCGGCATCGAGAACACCGGCACCGTGGCCGGCGACTTCACGCTCGACATGGCCAACCTCACCAACAACAACGCCACGTACAAGATGTCCACGCAGATCAACCTCGTGGTCAAGGACTGTGGCGACGACCTCGACTGCGACACCGCCGACGATGTCGCCTCCCCGGTCTACAGCGGCAGCCTCGACGCCATGGGCACCGGCATCTCGCTCGGCTCCTGGAACGCTGGCGACGAGCACCGCTACGAGTTCACCGCGACGTTCGCCGCCTCGGCCGGCGACGACTACGAGAACCGCAGCACCACGGCCGACTTCGTCTGGAACGCCACGTCCTAGCTCTCTGAGCTTCGACTCCCTGGTTGCCTGATGATCGCCCGTCGCGTAGGCCGCGCACTCTGTGCGCTGCTCATCGCGGCGGGCATCGTCTTTGGTGCCCTCCTGATCGTTCCCGGCGTCATGGGCTGGGAGCGCTACGTCATCGTCAGCGGCTCGATGACCGGCACGTACGACCGCGGCTCGCTCATCTTCGACGAGGTCGTCCCGGTCAAGTCGCTGAAGGTCGGTGACGTCATCACCTACACGCCGCCCCGCGGCGCCGGTCCCGACCACCTCGTGACGCACCGCATCGCCAAGATCGGCAAGGACCCCAAGACCGGCCAGCCCGTCTTCCGCACCAAGGGCGACGCCAACAAGACCGTCGATCCGTGGAAGTTCACGCTCCCCGACAAGCGCCAGGCGCGCGTCGTGGCGGGCGTCCCCTACGTGGGCTTCGCGCTCGCGGCGCTCGCCGAGCGACAGTTCCGGATGCTCATCGTCGGCCTTCCCGCCGCGCTGATCGCGCTGTTCGTGCTGGCAGGCATCTGGCGCGAGGCCGGCCGCGAGGCCGAGGCCAAGGCCGCAGCCGCCACCGCCGGCGCCTAGCCGCCGCTCCGCGCTGAGACAATGCGCGGGTGAGCACCGCCGCGCGCCCTCGCACCCCGCGCCTCGCGGCCACGCTCCGCGAGCGGGAGAGCGTCACCCCGCTCGAGCTGTTCTTCGACCTCGTGTTCGTGCTCGCGCTGACGGAGTGCACCGCGCTGATGGCCGACGAGCCGACCTGGGAGGGGCTCGCGAAGGCGCTGCTCGTGCTCGCGGTCCTGTGGTGGTCGTGGAGCGGCTACGCGTGGCTGACGAGCCTCGTCGACCCCGAGGAGGGCGTCGTGCGGATCGCCATGTTCGGCGCGATGGCGGCGTTCCTGGTCGCCGCGCTGTGCGTCCGCGAGGCGTTCGACGACTCCGCGCTGATCTTCGCGCTCGCCTACGCCGGCGTGCGCACCGCGCACATCGTCCTGTTCACGATCTCGAGCCGCGACGACCCGAACCTGCGCGCGTCGGTGATCTCGCTGGCGGTCAGCACGGCGGTCGGGGTCTCGCTGCTCGTGGCCGCCTCGTTCGCCGACGGCACGCTCCAGGGCGCGATCTGGGGCCTCGCGATCCTGCTCGACTACGGCGGGCCCTACTTCTTCGGCGTCGAGGGCTGGCGCATGATGCCCAGCCACTTCGCCGAGCGCTTCGGGCTGATCGTGATCATCGCGCTGGGCGAGTCGATCGTGGCGATCGGCGTCGGCGTGGAGTCGGAGGTCGACGCCGGGATCGTGGTCGCCGCCGTGCTCGGGACGATCGTCGCGGGCGCGCTGTGGTGGCTGTACTTCGACGTCGTCGCGCTCGTCGCGGAGCGGCGGCTCGCCAACGCGGCGCCGGGTCGGGAGCGCAACTCGATCGGCCGCGACTCCTACGGCTACCTGCACCTGCCGATGGTCGCCGGGATCGTGCTGCTGGCGCTCGGGATGAAGAAGACGCTCGGCCACGTCGAGGATCCGCTCAAGCTCGTGCCCGCGGTGGCGATGCTCGGCGGCACCGCGATGTACCTCGTCGCGCACGTCGCGTTCCGGCTGCGCAACGTGCACCGCTTCAGCGCCCAGCGGCTGCTGTGCGCGGTCGTGATCGTCGCGCTCATCCCCGCCGCCGTCGAGCTGCCGGCGCTCGCGACGCTGGCGATCCTCGCGGCGCTCCTGGTCGCGCTGATCGTCTACGAGAGCATCCGCTTCGCCGAGCTGCGCGACCGCCTGCGCCACCAGGTGGCGCAGGAGCACGCTCCGGCCTAGCCGGGCGCGGTCGCCGAGACGATCCAGGTCGAGGCGGGCGCGTCGACGCCGAAGCGCCCGGCGTAGTCCGCCAGGCCGGCGCGCAGCGCGGCGTCGATGTCCTCGCGCAGGTGCGCGGCGCGGTCGCCCGCGAGGCGCAGGATCTCGCCGGCGGGGCCGAGCGCGGTCACGAGCTCGATCGCCTCGTCGAGGTCGCGCCCGATCGTGATCGGCAGGTCGCAGCGGCGGAACGAGACGCCGGTGAAGCCCGCGTGCAGGAGCACGTCGCTCGTCGTGTCGGCGCCCGCCATCGAGAACGGGCCGGGGCCGCAGGTCGGCTGGTCGTACTCCTCGGGGCGCGCGATGAACTGCTCGACGATCTGCTGCGCGCGGTACAGCCACTCGTTGTCGACCCGCTGCCGCCACACGACCATCACGAGCTCGGCGCCCGGCACGAGCGCGCCGCGGACGTTGCGCAGCGCGGCGACCGGGTTGTTGAAGAACATGGTCCCGAAGCGCGAGAACGCGCGGTCGAACGGGCGGTCGAACTCGAGGCCCTGCTCGACGTCGGCGACGGCGAAGCTCGCGTTCGCGATCCCCGTCGCATCCTCGATCGAGGCCTCGATGAAGCGCGGCGCGGCGTCGACCCCGACCGCCTCGCCCTGCGGGCCGACCAGCTCGGCGATCTGCCGGGTGCTGTCACCGAAGCCGCAGCCGATGTCGAGCACGCGCTCGCCGGGCTGCGGCGGATGCAGCCGCAGCGCCTCGTCGCCGTGGCTCGACAGGCCGGTCGTGAGGAGGTGCTTGAAGCGCGCGAAGCGCTCGAACAGCGGGCCGTCCCACGCGGCGATCGCCTCCGCGTTGACGCCCGTTCCCCACTGGGACTCCATGCGGCGACGATACGCCCCCAGCGGTGGAGTCCGTTTTCAGGACCCGCTCAGCGCCGCGACAGGAGCTGATCGGCGGGCGCGTCCACGTCGCGCAGCACGTCCGCGCCGCCGGCGAAGCGGGCGGCGTCGAGCCGGCGCCCGTCGCGTGGCGCGGCGAGCGCGGGCAGCCGCCGCTCGGCCGCCAGCAGGACGTGGTTGCCGCCGCCGCTGCGCGGCGCCACCACCGCGACGTCGCCGAACACCGCGCGCAGCGTCGCGACCTCCGCGCGCACCAGCTTCAGCGGTGGCTGGTCGATGACGTTGAGCGCGTAGACGCCGCCCGGTCGCAGCACCCGCCGGATCTCGCGCGCGAACTCGACCGTCGCGAGGTGCCACGGCACCGAGCGGGCGCTGAACGCGTCGCCGACGAGCACGTCGGCCGACGCCGTGCGCTCGTCCGCGAGCGTCACGCGCGCGTCGCCGAGCACGACGCGCAGCGCCGGGCCCGTGCGCAGCCCGAGCCGCTCGCGGGCGACGTCGACGAGCTCGGGGTCGACCTCGAGCACCCGCGCCGCCGAGCCGGGCCGCGTCGCGAGCAGGTAGCGCGGGAGCGTGAAGCCCGCGCCGCCGAGGAACACGCCGGCGAGCGGCTCGCCGCGCGGCGCCGCGCCGTCGATCGCGTCACCCATCCAGCGGATGTAGTCGAACTCCAGGCGCCGCGGGTCGTCGAGGTCGACGTAGGAGTGCCGGAGGTTCTCGAGCACGAGCACGCGCCCGCTCGCGCGCTGCGGGTCGCGGTCGACGCGGGCGCAGTGGTAGCGCGTCTCCGCGTCGCACGGCACCCCGACCGCCACCGCCGCCGCGCCCAGGACCACCGCGACCGCGACGAGCCCGAGCACCGAGCCCGACCACGGCGCCGCGCCGCGGCCGAGCAGCAGCGCGAGCACCAGCAGCGCGCCGCCGAGCGCGAACAGCGCGACGTCGGTCGCGAGCAGCGGGACGATCACGAACCCGGTCGCGAACGTCCCGGCGAGCCCGCCCGCCGTCGCCCACGCCGACAGCCGGCCGACCACAGAGCCCGTCGTCGCGAGGTCGTCGAGCTGGAGCTTCGCCATCGCCGGCGTGACCGCGCTGAGCGCCGCCGCGGGCGGCAGCAGCGCCGTCAGCGCGATCACGAGCGCCGCCATGTCGCCGCCGCCGCGCAGCCCCGCGCCGAGCCCGCGCACGAGCGGCACGGTGGCGATCGCGAGCGCGCCGCCGGCGGCCAGCAGCACCGGCAGCAGCAGCCGCGGGTCGACGCGGTCCGCCGCGCGCCCGCCGAGCGCGGCGCCCGCGGCGATGCCCGCGAGCACGGCGCCGATGATCGCCGTCGTCGTCTCGAGCGTCAGCCCGACGTAGGGCGCGAGCAGCCGGATCCCGAGCAGCTCGACGACGAGCACGGCGCCCGAGGCCACGAACACGAGGGCCGACGCCAGAGCGGGGGACGACGCCGGGTCACGCACGACCCGCCCGACGTTACCCTGGCCGCCGTGCTGCCGCGCTCCCCCGCGTCCGGATGACGCGCCTGGCCGACGCCGAGCGGGCGGTCATCGATCCGCCGCTCAAGAGCCTGCGCGGCACGACCCGCCACCGCCTCGTGCGGCTCGTCCAGCGGGTGCTGCTCGCCACGGCGCGCACGCCGCTGCGGCGGGTGTGGACTCTCGGCTACCGGGTCGCGGCGCACCTCGTCGCCGCGCTGCTGGTGCGCGGCGAGGCGGGCGCGACCGTCTACGGGCGGGCGAGCCTCGGGAGCGCGGAGCTGCTGCCCGGCCTCTCCGACATCGACCTCGCGCTCGTGCTCGCCACCGACGACGGGGCCGACCGGGTGCGGCGGCGGTGGGCGCGGCTCGGGTCGCGGCTCACCGCGACGGGGCTCGTCGACACGCCGTTCGTGTTCAGCGAGGGCGAGCTGCGCGCGGTCGCCGGGCGCTCGGTGCTCACGTACGGCGAGCCGGCGTTCGGCGGGCCGCGGGCGCGGCACGACCTCCACCGGATGCTGCAGCGCCCGGAGCTCGAAGACCCGACGCTCGACTGGCGGCGGCTGCGCGGGCCCGATCGCCGCCCGCCGCCGCGGGCCCGGGACGTGCAGGAGCGGCGCATCGCGGCCTGGCTCGACCTCGTGTTCTGGTGGCGCTTCGCGTACCCGGCGTGCGCGGCCCCGCCCGCGCCGTGGCTGGCGGGCCGCTGCGTCCGGCTCGTCGCCGGGCCCGGCCTGGTGTGGCTCGCGCTGGCGCACGGCGAGCGCCCTGCCACGCGCGACGCGGTGCTCCAGGCGCTCCTGCGGCACCTGCCGGAGGAGGAGGCCGCGCTGCGCGCCACGCTCGCGCTGCACCACGATCTGCACCGCCTGCCGGAGGCGCGGCTCGACGTCGTCGTGCCCCTGCTGATCCGGCTCTCGGACCGGATCGCCGCGCTGCTCGCCGAGCAGCTCGCCGATGCGCCCCTGACCGAGGTCGCGCTCACCGGCGAACGGGTCATGCCGCCGCCGCTCGTGGACTGGCGGGAGGTCGTCATCCCCCAGGGACCCGGCGAGCGGCTCCAGCCGCTGGACGGCGATCCGAGCGACCCCGCGGTCCTCGCCGGCGCGGCCCTCGGCGCTCCGGACGGGGTGCAGCCGGTCCTGCGCAGCGGCCGGCTCCTGCTGCTGCCCGGGCTCGAGTTCCGCCCCACCCGCCTGCGCGCGATCCAGTGCCGCGTGACCGACCCGGTGTCGTTCGCCCTGCTCGACGGCGAACCCTCCGCGCGCTTCCCCGACGTCGCCGGCTGGTCGATCGGCGACATGGCGCGCCGCGCGGTCGCCGAGCACGCCGCGCGCCTGCGCGACGGCCCGCCGGACCTCGACCTGGTGCTGACCGCGGCCCGCGCGGCGCTGCTGCACGAGAGCGTGCGCGCGGGCGAGCCCGAGCTCGTGCTCGGCGCCGCGGACGCCGCCGCCCGGCTGCCCGGCGACGCGGCCGCCGAGGCGGTGAGCGCCGGCGCGGCGCCGCCCGCCGTGCTCTCCGCGCTGCGCGAGCAGGTGCTCGCGCTGCCCGCGTTCAGCGCGCCAGCGCCGTGATGCGCTCGACCACCGCGGGCCGCGCGGCGATCGCGTCGAGCTCCCAGCCGCGGGCGCGAGCCAGCGCCTCGTCCATCGCGGGCGCCTCGGCGGTCACGCGGTCGAGCGCGGCCTCGACGTCGTCGGCGGAGACGGGGGCCAGGACCGCTCCCGCGAGCGGCACCGCGATGCCCAGCTCGCGGGCTCTCGCGGCCATGCCCGGCTGGTCGCCGAAGCAGGGGTAGGAGATCATCGGCACCTGCAGCAGGCACGCCTCGTGGATCGAGTGGACCCCGCAGTGAGTGACGAACACGTCGGCCTCGCCGAGCTCGGCGAACTGATCGAGCCAGCGCGCCACGCGCGCGCCGCGCGCCTCGAGCGCGGCGACCGCGTCGTCGTCGACGTCCGCGCCGCCGAGGCTGATGACCGCCTCGATCCCGCGCCGCGCCGCCGCCTCGGCGACGGCCCGCAGCGCCGCGAGCACCTGGTCGGGGTAGTAGCGCCACACGATCGTGCCCATCGCAGCGTAGAGGCGGCGCGGCGGCCGCGCGGGCGCGCGGACCGGCGTGGCGGCGCGCGCGGCGGCCGGCGATCCCCAGAAGGCGAGCGGGGCGAACGCCGCGTGATCGGCCTCGGGCAGGAAGCCCGCCGGCTCGCAGTACAGGTTGAGGTCGGAGCTCAGGTGGTAGTAGGCGAACGGCGACGCGTCCTCCCAGCCGTGGCGCTCCCGCAGCCGCTCGGCCGCGTCGAGGCACACCCGCGTGAGCCGCACGCGCGGATCGCGGTCGAAGGCCGGGATCACCCGCACCGGGTCCATGTTGTGGCCGACGACGATGCAGACGTAGGGCACGCCGAGCGCCGCGCTCACGACGCGGCCGATCACCGCGAAGGAGTCGCCCGCGACGAGGTCGGGGCCGAAGGCGGCGACCTCGGCGACGATCGCGTCGGCGTGCGCCGCGGTCCACGTCACCATGCGGGACGACCCCGGCCGGGACACGGCGTCGACCGCCGCGATAGGGAAGCGCGCGTAGACGTCCACGAGCGTGGCGCCGGCGGCCTCGACCTCGGCGGCGTAGGCGCCGCCCCCGTAGACGCGCACCTCAACGCCGGCGCTCGCGAGCGCCTCGACGACGGGGCCCACGGACCGGAAGTGGTTGGCCTCGGCGATGGCGAAGACGGCGATCCTCATCGCAGCTCCAGCTCGTCCATCAGCTCGGCCATCCGCGCCAGGTGCGGCGCGCACCAGGCCGGCGTGTCGAGCGGCTCGCGATAGAGGCGCCGGTAGCGCTCATAGCGCCGCAGCAGCGCGGCGCGCGACGGCGCCGGCCCGCTGCCCCCGAGCGAGGTCTGCGAGGCGAGCGTGCGGTTCATCGCGCTCAGCCGCGCGGGCAGCTGCGGGAGCGCGTGCTGCTCGAACCACCTGGTCGCGGCGACATGCGAGACGGCCGTGCCGCGGCGCCCCGGCTGCTTGACGAGCGCGTAGTTGTTGGTGGTGCAGCGGTACTTGATCGGGATCCGCGGCAGCCGCCGCCGCGCCGCCCAGCCGACCGCGTGGCGCCAGTTCAGCGGCACCTCGACGAACGTGGCCGTCCACGAGCAGCCGCCGCGCCCGTCCCACTCGCGCTCGAGCGTGGTGGCCGCGTCCGGCGCGAACCAGTCGTCGTCGTCGACGGGCAGCACGACCGCGCCGTCGGGGATCGCCTCCCAGTCGGTGCTGACGGTCGCGCCCTCCACCGCGCCGCGGCTCGCCCGGGCGATCTCCGCCACCCGGCCGCGGAAGACGTGGAACGGCACGCTGAACGTCGCGTCCCACAGCTCGACGCGCGAGCGGAACGCGTGCGGGCACTGGGCGAGGAACGCCGCCTCGTCCGTCCAGTCGAGGTCGGTGCGCAGCCAGATGTGGATCACCGCAGCAGCGGCTCCAGCGCGGCCCAGTTGGCCTCGTGGTCGCGGCCCGTGGTGAGCCGCCAGACGCGGGCGCGCGCGAGCCCCGCCGCGCAGCCGCGGGCGCGCACCAGCCCGGGCCGCGCCTGCGAGAGCACGTCGCGCGGGCCGCGCTGGAGCACGAACTCCATGCCCTGGTAGAGCCCGACGCCGACGACCGACTCGCGCAGCAGCGGGGCGAGCGCCTCGCGGCGTCCGACCGGCTCCAGGCGCGCCCCGCGCCCGAGCGTCCGCTCGGCGAGCACGAGGTGGCGCAGCGGCTGCGGCTGCTCCTCGATGCGGTCGCGGAACGCCGCCAGCTCGAGCGCGAGCTTCGGGTGGTGCTCCATGCGGTCGATGCGGCGCACGTGCCCGGGCGGCAGCCGTTCGGCGTCGGTGGCGTTGACGCCGACGCGCAGCGGGAACGGGTGCAGTCGCCCGCCGCGGTCGAGCAGCGGCGAGTCGTCGGAGAGCAGCCGCACCGCGGGGTCTCGCAGCGCGCGCAGGCCGAGCGTGGTCTTGCCGCCGCCCGAGGGCAGCATCACGGCGACGCCGCCGGACGCGCCCGCGAGCCCGAGCGCGTGCAGCCGCACGAGCCCGACGCGGTCGAGGTGCTCGCCGATGCGCGAGACGACGAAGTGGTAGGCGGCCTCGTGCACGAGCGCGGCGTCCTCGCCCTCGATCGTCACCGTCCCGGCGGCGCGGTCGTAGACCGAGAGCGCGCGGCCGAAGTAGTCGATGAGCTGGCGCTCGCCGTCGGCGAGCACGAGGTTGCGGGGCGTGACGAACGCGGGCCGCGCGGCCGCGTGCGCGTCCCAGTCCGGCGCCCGGCGCAGGACCCGGACCGTCGCGCCCGGCCTGCCGTTGCCGGCGCCCTCGAACCACGCGAAGTCGAGCGCGAGCGCGTGCAGCACCTCCGGCCAGTCGCCGCCGGCCCGGATCGCGAGCCCGTGGACGTCGAGCGCGAGCTCGCTCATGCCAGGACCGAGTCGGCCACGTCGTCGCCGACCACGCTGCCCGTCTCGAGCTGCACCGCGCGGTCGCACATCGTCGCGAGCGCGTGGTGGTCGTGGCCGGCGGCGATGACGATCCCGCCGCGCTCGCGGATCGCGTGGGCGCGCTCGGCCATCACGGCGCGGAACTCGCGGTCGAGCGCCTCGTGGACCTCGTCGAGCAGCAGCACGTCGACGTCGCGCTGCGCGGCGACCGCGAAGCCGAGGCGGGCGCGCATGCCCTGCGAGTAGGTCGACACCGGCAGGTCGAAGGCGTCGCCGAGCCGGCTCACCTCCTCGACGCGCGCCACCGCCGCCCGCGCCTCGCGCAGGCTGAGCCCGCTGAGCACGCCGAGCAGCTCCGCGTTCTCGCGGCCGGTGAGCAGCCCGAGCAGGCCGGCGTCGGTCGCCAGCAGGGTGCCGACCCGGCCCTCGACCGCGAGCGTGCCCTCGTCGGCGGGGAGGATCCCGCCCAGCACGCGCAGCAGCGTCGTCTTGCCCGACCCGGTCGGCCCGACGAGCGCCACGCCCTCGCCCGGCCCGACGCGCAAGTCGAGGCCGCGCAGCGCCCACACCGTGCCGCCGGCGCGGCGGAAGCGCGCGAGCGTGGGCGAGAGCACGCGCCGCTGGCGGTCGAACTGGAAGCGCACGCCAACGCCGCGCGCGTCGACGGTCGCGCTCACTCGACGAGCCTCGCGAGCTGCGGCGCCTCGCGGCGGAACAGCGGGACGACGGCAGCGAGCGCCGCGAGCGCGATCGCGCTCGGCACGAGCAGCTCCCAGGCGGCCGGGGAGACGCCGTCGAGGAAGACGCTGCGGTAGGACTCGAACAGGCCGGTCAGCGGGTTCGCGCGCAGCCAGCCGGCCGCGTCGCCGCTCACCTGCTCGAGCGCGACGAAGCCGGGCGCGATGAAGAACGCGGCGCGCACGACGCTGAGCACGAACGGCGTCGCCTCGCGAAACCACACGCCGATCAGCGCCGCGGGGTAGGCGGCGGCCAGCGCGACCAGGAGGTTCGCGGCGACCAGCAGCGGCAGCCACAGGATCGCGATGGTCGGCACGACGCCGTAGACGGCCATCATGACCCCGAGCAGGGTGAGCGCGGCGGCGAAGCCGACGGACTCCGCGATCACCGAGGCGATCGGGATCAGCTCGCGGTCGAAGGGCATGTTCGTGATCACCGACGCGCGGCTCTGGACCGCGGTGAGCGAGTTGACGATCGTCATCACGATCAGCTGGAACGGGACGAGCGCGCAGGCGATGCTCAGCCCGACCGCTCGCCCCGGCCGGTCGAGCACGACGGTGACGAGCACGAGGTAGACGCCGGTCACCGCGTACGGGTCCAGCAGCCAGCGGACCGCGCGCAGCCGGCTGCGGCCGTAGCGGACGCGGATGTCCGACCGCGCGAGCGCGCGCAGCACGTCGACGCGGCTCACGCGACGACCTCGGCGGCGCGCGCCGGCGGCGGCGACGCGGCGGCGGGCTCCTCCCCCCGGCTCCGGAGGTGCGCCGCGATGCCGACCGGCACGGACGCGACGGCGGTGAGGCTGTGCACGAGGTGCAGGCCGACCCCCGCCGCCGCGAGCCGCGGGCCGCCGCGGCGCAGCAGCAGCGCGTAGAAGCGATGGTTGAGGGCGATCACCGCGAGCAGGCAGGGGGCCGCGAGCCGCGGGCGCACGACCGCGAGCAGGTGCAGCACGGCGGTGAGGCGGTGGCGCGGGCTGAGGTTGAGCGCGCTCGAGAGCTCGCGCCGCCGCAGCAGGATCTGCACCCACGGCACGCCGCGGCGGATCAGGTCGGTGCGGACCATCTCGCGCAGCGTCCAGCGCTTGAGGTGGGTGCCGCGCAGCTCCGGGTCGAGCACGAGCCGCGCGCCGCGCGCGTTCAGCCGCATCCCGAGCTCGACGTCCTCCATCGCGTCCGGGCAGTGCTCCGTGTCGAAGCCTCCGACGGCCTCGAACGTGTCGCGGCGGATCGCGCCGAGGCCGGACCAGAACGTCGTCGCGGCGCCCGCGCCCTGCTGGTGCGTGTGGTGGTGGAGCAGGTTGCGGAAGCGCGAGACGGCGTGCGCGTCCGCGGGGTCGTCGTCGTAGGAGCCGAACAGCGCCGTCAGCTCGGGGTCGGCGCCGAAGGCGGCGCGGATGCGGTCGAGCGCGCCGCGGTGGACGGCGACGTCGGAGTCGACGAACACGAGCACCTCGCACCCGGCGCGCAGCGCGCCCGCGTTGCGGGCCGCCGCAGGGCCGTTGCCGGTACGGACGACGTGCAGCTCGTCCTCGTGCTCGAGCTCCGGCTCCAGCGCGGCGAGGGCGGCCGCGAGCGTGTCGCGGCCGTCGGAGGCCGGGACGATCACGCTCAGCGCCGGCTTCACCGGGCAATCCTATGCATCGGCGCGCAGCCAGACGCGGGAGCCGCGGACGTCGTAGGCGAGCCGGTAGGGCACGTTGCGCATGAGCTCATGGACCTCCGGGCCGACCGCCTCCTGCGGGAGCGCGGCGATCGCCGCCGGCGGGTCGGCGAGCAGCCCGGCGAGGAGCTCGCGCTTGTTGTCCCGGTTGCGCTGGACGAAGTAGGGGTCGAAGAAGCGCGTCGGCGCCCGGCGCCGCGCGAGCCAGTAGACCTGCGCCTCGATGCCCTCGACCTGGATGCGGTCGCCGGGCCGGGTGCTTGCAGCGACGAACTCCGCGACCGGGTGCTGCTCGGGGAAGCCGGTGTCGCCGAGCCGCCGCCGCTCGGGCGGGATCTGCAGGAGGTCGAGCTGCGGGATCGCGACGTAGGGGACCCAGAGCGCGGCGAGCACGACCGCGGCGAGCGCCACGCGGGGCCGCCGCGCCAGGCGCGGCCAGACCGCGGACAGGCCGAGCCCGATCCCCGCGGCGATGCCGGCCAGCCCGGGGTAGTAGTGGTGGCGGAACCCGTAGGTCGCGAGCTTCACGCGCAGCAGCGCGACGACGATCCACAGCGCGCTCGCGATCGCGGGCGCGCGCAGCCGCCGGTCGGAGGCCGCGGCGACCGCGCAGCCGAGCAGCCCCGCGATCCACAGCCCCGGCGCGGGCAGGCGGAACAACACCTGCGTCCCGCGCTCGCCGCCGCGCTCCAGCACGCTGCCGGTCGGGATGCCCTGGGTCGCCGTGCGCACCGCCTGCCGCAGGACCTGGTCGGCCATGTCGTCGAGCGCGCCGGCCAGCGCGATCCAGCCGAGGACCACCACCGCGACCGCCGCCCCGCCCGCCGCGCCGAGCGCGAGCGGCCTCCGCCCCCCGGCCCGCCCCAGCTCCCACGCCACGAACGGGAGCACGACGGCGAACGCCGGGTTCATCAGCGTCGCCGCGGCCGCGAGCGCCCCGGCCGCCAGCGACGCCCGCCGGCTGCCCCGGGTCGCGAAATACCACGCCCCCGCCATCGGCGCGATGCCGTACTGCGCCGTGTTGGGGTCGTCGCCGGCCAGCGCGGGCACCGACGCGAGCAGCGCGAGCGCCAGCCCGGCCGCTGCGCCGGCGGCGCGCCCGGCGTAGTGCGCCACGTAGCCGGCGACCGCGAGCGCCGCGAGCGCGGCGAACACGAGCAGCGTCAGGCGCACGAGGACGGGGTGCGGAGCGCTGATCAGCGAGATCGGCGCGAACAGCAGGTAGGTCACCGGGCCCTTGTTGTTCGCGGCGTCGACGTACGGCGTCCCGCCGTGCAGCAGCACGTCGGCGACGTAGAGGTACTGCCCCGTGTCGGGCTCGAGCGGCTTGCGCCACGACTGCGGCCGGCTCAGCCCGGCGACGAGCGCGAACAGGGCGAAGCCCGCGGCCGCGGGATGGCGCAGGGCGAGCGCTCGCATGAGCGCGGAAACCTACGGGGCCTGCGGTCTAAGGTGGGCGCCATGTGGCGGTGGGTGGCACTCGTCGTGCTCGTGGTGCTCGGAGCGGCCGACACCGCGAGCGCGGCGGTCGCGAAGCCGCGCTTCCTGCGGAACATCGACACGGGCGAGACGGGTTGGTTCTCCTCGCCCGGGCTGGTCGATCTCACCGGCGACAGGAAGCTCGAGATCGTCGCGCCCTTCTACAGCACGTTCGTCTACGACGCGAAGGGCCGGCTCCTCGGCAAGGGCACGGCGAGCGAAGGGCGGGTCTACGCGCCCGGCGTCGTCGCCGACCTCGACCGGGACGGCGTGAAGGAGATCGTCGTCGGCGGCAACGACGGCACCGTGGCGGCCTACAACCTCGGCGCCGGCGGGCTGCAGGCCAAGGCCGGCTGGCCCGCCTCGACCTGCAGCGGCGGCCAGTGCCCGGAGACCCGCGGCATGGCGGCGGCGGACCTCGACGGCGACGGTCGCATCGAGGTCGTGGCCACGACCACCAACACGTCGCCCACCGGCTCCCAGGTCTTCGTCTTCACCGCCTCCGGCGCCAACGCGCCCGGCTGGCCGCGGTACAGCGCGGCCGACGCGACCTTCAACGGCGTCGGCAACCACGGCTACGGGGCCTACGGGGAGAACGTCGGGATCGGCCAGCTCGACGGCGACCCGCAACGCGAGGTCGTCGCCACGTTCGACAACCACCAGATCAACCTCTTCAACCACGACGGCACGTCGGTGCTCGCGTCGCCGTGGTACACGAACCGCCAGAGCGACCACGCCGGGAAGCGCCTCGGCTGGGGCCAGTTCATCCGCTGGCTCCGGCCCAAGGTCGAGGACGACCACTACCACCGGCACGCCGGCGACTGGCCCGACGTGAACAAGACGCCGTGGCTGCAGTGGACCGCGTCGCCGCCGTCGATCGGCGACCTCGACCGCGACGGCCGCAACGAGGTCATCGGCGTCCCCAACGTCGAGCGGAAGGAGCCGTACGAGACGCAGGCGTACGCGTTCATGGTGCTCGACGGCGCGTACGGCAACGGATCGCGCTCAGGTCGCCGGCACAAGGGCTTCAACCGGCTCCCGCTCACGAGCAAGCCGGCGGTGCGCCCCGACGGCGACTGGTACCCGCCGAGCAGCATCCCGGCGCCGAGCCTCGTCAACCTCACCGGCAACCGCCGCCCCGAGATCGTCGCCCCGATCCCCGACGGCTTCATCTACGCGATCAGCCCGAAGGGCAAGCGCCTGTGGCGGCACAACTACGCCCGCGGACGCGCAAAGACCTTCGCGTCGGAGGTCGTCGCCGCCGACCTGAACCGCGACGGCCGCAGCGAGCTCGTCTTCGGCACCTATGGCCTGGCGCCCAACTCAGGCCGCCTCGTCGTGCTCTCCGCCAAGGGCCAGCAAGCTCCACGACCTCCGCCTCCGCAACCAGGGCACGAACGGCAACGGCATCGGCATCCCCGCGGCACCGTCGATCGCCGACGTCGACCGCGACGGCAGGCTCGAGATCGTGGTCTCGACGTTCGACCACGGCATCGACGTCTACCGCGTCCCGCGCTCGAACCGGAAGTCGCTGCCGTGGCCGACCGGCCGCGGCAACCTCCTGCGCACCGGCGCCGCGCGCCGCTGAGCAGCACTACTTTCATCCGCAAAGTTCCCAGATGCAAGGATCAGCAGGCCGGCCCGGAACGACGGAGGCCCGCCGTGCGGCGGGCCTCCGTGCAGGCTTCGTGCGGCGCGGGGCCTAGCCGCAGCCGGTGTTGTTGCCGCAGCTCGAGCACGTGTAGCACGAGCCCGTGCGCTGCATCATGCCGCCGCACTGCGAGCACGCCGGGCCGAGGTCGAGCCCGACCATCTTGGCCGGTAGCACCGGCGGCGAGTCGGTCATCGCCTCGGCGGCCGCCTTCGTGGTGCCCGGCGCGGTCGCCTTGATCGTCGACCCGCCGTTGCCCGGCTTCGCGGCCGGCGCCGCCGGTCCGGACGTGTCGCTCGACGCGCCGGTCGCGACGTCCTGGGCGGTGCGGCGCGCGCGGACCTCCTTGGTGAGGATCCCGAGGTCCTCCTGCACGTCGGCGTCGAGGAAGCGCGAGGCCAGCCAGCGCATGATGTAGTCGGGCATCGACTTCGCGAACGGGATCTCCGGGTTGGTGGTGATCCCCTCCGGGTCGAAGCGCATGTAGGCGAACTTGCGCACGAGCGTCTCGAGCGGCACGCCGTACTGCAGCGCGATCGAGATCGCGGTCGCGAACGAGTTCATCATGCCGCGGAGGGTCGAGCCCTCCTTGCCGACGTCGGTCAGGAAGATCTCGCCGACCGAGCCGTCGTCGTACATGCCGGCCGTGATGTAGCCCTCGTGGCCGCCGAGCGAGAACTTGTGCGTGATCGACTGGCGCTCGCGCGGCATCCGGCGCCGCTGCGGGCCCGCGTCGGCGCGCGCCTGCTTGACCGCCTCGGCCACCGCCTCGTCGACGATCGCGGGGATCTGCGCCTCGGGCACGAGCCGCTCGCCCTCGGGCGTGACGTAGCCGCCCTCGCCGGCCTCCACCGCGGCCGGGATCTCCTTGTCCTTCTGCGCGTCGGTGCGCAGCGCCTGCGCGGTCTTGGAGCCGTCGCGGTAGATGGCCAGCGCCTTGACGCCGAGCTTCCACGACTGGATGTAGGCCTCGGCGATGTCCTCGACCGTGGCCGTCTCCGGCAGGTTGACCGTCTTCGAGATCGCGCCCGAGAGGAACGGCTGGACCGCGCCCATCATCTTGATGTGGCCCGGGTGCGAGATCGCGCGCTCGCCGACCGCGACGTCGAACACCTCGAGGTGCTCGGGCTTGAGGTCCGGCGCCCCGACGATCGTGCCGTGCTCGGTGATGTGCGCCTCGATCTGCTCGACCTGCTCGTCGGCGTAGCCGAGCGTGCGCAGCGCCATCGGGACCGTGCGGTTGGCGATCACCATCGAGCCGCCGCCGACCAGCTCCTTGTACTTGACGAGCGAGAAGTCGGGCTCGATGCCGGTCGTGTCGCAGTCCATGAGGAACGAGATCGTCCCGGTGGGCGCGAGCACCGTCGCCTGCGCGTTGCGGTAGCCGTAGAGCTCGCCGAGCGCGACCGCCTCGTTCCAGCTCTCGCGCGCGGCCGCCAGCAGCGACGTGTCGTCGCACGTGGAGTCCGGGATCGCGTACGACGCGTCGCGGTGCATCCGCATGACGTTGTTGTGCGCCTCGCGGTTCTCCTGGTAGCGGTCGTACGGGCCGATGCCCGCGGCGACCTTCGCCGACTGCAGGTACGCGCGACCCGTCATCAGCGCCGTGATGGCGGCGGCGGTGCCGCGCCCGGCGTCGGAGTCGTACGGCATGCCGTTGGCCATCAGGAACGCGCCGAGGTTGGCGTAGCCGAGGCCGAGCTGGCGGAACGCGCGGGCGTTCTCCCCGATCTGCTTCGTCGGGTAGCTCGACGGGCCGACCACGATCTCCTGCGCGAGGAACACGATGTCGACGGCGTGGTTGAAGCGCTTGACGTCGAGCGTGCCGTCGGGCCGGCGGAACTTCATGAGGTTCAGCGAGGCGAGGTTGCAGGCCGAGTCGTCGACGTGCATGTACTCCGAGCACGGGTTCGACGCGTTGATGCGCCCCGAGTTCGGCGACGTGTGCCACTGGTTGATCGTCGTGTCGTACTGGACGCCCGGATCGGCGCAGCGCCACGCGGCCTCCGCGATCTCGCGCATCAGCTCGCGCGCCGGGAGCGTCTCGACCGGCTCGCCCGTGACGCGGGCGGTCAGGTGCCACTCCTCGTCGTTCTCGACCGCGTGCATGAACTCGTCCGAGAGGCGCACCGAGTTGTTCGCGTTCTGGTACTGGATCGAGTAGAAGCCGTCGCCGTCGATCGACATGTCGAACCCGGCATCGCGCAGCGCGGCGGCCTTGTCCTCCTCCTTGGCCTTGCACCAGATGAACTCGCGGATGTCCGGGTGGTCGACGTCGAGCACGACCATCTTGGCCGCGCGGCGCGTCTTGCCGCCGGACTTGATCGTGCCCGCCCAGGCGTCGGCGCCGCGCATGAAGGAGACGGGGCCGGAGGCGGTGCCGCCCTTGCCCAGCGGCTCCGTCGACCCGCGGATGTTCGACAGGTTGATGCCCGAGCCGGAGCCGCCGCGGAAGATGTTGCCTTCCTTGGTGTTCCAGTCGAGGATCGACTCCATCGTGTCCTGCACGGACAGGATGAAGCAGGCCGAGCACTGCGGCTGCTCCTCGAAGCCGACGTTGAACCAGACCGGGCTGTTGAACGCCGCGAGCTGGTTGAGCAGGATGAAGGTCAGCTCGGCCTCGAAGCTGTCGCCGTCCTCGACCGTGGCGAAGTAGCCGCGCTCACGACCCCAGTCGGCGATCGTGCCGGCCACGCGCGAGACCATCTGCTTGACCGAGCGCTCGCGGGTCGGCGAGTTCAGCTGGCCGCGGAAGTACTTCTGGGCGACGATGTTCGTCGCGTTCTGCGACCACGACTTCGGGAACTCGACGTTGGTCTGCTCGAACGCGACCTTGTCGCCGTGGCCGATGCGCGCATCGCGCGTCTCCCACTCGACCTGCTCGAAGGGGTGAACGCCGGGCTGCGTGAACAGCCGCTGGACACTCAACGCCTCTCCCATGCGGGGCTCCGTCTCGAGGGTTGTGTGTGGCGTCGACTCCATCAGAAAATTCTCCTCTCCCGTGCCAGGGCCCGAACGGTCGGGCTCATATCGCTGAAATTCGCGGGCTGAGGAAGACTGCTCCGAGGTCTCGGACGGACTGGAAGTGGCCTGCAAATCAGGCCCTTCATTCTAGAAGCTCTAGGCGTCGACCGCGGACGGCTGGCGGCGCAGAAACCACCCAAATTCCGGCCACCATCCCGGCGGCCGTGAACAGGCTCCACGCGATCCCCTGCCCGAGCTGCGTCGCGAGCCGCAGCCGGTGTTGTTGCCGCAGCTCGAGCACGTGTAGCACGAGCCCGTGCGCTGCATCATGCCGCCGCACTGCGAGCACGCCGGGCCGAGGTCGAGCCCGATCATCTTCGCCGGCAGCACCGGCGGGGAGTCGGTCATCGCCTCGGCGGCCGCCTTCGTGGTGCCGGGCGCGGACGCCTTGATCGTCGAGCCGCCGTTGCCGGGCTTCGCGGCCGGCGCCGCCGGCCGCGTGTCGCTCGACGTCCATCGCGATGTCCTCGGCCCTCCGCCGCGCGCGGACCTCCTTGGTGAGGATCCCGAGGTCCTCCTGGACGTCGGCGTCGAGGAAGCGCGAGGCCAGCCAGCGCATGATGTAGTCGGGCATCGACTTCGCGAACGGGATCTCCGGGTTGGTGGTGATCCCCTCCGGGTCGAAGCGCATGTAGGCGAACTTGCGCACGAGCGTCTCGAGCGGCACGCCGTACTGCAGCGAGATCGAGATCGCGGTCGCGAACGAGTTCATCATCCCGCGGAGGGTCGAGCCCTCCTTGCCGACGTCGGTGAGGAAGATCTCCCCGACCGAGCCGTCGTCGTACATGCCGGCCGTGATGTAGCCCTCGTGGCCGCCGAGCGAGAACTTGTGCGTGATCGACTGGCGCTCGCGCGGCATCCGGCGCCGCTGCGGGCCCGCGTCGGCGCGCGTCTGCTTGACCGCCTCGGCCACGGCGTCGTCGACGATCGCCGCGATCTGCGCCTCGGGCACGAGCCTGCTCGCCGTCGGGCGTGACGTAGCCGCCCTCGCCGGCCTCGACCGCCGCCGGGATCTCCTTGTCCTTCTGCGCGTCGGTGCGCAGCGCCTGGGCGGTCTTCGAGCCGTCGCGGTAGATCGCCAGCGCCTTGACGCCGAGCTTCCACGACTGGATGTAGGCCTCGGCGATGTCCTCGACCGTCGCCGTCTCCGGCAGGTTCACGGTCTTGGAGATCGCGCCCGACAGGAACGGCTGGACCGCGCCCATCATCTTGATGTGGCCCGGGTGCGAGATCGCCCGCTCGCCGACCGCGACGTCGAACACCTCGAGGTGCTCGGCCTTGAGCGCCGGCGCCCCGACGATCGTGCCGTGCTCGGTGATGTGCGCCTCGATCTGCTCGACCTGCGCGTCGGCGTAGCCGAGCGTGCGCAGCGCCATCGGCACCGTGCGGTTGGCGATCACCATCGAGCCGCCGCCGACCAGCTCCTTGTACTTGACGAGCGAGAAGTCGGGCTCGATGCCGGTGGTGTCGCAGTCCATCAGGAACGAGATCGTCCCCGTGGGCGCGAGCACCGTCGCCTGCGCGTTGCGGTAGCCGTAGAGCTCGCCGAGCGCGACCGCCTCGTTCCAGCTCTCGCGCGCGGCGGCCAGCAGCGAGCTGTCCTCGCACGTCGAGTCCGGGATCGAGTACGACGCGTCGCGGTGCATCCGCATGACGTTGTTGTGCGCCTCGCGGTTCTCGCCGTAGCGGTCGTACGGGCCGATGCCCGCGGCGACCTTGGCCGACTGCAGGTACGCGCGACCCGTCATCAGCGCCGTGATGGCGGCGGCGGTGCCGCGGCCGGCGTCGGAGTCGTACGGCATGCCGTTGGCCATCAGGTACGCGCCGAGGTTGGCGTAGCCGAGGCCGAGCTGGCGGAACGCGCGGGCGTTCTCCCCGATCTCCTTCGTCGGGTAGCTCGACGGGCCGACCACGATCTCCTGCGCGAGGAAGACGATGTCGACGGCGTGGTTGAAGCGCTTGACGTCGAGCGTGCCGTCGGCCTTGCGGAACTTCATGAGGTTCAGCGACGCGAGGTTGCAGGCCGAGTCGTCGACGTGCATGTACTCCGAGCACGGGTTGGACGCGTTGATGCGGCCCGAGTTCGGCGACGTGTGCCACTGGTTGATCGTCGTGTCGTACTGGACGCCCGGATCGGCGCAGCGCCAGGCGGCCTCGGCGATCTCGCGCATCAGCTCGCGCGCCGGGAGCGTCTCGACCGGCTCGCCCGTGACGCGGGCGGTCAGGTGCCACTCCTCGTCGTTCTCGACCGCGTGCATGAACTCGTCCGAGAGGCGGACCGAGTTGTTCGCGTTCTGGTACTGGATCGAGTAGAAGCCGTCGCCGTCGATCGACATGTCGAACCCGGCGTCGCGCAGCGCGGCGGCCTTGTCCTCCTCCTTGGCCTTGCACCAGATGAACTCGCGGATGTCCGGGTGGTCGACGTCGAGCACGACCATCTTGGCCGCGCGGCGCGTCTTGCCGCCGGACTTGATCGTGCCCGCCCAGGCGTCGGCGCCGCGCATGAAGGAGACGGGGCCGGAGGCGGTGCCGCCCTTGCCCAGCGGCTCCATCGAGCCGCGGATGTTCGAGAGGTTGATGCCCGAGCCGGAGCCGCCGCGGAAGATGTTGCCTTCCTTGGTGTTCCAGCCGAGGATCGACTCCATCGTGTCGTCGACGGAGAGGATGAAGCAGGCCGAGCACTGCGGCTGCTCCTCGAAGCCGACGTTGAACCAGACCGGCGAGTTGAACGCCGCCAGCTGGTTGAGCAGGATGTAGGTCAGCTCGGCCTCGAAGCTGTCGCCGTCCTCGACCGTCGCGAAGTAGCCGCGCTCACGACCCCAGTCGGCGATCGTGCCGGCCACGCGCGAGACCATCTGCTTGACCGAGCGCTCGCGCGTCGGCGAGTCGAGCTGGCCGCGGAAGTACTTCTGGGCGACGATGTTCGTCGCGTTCTGCGACCACGACTTCGGGAACTCGACGTTGGTCTGCTCGAACGCGACCTTGTCGCCGTGGCCGATGCGCGCGTCGCGCGTCTCCCACTCGACCTGCTCGAACGGGTGCACCCCGGGCTGCGTGAACAGCCGCTGCACACTGAGCGCCTCTCCCATGCGGGGCTCCGTCGTGAGGGCTGTGTGTCGGGGTGGACTCCATCGAAACCTTCTCCTCTTCGCTCCGCCGGTCCCGCCGGCCGGGCTCACCTGAATTTGCGGGCTGGGATGGTCCTCCGACCCCCGGACGGAACTGGAAGTCGGCGCTGCAAAGTCAGGAATTTCTCCTGCAAATTGTAGAAGGTCTAGGCGTCGATCGCGGACGGCTGACGGCGCAAAAACACCCAGATTCCGGCCACCACCCGGCGATCGTGAAGAGGCTCCACACGATCCCCTGGCCCGAGCTGCGTGGCGATCGGCCCGGGGCACGCGTCGGCGAGCGCCCAGCCGGTCCCGAACAGCACGCTGCCGGCGACGTGGCGCCGCTGGACGGCGACTGCGAGCTGCCAGTCGATGCGCTCGCCGGTGAGCAGCGCGCGCGGCGCGCGCAGCAGGCGCAGCAGCCGACGTGGCGGCCGACGCGACGCACGGCCGAGGCGAAGAACAGGAACAGGTAGGACTCCTCGAACAGCAGCGCGCCGCGGATGACGTCCGGGTCGCTCATGCCGCGTCCAGCGACAGCGTGACGCCGAACACGAGGCCGACGAGCAGGCCCGGCGAGCCTCATCGTCAGCGCCTCGATCACGAACGAGACGGCGATCGCGGTGCCGAAGAACGTCGCGGTCGCGACGAGCGCCGCGCGCGAGAGCATCGACGTGCCGGTCAGCCCGTTGCCCGACGTGCAGCCGCCGGCGGTCTTGGCGCCGAAGCCGATCAGCACGCCGGCGACGAGCAGGATCAGCCCGATCAGGCGCGGTAGCTGTCGAACGTGCGCGTCAGCCAGCCGTAGCCCTCGAAGCCCGGCTCCCCGCGCACGAGCGCGAACAGCGAGCCCGCCGACGATCAGCCCGATGAGGAACCAGCCGCGCCAGTCGAACGCCAGGCTGCGCTTGCCGACCGGTCGATGACCTCGGAGAACGCGCCGGTGACGCCGAGGCGCGCGTTGAGCAGCCCGCGGATCGCGACCACGCACAGGCCGAGCACCGGCCCGCCGATCCACCACGGCAGCTGCTCGCGCATCAGCGCCCGAGCCGCACCCAGTCGACGAAGTCGCCCCACGTGCCGCCGGCCCGGTAGGCCGCCTCGCCCCAGGCGTGGCGGGCGCCGGCGACGCGCTCCCCGCCCCAGCCGAAGCGGCGGGCGGCGAGCGCCAGCACGACGGCGAGCAGCGTCGAGCGCCAGCAGGCCGAGCGCGATCAGCAGCCCGACCGGCGTGCCCTCGTGCGGGCGGTCGAGCAGCACGGGCGCGCGTGGCCGGCGCGGGCGCGGAGCTCGTCGACCGGCGGCGGCGGGGCGACCGTCGGCGGTCGGGGTCGGCTCCGGCGTGCGCCGCGGCGTCTCGGCTGCGCGGGCGCGGGCTGGCCGGCTGCGCCGGCGGCGGGCTTCGCGGGCGCCGGCGCGGCCGGCGCGGGGCGGGCGTCTGAGCGGGCGGCGCGGCCGGCGCAGCCGCCGCGGCGGCACCGCCGTCGTCCTCGTCCTGCTGGCTCGTCGCCCGGCGCGGCGCAGTTGCCGGCGCCGCTTCTCGCGCTCGCGCAGCGCGGCCTCGACGGCCGGGCGGAAGGCCGGGCGTCTCCTCCTCGATGTCCGGCGTGATCTCGCGCAGCGTGCGGCGGTAGACCTTGATCGCGTGGTCGCAGGGCTGGATCGCCGCGTCGGTGCGGTAGTCGTCGTAGACGCGCTGGGCGCTCGCGCGACAGGTCTGCGGCGGCCACGGCGGGCAGCACGGCGAGCAGTGCGAGCGCCGCCACGAGAGCCCCGGTCAGGCGGACGGACACGCGCGAAAGGGTACCGAGGGGCTGGTATCACTCTGCGCCGCATGAAGCTCCTCGTCACCGGCGGCGCCGGCTACATCGGCTCGATCGTGGCCGCCCAGCTGCTCGACGCGGGCCACGACGTCACCGTGCTCGACAGCCTCGAGCGCGGCCACGCCGCGGCGGTCCCGAGCGGCGCGCGCGCTCGAGCAGCGTCGACCTGCTCGACGCCGAGGCCGCCGTCGGCGCACGCTCGCCGAGGGCTACGACGCCGTCCTGCACTTCGCCGCGCTCGCGCTCGTCGCCGAGTCGGTCGCCCACCCCGAGCGCTACCACCGCGGCAACTTCGTCGGCACGCTGAACCTGCTCGACGCCATGCGCGAGGCCGGCTGTCAAGCGGCTCGTGTTCTCCTCGACCTGCGCGGTCTACGGCGAGCCCGCCGAGGTCCCGATGCCCGAGACGCTGCCGACCGACCCGGTCAACGCCTACGGCGCGTCCAAGCTCGCGGTCGACCGGATGATCACCGACGAGTGCCGCGCCCACGGGCTCGGCGCGGTCTCGCTGCGCTACTTCAACGTCGCGGGCGCGAGCGGCGAGCTCGGCGAGGACCACGAGCCCGAGACCCACCTGATCCCGCTCGTGCTGCAGGCCGCCGCCGGCCGGCGCGAGCACGTCTCGGTGTTCGGCACCGACTACCCGACGCCCGACGGCACCGCCGTGCGCGACTACATCCACATCGAGGACCTCGGCGAGGCCCACATCCTCGGGCTCGAGCGGGCCACGAACCCGGGCGAGCACCGGATCTACAACCTCGGCAACGGCACCGGCTTCTCGGTCCGCCAGGTGATCGAGGCCGCGCGCGCCGTCACCGGCCGCGAGATCCCCGTCACGCGAGGAGGGGCGGCGCCCGGGCGACCCAGCCGCGCTGGTGGCGTCGTCGCAGCGGATCCGCGACGAGCTCGGCTGGGTCCCGCGCAAGCCCGAGATCGAGACGATGATCGCCGACGCCTGGGCGTGGTTCCAGGCGCGCCCCCAGGGCTACGGCGACTGACCGCTTCCTGGCTACGCCAGGAAGATGATCAGCAGGATCACGGCGATGACGAGCGCCGCGATGGCGATGGTGCGTGTGGTCATGGTTCCTCCTCCGGTTGCGGGGCGATCGCTGCCCCTTACCCGCTCATATATGCGTCCAAGGCCTCAGGACCTCTTTCGGAGCGGCCGATGGCAGACGTAACGCGCGCGTGCGCACGTCTCCCCCATGCTCCGAGCCTTCCTCACCAACCGAATCACCTGGGCCCTCACCGGGCTCGCTGGTGCTGGCCGTCCTGCTGCCGATCGGCCTCGGCCGCTCGGAGGCCGCGTTCGTGGCCGGCAGCGACAACCCGAACTAGATCTTCAGCAGCGCCGCGAGCTTCAACACCGTCGCCGTCACGCTCACCGACCCGGGCACGCCGCTGCGCGGCACCGTGATGCTCAACGCGGTCGCCACCTCGACCGCGGCATCGGCAGCGTCGTCTTCCAGACCTCGCCCGCCGGCGCCAACACGTGGACGACCGCTGCACCGACAACGCCACGCCCTACAGCTGCAGCTGGGACACGACCGGCGTCGACCGACGGCCTGCGCGACATCCGCGCGGTCGCCACCGACACGCGCCGGCTACACCCAGACCTCCACGGTCACCAACCGCCGCGTCGACAACACCGGCGCCGACGCGCGACCACCACCGATCCCGGGCTCGCCGCTGACCGGCACCGTCTCGGTCATCGGGCGTCGGCTCTGACCTGCGGCTCCGGCGTCGCGAGCACGACGGTGCAGTACCGCCCGTCCGGCGGCGGCAGCTGGACCGACATCTGCACGCAGGCGGCGGCGACCGCCACCTGCTCGTGGAACACCGCGTCGCTCGCCGACGGCCTCTACGACCTGCGCACCGTCGCCACCGACGTCGCCGGCAACACCGGCACGCCGTCGGCCGTCATCGCCAACCGCCGCCTCGACAACATCGCGCCGACCGCGACGATGACCGCGCCCGGCCGCCAACCTGACCGGCTCGGTCACGCTGGCCTCGACGAGCGCGGACGGCGCCAACGGCACCGGCGTCGCGTCGGTCCGCTACGAGTACAAGCTCAGCTCGGGCTCGACCTGGGCCACCGCGTGCACCGGCGCGACGACGCCGTTCTCGTGCTCGTTCGACACCAGCACGGTCGACCGACGGCCTCTACGACTTCCGCGCCGTCGCGATCGACGGCGTCGACAAGACCGGCACCTCGACCGCGGTGACCTCGCGCCGCATCGACAACACCGCCCCGACCGCGACGATGGGCGCGCTCGCCGCCAACCTCTCCGGCTCGGTGTCGCTGGCCTCGACGCCCGCCGACACGGCGGCAGCGGCGTCGCCTCGGTCCAGTACCAGTACAAGCTCACGTCCGACTCGACGTGGACGAACGCCTGCTCGTCGGCGACCACGCCCTACTCCTGCACGTTCAACACCACCTCGGTGAGCGACGGCGTCTACGACTTCCGCGTCGTCGCGACCGACAACGTCGGCAACGCGGGCGCGTCGGCCGCCGTCACCTCGCGCCGGATCGACAACACCAACCCGACCGTGACGATGGGCGCGCTGCCCGCGTGGGTCGACGGCACGATCACGCTGACCTCGACGCCGGCCGACGGCGGCGGCATCGCCTCGGTCCAGTACCAGTACAAGCTCAGTCTCCGAGCCGGGACCTGGCCGAACGCCTGCCCGCTCCGTCGACCACGCCGTACTCCTGCTCGTTCAACACGACGGCGCTGACCAACGGCACCGCCTACGACTTCCGCGCCATCGCCACCGACAACGCCGGCCGCACCGGCACCTCCGGCACGGTCACGACCCGCGCCGACCGCACTCAACCCGACGGTGACGATGACCGTCGCCCGCGGCGTACCTCGCCGGCTCGGTGACGCTCGCCTCGACGGCGGCCGACACGCCGGCAGCGGCGTGGCCTCGGTCCAGTACGAGTACCCGCTCAGCGCCGGCGACCTGGACGACCGCCTGCCCGGCGTCGACGACGCCGTTCTCGTGCGCGTTCGACACCGACCTCGGTGGCCGACGGCCTCTACGACTTCCGCGCGACCGCGACCGACAACGTCGGCCGCACCACGACCTCCGCCACGGTCACCAACCGCCGCATCGACAACACGAACCCGGTCACGTCCACGCTCGCCGACCGTCGGCACGAACCTCGTCCGGCAACGTGAACTTCACCGGCACCGCGGCCGACAACGGCGGCGGCTCCGGCGTCGGCAGCTGGAAGGTCCAGACCTCGCCCACGGGCGCCAACACGTGGACCGACCTGTGCACCGACACGGCGACCCCGTTCGGCTCGTGCACCGGCAACGTCGACGGCTTCGCCGACGGCGTCTACGACTTCCGCGCGGTCGTCACCGACAACGCCGGCAACACGCTGGCCTCGACGGTCCAGACCAACCGCCGCGTCGACACCGACGGCCCGGTGACCTCGGTCGCGAGCCCCGTGAACAGCACCCGCGTGAGCGGCAACGTCACGATGACCGCCAACGCGACCGACCCGGCCGGCGTGCCAGAGCGTCGAGTTCCAGGTCTTTACCTCGGCGCACTGGTTCACGTTCTGCACCGACAACACCCCGAGCTACACCTGCACGGGCGACTCGACCCAGGTCGCCGACGGCACCTACCAGACCCGCGTCGTCGCCACCGACAGCCTCGGGCACCCGACCACGTCGGCGACGATCACGCTGATCATCGACAACACGCACCCGAGCGCCACCAACGTCCACACGGCCAACGGCGGCACGCAGGGCCGCATCGACGCCGGCGACACGATCACCTTCACGTGGTCGGAGCCGATGGCGCCCGCGTCGATCATGGCCGGCTGGAACGGCGGCTCGCAGCCGGTCCGCGTGTTCGTCGACAACAACGATCGCCGGCAGGCAACGACGCGATCGACATCTACAACTCCGCCGGCACGACGCGAGCTCAACATCACCGCCGCCGCCGGGCTGCGCCTGAACGCCAACTACGTCAGCGGCGACGTCGTGGCTCAACGGCACGATGACGATGTCGGGCAACAGCGTCACGGTCACCGTCGGCTCGCTGATCTCCGGCACGATCAACACCGGCGTGACCACCGGCACGGCGCATCACTGGAACTCGTCGAACGCCGCGACCGACGTCGCCGGCAACACCGCCACGGGCAACACCGCCACCGAGGCCGGCGCCGCCGACCGCGACTTCTAGCGCCCGGTTCGGCGCGCGGTTGAACCCGCCCCGCGCGTGGGGTACGTTCCCTGACGACGTGACGGACTCGGGGATGACCGTGGCATCCACGGAATGGATCGTTGGCATCGCGCTGGGCGTGGTCGTGATCGCGGTCGCCGCCGCGATCCTCATCACGATCGTCGCGCTGGCCGCGCGGATCTCCAAGCAGGCCGCCACCGCCGAGGAGGCGGTCGAGGTCGTGCGCGCGCAGACCGACGAGCTCGACGGCATCGCGCGCATCAACGACTCCGGCGTGCGCATCCTGCACAGCGCGCGCGCGCTGCGGAAGGTGGCCGTCGGCAAGTGACCGTGCGCCGCCGCGTACTTCGACGATCGCGCTGATGATCGGCGTTGTCGCGGCGGGCGTCGTCGTGCTGCTGATCGTGCTGCTGCTCGGCAACCTCGCGAAGATCCAGCGCTCGGTCGACGGGCTGCTCGAGATCGCCGGCAAGGTCGGCGCGAACACCGCGAACATCCCGCAGCTCGAGGCGACCGCGCCGGTGCTCGCGCTGATCGTCGACGAGGCCGTCGTGCAGGACGGCTACATGAACGCGCTCACCGACGGGTTCGACGGCAAATGAGCACGAACGTCCTGCTCGCGATCATCCTGGCCGCGGTCGTCGTGGCCGTGCTGGCGCTCGCGCTGATCGAGATCCGCCGGCGGCTGATGAAGATCTCCGGCGGGCTCGCGACGCTGGCGGGCGCGCTCGAGGGCGTCGAGGCCGAGCATCTGCGCCCGCTCGAGCCGGCCGTCGACGGCGATCAACGCCCAGTTCGACATCATCCTCGGCGCGCTGCCGGACATCGGGCGCAAGGCCGCGATCGTCGCCGAGCGGAGGCCGCGATGACCGGCGTCTGGATCGGCGCGGCGATCTGCTCGTCCTCGTCGTGCTCCCGATCGTCGTCGTGCTGCTCAAGGGCGTGCTCGACGCGGCCACGAGCATCGTGCCCGACCGTCGACTCGATCGCCGCGACCGCGGAGGCGGGATCGAAGGACCTCGACGCCGCCGCGCTGCTGCTGACCACGCAGGAGCAGGTCAGGCAGACGATCGCCGGCGTCGCCGCCTACGGCGGCTCGCTCGACGTGATCCTCGACGACGCGGAGCCGGCATGAGCGCCGCGGCCGCCGTCGATGATCCTCGCGGTCGTCCTGATCGTGCTCGCGCTCGTCGTACTTCCTCGTCGTCGACGATCCTCGCAGCTGCGCAAGATCGTCGCGGGGCTCGACCGCATGATCGAGCACGTCGGCGGGATCGTCGAGAAGAGCGCGCCGGTCAACGACGGTCGTCGACGACATCAACGCGCACCTCGACGCGGGCGTCGCGGCGCTCGAGGGGCTGCTGGTCAAGAAGGCGGGCATGCGCGACGCGGTCGGCCTCGTCGACGGCCTCTACCCGGGCGCCGCCGCGGAGGGCCTGCGCGAGTTCCCGGAGAGCACCGACGTCGTCCGCGCCGCGGATCGGCGAGGTCTACACGCAGGGGCACGCTGACGCTCGCGCGGCTCGGCCGCGAGGCGCCGATCGCCGCCGCCAGCCCGCGCGGCCCGGCGCTGCGCGACGCCGTCTACGGCAGCGCCGCGTCGCGCGAAGCTCTACCCGGCCGGCCGCGAGGCGGGCGCCGCGGAGCTGCCGCGCTCGCCGGTCATCGGCACCGACTCGCCGGAGCAGTACGAGCGGCGGGAGGACATCGGCCAGCCTCGCAAGCGGTTCCCGGCCAAGCAGTCCTGACGTGAGGAGAGGAGCCCCGTTGCAGACCCCCGCGCCATTCGAGTACGAGCGTGCGACCAGCGTCGAGGGGGCGATCGCGTCGCTCGAGCGGCTCGGCGCCGAGGCGCGGATCATCGCCGGCGGCCACAGCCTGCTGCCGATGATGAAGCTGCGGCTGGCCCAGCCCGGAGCACCTGATCGACATCAACGACCTCGCGGAGCTCGCCTACATCCGCGAGGAGGAGGGCGATGATCAAGGTCGGCGCGCTCACGCGCCACGTCGACCTCCTCAAGTCCGACCTGCTGGCCGCAGCACTTCCCGCTGTTCCGCGACGCCGAGGAGGTCATCGCCGACCCGGTGGTGCGCAACCGCGGCACGATCGGCGGCTCGCTCTGCCAGGCCGACGCCGCCGAGGACCTCTCGGCGGTGTGCAGCGCCGCCAAGGCGTTCGTGGTGATCCGCGGAAAGGACGGTGAGCGGACGGTCTCCATGGAGGACTTCCACGTCGGCCCGTACATGACCGCGGTCGGCGCCGGCGAGATCCTCACCGAGGTCCGGCTGCCGCTGTTCCCGGGCGCGGGCAGCGCGCACGAGAAGGTCGAGCGCCGCGCCGGCGACTGGGCGATCGCCGCGGCGTCGGCGGCCGTGTGGATCGAGGGCGGCAACGCTCAGCCAGGTCGGCATCGCGCTCAGCGCGGTCGGGCTGACCACCATCCACCTCACCCGCGCGGAGGAGCTGCTGCGCGGCAAGCCGCCGTCCGAGGAGCTGTTCGCGCAGGCGCGCGAGATCGCCGCCGAGGACTGCATCGCCGATGCGCCGACGGCCGCGGGCCGATCGACTACAAACGCCACCTCGCCGGCGTGCTCACGCAGCGCGCCCTGCGCCGCGCGACGGAGCGCGCGCTCTCATGAACATCACGATCCGCATCAACGGGCAGGACGTCAGCCACGACGTCGAGCCGCGCCGGCTGCTCGTCCACTACATCCGCGAGGACGCGGAGCTGCACGGCACGCACTGGGGCTGCGACACCTCCAACTGCGGCGCCTGCGTCGTGCTGATGGACGGCAAGCCGGTCAAGTCGTGCACGATCCTCGCGGCGATGTGCGAGGGCCACGAGATCCGCACCGTCGAGTCGCTCGAGACGGACGGCAAGCTGGATCCCGTGCAGGAGGGGTTCTACGAGAAGCACGCGCTCCAGTGCGGGTTCTGCACGCCGGGCATGCTGATGACCGCGCGCGGGCTGCTCGACGAGAACCCGGACCCGACCGAGGAGGAGATCCGCACCGCGATCTCCGGCGGCATCTGCCGCTGCACGGGCTACAAGAACATCGTCGCTGCCGTCCGCTGGGCGGCCGAGCACCAGGAGGCTGCACATGGCCATCGCTGAGGAACGCCCCGTCGGCTTCGGCCGCCTGAAGCGCAAGGAGGACCCGCGCTTCATCCGCGGCCAGGGCACCTACCTCGACGACATCCGGCTGCCGGGGATGGTCTACGGGCAGGTGCTGCGCAGCCCGTACGCGCACGCGCGCATCGTCTCGATCGACACCTCGCGCGCGCTCGCGCACCCGGGCGTCGCCGCCGTCGTCACCGCCAAGGACCTCGAGACGCTCGGGCTCGCGTGGATGCCGACGATCTCCTACGACACGCAGGCCGTGCTGGCCGGCGACAAGGTGCGCTTCCAGGGCCAGGAGGTCGCGTTCGTGATCGCGACCGACGAGTACACGGCCAACGACGCGCTGGCGCTGATCGACGTCGAGTACGACCCGCTGCCGCCGGTCGTCAACGCGCGCAAGGCGCTCGACGACGACGCGCCGCTGATCCGCGACGACAAGGCCGGCCAGACCGACAACCTCGCCTCGCCGACGTGGGAGGCCGGCGACGAGGCCGCGACCGACAAGGCGTTCGCCGAGGCCGACACGATCGTCAGCCGCGACATCATCTACCCGCGCTGCCACCCGGCGCCGCTGGAGACGTGCGGGATGATCGCCGACTTCAACCCGGAGACCGGCCAGCTCGACATCTACAACGGCAACCAGGCGCCGCACGCCCACCGCACGGTCTACGCGCACGTCGCGGGGCTCGCCGAGCACATGATCCGCATCAAGTGCAACGACATCGGCGGCGGCTTCGGCAACAAGGTGCCCGTCTACCCCGGCTACGTGTGCGCGATCGCCGGCTCGATCGTGGCCGGCGTGCCGGTCAAGTGGATCGAGGACCGCACCGGCAACCTGACCTCCACCGGCTTCGCCCGCGACTACATCATGAAGGCGGAGATGTGCGCGAAGGACGGGAAGATCACCGGCCTGCGCGTCGACACGATCGCCGACCACGGCGCGTTCGACTCGACCGCGCAGCCGACGAAGTTCCCGGCCGGCTTCTTCCACATCGTGTGCGGCTCCTACGACCTCGAGGCCTCGCACGTCAAGGTCAAGGCCGTCTACACGAACAAGGCGCCGGGCGGCGTCGCCTACCGCTGCTCGTTCCGCATCACCGAGGCGGTCTACCTCGTCGAGCGCATGGTCGACGCGCTCGCGCTGGAGATGAAGACCGACCCGATCGACCTGCGCATGGGCAGCTTCATCAAGCCCGAGCAGTTCCCGTACGAGACGACGACCGGCTGGACCTACGACTCCGGCGAGTACGCCGAGACGATGAAGGTCGCGATGGACATCGCCGGCTACGACGACCTGCGGCGCGAGCAGAAGGAGAAGCGCGAGCGGGGCGAGCTGATGGGCATCGGCGTCTCGTTCTTCACCGAGGGCGTCGGCGCCGGGCCGCGCAAGCACATGGACATCCTCGGGCTCGCCATGAACGACGGCGCCGACCTGCGCGTCCACCCGTCCGGGAAGGCGGTGGTGTCGATCAGCGCGCAGACCCAGGGCCAGGGCCACGAGACGACGTTCGCCCAGATCGTCGCCGAGGAGCTGGGCATCCCGCCGGAGGACGTGCTCGTCCGCCACGGCGACACCGACCGCACGCCCTACGGCCTCGGCACCTACGGCAGCCGCTCGACGCCGGTGTCGGGCGCGGCGGTCGCGGTCGTCTCGCGCAAGGTGCGCGACAAGGCGCGCGCGATCGCGGCGACGATGCTCGAGACGCGGCCGGAGGACCTCGCGTGGGAGAAGGGCCGCTGGTACGTCAAGGGCGACCCGGAGAAGGGCGCGATGATCGAGGAGATCTCGCGCTACGCCTACAGCGGCGAGCCGATGCCGGAGGGCCAGGAGGGCGGGCTCGACGCGCAGGTCATCTACGACCCGCCGAACCTCACCTATCCGTACGGCGCCTACATCGCGGTCGTCGACGTCGACCCCGACACCGGCGCAGGTGACGGTGCGGCGCTTCATCGCGGTCGACGACTGCGGCGTGCGCATCAACCCGATGATCGTCGACGGCCAGATCCACGGCGGGCTCGCGGAGGGCATCGGGATCGCGCTGATGGAGCTGATCTCGTTCGACGCCGAGGGCAACTGCCTGAACTCGTCGTTCATGGACTACCTGATCCCGACCGCGCTCGAGTGCCCCGACTTCGAGCTCGGCGAGACCGTCACGCCGTGCCCGCACCACCCGCTCGGCGCCAAGGGCGTCGGCGAGTCGCCCAACGTCGGCTCGCCGCCGGCGATCGTCAACGCGGTCATCGACGCGCTGTACGAGTCGCACGGCGTCGACCACCTCGACATGCCCTGCACGCCGGCCCGCGTGTGGGCGGCGATGCAGGGGCGCCCGCGAGCCGCCGCAATGATGCCGCCCGACCCTCACCCGGCGGGCGCAGGAGCTGTCGGAACAGGGCGTTCCGTTCGCCACCGCGACGGTCGTGCGCGTCGAGCGCCCGACGAGCGCGAAGCCCGGCAACACGGCGCTGGTGCTCGCAGGACGGGACGATCGAGGGCTTCGTGGGCGGCGACTGCGCGGAGCAGAGCGTGCGCGAGTACGCGCTGCGCGCGATCGAGAGCGGCGAGTCGGTGCTGCTGCGGGTCGTGCCGTTCGGCGGCGAGGAGGAGCGCGGCGTCGTGACCGTGCAGAACCCGTGCCTGTCTGGGGGGATGATCGAGGTGTTCGTGGAGCCGGTGGTGCCCGCGCCGCGCGTGCTGGTCGAGGGCGACATGCCGATCTCGCACGCGCTGCTGCGGCTCGGCGGCGAGCTCGGGCTCGACATGGTCGCCGTCGTCGGCGGCGAGTTCGACGCCGCGGCCGGACGATCTCGCGCTGGTCGTCGCGGGGCACGGGCGCGAGGAGCTGCCGGCGCTCAAGGCCGGCGCTCGAGGCGGCGCTGCCCTACGTCGGCCTGGTGGCCAGCCGCCGCCGCGGGCAGGGCGTGCTCGGCGAGCTGCGCAGCGACGGCGTGCCGCCGGAGCTGCTCGACCGCATCGACACGCCCGCCGGCCTCGACATCGGCGCGCGCACGCCGGAGGAGATCGCGCTCTCGATCCTCGCCAAGCATCGTCGCGGTGCGCCGCAGCGCCGGCGCGAGACGCGTCACGGCGATCGATCCGGTGTGCGGGATGACGGTGACGGTCGTGCCGGGGACGCCCTCGCTCGAGCACGAGGGCGAGACGGTCTACTTCTGCCGCGAGGGCTGCAAAGACGCCTTCGAGCGCGCATGCCGCACTGACTTCGCCTGCGGGCTCGTTCTCGGGCGCGGGCGGCTCGAAGCGCCTCGGGCGGCCGAAGCAGACGCTCCCCTTCCGCGACGGGACGCTGCTCGGGCACGTCGTCGGCGTCGCGCGCGACTGCGCCTTCGACCAGCTGATCGTCGCGATCGGCGGGGCGGCCGACGAGGTGCGCGCGCAGGTCGACCTGCGCGGCGCGCAGGTGGTGGTCAACGACGCCTACGGCGAGGGCTGCTCGTCGTCGATCGCGGCGGCGCTCGCCGCGGTGGACGAGCGCTGCGACGTGCTCGTGCTGATGCTCGGCGACCAGCCGGGCGTGACGGCGGAGACGGTGCGCGCGCTGCTCGCCGGCCGCGGCGACGCGGAGCTCGCGGTCTGCCGCTACGACGACGGGCGCGGGCATCCGATCGCGTTCGCGCGCTCGCTGTTCGGCGCGCTGGCGGACCTGCACGGCGACAAGGGCGTGTGGAAGCTGGTCGACCAGGCTCGGCGAGGACGTGCCGATCGACGGGCGAGATCCCGCTCGACGTCGATACTCCCGAGGACTACGCGGCGGTCCGGTGAACGAGCTCCCCGCAGACGTCGAGAAGCTCGCGCAGCGACTCGCCGCGGTCGACTACCTCGTCGACGAGGGCCTCGCGACGTCGATGTTCCTGAGCCTGCGCGCTGCCGCAGCCGCTGCTGCTCGAGGGCGAGGCGGGCGTCGGCAAGACCGAGGCGGCGCGCTCGCTCGCCGCCGTGCTCGACACGCCGCTGGTGCGCCTGCAGTGCTACGAGGGGATCGACGCCGCGGAGGCGCTCTACGAGTGGAACTATCCCCGCCAGCTGCTGAGCATCCGGCTCGCCGAGGCGGGCGGCGAGAAGCTCGGCGAGGCCGACCTGTTCAGCGCCGACTACCTGATCCGGCGGCCGCTGCTGCGCGCGCTCGAGCACCCCGGGCCGCGCCCGGCGGTGCTGCTGATCGACGAGATCGACCGCGCCGACGACGACTTCGAGGCGTTCCTGCTCGAGCTGCTCGGCGAGGCGGCGGTGACGATCCCCGAGCTCGGCACGATCCGCGCGACGCACCCGCCGATCATCGTGCTCACCTCCAACCGCACCCGCGACCTCCACGACGCGGTCAAGCGCCGCTGCCTCTACCACTGGATCGACTACCCGTCGCCGCAGCGCGAGGTCGAGATCGTGCGCCGGCGCGTCAAGGGCGCGCCGGAGACGCTCGCGGTCCAGGTCGCCGACGCCGTCTCGCGGATGCGCGACTCCGACGTGCAGAAGCCGCCCGGCATCGCCGAGGCGATCGACTGGCTGGCGGCGCTCGGCGTGCTCGGCATCGAGGCGCTCGACGCGGCGGCGATCGACCGCACGCTCGGCTCGGTGCTCAAGTACGACGAGGACCAGGAGGTGATCCGCGCGGCCGGCCTCGACCAGCTCGTGCGGCCGCGGTGACCGCCTTCGGCGTCGAGACGATCGAGCTCGACCTGCCGCCGCTGGCGGCGGGGCTCGCGCGGCGCCTGCACGAGGCGGGCCTGCCGATGACACCCGACCGCGCGGCGGCGTTCGCGCGCGCGCTGGACCTGGTGCGCCCGGTGTCGCGGCGGCGGCTGTACTGGACCGCGCGCTCGGTGTTCGTCTCCGACCAGGCGCAGGTGGCGGCGTTCGACCGCGTGTTCGCCGAGGTGTTCGGGCAGCGGGCGCGCCGAGGCCGAGCCGCCCGAGGACGTGTCGGGCGAGGCGGCGTAGGCTCGGTCGACGTCGCCTCGCGCGCCGGGCGGCTCGCGCGACGGCGAGGAGGAGCGACGGTGCCCGTCGCCCTCGCCTGCGGCGACGAGCGGCTGCTCGAGCAAGCGCTTCGACGAGCTCGAGCCGGCGAGCTCGCGCAGCTCTACCGGCTGATGGCGCGGCTCGAGCTGGCGACGCCGCTGCGCCGCACGCGCCGCCACGAGCGCGGCGCCCACGGGCGCGACGTCGACCTCCGGCGCAGCCTGCGCGCGCAGCCTGCCGCACCGGCGGCGAGCCGCTGGTGCTCGCGCGCCGCCGGCG
>CAWERW010000014.1:0-74330 GCA_963811595.1 uncultured Solirubrobacteraceae bacterium
ACAAGCCGGCGCTGGGGTCGGCGCGCGCGCTGATGGCCTGAACGCGCTCAATCTCCCAGGACCCGGTTTGTCGGGACCCGGCCGGGGTAGTGCCTCCCCAGCGACGAGGGGGAGACGATGGGCGCGGCACGGTTCGCAGGGCGGCTGACGACGGTGGCGTGCGTGGTGGCCGCGCTCGCGGTGAGCGCCGCTCCCGCCGCCGCCCAGCAGAGCGGCGCGTTCTCGCCACCCTTCGCCGAGCCCACCATCAACGGCCAGCGGACGGACATGAAGTGCGTGCGCCGCGCGCCGCGGCCGGGCCTCGAGCCCAGCGGCCCGCTCTACACGCCGTACTGGGACTGCAAGCCGGCGGCGGCCTCGTCGAGCGTCACCGCGGTCCGCAACCGCATCGTCTACTGGAACGCGCTCGAGGGCACCGAGAACATCAACGCCTCGATCGTGGGCGAGTTCGGCGCGGTCGCGGTCAACGATCAGACGCGCAAGCTCGACCTCAACCCGGCGAACCCGCTCGCGTCGTCGTGGAGCCACCCGACGCCGGTCGACGGCGGCGCGAACCCGCCGCCGCAGGGCAACCCGGACAAGGAGTTCGTGAGCATCGACGACGAGCTGGGCCGGCGGCTCGACCCGGCCTGGAACGACGGCTCGCTGTTCTGCTCCGACCAGAACTTCCTGCCCGACGGCCGGCTGCTGGCGACCGGCGGCACGACGTACAAGAACGACCCGCCCGCGTTGCCGGGCGCGAACCCCGGCGCGCTCGAGCTGCAGGGCATGCGCAACTCGCGCGTCTACGACCCGCGGACCAACCGCTGGGTCCAGACGCCCCGGATGCACTTCGGGCGCTGGTACCCGACGCTCGTGACGCTCGGAGCCCGCGGCGGCCAGGTCGGCGACACGTTCGTGGCGAGCGGCGTCAAGAACCTGCTCAAGGCGTACGACAAGCCGACCGAGCCCGGCATCCCGCCCGACCCCGGGCCGCTGCCCGGCGAGGTGACGTCCAACCGCACGGGCGACAATGTCCAGGAGACCGAGATCCGCGACGCCTGCTCGGGCCGCTGGACGCTCCAAGGGCCGAAGGACGGCCAGGACGCCTCGGATCGCGCGCTGCCGCTGTTCCCGCGCCTGCACCTGCTCCCCAACGGCCACGTCTACTACAACGCGGCCGGGCAGACCTACAACCCGCAGGGGCAGTCCTACAACGAGGCGCTGTGGAACATCGCCGCCACCTTCGACCCCGCGACCAGGCGCTGGAGCGACGTCGGCGTGCCCGGTGCGGGGCCGGGGATGAACCCCGCGTTCGCCGGCTTCCGCGGCTCGACGTTCTCGGTCATGCTGCCGCTGAAGCCCGACGCCGCCGGCCGCTACCGGCGCGCGAGCTTCCTCACCTCAGGCGGCGTGCTGGGCACGACCCCGGGCGCCTACCAGGCGATCACCGACAGCCGCATCGACACGATCGACACAGGCGCGCCGACGCCGGCGAGTCCGGGCGGCACGCTCAGCTCCGAGGAGGCGGGCGACCTCAACAGCCCGCGCTGGTACTCCTCGGCGACGCTGCTGCCGACCGGCGAGATCCTCGCCACGTCCGGCGCGCAGCAGGACGAGGTCGTCGCGCCGGGCTTCGAGACGCCGGTGCAGGAGGCCGAGCTCTACGACCCTGCGACCAAGACGTGGCGCAAGGACGCGACCGCCCATCGCCTGCGCACGTACCACAACACCGCGGTGCTGCTGCCGGACGCGCGCGTGCTCGTCGGCGGCCACGCGCCGATCTCGCGCGGGTACACGCGCAACGACGTGCCCCAGGACCCGCAGAACCTGACGCGCCCGTACGCCGGCGGCGTCGAGGGCGAGTACAACCAGCCGAGCTCGAAGAACGACGGCCGCGACCCGACGTTCGAGATCTACACGCCGCCCTACCTCCGCACCGGCCGGCCGCAGCCGGCGGCGCCGGTGGTCGACGAGCACCAGGAGCGCTACGGCGGGACGATGACCGTCAAGCTCGGCCACGCTGCGAGCGAGGCCAAGAGCATCGTGCTCGTGCGCAACTTCTCCTCGACGCACATCGTCGACGGCGACCAGCGCAACGTCGAGCTGCCGATCGTCGCGCGCAGCGGCTCCTACGTCGTCGTGCGGCGCCCGCCGGACGCCAACGTGGCGCCGCCCGGGCCCTACCTGCTGTTCGCCAACCGCCAGACGCCGGACGGGGCGATCCCGTCGAAGGCGGCACAGCTCTTCGTCGGCCCGGGCAGCTGCCCTGACGACGACCACTAAGGCGCTGCTCGCGGCGCTCGCCGCACTGGCGGCGAGCGCTCCGCCGGCGGGCGCACACGGCGAGACGAGCCCGCTGATCCGGACGGTGATCGACCGCGTCGAGCCGGAGCTGCCGGGCGTCCGGATCACCGCGGCCCGCGGCACCGCCTCGCTGCTCCAGGTCGCAAACCAGGGCCCGCGCGAGCTCGAGGTGCTCGCGCCGCGCGGCGAGCCGTTCCTGCGCGTCGGGCCGCGCGGCACGTTCGCCAACCTCGACTCGGGCTACTGGTACCAGTCGGGCAACCCGGACGGCCGCGGCGTGCCGCCGGCGGGCGCCGAGCGGCGGCGCTCGCCGCGCTGGCGGCTCGTCTCGCGCGAGCCGGTGTGGGACTACTACGAGCACCGCCTGCATCCGTCGCAGGTGCAGCTGCCGCGCGCGGAGCGCGGCACGCGCAAGGTGCTGCGCCTGCTCGAGTGGGCGGTGCCGCTGCGCCACGGCGGCCGCTCCGCGAAGATCGCGGGCCACATCGAGTTCCGCCCGGTCCTCGGCGCCGTCGTGCCGGCGCTGCTGTCCTCGCCGCGGCCGCTGCCGGGCGTGACGGTCTCGGTGCTGCCGGGCCGCTACCCCGGGCTGCTGCTGCAGAGCGCGGCGAAGCGCGAGCTGACCGTCGAGGGCCGCGCGGGCGAGCCGTTCGCGCGTATCGGCCCCGGCGGCGTCGAGGTCAACCTGCGCAGCCCCACGCACGCGGACGACCAGAAGGCGCGCGGCGAGCGCACGCGCGTGGCGGTCGACGCGGACGGCGCCCCGCTCTGGCGCCGCGTGGCGACCGCGCCGTCCTACGCGTGGCTCGAGTCGCGCGTGCGCTACGCGCCCGAGCAGCCGCCCGAGGACGTGCTGCGGCGCGAGCGGCCCGTGCGGCTCGCGGGCTGGGCGATCCCGATCGCGAGCGGCGGCCGCCGCGTCGAGCTGCGCGGGGCCACCAACTGGCTCCCGACGGGGCCCAGCGGGGTGCCCGAGCGGTCCGCCGCGCGCGACGGCGCCGGGGCGCCGCTGTGGCTCGCCGGCGCGCTCCTCGTGATCGCCCTGACGGCGGCCGGGGCGTGGCGGCTGCGCCACCGTTAGGCTCCGCCCCGATGAGGGGAATCGAGGTGCTGGAGGACCCGGGGGCCGCGATCGCCGATCGCCTCACGGAAGCGGCCGAGAACGGTGGCCAGATCGTCCTCACCGGCGGCTCGACGCCGCGCGACGCGTACGCGCTCGCCGCGAAGGCCGACGCCGACTGGAGCAGCGCCACGGTGTGGTTCTCCGACGAGCGGATGGTCCCGCCCGACCACCCCGACTCGAACTTCGCGATGGCCTCGTCGGCGCTGCTGTCGCGGCTCTCGCGTCCGCCGATGGTGGCGCGGATCCGCGGCGAGCTGGGCGCGGAGGCGGCGGCCGGCGCCTACGAGGCGCTGCTGCGCGAGCGCATGGGCTCCGACCCGCGCTTCGACCTGATCCTGCTCGGGATGGGCCCCGACGCCCACGTCGCCTCGCTGTTCCCCGGCAAGCCCGAGCTCGAGGAGGTCGGGCGCTTCGCCGCGCCGGTGCCGCTGGCGGGGATGGAGCCGCAGGTGCCGCGCGTGACGCTCACCTACCCGGTGCTCAACGGCGCGCACGAGGTCGTGTTCCTCGTCGCCGGCGCCGATAAGGCCGATGCGGTGGCGCGCGCGTTCGGCGAGCCGCCCGATCCCGAGGCGCCCGCCTCGCGCGTGAGCCCACCCGCCGGGTCGCTGTACGTCTACCTCGACGAAGCGGCAGCGGCCAGGCTGTAGTGGACGGCCAGTTCATCGGCCTCGACGTCGGAGGCACGAAGATCGCTTCGGCGACGCTCGAGAACGGCAAGCTGACGACGCAGGAGCTCGTCAAGACAGATGTCTCGGACTCCGACGCGCTCGTGGGCCAGCTCATCGAGCTGATCGGGCACCTGCGCACCGACGCGACGGTCGCGGTGGGCGTGGGGCTGCCGTCGATCATCGAGTTCGAGACCGGCCGTATCGCCCACAGCGTCAACATCCCGCTCGCGGACCTGCCGCTGCGCGAGCTGCTCTCCGACAAGGCCGGCATCCCCGTCTACCTCGAGAACGACGCGTCGTGCGCGGCGCTCGCCGAGGCGTTCGACGAGAACGGCGATCTCGTCTGCCCGAACCTCGTGATGCTCACCGTCGGCACCGGCGTGGGCGGCGGCCTCGTGTTCGGCGGCCGGCTCTACCGCGGGGCCACCAGCGCCGGCGAGATCGGCCACACGGTGATCGGGCTCGACCTCGAGGACGGCGCGCCGATGCCCGAGCAGAAGCACCCGCTGCCCGGCACGCTCGAGTACCTCGCGGCCGGGCGCGCGCTCGACCGGCTGGCCGAGCGCGAGGCGCGCGAGGAGGAGGACTCGTTCCTCGGCAAGCGCCTGGAGCAGGACGGCGAGGTCACCGGCCACGACGTCGTCGACGGCGCGAAGGCGGGCGACGCCGACGCGCTGCGCGTGCTCGACGTCCTCGCCCAGCGGCTCGGTATCGGCATCGCGAACGCGATCAACCTCTTCGACCCGCAGGAGATCGTCATCGGCGGCGGCGTCTCGACGGCGGGCGACCTCCTGCTCGATCCCGCCCGCCGGGTCGCGGAGGCCTACACCGTGCCCGGCCTCGGCCGCCGCACCACCATCCGGCTCGCCCGCCACGGAGCGCAGGCCGGCGTACTCGGCGCCGCGATGGTCGCCGCCCACGAGGAAGAGCAGAGGTAGGCCCATGGCCACGGCGCGGGAGCTGGAATCCGACTACCTCCCGATCGCCGAGCACGGCCTCGTCGGCGACCTGCACACGGTCGCGCTGATCGGCACCAACGGCACCATCGACTGGTACTGCTGCCCGGCGTTCGACGCGCCGAGCGTGTTCGGCTCGATCCTCGACAAGGACAAGGGCGGGTTCTACGCGCTGCGCCCGCTCGCCGAGGACTGGGACGCCAAGCAGCTCTACTTCCCGGACACGAACGTCCTCATCACGCGCTTCTTCACCGAGGGCGGGGTGGGGGAGGTGCAGGACTTCATGCCGATCGAGGGCGTGGCGACCAGCGAGCACCGCCACCGGCTGATCCGCCGCGTCGTCATGGTGCGCGGCCAGATGGACTTCCAGATCGAGGTGCAGCCGCGCTTCGACTACGGCCGCGTCGAGCACGAGGTCGAGATGCACCCGCACGGGGTGCTGTTCCGCTCCCCCGACCTGACGCTCGCGCTCGAGGGCGGGATCGCCCGCACGATGGGCCACGACCGCACGCTCCAGCGGCGCGACGCCGGCATCTACGCCACGTTCTCGCTCGAGGCGGGCGACTCGCAGACGTTCGTGCTCGAGCGCGTCGCCCAGGACCACATCGCCCGCCCCTACTCGGAGCGCGAGACGCGCGCCGCGTTCGAGGCGACCGTCGCCTACTGGCGCAAGTGGGTCGGCCAGTCGCGCTACACCGGGCGCTGGCGCGAGATGGTGCTGCGCTCGGCGCTGACGCTCAAGCTGCTCACCTACGCCCCGACCGGCGCGCTCGTGGCGGCGCCGACGACCTCGCTGCCCGAGCAGCTCGGCGGCGGGCGCAACTGGGACTACCGCTACACCTGGATCCGCGACGCCGCGTTCTCGCTCTACGGGCTGCTGCGGCTGGGCTTCACCGAGGAGGCCGCGGCGTTCATGAACTGGCTGACCGACCGCACGCGCGAGTGGAAGGTCGGGCCGAGCGGGCCGCTGCAGATCATGTACGGGATCGACGGGCGCGCCGAGCTGCCGGAGATCGAGCACGCGAGCTGGGAGGGCTACCGCGGCTCGCACCCGGTGCGGATCGGCAACGCCGCCGCCGAGCAGCGCCAGCTCGACATCTACGGCGAGCTGATCGACTCGGTCTACCTGTTCAACAAGTACGGCTCGCCGATCTTCTCCGACACCTGGGACAACATCCGGCGGATCGTCGACTGGCTGTGCGAGAACTGGGACCAGGCCGACGAGGGCATCTGGGAGGTGCGCGGCGGCCAGAAGGACTTCACGTACTCGCGGCTGATGTGCTGGGTCGCGCTCGAGCGCGCGATCCGCATGAACCGCGCGCGCGGCCTGCCCGGCGACATCGTCCGCTGGCTCGCCGAGCGCGACCGGATCTACAACCAGATCATGCAGAAGGGCTGGAGCCCGGAGCGCAACGCGTTCGTGCAGCACTACGGCTCGGACGTGCTCGACGCGTCCGTGCTGCTGATGCCGCTGACGCTGTTCATCGCCCCGAAGGACCCGCGCTGGCTCTCGACGCTGCACGCGATCGGCGACGAGCTCGTCGAGGACTCGCTCGTCTACCGCTACAACGTCGAGGCGTCGCCGGACGGGCTGCGCGGCGACGAGGGGACGTTCTCGATGTGCTCGTTCTGGTACGTCGAGGCGCTCACGCGCGCGGGCGAGATCGACGAGGCGCGGCTCGCGTTCGAGAAGATGCTCACCTACGCGAACCACCTCGGGCTGTACTCGGAGGAGATCGGCCCGACGGGCGAGTCGCTGGGCAACTTCCCGCAGGCGTTCACCCACCTCGCGCTGATCAGCGCCGCCTACAACCTGGACCGCACGCTGGGCTGAGACAGCGCGGGCAGCGGCACCTCGACGGGCTGCGCGTCGGCGACGACGTCGAGCGCGGCCAGGACGTTGCGGAGGTTGACGAGCAGCGCACCGCCGATCGGCCAGAAGCCGTCGGGCAGCGCCTCGACGTCCAGCTCGCCGGCCAGCTCGTCGAGCTGGACGCGCACCCGCGTGACCGCTTCGGAGTCCGCGTCGCGCACGGCGGCGCCGGTGGCCTCGAGCAGCGCGAGCCAGGGCGTGCGGAAGCGCGGGTCCCACTGCTCGGGCGGGACCTGCGACAGCTCGATCGTGCGGGCCATGCTGCGGACGTCGGCGACCGCCTGCTCGAGCCGGCCGAGGAGCTCGCCGAAGCCCTCGGTAGCCCTCATCCGGCGCGACGCGGCCGGCCGCGGGTTGAGCCGGCCACTCTCGCGGGCCTGGCCGACCACGCCCCAGGCCTTGTCGATGTCGCTCTCGAGCTCGGCGGTGCGCTCGATCCATCCTTCGACCTCGCCGGTGACGTCGCCGCCGCGCAGCGCGGCCGCCATGTCGCTCAGCAGCTCGCCGAGCCGGTCGTCGATCGCGTCGACCTGGTGCGCGGCGCTGCGGTCGCGTAGCGGCGGCCACACGAGCAGGTTGATGAGCAGGCCGACCGCGATCCCGATGCCGGTGTCGAGCAGTCGCGAGACGAGCATGCTGCCGTCGTCGCTCGAGCCGGTGGTGAGCACGACGAGCGCGGTCGCCGCCGCCGTCACCGTCTCCGCGCGCAGCCCGTGCACCGAGCCGGCGAGCAGCGCGAGCAGGACCGTCACGCCGAGCGACAACGCGTCGAGGCCGAGCACGGCGCCGACGAGCGAGGCGACGAGGACGCCGACCACCGTCGCGCCCACCTGCTGGACTCCCCGGCGCAGCGTGCGGTAGACCGTGGCGTGGACGGTCACCAGCGCGGCCCACGGCGCGAGGAACGCCTGCGGGAGGTCGAACACCTGGTCGGCGAGCACCCACGCGATGACCGTCGCCGCGACGGTCTTGACGAGCTGCGACGCGTTCGTCCACGCGACGGGATCCCGCATCCGCTCCACCCCGTCACTGTACGGTCGGCCTGTGCGAGAGAGCTGGGTGGGGTGGATCGACGAGCACGTCGAGCGCACGGGTGATGTCGAGGTGGTGCGCGCGCGGCCGTGGGCGACGGTGCTGCGGGCCCCGACGGCGAGCGGTCCGGTGTGGATGAAGGTCGCCGGCCGCGACACGGCGTTCGAGGTCCCGCTCTACGGGCTGCTCGCGCGGCGGGTGCCCGAGCGTGTGCTCATCCCGATCGCGGCCGACGTCGAGCGCGGCTGGCTGCTGCTTCCCGACGGCGGGCCGCACGCCGGCCTCGACGCGCTGCCGGCCGCGCTCGCGGCGTACGGGCGGCTGCAGCGGGAGCTCGCGGACGATGTCGAGGAGCTGCTCGCGCTCGTGCCGCTCGGGATGCTGCTGCGCCACCGCGGCGCGGACGCGATGGAGCGGGCGCGCGACGCCTACCTCGAGGGGTTCGGCGGGCGTGAGCTCGCGGAGACGCTCGAGCTCGCGTGCCGCGTGGCGAAGATCGCGCGCACGCTGACCTGGGTGCGCGCGGCGCCGGAGGAGGACGCCGCGGGGCAGCAGCTCGCGACGCTGCTCGAGGAGTCGTTCGTGTGAGCCGCGTCCTGGTGGTCCTCGCGTCGGTCGCGCTGCTGCTCGCGCTGCTCGCCGGCTACGCGCGTGTGGCGCTCGTCGACTCGGACCAGTTCGCCAACCGCGCGGCCGCGGTGCTCGACGACGACGCCGCCCGCAGCGCGATCGCGGACCGCATCACGGACGAGGTCGTGCTGAAGAACCAGGAGGACCTGATCGCGGCGCGGCCGATCATCAGCGATGTCGCGTCCGCGGCGCTCGAGAGCCGGGCGTTCGGGAAGCTGTTCCGGGCCGGCGTGCGGGACCTGCACCGGACGCTGTTCGAGCGCGGAAGCGACACGGTGACGCTGACGATCACCGACGTCGGGACGGTGCTCGCGGCGGCGATCGAGCGCTTCCGCCCGGAGCTCGCGCGCCAGATCGAGGCGACCGGGCGGGTGCAGCTGCTGCGGCGCGACGTCGGGAGCCTCGGCGCGAGCCTCGCGCGGATCGCCGACCGCGTGCGCATCCTCGCGATCCTGCTCGCGCTGCTGGCGCTCGGGCTCGCCGCGGGCGCGCTCGCGCTCGCGCGCGACCGGCGCCGCGCGTGCGTGGAGCTCGGCGTCGGCGCGGCCGTCGCGGGCGTGCTCGTGGTCGTCGCCTACGCGGTCGGCCGGTCGCTCGCCCGCGGCCGCGTCGAGCTGCCCGAGGACCAGGCCGTGGTGAGCGGCATCTACCACGCGTTCCTCGGCGACTTGCGCGCGGCCGGGTGGATCGTCGCGGGCGCGGGCGCGGTGATGGCCGCGGCGGCCGCCTCGCTGATCCGCCCCGTTGACCTCGGCGAGCCGGTGCGGCGCGCCTTCCGAGTGGCGGTGACGGAGCCCGAGCGCCCGGGCCGGCGCGTGGTGCGCGGCGTCCTGCTCGTCGCCGCCGGCGTGACGCTGCTGGTCGCGCGCGACGCGGTGATCGCGTTGGCATTCACCGTCGCCGGCGTGTACCTGATCTACGAGGGGGTCAGCGTCGTGCTGCGGCTCGTCTACCGGCCGCCGCCCGAGGAGGAGGCGCCCGAGCCGGAGCGCCCGCGCTCGCGGCGGCGGCTGATCGCGCCGGTGGGTGCGGGTGTCGCGGTGGTGCTGCTGATCAGCGCGTTCGTGGCGAACGGCGGCGCCACGACCCCCGCGCCGCCGAGCGGCCCCTGCAACGGCCACCGCGTGCTGTGCGCGCGCACCCTCGCGGAGGTGGCGCTGCCGGCCACGCACAACTCGATGTCGGTCCCGCTGGAGGGCTGGTTCTCCGCGCTGCAGGAGCGGCCGATCTCCGGCCAGCTCCGCGACGGCATCCGCGGCCTGCTGCTCGACACCCACTACGCCGACCGGCTCGAGGACGGCCGCCTGCGCACGTACTTCGGCAGCCCGGAGGACCTGCGCCGCACGGCGAGCCAGGACGGGGTGAACCCCGACGCCGTCGACGCCGCGCTGCGATTGCGCGAGCGCGCCGGGTTCAAGGGCAAGGGCGAGCGCGGCATGTACCTGTGCCACACGTTCTGCGAGCTCGGGGCGACGCCGCTCGCGCCGGTGCTCGACGACATCCGCGACTTCCTCGTCGCCAACCCCGACGAGGTGGTCGTGATCGTCAACCAGGACTACGTGACGCCCGCGGACTTCGTAGGGGCGGTGCGCGACGCGGACCTCGAGGAGCACGTCTACCGCGCGCCGGTCGGCGAGGGCGGGCTGACGCTGCGCGAGATGATCGACCGCGACCAGCGGCTGCTCCTGCTCGCCGAGAACCACGCCGGCGCCGCGCCCTGGTACCGGCTCGCGTACGAGGAGATCCTGCAGGAGACGCCGTTCTCGTTCGGCGCGGCCTCGGAGATCACCGCGGCGGCCGAGCTGCCGGCGAGCTGCCGGCCCAACCGCGGGCCGGCGAGCGCGCCGCTGTTCCTGCTCAACCACTGGATCACCACCGACCCGCTGCCGCGGCCGTCGACCGCGGTGCTGGTCAACGCGTTCGAGCCGCTGCTCGCCCGCGCGCGCGAGTGCGAGCGCGCGCGGGGACAGCTGACGAACCTCGTGGCCGTCGACTTCTACCGCCGTGGCGACGTCTTCCGCGTCGTCGACCGCCTCAACGAGGTCGGCTAGCGGTCAGGATCATCCGCGGCGCGCCGAGCTCGGCACCACGTCGATGCCGATCGCGTCGAGGCCCGCGGTGGAACTCCACATACCAATCGTCGGGCACTCGATCGAGCACTCCGGCACCTCCGTCTTCGGCGAGGACAGGACCGTGTCCGCGCCGGGGGCGCGGGCGGGGTCCTAGCCGGCGGCGGAGGTGTGTCGGCGGAGGCGCAGAGGCGTCGCCGCGAACGCTATTTTTTCAGCATGCCGGAGCCAAGCCCAGCGGAGCGGGTCTTGCGCAGCAGCATGATCGACGAGCGCGAGCTGGGGCAGCCGTTCTCCGAGCGCGTGCGGCGGTCGCGGCGCACGCTGGAGGCCTACCTCAAGGCCGGCGCGCGGCCGCGCTGGATGGACCGCGTGATGGAGGTCGACCAGGGCATCGCGCACGAGCGCGCGCGGCTCGCGGCGGCCTACCGCGAGCTGCAGCGCGAGTGCTCGTCCAACCGCGCCGAGTTCGAGCGCCGCTGGCGCGCGCACGCCGAGTCGCGGGTCTACGACGAGCTCAACGACCTCATCCGCCAGCACAACGACTGGTATCCGATCGAGCGCGACCTCCCGATCGACCCGCGCACGCGCGACTTCGTGAAGGTGCACGGGCGCTCGCACCGCCGCCCCGAGCTGAGCGCCGCCTGGGTGCTGCAGGAGTTCCCGGCGTGACCGAGGTCATGGGCGACAGCGCGGACCGGCGCGTCGTGCTGCTGTGCGAGCACGACGACCTGCACGCCACGTGGTCGTTCTTCGGGCCGGGGCGGGACGGCGCCGACCTCCACGTCCACCATCACCACACGGACATGTTCTACGTGCTCGAGGGCGAGTTCACGCTCAAGCTCGGGCCGGACGGCGTCGAGATCGCGGCGCCGGCCGGCACGTTCATCCGAGTGCCGCCGCTGGTCGTCCACGGCTTCCGCAACGCGAGCGGCGCCGGCGTCCGCTACCTCAACCTCCACGCCCCCGGGATGGGCTTCGCGAGCTTCCTGCGCGACCTGCGCGACGGCCGCCCGGCGGGCTACGACCAGCACGACCCGCCCGCGGACGGCGGCCGCGACCCGGCGGACGCGCACATCGGCGCGCCGGGCGGCGAGGTCGAGGAGGTCAGCGGCGAGGCCGGCGCGGAGGTCACGGGCCGGCTCTACGTGCTCGAGGGCGAGCTCGCGCTCGAGGACGGCACGCGCACGCCCGCCGGCGCGTGGGTCGAGCTCGACGGCGCGCACGTCCTCGCCGCGCCCGTGCGCTACCTCAGCGTGCGTCCCTAGCCCTCCGCGCCGCCCGGAGCAGCCGCAGCTCCCCGATGTCATGCGGCACCGCCCCGGGCGGCGCGTGCTCCCGCTCCGCCAGCACCCGCGGCTCGAGCTCGTGCTCGCGCGCGGTCCCCTCGACGGCGTCGACGCGGTAGGCGCGCGCGCCGGGCCGCGCGGCGACGACCTCGGCCAGCCGCGTCCCGCGGAACAGCAGCCCGACCCCGTCGTCGACCCCGTAGCCCGCCGGCAGCGCGCCCTCGGCGACGGCGGCGAGGTAGGCGGGCCGGCGCTCCGGCTCCCCGTCGTAGTGCACGGAGTTCGAGCCCGGCAGGAAGCCCATCCCGGCCGCGGGCCGGGGCCGGCCGAGCCCCTTCGTGATCCCGCCCTCGAACCAGCACATCGACCCCGCGCTCAACCCCGCCAGCACGATGCCCGCCTGCCACGCCTCGCGCAGGATCGCGTCGAGCCCGTGGGCGCGCCACAGCGCGAGCAGGTTGATCAGCGAGCCGCCGCCGACGTAGACGACGTCCTGCGCGAGCAGGTGCTCGCGCAGCGGCACGGGCTCATGGCCGAGGCGGAACAGCGAGATCACCGACGGCGCGCACAGGCGGTCGCCGAACGCGATCCGGAAGCGCCGGATCTGCTCCTCGGAGTCGCCGCCCGCGGTCGGGAGCAGGCAGACGCGCGGCTCGCGCGCCGGCGCGAGCGAGAGCACGTAGTCGTCAAGCACCGACGTCTCTGCCTCCATGCTGAACCCTCCGCCCCCCATCGCGAAGATCGTCGGCTTGGCGGCCCCGCTAGGCGACAAGCGTCACCGGCGCCCCCAGGTACTCGGTCGCCAGCGGGGTCTCGACCACCGCGTCCGCCACGCGCTCGACGCGGTACGCGCCCGCCTTCGGCCGCGACGACACGACGCGCGCGAGCCCGGAGCCGACGAAGTGCAGCGCCGCGCCGTCGTCGGCCGCCCAGCCCGGCGCCATGCCCGCGCCGATCGCGGCCTGGTAGTCCGGGCGGCGGCGCGGCTCCTTGTCGTAGTGCACGGCGTTCGAGCCCATCAGCAGCCCGAGCCCGGCCACCGGCAGGCCCTGCTCGCCGTGGAACGCGGTCAGCCCCTGCTCGAACCAGCACAGCGACCCCGCGCTGAGCCCGCACATGACCACGCCGCTCGCCCACGCCCGGCGCAGCACGTGGTCGAGCCCGTGCGCGCGCCACGCACCCAGCATCGAGCGCACGCAGCCGCCGCCGACGTAGACGAGGTCCTGCTCGAGCAGGTGCGAGGCCGGGTCGGGCGCGCCGCAGTCGCGGCGGAACAGCGACACGTGCGAGGCGTCGCAGCGGCCGCCGCCGAAGTGGCGGTAGAAGCGCACGATGTAGTGATCGGCGTCGCCCGAGGCGGTCGGCAGGAAGCAGACCTTCGGGCGCTCGACGCCGGTGGCGGCGAGCACGTAGTCGTCGAGCAGCGCGTTGCCCGCCTCCATGGAGAAGCCGCCACCACCGAACGCCACGACCTGCGGGACGTGCGACATAGCGCGGCAGTATGCGGCGCGAACCGCGCGCGCGAGCGGATTTCCTCCCTTGGTCGAACACGCCTGGACCGGGTGTCGAGTGTCAAGGCCGCGTCACGGACCGCCGATGCCTGATGGGTGGACATCCGCCTCTCCGAGGTCATCTCCGCCCTCTCCTACGCGCTCGACGTCACCGAGGGCCAGCCGATGGGCCATGCCGTGCGCTCGTGCGCGATCGGCATGCGCGTCGGCGAGGAGATCGGGCTCGACGCGAGCACGCGCTCGTCGCTCTTCTACGCGCTCCTGCTCAAGGACGCCGGCTGCTCGAGCAACGCGGCCCGGCTGTCGGCGCTGTTCGGCGCCGACGACTTCGAGCTCAAGCGCGATCGCAAGCTGACGAACCACCTCAACCCGCGCGAGTCACTCCGCTACCTGCTGCGCCACGCGCGGGCGCGGCGGCTGGCCGCGATCGCCCGCAGCGGCTCGGAGGGCGCGCGCGAGATGACCGAGCTGCGCTGCGAGCGCGGCGCCGAGATCGCCCGCATGATCGAGCTGACCGAGGCGACCGCCGAGGCGATCAAGACGCTCGACGAGCACTGGGACGGCGCCGGCTACCCCTACGGCCTCGCGGGCGCGGACATCCCGCTGCTGGGCCGCATCGTCTGCCTCGCGCAGACCACCGAGGTGTTCTTCGCCGCCGCCGGGCCGCGCGCGGTGTTCGACGTGGCCGACGAGCGTCGCGGGACGTGGTTCGACCCCGCGCTCGTCGACGCGCTGCGCACGACGCGCCGCGACCGCGGGTTCTGGGACTCGCTCGGCGGGCGCGAGCCGCACCGCGTCATCGGCGCCTTCGAGCCCGACGACCGCGTGCAGACCGCGGACTCCGAGCGGCTCGACCGCGTGGCGGAGGCGTTCGCGCTGATCATCGACGCGAAGTCGCCTTATACGAGCCGCCACTCCGAAGGCGTCGCGCGCATCGCCGTCTCGGTCGCCGACGTGCTCGGCTACGGGCCGCGCGCGCTGCGCGACCTGCGGCGCGCCGCGCTGCTGCACGACATCGGCAAGCTCGGCGTCTCCAACCTGATCCTCGACAAGCCCGGCAAGCTCGATGACGCGGAGTGGGTCGCGATGAGGCGCCACCCGGCGCTGACCGTGCAGATCCTCGAGCGCGTGAGCGCGTTCCGCGACCTCGCCGCCACCGCCGGCGCGCACCACGAGCGCCTCGACGGGGGCGGCTACCACCTCGGCCTGGCCGGCGAGCAGCTCAACCGCGAGGCGCGCATCCTCGCCGTCGCCGACGTCTGCGAGGCGCTGACCGCCGACCGGCCCTACCGCGCGGCGCTCGACCCAGACACGGTGCGCGAGATCATGCGCAAGGACGTCGGCCGCGCGTTCTGCCCCGAGGCGCTGAGCGCGCTCGAGGCGACCCGGGAGCTCGGGCCCGTGGGCCTGGCTACGCCGGCGAGCCCTGCAGAGCCGCGCGTGGCTCGCTGACCATCTCGAGCCGCATGTCGAGCGCGGTCAGGGCGAACAGTCGCTCGACCGCTCGGCAGCCGCGCACGACGACGAGCCGGCGCCCGTCGCGGCTGGCCCGGCGCTGGAGTGCGAGCACTCGGCCGAGCCCGGCCGAGTCGAGGAAGTTGAGCGCGCGCAGGTCGAGGACGATGCTGCCCGGGCGCTGTGACTCGAGCCGCCGCATCTCCTCGTCGAAGGTGTACGCGCGCGAGAAGTCGAGCTCGCCGCTCAGCGTGACGCAGACGGTGTCCGCGGCCAAGCTCTCGATGGTGATCCCCAGCGGCTGATCCACACGGCTCTCCTTGCTGCTCCCGGTGATAAGCCCCGCCCTGCCCTCGGGGTGCTTACCCCGATCCGCGCGAAAGATACCCGTCGCCGACCCGCGGCCGCCCCTCGGCCCCGATGCAGACCGCGGGGATCGGCACCTTCGCGAGCGGCTTGCCGCGCTCGCCGGGCACCTTGTTGTCCTTGCACCAGACGTAGGTGAAGCGCTTGAAGTCGGCCGTGCCGACGAACGGGTGGCCGAACAGCCCGACGACCTTGCCGTGCTTGATGACGTCGCGCTTGACCGCGACGCAGTCGTAGCGGCCGCGCCGGTTGCGCAGGTCCTCCTCCTCACCGACGTTGCCGGGGTTGCGCACGAGCGGCGCGCACTTCACGCGGGTGACGGGCCCGTCGAGCTCGCCGCGTTCGACGCGCCCGCGCGCGTCGGCCAGGATCGCACCCTCGAGCGCGCCGACGAGCTTGCGGCGGGCGGCGAGCTGCTCGCCGGCGCTCGCGGTCGGGCCCGGCGGGCGCAGGCCCGCGGGGCGCCCGCGCTGCGGGCGCTGCTCGCGCGTGAGCCGCTTCCGCTCGGCGGCCACGCGGGCGGCGTGCTCGCGCGCCACCTGCGCCTCGTTCTCGCGCTTGGCGTCGAACACGCCCGGGAGGATGAGGATCGCCGCGACGATCACGCTCGCGAGCGTGAGCCCGCCGAGGATCCAGCGCTGCGTGTCGGTGACGCGGGAGAACGGACGGTCGTAGCGCTTGCCGCAGCTGGGGCAGAACGCGCGCTCCGTGACGTGCTCGGCCTTGCAGTTCGGGCACTTGCGCGGCGGCGCCTCGCGCGGCGCGGAGCGGGCGAAGATCTCCCTGACGTCCTCGGCGGCCTTGGTACGCGGGTCCATCGACACAGATCGTACAATGTATGAGTGGCTCATACGACCGCCCGCGAGGCCAACCTGCTCGGGACCCTGTCGCTCGCGGTCGCGAACCGGATCGACGCGGCGGTCGCGTCGCCGCTCGGGCCCTCCGCGCCGGCCGCCCTCTCGGCGCTCGAGGGCTACCTGGGCGACGAGCCGATCGACGCGCTGCGCACCGTGCTGGGGCTCACCCACTCGGGCACCGTGCGCCTCGTCGACCGGCTCGCCGGCGCCGGCCTCGCCGAGCGCCGCCCGGGGCGCGACGGGCGCAGCGTCGCGGTGGTGCTCACGCCCGCGGGCGAGCAGGCCGCGCGGGCGCTGCGGGCGGCGCGCGAGGCGGAGCTGGAGGCCGCGCTCGCCGTGCTCTCGGCGGAGGAGCGCGCGACGCTCACCGAGCTGCACGAGAAGCTGCTCGGCGGCCTGACGGGCGACCGCGCCTCCGCGCTGCGCCTGTGCCGGCTGTGCGACGTCGACGCCTGCGGCCACTACCGGGGCACGTGCCCCGTGACCGAATCTAGGCGCGCTGCGTCTCGAGCCGCCTGAGGAGCGTCGGCGCCCACTCGCGGTCGCCGTAGGTCTCGCGCAGCTTCGCGATCGTGGCGGCCGTGTCGTACTCGACGCGGCGCAGCTCGAGCTCGCGCGTCTCCGGGTCGATCAGCGCGTAGGCGGCGCGCGGGTCGCCGTCGAGCGGCACGCCGACCGAGCCCGGGTTGACGAGCTCGACGTCGCCGAACGCCGCCGGGCGGCGGAACTGCACGTGGATGTGGCCGAACACGAGCCGCGGGTGCGTCGTGCCGTCGAGCAGCTCCTCCTCGTCGTCGCCCGGCTCCGGCGCGAACGCGCGCATGTCCGACACCGGCGAGGCGTGGACGAAGCGCGCGCCCGCCACCTCGGCCTCCGCGGGCAGCGCGCCCAGCTCGTCGGCGACCGCGTCGCCGAGCGCGGCGCGGCAGTCCGCGATCGCCGCCTGGAAGAAGCTCTCGTCCGGCGCGTCGCCGCCGCCCGCCCAGCGGTCGACGTTGCCGCGGATCCAGGTCGCGGGCTCGAGCTCGCGCAGCCGCGCGACGGTCTCCGCCTGCCAGGCGCCGAACAGCGCGTAGTCGCCGCCGAGGACCCATTCCGAGGCCCCGGCTGCTTCGGCGTCCTCGATGACCGCCTCGAGAGCGCGGAGGTTGCCGTGCACGTCGTAGAGGACGGCGATCACAGGCGCGTGTATAGCATCGGCGCGGTGACCGAGCCCGCCCCGCTGACCGTCACGGGCCCGACGCTCACCTTGCGGTACGCCGTGGCCGACGACGCGCCGCGGCTGCTGGAGCTCGGCTCCGACGCTGCGGTCACGCGCTTCTTCTCGTGGGGGCCCTACGCGCGCGTCGAGGAGCCCGCGGCCTACATCGCGAGCCTGCCCGGCAAGCGCGACCGCGGCGAGATGCTCGAGTTCCTCATCGACCACCGCGAGCACGGCCCGATCGGCGTCACCGGCCTGTCGGAGCTGTCGGTCCGCGACCGGCGCGCGACGGTCGGGACCTGGTTCGGCTCGGCGTACTGGGGGACGGGCGCGAACCTCGAGTCGAAGGCGCTCGTGGCGGCGCTCGCGTTCGAGACGCTCGGCATGGAGCGCCTGACCGCATGGGCGAACACGCGCAACGGCCGCTCGCAGCTCGCGCTCGAGCGCGTCGGCTTCCGCCGCGAGGGCGTGCTCGCCGGCTGGCACCGCCATGGGGACGCCGTGCACGACGTCGTGGTGTTCGGCTTCGTGCGCGCCGAATGGGAGCGATCACCGCTGCGCGACGTGCCTGCGGAGGTGGGCGGAACGCCGCCCGAGGCCTTCGTTCTCGGCGTGCCGAAAAAAGTTTGATCGGCTAAGCCCGTCCTGCGGGTATCAGGAGGCCCTGTCAGAAAGAGAACGGTGCGGCAGGGGGTCGCGCCGTCTTCATACAGGCACTCGGACCCAAGAGGAGTCCCATGCTCTTCCGCGCTCGGAAGCGACGCCTCGTCGCGCTGTCCTCGTCCCTTCTGGCGGGGGCCGCCCTCGCTGGCCTCCCCGCCGGCGCCGCCGCCGCCGTCGACCTCCCGGCCGTCCCGGTCTCGCTGCCCGGGGTGCCGGCCGCCGCGCCCGCGCCCGTTGCCATCGCCTCCGGCTGCCGCGGCGCCGGGTCCCGCCCCGGCCGCGCCTCCTCGGCCACGCTGCGCCGGGCGATGATGTGCCTCGTCAACGGCACGCGCGCCGGCGCCGGCCTCTCGCGCTTCCGCCACGAGCGCCGCCTCAGCCGCGCCGCGACCCGCCACGCCTCCGACATGGGCCGCCGCGGCTACTTCGCGCACGTCTCGCCCACCGGTCGCAGCCCGCTCGCGCGCGTGCGCGCCGCCGGCTGGCGCGGCGGCGTCGGCGAGGTCATCGCCTGGGGCTGCGGCGCCCTCGCCTCCCCGCGCGCGACGCTGCAGGCCTGGCTCGCCAGCCCGCCGCACCGCGCGATCATCCTCGGGAGCGGTCGGCGGGCGGGCATCGGCATCAAGCGCCTGGGCGGCTGCGGCGGCCGCGCCTACTGGGTCATCGACGTCGGCTAGCGGAGCAGGCGGCCCTCCATGCCGCCCGCGACCGTGACGAGCTCACCGGTGACGTGGCCCGCGGCGGTCTCGGAGCACAGCCAGGCCACGGTGCGCGCGACGTCCTCGGCGCTCGCGACCTTGCGCAGCGGCATCGTCGCGGTGACGCGCTCGACGACGGCGTCGGTCAGCGACGCCTCGGTCATCGGGGACACGGTCCAGCCCGGCGCGACGGCGTTGACCCGTGCCGGCGCCAGCTCGTTCTTGAGCGACAGCAGCAGGCCGTGGCCGATCGCGGCCTTCGCGGCCGCGTAGTCGGCGTGGCCGGCCTCGCCGAAGCGCCCGGCGGTCGAGCCGATGAGGACGAGCGCGCCCGGCCCGCCGGCGAGCCCGCGCGCGAACGCCCGCGCGGTCAGGAACGTCGCGGTCAGGTTGCCGTCGAGCGTCGCGCGCCAGCGCTCGAGCGGGAGCGAGGCCACCGGCACGTCCTCGCTCGGCCACACGCCGGCGTTGGCGACGCACAGCTCGACCGGGCCGGCGTCGGAGAACAGCGCGGCGACCTCGTCCTCGTCGCGCAGGTCGGCGCCGACCGCGATCCCGCCGACCTCCTCGGCGAGCGCGCGCGCCGCGTCGGCGTTGCGGTGGTAGTGGGCGACGACCTCGACGCCCTCGGCGGCGAGCGTGCGCGCGACGGCCTGGCCGATGCCGCCCGAGGCGCCCGTGACGAGCGCCCGCTTGCCGCCGAGGCCGAGATCCACGGCTACTCGCCGACGGCCTCGGCCACGCGGTTGCGGCCGCGGTAGAGGCGGCTCATGATCGTGCCGACGGGCACCTCGAGCGCGTCGGCCGCCTCCTGGTAGCTGAGCCCCGCGACGTCGACGGCGGCGAGCGCGTCGCGCTGGTCGTCGGGCAGCGCGGCGATCGCGGAGAACACCTCGCGCGCGGCGAGCACGGACAGCGGCGCCACCGCGGCGGGCGCGGCCAGCCGCTCCTCGGACTCCTCGAGCGGGGCGGTCCGGGGCCGCCGGTCGCGCTTGCGCAGCGACGAGATGTAGGTGTTGCGGAGCACGGCGAGCAGGTAGGGCAGCGTGTCCTCGCGGGACCCGATCATCCGCTTCTTCGAGAGCACGCGTGTGTACGTCTCCTGCACGAGGTCCTCGGCGTCCTCGCGCGAGCCGCACAGCGCCCACGCCGCGCGGTACAGGCGGTCGATGTGGTCGCCGAGCGCTTCACGTTCCAGCTCAGGGGTCACGTGGCCTGGACCATCTCAGAACGAGGCACGGAATAACCACGACCCCGCGGCGTCAAGAGCGGCATGGAACACACACACCGCACCATCCGCGCCCGCCGCACCGCCGCCCTCGTGGCTGCGGCGGCGGCCGCCGCCCTCGCCCTGCCCGGCGCCGCGAGCGCCGCCGTGACGGGCGCCGTCTCCGGCGACACCGCGAGCCTCACGGGTGACGCCGCCGCCGACAACATCGTCATCTCGACGAGCGGCGCGAACCTGCGGCACAACCTGACCGGGTTCAACAGCGACATCGACTTCGACTCGGTGCAGGCCGGCGATCAGACGCTGACCGCCGCCGGGACGCTGACGATCAACGGCGGCGACGGCGACGACAACATCGTCGGCGGCCCCGCGGCCGACGCCCTGATCGGCGGCAACGGCAGCGACCGCATGACCGGCTTCACCGGCAACGACACCGGCGACGGCGGTGCGGGCAACGACGTCTTCGTCTGGAACAACGGCGACGGCACGGACACGAACGACGGCGGCGACGGGGCCGACGAGCAGGTCATGAACGGCCGCAACACCACCGACGACATGACGGTCAAGGCCCCGGTGGCCGGCCGCGTCCGCTTCGACCGCCTCGCACCGGGCCCGTTCGGGCTCGACATGGGCACGATGGAGCGCCTGACGCTCAACACCGTCCAGGGTGACGACAAGCTCGTCACCGACGCGGGCATCACGCTCCCGATCACCGTCGACGCGGGCGCGGGCACGGACGCCATCACCACCGGCGACGGCGCCGACCTCGTTCAGGGCGGCGAGGGCGTCGACACGCTCAACGGCGGCGCCGGCGGCGACCGCATCCTCGGCAACCCGGGCAACGACGTCATGAACGGCAACGCCGGCGACGACGTGCTGGTGTGGAACAACGGCGACGGCACCGACGACATGAACGGCGACGACGGCCTCGACCGGATCGAGGACAACCTCGGCGCGGCCGGCGGACGACTCGCAGCTCAAGGTCGTGGGCGGCAAGGTCCGCTATGACCGCGTCAACGCCCCGTTCGGGCTCAACATCGCCAGCAGCGAGGTGTTCGAGCTCAACACGTTCGGCGGCAACGACACGCTCGACGTCTCGCCCGGCGTCGGCGCGCTGATCGCCGTGGTGGCCGACGCCGGCAGCGGCGACGACCGCTTCACCGGCAGCGACGGCCCCGAGACGTTCTTCGGCGGCTCCGGCAACGACGCGCTCGACGGCGGCGCCGGCCTCGGCGACGTGCTCGACGGCCAGGAGGGCGACGACGTCCTCAGCGTCCGCGACGGCGCGCCGGACCTCGCCCGCGGCGGCATCGGCAACGACTCCGCGACCGCCGACTTCACCGATGTGCTCGTCGACGTCGAGAACCGCGTCGTCGACGCCGGGCCGGACACGCAGGCCACCGCCGCGCGCGTCCTGACCCGCCGCGTGACGTCGAAGCTCAAGAAGGGCATCTACAAGGCGAAGATCCGCGTCGAGTGCCCGGCCTCCGAGACCGGCGGCTGCGCGGGCACGCTCGTGCTGCGGACGGCGAGCAAGATCAACGTCCGCGGCGTGAAGGTCAACGTCCTCGTCGGCAGCCGGCGGTTCGACCTCGACGCCGGCCAGCGCCGGAACGTCACCGTGACGTTGCCCAGGCGCGTGCGCAACATCAGCCGCCGCGGCACCCTGCGGCTGCGCGCGACGACGACGAGCCGCGACGCGACGGGCAACTTCGCCCAGCGCAGCTCGAACGTCGTGGTGAAGCTCAAGCCGGTCAGGCGCTAGTCGCCTGAGCGGCCTCCGGGGCACGCGCCGCGTGCCCCTTGAGCAGCTCGCGCTGCACGTTGCGGGGCTCCGGGCCCTGCGGCGTGCGGCGCGTCCAGCTGCCGTCCTCCTGCAGCTCCCACGCGTTCGTGTCGTCCGCGAAGCAGCGCTCGAGCGTGTCGAGGAGGTCATCGCGCAGCGCGGGGTCGCGCACCGGGGCCAGCAGCTCCACCCGGGTGTCGAGGTTGCGCGGCATCAGGTCCGCGGAGCCGATGTAGATCTGGCGGGTGGTGTCGCGCTCGAAGGCGAAGATCCGCGAGTGCTCGAGGAAGCGCCCGACGATCGAGACGACGCGGATGTTCTCCGACACGCCGGCGACGCCGGGGCGCAGGCAGCAGATGCCGCGGATGTTGAGGTCCACGGGGACGCCGGCCTGGGACGCGGCGTACAGCGCGCGGATGCACCGCCGGTCGACGAGCGAGTTCATCTTCAGCGCGATCCGCGCGTGCTTGCCCTCCTGGTGGGCCTGGATCGTGCGCTCGATCTCGGCCAGGATCCCGTCGCGCAGATGGGCGGGCGCCACGAGCACCTGGCGGTAGCGGCGCGGGCGCGCGAAGCCGGTGAGGAAGTTGAACATGTCGGCGACGTCGGCGCCGATGCGGGGATCGCAGGTCAGCAGGCCGAAGTCGGTGTAGAGCCGGGCGGTCTTCTGGTGGTAGTTGCCGGTGCCGACGTGGACGTAGTTGCGCACCCCGTCGCCCTCGCGGCGCACGATCAGGATGCACTTCGCGTGCGTCTTGAGCGCGGGCAGGCCGTAGACGACGTGCACGCCCGCCTCCTCCAGCGCGCGCGCCCAGCCGATGTTCGCGCGCTCGTCGAAGCGGGCCTTGAGCTCGACCAGGCAGACCGCCTGCTTGCCGCGCTCGGCGGCGCGGATCAGCGCCGGGACGAGCGGGGAGTCGTCGCTCGTGCGGTACACGGTCTGCTTGATCGCGAGCACGTCGGGGTCGGAGACCGCCTCCTCGACGAGCCGCTCGACCGAGGTGGAGAACGAGTCGTAGGGGTGGTGCAGCAGGATGTCGCCCTCGCGCATCGCGCCCATGAGGTCGGGCGACTCGGACTCCTGCGCCTGCAGGCGCGGCTGGGTGACCGGCGTCCACGGCGGGTCCCGCAGCTCCGGGAACCCGGGCATCTTCACGATCTCCCAGAGGTCGTTGAGGTCGAGCGGGCCGTCGATCGCGAACACGTCCTCCGGCTCGGCCTCGAGCGCGCGCACGAGCTGCTCGCGCATCTCCTTGCTCATCCCGCCCTCGATCTCGACGCGCACGACCTCGCCGAAGCGGCGGCGCCGCAGCTCGTCCTCGACCGCCTGCAGGAGGTCGTCGGCCTCGTCGGAGACCGTGAAGTCGGCGTCGCGCGTGACGCGGAAGACCGCGGTGTCGACGATCTCCATGCCCGGGAAGAGCTGGTCGAGGTGCTTGGCGATCAGCTCCTCGAGCGGGACGAAGGTGCGGCCGTCGGCGAGCGGCACGAAGCGCGGCAGCATCTCCGTCGGCACCTTCACGCGCGCGAAGACCTGGTTGTGGCTGACCGGGTCGTGCACCACCACGCCGAGCGACAGCGAGAGGTTCGAGATGTACGGGAACGGCCGGCCGAGCCCGACCGCGAGCGGCGTCAGGACCGGGAAGATCTGGCGGCGGAAGCGCTCGTCGAGGCGCTCGCGCTCGTCGGCGGAGACGTTGTCGAGGCGGACGATCCGGATCCCGTGCTCCTCGAGCGCGGGGCGCAGCTCGTCCTGCAGCACGCGCGCCTGGCGCGCCGTGTGGTCGGCGACCACACGGCGGATCGCGTCGAGCGTCTCGCGCGGGGTGCGCCCGTCCTGCAGCGGGGTCTCGATGCCGGCGTCGACCTGGTCGTGCAGGCCGGCGACGCGGACCATGAAGAACTCGTCGAGGTTGTTCGCGGCGATCGCGACGAACTTCAGCCGCTCGAGCAGCGGCACGGCGGGATCCTCGGAGAGCTCGATGACCCGCTGGTTGAACTCCAGCCACGAGAGCTCGCGGTTGAAGTAGAGCCCGGGGTCTTCCAGATCGACCTCGTGGGCCGTGGTCTCGAGAGTGCTCACTCCGCGTCCGATGCTAACGCGCCCCCGAGCTCCAGGAGGACACCTTCTCGTAAACCGCCGCGGCCGATCCGCAGCGGCCGCCCGAGCGCGGCCGACGCGGCGTCGAGCACGGTCAGCCCGGCCGGCATCAGCGCCACGCGCACGCGGTCGAGCGAGAGGCGGCGGGCGACGTCTTCGGCCGGCTCGCTCGACAGCACGCGCATCGCGCGCTCGAGCGACTCGGGGTCGAGCACGGCGCCGACGAGCCGGCGCAGCGACGCCGCACTGCCGCCGACCGCCACGGCCGCGTCGACCGGGGGCAGCGCGAGCCCCTCGAAGACGCCATGCGCGTGCTCGCGCATCGCGTGCAGCTCGGCCGCCGCGGGCGGGTCGGTGTGGCAGTAGCCGTCGGCGAGCATCCCCGAGCCGACGCGGAAGGACTCCGACCACGTCGCGCCCTCGCTCAGCGTCCCGATCGCGAGCTCGGTGGAGCCGCCGCCGACGTCGACGACGCCGATGCGGCCGGGCAGCGGCTCGCCGAGCGTGCGGGTGGCGCCGAGGAACGCCAGCCGCGCCTCCTCGCCGCCGTCGAGCACCTCGACGTCGACGCCGCAGTCGCTCCGCAGCGCCGCGGTGAACTCGCTCGCGTTGGCGGCGCCGCGGATCGCCGCCGTGGCGACCACGCGCAGCGACGCGCCGCCGAGCTGCTCGACCAGGTCCCGCTGCTCGGTCACGACCGCAGCGACCTCCGCGATCTTCTCGCGCGAGATCTCGCCGCCCCGCAGGCCCTGGCCGATGCGCGTGAACGCGCGGCGCTGGAGCACCTCGCGGAGGTGCCCGTCTTCGACGTCGGCGACCAGCACGCGCGTCGTGTTGGACCCGATGTCGATGCAGGCGCAGAGCATTCGGCGCGAGCGATGTTGCCATGATGGATCGGTGACCGCGATCGAGGTGGAGGGCCTGCGGAAGGTCTACGGCGAGCACGAGGCGGTGCAGGGCATCGACTTCGAGGTGCGCCGCGGCGAGGTGTTCGGCCTGCTCGGCCCAAACGGGGCGGGCAAGACGACGACCGTCGAGATCCTCGAGGGCTACCGCCGCCGGAGCGCCGGCCGCGTGTCCGTGCTCGGCCGCGACCCCGCCGAGCGCGACCACGAGCTGCGGACGCGGATGGGCATCGTGCTGCAGAGCTCGGGCATCTACCAGTACCTGACCGTGCGCGAGTCGGTCGCGCACTGGGCCGGCTTCTACCCGCGGCCGCGCGACGTCGACGAGGTCGTCTCGATCGTCGGCCTCGAGGACTCGGCGGACCAGCGTGCGAACAAGCTGTCGGGCGGCCAGCAGCGCCGGCTCGACCTCGCGCTCGCGCTGGTCGGCGACCCCGAGCTGATCTTCCTCGACGAGCCGACCACCGGCTTCGACCCCGCCGCGCGGCGCAACGCGTGGGGCACCGTGCGCTCGCTCAAGGAGCTCGGCAAGACGGTGCTGCTGACGACGCACTACCTCGACGAGGCGCAGGCGCTCGCCGACCGCGTGGCGATCATCAAGGACGGGCGCATCCTCGCCGCGGGCCCGCCCGCCTCGCTGGGCGCCGGCGCGGGCCGCTCGCTCGTGTCGTGGCGCGGGCCGGACGGCGTGCCGCACACGCGCGAGACCGACGACCCGACGGCGCTGCTGCACGAGCTGACCGGCGAGGCGCTGGCGCGCGGCGAGCGGCTCGACGAGCTGAGCGTGTCGCGGCCCAGCCTCGAAGAGGTCTACCTCGAGCTGACGGCGGAGGCCGACTCCCAGTGACGGAGCACGCGATCGATCGCGGCCGCTCACGCGGCGACGACGCCACGCGCGGCGACGGGGCACCCGCCTGGCGCGGGCTGGCGTGGCGCCAGTACCGGCTGGAGCGCAAGATGTTCTGGCGCAACCCCAGCGCGGCCTTCTTCAACTTCCTGCTGCCGCTCCTGTTCCTCGGCTGGTTCGGCGCGATCTTCGCGGGCGAGACCGACCAGCTCGAGATCCTCGTGCCCGGCATCGCGGGCATGGCCGTGATGTCGACGACGTTCAACGCGCTGGCGTTCAACCTCACGGGGCTGCGCGAGCTCGGGATCCTCAAGCGCATGCGCGGGACGCCCCTGCCCACCTCGGCCTACCTCGCCGGGATCGCCGGCAACGCCATCACCAACACCGGGCTGCAGATCCTCATCATCACGGGTACCGGTCACCTGCTGTTCGGGCTCGACTGGCCGCAGAACTGGCTGTCGCTCGCCGTCTTCGTGGTCGTCGGCGTGATCTGCTTCGCCTCGCTCGGCGTCGCGCTGTCGCACGCGATCCCGAACCTCGACGCCGCGCCGGCGTACGTCAACGCGGTGTTCCTGCCGATGATCTTCATCTCCGGCGTCTTCTACGACGAGAACGTCGCACCCGAGGTGATCGGCGACATCGCGAAGGTCTTGCCGCTCAAGTACCTCATCGACGGTCTCCAGGGCGCGATGGTGGCCGGCGAGGGCGTCGCCGACAACGCCCTCGCGCTGGTCATGCTCGCCGCGTGGTCCGTGGTCGGCATCGCGCTCGCGATCCGCGGCTTCTCCTGGGAAGCCCGCGAGCGCTAACCCTCAAGTAGGGGTCAGACCCCTGGTTGAGGGTGGGGCGAGGTTGGCGGCGCCGGCGCCTAGTGCGCGAAGTGCCCCGACGACCGCGCCAGGAGCTCGCCGGCGGCGTGCATCACGTCTATGCGCGCGGCAACAGGAAGCAACCGATCTACACGGATCACCGCGATCGGCGGCGCTACCTCTGGCTGCTTTGTCGCGCCGTCTCCGAGCACCGCTGGCATTGCCTTGCCTACTGCCTGATGCCGAACCACGTCCATCTTCTGCTCGAGACGCCCGAGCCGAACCTTGGCGCAGGCGTGCAGCTGATCCACGGCAGCTACGCCCGCTGGTTCAACGACCGCCACGGGCACGTCGGCCATCTGTTCCAAGCGCGCTTCGGGGCGAACCTGGTCACGACCGACGCGCAACTCGTCGCGGTGGTGCGCTACCTCGCACTCAACCCGGTGGCGGCAGGACTCTGCGATCGGGCCGACCAATGGCGCTGGGGTAGCTGTTGCGAGCCGCGTCCACCGTGGCTCGACCAAACGCGGTTGCTGCAATACCTCGGGGCTGAAGGCGGGGATCCGTGGCGCCGCTACGGCGAGTTGACGACAACCCTCAAGTAGGGGTCTGACCCCTGGTTGAGGGTTAGAACTCGACGTCGCCCATGCCCTTCCAGCCGGCGAGCTCGAGCAGCTCGTCGCGGGGCACGTCGGCGGAGGAGAGCACGCAGGTCTGGCCGTTGCGGCGCCATGTGACGACCGTGCGCCCGTCGGCCTCGAGCGCGCGGATGACCGTGCCCTCGACGGTCGACTCGTCAGCGTCGCCCGGCTGATCGAGCGCGTCGCCGCCGACCACCGTGTAGGCGATCTCGCGGCCGTCCTTCTCGTAGAAGACCGTGCGCGTCTCGCGCCCGCCGATCTCGTCGGTGCGGGTGCCGGTGGCCTCCCAGCCGAACTTCCCGGCGAAGTTGGGGAACACGACGTCGTCCTGGCGCTCGCGCAGCACCTTCGAGTCCGCCGCCACCGGCGCGATCGCCGCCGTCGGCGGCTTCACAGCGGCCGCTGCCACGTCCTCGATGTCCGGCCCACCGCCGACGAGCACGACCGCGGCGAGCACCGCGGCGAGCGCCCCGGCCACCAGCCCCGGCCATCGGATCCCCCCGAGCCGGGTGCGCGCGGACGGGCGGCGCTCCCCATGGCGCCGCCCCGGGGCCGAGAGGGCCTCGACGCGCGTTCGCAGGGCGAGCGGGGCGCCCGTGGACTCCGCAGCGGTGGCGATCGCGTCGCGCCCGGCCTGCTGGCGGACGAGCGCCGCGTTGTACGAGGGATCGGAGGCCGCCCGCGCCTCGACCGCCGCGCGGCGATCGGGCTCGAGGTGACCGTCGACATAGGCGACGAGCTCGCCCTCCTCGTCCTCGGACAGATCCTGGGGAAGGTCAACCACGATCATCAAGAAAGCAGACGCCGGAAGGGCTTCCCGTATTCCCTACCAGTGCACGCCCTTCATGAGGTGCGCGAGCGCCATCGCCTCGCCGCTGGCGCGGTCTCCGGGGCCGTCCTCCTCGCCCTCCTTCTTCTTGGTCGACTCGGGGAAGACCTTGTAGGCCATGTGCAGGATCTGGTCGACCGCCTTCGGCGCCAGCGCGTAGAGCACCTCGCCGAACGTGCCGAGCCGCGTGTTGATCTGCTTCGGCTTGGCGCGGATCGCCTCGCAGATGAGGTCGGCGGCCTCGTCGGGGGAGATCGTCGGGAACGAGTCGTAGATCTTCGTCGGCGCGATCATCGCGGTGCGCACCAGCGGCATGTGGATCGTCGTGAAGCTCACGTTGTCGCCGATGGTCTCGCTCGAGACGACCCGCGTGAACGCGTCGAGCGCCGCTTTCGAGGCCACGTAGGCCGAGAAGCGCGGCGGGTTCGTCTGCACGCCGATCGAGGAGACGTTGACGATGTGGCCCGACTTCTTCTCACGCATGTGGGGCAGGACGCCGAGGACGAGCTTGATCGTCCCCAGGTAGTTGAGCTTGATCGTCCGCTCGTAGTCGTGGAAGCGGTCGTAGGAGAAGGCCACCGAGCGCCGGATCGAGCGGCCCGCGTTGTTGACGAGCATGTCGATCGAGACGTGCTCGGAGAAGATCTTCTCGACCAGCGCGTCGATCGAGTCGTAGTCCGAGAGGTCGGCGGTGTAGGCGTACGCCGTCCCGCCGTTGCGCTCGATCTCCTCCTTGGCCGCGTTGAGCTTGTCCTCCGAGCGCGCCACCAGCAGCGGGATGCCGCCGGCCGCGGCGATCTTGTGCGCCGCGGCCAGGCCGATGCCGCTCGAGGCGCCGGTGATGATCACGGTCTTGCCGTTGACGGCGCCCTCGAACGAGCGGTCCTTGAACAGGTCCGGGTCGAGATTGCGCTCCCAGTAGTCCCACAGCCGCTCCGAGTAGGACTCGAGCGGCGGCAGCTCGATCCCGGAGCCCTCGAGCGCGCGCCGGGTGTCGCGGGCGTCGAAGCTCGCGGTCAGCCCGATGTACTCGATCACGCTGTCCGGGACGCCGAGGTCGGCGAGCAATGAGCGCCGGATGTCCTTCAGCGCCGGCAGCTTCATCGCGTAGGACAGCACCCCCTTGGGGAGCATGTCCGTCATCTTCTTGTCGACCCGCATGACCATCTGCGGGGCGTGGCCGGCGCGCGCGAACGTGTTCATGACGTCGCCCGCGGCCTGCATCTTCGGGTTCACGAGGTGGAAGGCCTGGCCGTCGCCGGCGTCCTGGTGGGCGATGTGGTCCATCGCGGCGGCCACGTAGTCGACCGGCACGATGTTCGTCTTGCCGACCTCGAGCCCGATCAGCGGGAACCATGGCGGCAGCGTGTTGCGGACCTTCTGGATCGCCTTGAAGAAGTAGTAGGGCCCGTCGATCTTGTCCATCTCGCCGGTCTTGGAGTTGCCGACGACGATCGAGGGCCGGTAGACGCGCCACGGCACCGTGACGCCCTGGCGGACGAGCTTCTCGGCCTCGAACTTGGTCCGGTGGTAGGGATGCTCGAGCTTCTGCCCGACGTCGAAGTCGTCCTCGGTGAAGTGCCCCTCGTACATGCCGGCCACGGCGATCGAGGACGCGTGGTGGAAGTGCCCGGCGCCGAGGTCGTTGGCGAGGTCGATCGCGTTCTGCGTGCCCTGGACGTTGAGGCGCTTGTTGCGCTCCTCGTCGGCGGTCATGTCGTAGATCGCGGCGAGGTGGAAGAAGTGGTCGACGCCCTTCAGCGCCGCGCGGTCCTCCTCGGAGACGCCCAGCAGCGGCTCCGACAGATCGCCCTTGACGGGCTTGATGCGGTCGGCCCGGTCGCCGGCCGTCGCACGCAGCCGGTCGAGCTTCTCCTCGGAGCCCTCCCGCACCAGCACGTGGATGTCGCCTTCGCGCTCGAGCAGCCGCTCGACGAGATGGCGGCCGATGAAGCCTGTTGCCCCGGTCACGAAGTAGCTCATGGCCGGGACCCTACCTCGCGCTCAGCGCACTCTGACGCGTACGCGCTTCGAGTAGCCCAGCGCGTACGGGAAGCGGGCGTCGCCGCGCAACTTGACCCGGAACGAGAACGTGCGCCCGCGCGAGGAGCCGGAGCGGAAGCGGTAGCGCTTGGAGAACCGCCCGCGGCGGTTCGCCCGGCCCTCCGCGAACGTGGTGTAGCGGCCGTTGCCCTCGCGCCCCTGGAAGATCAGCGGCACCCCGCGCGAGGGGATCGTGCCGCGCACGCGCCCGCTGAGCCGGAGCGAGCCGCCGACGCCGACCGACCGCGGCGACGCGCCCAGCGACGACGACGCGCGCGCGTTGAGCGTCACGTACGCGCTCTCCTGGTAGCCGGGGTCGCGCACGTGCGAGCGCCAGGCGACCTGCGTCAGCCGCGAGGCGCCGGCGCGCACGGTGACGCGGTAGACGCCGTCGGAGCGGGTCGTCGTCGCGTAGCGGTCGACGAAGCGCGCGCTCTGGCGCCGGTCGCGGGTGAGCACGCGCAGCTGGGCGCCGGAGACGGGGCGGCCGGCCGAGTTGAGCAGGCGGCCGGTGATCGTGACCCGGCGGTTGTAGGCGACGGTGCGGCGCGTCTTGGAGCCGGTGGTGAAGCGCGCGCTCAGCGAGCCGTCCTCGGTCGCGCCGGCGCCGTTGAGCGGGCCGCGGTCCGACGGCGTGGCGACGTCGACCTGGAACGGCCCGCGGTCGGTGACGTTGCCGCCCGCGTCGACCACGCGGACCTTCAGGTTCCGCCGCCCGGCGGGCAGCGCGGTCGGGCGCACGACCTCGTTGCTGAGGTTCGGGCACGCCTTGGCGAGGCGGAACGAGCAGGTCGCGCCGCGCTCGGTGCGGGAGCCGGCCGCGTAGTCCTCCTGGCCGACGACGTTGTCGGTGCCGGTCGTGACGTCGAGGATCTGCACGCGGCGGATGCCGCCGTTGTCGGTGGCGTCGAGCGTGACCGCGTCGGCGCCGGAGCGCGCGCCGCCGGCCAGCAGCCCCGAGGCGGAGACGTCGGCGGCGGGGGCGGTCGGGTCGTTGAGCACGACCTGCGCGCCCCAGAGCAGGTTCGCGATCCCGCCGCTCGGGGCGACCGTGCACGCGGTGTTGGCGCTGCTGTTGAAGCAGCCGACCGCGATCTGCAGCGTGGTCGCGGTGCCGGCGTAGCCCGCCAGCGCGGGGAAGCTGGCGCGCGAGACCGTGCTCCGCGGCACGACGACGTTGTTCTCCGGATAGCCGTACCAGGAGCGGGCGGCGTTGAGGCGGTTGCGCGTCGCGTTGTCGTAGTGGCCGGCGCCGGCGAAGGCGGTGCCGCCGAGCCGGTAGATCGCGTACAGCCGGCGCGTGCCGGAGTCCGGCGCGCCGTTGCGGTAGGTGAGCTGGCGGGTGAGCGAGAAGTCGGCGATCCTCATGCCGCTCGGGGCGGTGAACGTGGTGCTGCCGGTGCCGCCGTCGGGCACGCGCGCGTTGCCGGCCACCGAGTTGCCCATCGTCGTGCTGCCGGGGCACGACTCGTCGGCGGAGATGCCGACGGCGGCGACGCTGTTCCACGACCGGTTGTCCGGCGCGCCGCACGCGACGACGGTGTAGCTGCCGGCGTGGGCGGCCGGCGCGGTGATGGCCATGACGGCCGCGGCCAGCCCGATGAGGATCCCCCTGCGCTTCACGACCACTCGATACCCGCCCGTCCCTCGAAGTTGCGGAAACTAGATCCCGGTCCCGGCGGCGCCGCGGCCCTCGCCGTCCGCGAAGCGCCGCGCCCCCTCGAGCGCGGTCTCGTGGCGCCCGCGCCCGAGCTGCGCCTCCAGCGCGAGCCCCTCGGCGAGCGCTCGCCCCTCGCCGTCGAGCAGCGCGCGGCGGTCGGAGAGCAGCGTGTCCTGGGGGAACGCCGCGATCGCCTCCGCCATCGCGAGCGCGCGCGCCACGTGCTCGCCGGCGGCCACGCGCTCGGTGACGAGGCCGAAGCGGTCGGCCTCCTCGACGTCGATCACGCGGCCCGAGATCGTCAGGTCGAGCGCGCGCCCGCTGCCGACGATCCGCGGCAGCCGCTGCGTCCCGCCGTCGATCAGGGGGACGCCGAAGCGGCGCTCGGTGAAGCCGAAGCGCGCGCTCGGGGTCGCGATCCGCAGGTCGCACCACAGCGCGAGCTCGAAGCCGCCGGCCAGGCACCAGCCGGAGACGGCGGCGATCGTCGGCTTCGGCGACGCGAGCCGGGTGAAGCCGAGCGGGCCCTCGGGCCGGTCGAGCCGCGGGCCGAGCGTGTCGAGCGCCTTCAGGTCGGCGCCGGCGCAGAACGCCTCCTCGCCGCCGCCCGTGACGACGAGCACGCGCGCGCCGTCGTCGGCCACGAACGAGCGGAACGCCTCGTGCAGCGCCTCCGCCGTCGGGCCGTCGATCGCGTTGCGGCGCTCCGGGCGGTCGATCGTGACCAGCGCGGCGGCGCCGGCGCGCTCGTAGGCGATATTGCGCAAGCTGGGTGCTACCAGCCGCCGCGCAGATCAGCGCGCGCGCGACGGGCCTTGGCGGCCTTCTTGCGCGCGTCCTTGCGCTTGTCGAGCGTCGCCTGGGTGATGCTCAGCACGAAGATGAGCAGCGGGAACGCGGCGATGATGATGAAGCCGGCGTTCGTGACGATCTTGTCCGACGTCTCGCCGTAGGTGCCCTCGCCGGCGTCGTGGCCCTCGGCCGCGAGCGCCAGCGGCGCGGTCAGCGCGAGCAGGGTGAGGGTCAGGAAGAGGATGTGGAGCGTACGGCGCATCCCGCCCGAGTATATGGGCCGAAGTAGCCTGATCGCATGGCCGTCGTCCTCGCCTCTGACCTCGCCAAGGACATGGTGGGGGAGCCGCTGCTCCGCGGCGTCTCGTTCCGCCTCGAGCGGCGCGAGCGGATGACGCTGTCCGGCCGCAACGGCTCGGGCAAGACGACGCTGCTGCGGATGCTCGCGGGCGAGACGTCGGTCGACGGCGGCGAGCTCGTGTTCGCCAAGGGCACGCGCGTCGCCCTGCACGACCAGCGGCCGCCGCGCGAGCGCGCCCTCTCGCTGCGCGACTACGTGCTCTCGGGCGCCAAGGAGCTGCTCGCGATCGAGGAGCGGCTCGCCGGCCTCGAGGCGGCGATGGCCGAGGGCGCCACCGACCCGGCCACGCTCGACGCCTACGCGACCGCCCAGGCGCGGCTCGAGCACGCCGGCGGCTACGGCTGGCGCGAGGGCATCAACGCGACGCTGCACGGGCTGGGCTTCCGCGACGGCGACCTCGACCGCTCGCTGGCGACGTTCTCGGGCGGCGAGCTGACGCGCGCCTCGCTGGCGCGCGCGCTGGCCGGCGACCCCGACCTGCTGCTGCTCGACGAGCCGACCAACCACCTCGACATCGAGTCGCTCGAGTGGCTCGAGGCGCATCTGCAGACGCTCGACGCCGCCGTCGTGCTCGTCGCCCACGACCGCTGGTTCCTCGAGGCCGTCGGCACCTCCGTGCTCGAGCTCGAGGCCGGGCGCGCCAAGTTCTTCAAGGGCACCTGGCACGCCTGGCGCAAGGAGAAGGCGGCGCGCGAGCTCGCGCTGGGGCGCGCGATCGAGCGCCAGCAGGAGGAGATCGAGCGCCTCGAGCGCTTCGTGACGCGCTTCCGCGCCGGCACCCGCGCGCGCCAGGCGCAGTCGCGCGCGAAGCGGCTGGACAAGATGGAGCGCGTCACGCGCGACCCGCGCGACGGCAAGAGCCTCGGCTTCGCGTTCAAGCCGCCCGAACGCTCGGGGCGGGTCGTCTTCGAGCTGACGGACGCCGAGCTGCGGATCGGCGACCGCGAGCTGCTGCGCGACGCCGAGCTGTGGCTCGAGCGCGGCGAGCACGTGTCGCTGATCGGCCCCAACGGCTCGGGCAAGACGACGCTGATCTCGGCGCTCGTCGGCCGGCGCGAGCTCGACGCGGGCAAGCTGCGCCGCGGCCACAACGTGAAGCTCGGGCTGCTCTCCCAGCACGCCGAGGAGCTCGACTCGACGGGCAACGTGCTCGAGGCGGCCCAGCGCGCGACGAAGCTGACGCCGCCCAAGACGCGCGCGCTGCTCGGCCAGTTCCTGTTCTCCGGCGAGGCGGCCGAGAAGCCGGTCGAGGGGCTCTCGGGCGGCGAGCGGCGGCGGCTGTCGCTGGCGATCCTCGTCCACTCCGGCGCCAACGTCCTGATCCTCGACGAGCCGACCAACCACCTCGACCTCGAGAGCCGCGAGGCGCTCGAGGCGGCGCTGCAGTCCTTCCAGGGCGCGGTGCTGCTGATCTCCCACGACCGCGCGCTGCTCGACGCGGTCGGCTCGCGCACGATCGCCGTCGAGGACCGCGCGCTGCGCTCCTACGTCGGCGGCTGGGCCGAGTACCTGCGCGTCCGCGAGGAGCGCGCCCAGGACGAGCGCACGGCGAAGCGGGCGAAGCCGCCCAAGCCGCGCGCGGAGGCCGCCGCACCGCCGGCGGGCGGCGCGTCGAAGAACCAGCGCCGGCAGCAGGAGCGGCTCGAGCAGGAGATCGAGCGCGCCGAGACGGAGCTCGCACGGCTCGAGGACGAGCTCGCGGACCCAGCGCGCTGGGCCGACGCCGACGCGGTGGCGCGCTCGACGCGCCGCCACGAGGCCGCCAAGCGCGAGGTCGAACGGCTCTATGCGCAGCTCGAAGCCGTAGTTGGGTAGGAAGCCTTCACTAGGCTTTCACGACTTCGGTCGACAGGGGGTTCCGGATGGGTGTCATGGATCGGCGCGCGTTCATCGCGCGAGGATTGGCGGCGACCGGCGGGGGTGCGCTGAGCGCGATCGCGCTCGACCGGCTCGCGGTGCGGGCGGCGCTCGCCGACAAGGGCGGCCACCACGGGAGCTCCTACGGCGAGCCGGTGCCCATGAAGGACCAGCGCGGGATCGAGGTGCTCGCCCTGCCCGCCGGCTTCTCCTACGTGACCTTCGGCCACATCGCGTCGAAGATGTCGGACGGCCACCTCACGCCGCTGGCGCTCGACGGCATGGCGGCCTTCCGCGGGCCGAAGGGCACGGTGCGGCTGATCCGCAACCACGAGGACCGCAACCCGCCCGGCGAGGGCAGCGTCCCGCACGATCGCCGCACGTACGACCGGACCGCGGGCGGCGGCACGACCACGCTCGACTACGACCCGCATTCGCGCCGGCTCGTGCGCGACTTCGTCTCGCTGTCCGGGAGCCACGTCAACTGCGCGGGCGGCTTCGGCCTGCACCGCAAGAGCTGGCTGACCGGCGAGGAGACGGTCTTCGGGCCCGACTTCAACGGCTACGCGGAGCGCCACGGCTACGTGTTCGAGGTGCCGCTGCACCGTGGGCCGCACCACAGCGCCGGCCGCCCGCTGAAGGCGATGGGCCGCTTCATGCACGAGGCGCTCGCCACCGACGAGCGCAGCGGCGTCGTCTACGAGACCGAGGACCCCGGGTCGGGCCGCGGGGCCGGCTTCTACCGCTTCATCCCGCGCGACCGCCACGAGCTCAAGCGCGGCGGCCGGCTTCAGATCCTCGGGATCAAGGGCTCGCCGCAGTACGACGCACGCGACGGCGAGACCCGCGGCCGGCCGCGGCCGGTGACGTGGATTGACATCCCCGATCCGGATCCCGAGTACGTCAACGAGAACGATCCGCGCGGCGTCTTCCAGCAGGGCTGGAGGGCCGGGGCGGCCAAGTTCAACCGGCTCGAGGGCTGCTGGGCCGACGGGGACAGCATCTACTTCGTCTCCACCAGCGGCGGCGACGCCAAGAACGGCGACACGAACTCCGACGGCTACCGCGAGGGCTACGGGCAGATCTGGGAGTACCGCCAGCGCTCGCGCACGCTCGTCCTGCACTACGAGTCGCCGGGCGGCGACGTGCTCGACTCGCCCGACAACCTCACCGTGACGCCGCGCGGCGGGCTGCTCGCTTGCGAGGACGACGCGTCGGACACGAACGGCGAGAGCGTCAACCGGCTGATCGGGATCTCCCCGCGGGGCGAGGCGTTCACGTTCGCGGTCAACGTCCTCAGCGAGTCGGAGCTGGCGGGAGTGTGCTTCAGCCCCGACGGCCGCACACTGTTCGTCAACGTCTTCGGCGACTCGACGGGCACGCCCGAGGCGCACCGGGACGAGGGGATGACCTGCGCGATCACCGGGCCGTGGCGGAACGGGTCGCTCTGATCTGAGGCCACGCGACGGCCGCGGGCGGGGAGCTCCGCGGCCGCCGCGTGTGGAGAGGAGGGGCCTCGCGGCGAAGGATCGCCACGCCCGGGCCGGCCGGTGTGAAGAAGCCGCTACCGGCGCTTGATCGCGATGCCCTCGAGCACGTTGGCGGCCGTCTCGCACGCGTCGACGGCCGCCTCCAGGGACTCGAAGATGTCCTTCCAGCGGATCACGACCATCGGGTCGATGCCGTTGGCGAAGAGCGAGGCGACGGCCTCGCGGACGATGCTGTCGGCCTCGTTCTCGAGCCGGTGGATCTCGACGAGGTGCGGGCCGGTGTCGGTGTCGTCGCGCAGCCCCTGCAGCGCGGCGACGACCTCCTCGGCGGCGCGCACGAGGACGCCGGCGATCGCCTGGGCGGGCTCCATCGTCGCCTCGACGCCGTAGCGCCCGAGCTGGTCGGCCGCCTCCTCGGCGAAGTCCACGATGTCGTCGAGCGCTCCGGTCAGCGCGTGCACGTCGGCGGTCTCGGGCAGCGCGCGCCGGGAGCGGAACTGCGCGGCGCGATGCAGGATGTCGTGGGCGATCCGGTCGCCCTCGTGCTCGCACTCGACGATCGCGTCGCCGGCCCCGTTGGAGTAGGGGTAGTCGGCGAACAGGTCGCGCAGCAGCTGTGCGGTCCGGTGCACGTTCCGACCCGACTCGGCGAAGAGCTCCAGCAGCCGGGGGTCGGGGCGGCGTCGCATCACCACCAAGCTACGCGCCTCACGGCGAGCGTGGGCGGGCGTTCACAGCCTGTTCACCCCGGCTTCACGGCCCCCGGGCACCCTCGGATGCCATGAGCACCCAAGAGAGCGTCCTGTCCGTCGGCCCGCTCGAGATCCGGGCGGGGGAGGGACAGGTCGTCGCCGCCGGCCGCACGCTCCCGCTGTCGCTGCGCGAGCTCGCCCTGCTGGAGGCCCTGGCCCGCCGTGAAGGCCGCATCGTGCCCCGCGCCGAGCTCTACGAGACGGTGTGGGGCGGTCCCCTGCGAGCGGATGACCGCTCAGTCGACGTCTACATCCACAAGCTGCGCGTGAAGCTCGGCGACGCGCTGCCGGGGTGGCAGTACATCCACACGCACTTCGGCTTCGGCTACCGCCTCGAGGCCGAGCGTTCACACCCTTTTCACAAGGCGGCCACAGCTCCGTAACAGGGTGGTGGTCGAGCGCTGCGAGCCTCGCCGCTATGAGAACCCATCACCTGCTGATCGCTCTTCTCTCGCTTGTCCTCGCCGTGGGCGTCACCGCCTGCGGGGAAGACGAGGAGACGGGCGGATCCTCCCAGTCCTCCGCTGAAGGCGGCGACCTGAAGGGCAGCATCGCCATCGACGGATCCTCGACCGTCTACCCGTTCGCCCAGGCGGCAGCGGAGTTGTTCAACGAGGAGAACCCGGACGTGAAGATCTCCGTCGGCCAGTCCGGCACGGGCGGTGGCTTCGAGAAGTTCTGCGCCGGCGAGACCGACGTCTCCAACGCCTCGCGCCCGATCAAGGACGACGAGGAGGTCCCGGTCTGCGAGAAGGCGGGCGTCGCGTTCTCCGAGGTCCAGGTCGCCAACGACGGCATCGCCGTGGTCACCAACAAGGACCTGAAGGTCGACTCACTGACGACCGACCAGCTCAAGGAGATCTGGAACAAGGGCTCGAAGGTGTCGACCCTCAAGGACGTCGACTCCTCGTTGCCCGATGCCGAGCTCTCGCTCTACGGGCCCGGTACCGATTCGGGAACGTTCGACTTCTTCACCGACGAGATCAACGGTGAGGAGGGCGTGTCGCGCGAGGACTATGAGGCCTCCGAGGACGACAACCAGCTGGTCACCGGCGTGTCGCAGGACGCGGGCGGCCTCGGCTACTTCGGCTTCTCCTACTACGAGCAGAACGCCGACAAGCTGAACCTCGTGGGCATCTGCGCCGACGGCGGCGACTGCGTCAAGCCGAGCTCCGAGACCATCCAGGACGGCTCCTACAAGCCGCTCGCGCGGCCGCTGTTCATGTACCCGAGCGCGAAGGCGATCGAGCGGCCCGAGGTGAAGGCGTTCATGGACTTCACCCTCGCCAACCAGGCCGCCATCGCCAAGGCCGCGCAGTTCGTGCCGCTGACCGAGGACCAGGCGTCGGCCGCGCAGTCGGCGCTCACTAAGGCGGAGGGCGCCTGAGCCCCATGGCCGGGCGCTTCGATCCATCGTCTCCGGGGGCGGCTGCGGCCGCCCCCGGCGCCACCGGCGTCCGGACCAGCCTGGTCCGGACGCCGACGGCGCGCTCCCGCGGCGAGGCGGCCATCAAGGTCAGCCTCATGGCGGCGGCGCTGCTGTCGGTGGTGACGACGATCCTGATCGTGCTGTCGCTGCTGACGGAGACGATCGCCTTCTTCGGCGACGTCCCGATCGGCGACTACCTGTTCGGGACGAAGTGGTCGCCGCTGTTCCAGGGCGACCAGCAGTCCTTCGGCGTCATCCCGCTCATCACGGGGACGCTCTACCTGACCGCCATCGGCCTCCTCGTGGCCATCCCGCTCGGGCTGATGTGCGCGATCTACCTCTCGGAGTACGCCACGCCGCGCGTGCGCAAGGTCATCAAGCCGGTGCTCGAGGTCCTGGCCGGCGTGCCGACGATCGTGTTCGGCTACTTCGCGCTCACGTTCTTCACCCCGGAGGTGCTGCGCGGCCTGCTGAACATCGAGGTCAACACCTTCAACGCGCTGTCGGCGGGGATCATCCTCGGGCTGCTCGTGCTGCCGACGATCGCGTCGGTCGCCGAGGACGCGATGTCCGCGGTGCCCGGCTCGCTGCGCGAGGGCGCCTACGGGCTCGGCGCCAACAAGCTGCAGGTCTCGCTGCGCGTCGTCTTCCCGGCCGCGCTGTCGGGCATCGTCGCCGCGCTCGTGCTCGGCGCCTCGCGCGCCGTCGGCGAGACCGTGATCATCCTCATCGCCGGCGGCCAGCGCGCGCAGCTCGGCGTCGACCCCACCGAGTCCTACCAGTCGATGGCGGCCTTCATCGCGGCCACGTCGCGCGGTGACATCCCGACCGGCTCGATCGAGTTCGAGACGATCTTCGTCGTCGGCTTCACGCTCTTCCTGATGACGCTGCTGCTCAACGCGGTGTCGATCCGGTTCGTCCGCAAGTACCGGCAGGTCTACGAATGACCGGCGCCCAGATCGCCGCTGCCGCGCGCGCCCAGCAGAGCGTGATCCCGCGCGCGTCGGGCAGGGCGCGCTTCCTCGACACCGGCTTCCGCGTGCTGTTGATGGCCGCGGTCGGCGTCGGGATCCTGTCGCTCGGCGTGCTGCTGTGGGACGTCGCCTCCGACGGCGTGCCGAAGCTCTCGACCGACTTCCTGACGAAGTTCCCGTCGCGCATCATCCCGGCCAACTCGGGCGTGCAGTCGGCGCTCGTCGGGACGATCTACCTGATGGTCGTCACGGCTGTGTTCGTCGTGCCGCTCGGCGTCGCCACCGCGGTCTACCTCGAGGAGTACGCCGACCGCGAGCGCTGGTGGAACCGCATGATCGAGGTCAACATCCAGAACCTCGCCGCGGTCCCCTCCGTCGTCTACGGCATCCTCGGGCTCGCGTTCATCGTCCGCGGCCCGCTGTCGCTCGGCAACGTCCTGCTCGCCGGCGGCCTGACGCTCGGGCTGCTCGTGCTCCCGGTGGTCATCATCGTCGCCCGCGAGGCGATCCGCGCGGTGCCGCCCTCGATCCGCGAGGGCTCGCTGGCGCTCGGCGCGACCCACTGGCAGACGATCTGGAAGCAGGTCCTGCCGGGCTCGATCGCCGGCATCGCCACGGGCGTGATCCTGGCGCTGTCGCGGGCGATCGGCGAGACCGCGCCGCTGCTGGTGATCGGGGCCGCGGCTTCACCGCGTTTCAACCCGGACGGGCTGTTCAGCGACTTCACTGCGCTCCCCATCCAGATCTTCGTGTGGGTCCAGGACCCCAACCGGGAGTTCGTCTCCCTGGCTGCCGCCGCCATCGTCGTCCTGATGGTCGTGCTGCTGCTGATGAACTCGATCGCGATCGTCTTGAGGAACAGATATGAGCAGAAGTGGTGAGGAAACGGTGAGCCGCGAGGAGACCGCCCGCGACGCGACCACGCCGTTGCAGCAGCCCGCGGTCCACGAGGGCTCGGCCAAGCAGCGGGAGGCGATCTTCGACGTCGAGGACATCAGCGTCTACTACGGCGCCAAGCGCGCGATCCGCAACGTGACGCTCAACCTCTACAAGAACGAGATCACGGCGCTCATCGGCCCCTCCGGCTGCGGCAAGAGCACGTTCATCCGCTGCCTGAACCGCATGAACGACCTGATCCCGTCGGCGCGCGTCGAGGGCAAGCTCGGCTACCACGGCGAGGACCTCTACGACGACCAGATCGACCCCGTGCAGGTGCGCAAGCGCATCGGCATGGTGTTCCAGAAGCCGAACCCGTTCCCCAAGTCGATCTACGAGAACATCGCCTTCGGCCCGCGCGTGATCGGCATGAAGGGCGACATGGACGAGATCGTCGAGCGGGCGCTGCGCCGCGGCGCGCTGTGGGACGAGGTCAAGGACCGCCTGAAGACCAACGCGTTCGGGATGTCCGGCGGCCAGCAGCAGCGCCTCTGCATCGCCCGCGCGCTGGCGACCTCGCCCGACGTGCTGCTGATGGACGAGCCGTGCTCCGCGCTCGACCCGATCTCCACCGGGCGCATCGAGGACCTGATGTTCGAGCTCAAGAACGACTACTCGATCGTCATCGTCACCCACAACATGCAGCAGGCCGCCCGCGTGTCGGACATGACCGCGTTCTTCACGGTCGAGCTCGACGACGACGGCCGCGACCGCACGGGCGCCGTGGTGGAGTACGCGGCGACGGACAAGGTGTTCACGAACCCGGACGACAAGCGCACGGAGGACTACGTCACCGGCAAGGTCGGCTGATCTGATGGCCGAGGCCTCCGCACGCATCCACTTCCAGCACGAGCTGCAGACGCTCGAGGAGCAGGCGCTCGGCGCGCTCGACCTCGTGGTCAGCGCGCTCGACCGCACGATGGAGGCGCTGCACCACCAGGACATCGAGCTCGCCTCGATCGTCATCCTCGACGACGACCGGCTCGACGGGCGCTACCTGGAGGTCCACCAGGGCGTGCTCTCGCTGCTGGCGCTGCAGGCGCCGGTGGCGTCGGACCTGCGGACCGTCGCGGCGCTCCTGCACGTGATCAAGCACGCGGAGCGGATGGGCGACCAGTGCGTGAACATCGCCAAGATGCTGCCGCTGTCCGGGCACGAGCCGCCCGTCGACGACGAGACGCTCGAGAAGATCGAGCAGATGGGCCGGCTGGTCCGCTCGGAGGTCGAGCAGTCCAAGCAGGCGTTCTCGCTCCGCGACGTCGAGCTGGCCGAGGACCTGGTGCGCCAGGACGAGCAGGTCAACCTGCTCAATCGCGAGTGCTTCCGCCGCGCCGTCGAGATCGGGACCGACGAGGACCGGCGCGAGTGGGCGATGACGATGATGCTCGTTTCCCGCGCGCTGGAGCGGATCGGGGACAACGCGGTCGACATCGGCGAGCAGGTCGCGTTCGTGGTCACGGGGCTGTTCCGGGAGTTCTCGGATGCCTCTCACCGCACGCCCTGACTTTCCCCCGAATTTGCGGGGCGTTGCCGCGCAGATGTGACCCAGCTGTGAACCCCTGAGCCACATACGTAACCGCGTCTCCGTGCCCGACTATTCTCCAGTGCAGATGGCGACCACGAATGGCCAGCCACCGGTGCGCCTGGGGGTACTCGACTCGGATACCGGTTTCCTCCAGGTCCTTGCGAACCGCTTGGACGCTGCAGGGTGGCAGCACCGTGTGCTTGCGAGCCCGGTGCCGATCGACGCGCTCGTGTCGATGCGCTTCAACGTCCTCGTCATCGACCTCGCGGTTCTGGGCCCGGCCGGCTGGTCGTACCTCGAGAAGGTGTGCGAGCGCCTGCCGGCGCTCGGCGTGATCGTCTGCACCGGCCGCTCTTCGGTGAGTCAGCGCGTGCGCGGGTTGCGGCTCGGCGCCGACGACTGGATCACGAAGCCCTGCCACCCGGAGGAGCTGATCGCGCGCGCCGAGGCGGTCGCGCGCCGGCGCCGCCGCGCGGAGGCCGCGCGCTCAAAGGCGGGCCCCGTACGCGCGGCCGAGCTCGAGATCCGGGCCGACCAGTTCCAGGCCTTCGTGGGCGGCTCCAGCGTCGACCTGACGCGGCGCGAGTTCGAGCTCATCCAGCTGCTGGCGGACGTCTCCGGGCAGGTCCTCCCGCGCGAGGAGATCTACCAGCGGGTGTGGGGCTACGCGATGGTCCACGGCGACCGCTCGGTCGACGTGTTCGTGCGCAAGCTGCGCCAGAAGCTCGAGAGGGCCTCGCCCGGCTGGCGCTACATCCACACGCACTTCGGGATCGGCTACCGCTTCGCGGCCGAGCCGCTGGAGGCGCCGGAGGTCGAGCCGGCGGTCGCGGTGGTCGCGGAGCCCGTGGAGCCGGTCGTCGCGCCGGACCCGGTGAGCGCCCCCGTCTGACGCCGTATCGTGTGACGCGTGGGCCCTGACCGCGCCAAGCACATCCGCAACGTCCTCATCATCTTCGGCCTGGCGCTGGCCGTCTGGCTGCTGCCGGGCGGCGACGAGGGCTCGGCGACGGTCTACAACCTGCTCACGGTCCTGCTGACCGGGGGGCTGCTGTTCTTCGGCTACCGGCTGTACATGGAGCACCGGGCGACGATCTTCGGGCTCGGCGACCGCACGCGCGGGATGCTCTACGGCGCGATCGCGCTCGCGGCGTTCGCGATCATCGCGACGGGACGGCTGTGGAACGAGGGCGGGCTGGGCGCGCTGATCTGGTTCGGGCTGCTGTCGCTGGCGGCCTGGGCGATGTACCGCGTGTGGCGCACGTACTCCGAGTACTGATTCTTGTCGCTGTTCCGCGCGGTTTCCGTCTAGTTCCGTAGCGCGCCGCCCGTGAGGGTGGCGGCCATGGGTTCGCAGCGAGGGCAGGCGGCGGTCGAGCTGGTGGCGGTGCTGCCGGTCGTGGTCGCGCTGCTGGGCGGCCTGTGGCAGGCGGTGCTGGCGGGCGAGGCGGCCTGGGCCGCCGCGGGGGCGGCGCGGGCGGCGGCGCGGGCTGACGCGGTGGGGCTGGACGCGCGGGCGGCGGCGCGGGCGCGGCTTCCTGTGCGGCTCGAGCAGGGCTTGCGGGTGCGGGAGGCGGGCGAGGGCGCCGTTCGTGTGTCGGTGCGCGTGCCGTCGGCCTTCGGGCTGCGCCTCGGGTCCGTCTCGTCGACCGCGCGGTTCGTGCCGCAGCGGTGATGGAGGGCCGCGGAATGATTCGTTCCGTGGCACGCTGCCGCGGCCAGTCGACGGTCGAGGTGGTCGGGTTGCTCCCGATCCTGCTCGCGGCGGGGTTGGGCGCGTACTCGCTGTTCAGCGCCGGGGCGGCCGAGCACGCCGCCGACGGTGCGGCCGAGGCGGGCGCCGTGGCGATCCTGCAGGGCCGCGACGCGCGGTCCGCCGCGCGCGAGTCGCTCGACGGCTGGCCGGCGCGCCGCACGCGCGTCACGGTGCGTGGCCGCCGGGTCACGGTCTCGGTCACGCCGAGCGGACCGCTCGGCGGGCGCCTGCGGGCGGAGGCGAGCGCCGACGCGGGGCCGGCCGGCCCATGACCGGGGTGCTCGAGCGGGCGGCGTCCGCGTTCATCGCGCCGTCGCCGCCGGCTCCAGAACCGGTCGCGGCGCCCGCGCGGTTCGCCCCGCGTGCCGTCGTGCTCGGCGCGGAGCGGGACGCCGTCCCGGTCGCCGCCGCGCTCGCGGGCGGGCTGCGGGAGCGCGCGGCTGCCGCCGTGCTCATCACCTGGCCGTCGGCCGAGCCCCCGCGTCCCGCGCTCGGGACGCCGGGCGCGTCGCGACTGGTCGCGGGGCTCCAGCTGCGCGGCCTCGAGGCGGTCGCCCGCGGCCGGATCGCCTGGCTCGCGCTCCGCGAGGCCGATCTGGGCCTGGCGCGCCGCGCGCTCGCGGTCGGTGACGTGCCGGTCGTGCTCGCCGTCACCGGCCCGCGCTCGGCCGCCTCCGACGCGCTGCTCGCCGAGGCCGATCACGTCCTCCTCGTTCTCCCCGTCGACGCCGACCTCCGGCTCGCCGAGCTCGCCCGCGAGAGCTTGGAGTCGCCGATCGTCCGCAACCCGCTCACCGCTCCCGGGGCACGCGCCGCGGCGCTGGCAGGCTGGGGCCGGCTGAAGGTGCCCGCGTGATGGAGGGTGAGCGCGGCCAGGCGTCGATCCTGCTCGTGGGCGGGCTCGTCGCGGTCCTGCTCGGGGCGCTCGTGCTCGCGCTCGTCGCGCGCGGGGGTGGGGCTGAGGCGCGGGCGCAGCGCGCCGCCGACCTCGGCGCGCTGGCCGGCGCGCGGGCGATGCACGACGCCTACGCGCGGCTGTTCCGGCCCGTGTTCGCCGACCGTCCCGGCGCGGACCACGTGAGCAAGGCGGACTACCTCGTTCTCGGCCGCAGCGCGGCGGAGCGCACCGCCCGCGCCAACGGCGCGCGCAGCGTCCGCGTGACGTTCCCCGACGGCACGTCGTTCGCGCCGGTGCGGATCCGCGTGACGGTGCGCGCCGGCTTCGAGGTCCGCACCGGCGACGCGCGCCGCTCCGCGCCGATCACGGCCGCAGCCGAGGCGGAGCTCGCCCCGCCGGGCGAGCTCGCCGCCGCGGGCGGCGGCTACGCGGGCCCGCTGGCCACGCGCCAGGGCGAGCGGATGCGGCCGGACGTCGCCCGCGCCTTCGATCGCATGGAGCGCGCGGCGCGCGCCGACGGCGTCGCGCTCATCATCGCGAGCGGCTTCCGCTCCGACGCCGAGCAGGCGGTCCTCTACGCGCGCAACCCCGACCCGCGCTGGGTCGCGCCGCCGGGCCGCTCGCTCCACCGGCTCGGCACCGAGCTCGACCTCGGCCCGCGCAGCGCCTACGGCTGGCTGGCCCGCAACGCGCCGCGCTTCCACTTCGTCCAGCGCTACTCCTGGGAGCCCTGGCACTACGGATACACGCTCAACGCGCACTCCTCGCCGCCGCCGCGAGCCGACGGGGCGCTCGGCTCCACCCTGCCGGACTTCGTCCCGCCCGCGTTCGCCCCGCCGCTCGCCCGCGCCGCGCAGCGCTGGAACGTCTCCGCGACGCTGCTGGCAGCACAGCTCTACGCGGAGTCGAACTTCAACCCGTTCGCGGTCAGCCCCGCGGGCGCGCAGGGGATCGCGCAGTTCATGCCCGGCACCGCGGCCGCGATGGGTCTCGAGAACCCGTTCGACGCCGACCGCGCGATCGACGCCCAGGCCCGCCTGATGCGGGACCTCCTCCGCCGCTTCCCGGCCGTCCCGCTCGCGCTGGCCGCCTACAACGCCGGCCCGGGCGCGGTCGCCGCCTGCGGCTGCGTGCCCGCCAACGGCGAGACGCCGGGCTACGTCGCGCGCATCCTCGGCCTCATGGCCGGCGCGGGCGCCGCCGCCGGCGGGCCGCTCGAGGTGCGGCTCGTCGGATAGCTCAGCTCAGCACGCCGGTCTCGAACGCGCGCCGCACGAGCTCGGCCCGCTTGCGGTTCTGCGGCAGGTCGCCGATGTCGAACAGGTCGAACAGCGCGCGCATGTGCGTCTTGACCGTCTCCACGCTGAGGAACAGCTCTTCGGCGATCTCGCGGTTCGAGCGCGGCCCTGCCATCGGCGCGTCGGCGAGCGGCCCGCACAGCGAGACGAGCACCCGGCGCTGGGCATCGGAGAGCCGCGGCGGGGCCAGGTGCTGCGTCGCGGCCGTGGTCCGCAGGTCGCCCGCCTCGCCGCTGATGAACACGAGCAGCGTGCAGCCGATCTTGATCGCGTCGCCGTCGCGGAGCCGCTGCTTGCCTCGCAGCCGCCGGCCGTTGACGAACGAGCCGTTGCGGGACAGGCCCTCGTCGGCGATCGTCCACTCGCCGCCGGCCTGGGCCAGCACCGCGTGGAGTCGCGATGCCTCGCTGTCCCACGCCGAGCGGAACGTCGTTGGAAGGCGCACGCCCGATGCTCACCGACCGTTGTCCGTCCAGCGCCACGATGCGCTGGCGGCCGTCGTCGTCGAGGTGGACCAGGAACGGGAGCCCGCGGCGCTCGGCGTCGATCCGCTGCGCCAGCTCGCGCGGCGAGACCGACCGCAGAGCGGGAGGCAGCACTCGCACGACGCAACCCTAACCCGGATTTCCGGGCCTTGCGACCGGGCCCGGAAAGAACGTAGGCTCGATCCGGAGGGCCCATTGAACGGTCAACGGGTCGGCAGCTACGAGATCGTCCGCATGCTCGCCCGCGGCGGGATGGCTGTGGTCTACCTCGTGCGCCAGCCGGCCCTCGACCGCGAGGTCGTGCTCAAGCGGCTCGACCTCGAGCGCGACGACCCCACGCTCGCCCAGCGCTTCGTCCGCGAGGCGCGCCTGGCGGCGGCGCTCGACCACCCGAACGTCGTCACGCTGTTCGACTTCTTCGAGCACGACGGTGTGCCCTACATCGCGATGGAGTACGTCGCGGGCGGGTCGCTGCGCTCGCTCGTCGGCACGCTCGACCTGCCGCAGGTGCTCGGGGTGCTGGAAGGCACGCTCGCAGGGCTGGGCCACGCCGAGCGCCACGGGATCGCGCACCGCGATCTCAAGCCGGAGAACATCCTCATCACCCGCCGCGGCAACGTGAAGATCGCCGACTTCGGCATCGCCCGTGCCTACAACGCGCTCAGCCAGCGCCTGACGATCACCGGCAAGGCGATGGGCACGCCCGTGTACATGGCGCCCGAGCAGGCGCTCGACAAGCCGATCGGCCCGCCGACCGACCTGTACGCGCTCGGCGTCATCGTCTACGAGCTGCTCGCCGGTCGACCGCCGTTCGAGGCCGACCTGCCGATGGGCGTGCTCTACCGCCACGTCCACGAGCCGCCGCCGCCGCTGCCGCAGTCGATCCATCCCGCGATGCGCGAATGGGTCGGATGGCTGCTCGCGAAGGCGCCCGCCGACCGGCCGCAGTCGGCGGGGGAGGCGTGGCAGGCGCTCGAGGAGATCGCGGTCGCGGAGCTCGGCCCGTACTGGCGCCGGGCGGCCACGATCACGATCCCGACCGGCGACCAGCCGCGACCACCCCACGACGACACCGCGCTCACCAGCACGGACGAGACGAGCGAGCGCACCGCGGACACGCAGGGCCTGCCCGAGCCGACGCCGGTGGCCCCGCAGCCGCAGCGGCGCTCGCGGCGGCGCTTCGCGCTCGCCGCCGGGATGCTCGGCGCCGCGGGCGTGGCGGCGACGCTCGCCGTCACGCTCCCCGACGACCCCGCCGCCCGCAAGCCGCCGCCGCAGCCCGCGCGCGCGGCCACGCCCTACGACTTCGACGGCGATCGGCGACAGGAGCTCGTGATGGCGATGCTCCGCGCCGCGCCGCAAGGGTCGCCGGTCCTGAGCGGCGTCGTGCTCATCCGCCGCGGCCGCGGCTGGAGGGTCATCACGGAGTCCGACGCGCGCGTGCCGGGGCGCCCGCGCAGCGACGACGCGTTCGGCTCGGGGTTGGCGAGCGGCGACTTCGACCGCAACGGCTCGGCCGACCTCGCGATCGGGACGCCCGGGCGGAGCCGCGTGTCCGTGCTGTTCGGCGGCGGCGCGCGCGGGATCACGGGCGGGCGCGACCTCCAGTTCGCCGGCGCGGCTCAGGACGTGCCGGCCGAGTACGGATACCTCCTGCTCGCCCGCGACGTCAACGGCGACCGCCACGACGACCTGATCGTCGGGGCGCCGGGTCGCGGGCCGGGGCGTGGCGCCGTCCAGATCCTGTTCGGCGGCGCCGACGGGCTGCGCACGTCGCGCTCGCGCATCATCTCGCCGCCCGCGGAGGCGGCCGACGGCTTCGGCACACGCATGCGGACCGGCGACATCGACGGCGACCGCCGCGTCGACCTCGTCGAAGGCGCGCCGGCGGACACCGCCGGCGGCGGCCACCTCTCCTACTGCCGCGGCGAGCGCAGCGGCCCGAGCCGCTGCAGCGCGCTCGAGGGCGCCCGCGGCACCTCGGCCCTCGCGGTCGCGGACGTCAACCGCGACGGCTACGCCGACATCGTGCAGGGCGACTCCGACCACGCCCAGAACGTGACCGGGCTGAAGCTCAGCGGCGGCGAGGTCAGGCTGTGGCTCGGGAGCCGGCGCGGTCCCCGGCGCGCGCCGATCACGATCTCGCAGGACACCCCCGCGGTCCCCGGGACGGACGAGCCGGGCGACGAGTTCGGCGCCGTGGTCGAGGCCGGCGACCTCGATTCGGACGGCTTCGCGGACATGATCATCGGCGCCACGCGCGAGAACTCCGGGGCCGGGAAGGTCACCGTGGTGCGCGGGCATCGCCGGGGCTACGCGACGACCGGCAACAGCTCCTTCGATCAGGACTCGCCGTTTGTGCCGGGCAACGCGGAGCCGGAGGGGGAGTTCGGGTCGACGCTGTCCGTGCTCCACCTGTCGGCCGACCGCCGGCTCGACCTCGCGGTCGCGGCGCGGGGCAGGCGGAGCACCGTCGAGCGCGTGATGGTGATCGAGGGCGGGACCGGGGTGTTCGCGCCGGACGAGACCAGCACGTCGACCCTCGGCGACCCCAGCGCGCGGGTGCGCACGACACGGGGCGACCGGATCCGGCTGGCGAAGCTCGCCGGCGGCTGACGCCGGAGGGACGCGGTTAACACCGTTGGTGCCTGGCGCGGCACCGGCGCGGCGGCGGACACTGGCGCCGTCCTCCCGCGGGCGCCGTCCGGCGCCCCCACCAAAGGAGCCCCGTCGTGCCGGACGCTGCCGCCCGGCCGCACCGGGCGCCGCCGACGACGTGGGAAATGTGCCGCCACCGCCTGGTCACGCCGGTCGCGCGCGCGGTCCTGCGGCGGTGTCGGCGCTCGCCCACGCGCGCCGCCCCGAAGGTGACGATCCTGCTCGTCCACGCCTGGGGCATGGGCGGCACGATCCGCACGATGCTCAACGTCGCCGGGTGGCTCGCTCAGCGGCACGAGGTCGAGGTCATCAGCGTGTGGCGGACGCGCGAGCAGCCGTTCTTCGCGTTCCCGCCGGGTGTCGTCGTCACGGTGGCCGACGATCGCCGGCGGGGAGCCGGCGGGCGCGTGGCCCGGGTGCTGCGGCGCGTGCCCGGAGCGCTGCTCTTCCCCGGTGATCGCACGGCCCGGCGGATGACGCTCTGGACCGACCTGCAGCTCCTGCGCCGGCTCCGTGGCGCGCGCTCTGACGTGATCATCGGCACGCGGCCGGCGCTCAACCTGCTCGTGGCGCAGGTCGGCGGCGCGGCCGCCGTGGTGGCGACCGAGCACGCTCCCTTCGACGCCTACGGCGCGCTGTTGCGACGCGAGATCGGGCGTCGCTACGCCGGACTCGACGCGGTCGTGGTCCTGGGCGAGGCCGAGCGCGCGCCGTTCGAGGCGTTGGTTCGCGGCTCTGTGCACGCGATCCCGAACGCCTTGCCCCTGCCGTGCGGTCGCACGGCGCGCCTGGGCGGGCCGGTGGTCGTGGCGGCCGGCCGGCTGGTGCCGGCGAAGCGGTACGACCGGCTCATCCGCGCGTTCGCCATCGTGGCCGCGTCGCATCCGGACTGGCGGCTGCGGATCTGCGGCCGCGGGCCGGAGCGGAAGGCTCTGCAGGCGCTCGTCACCGAGCTGGAGCTCGACGAGCGCGCGCTCCTGGTGGGACCGGTGCGCGACATCGAGGCCGAGCTCGAGGCGGCCTCGATCTTCGCGCTCAGCTCGCACGTGGAGGGGCTGCCGCTGGCGCTGCTCGAGGCGATGGCGAAGGGGCTCGCGGTCGTGAGCTTCGACGGCGCCGCCGGCCCTCGCGAGGTGATCGAGCACGGCGTCGACGGGCTGCTCGTCCCGGCCGCGGACGAGGCGGCGCTGGCGCACGCGATCTGCAGCCTGATCGAGTCCGAGGCGTTGCGGGCGCGGCTCGGCGCGGCGGCGATCGACAAGGCGCGGACGTACGGCATCGCCGCGGTCGGCCCGCGCTGGGATGCGCTCGTGTCGCGCCTGACCGTGGGGTGAAGCACTTCCCTCCGAGGGGTGATGACCGGGGGCGGCCGCAGGAAGAGCCTCGGGGCATGCGATTCAGAACCGATGTGGAGGGACTGCGAGCCGTAGCGATCTCGATCGTCGTGCTCGCTCACGCGGACCTCGGGTTCGCGACCGGCGGCTACGTGGGGGTCGACGTGTTCTTCGTGATCTCCGGCTTCCTGATCACCCAGGCGCTGGTCCGCGAGCTCGAGCGCACGGGCCGCGTGTGCGTCGCACGCTTCTACGCACGCCGCATCAAGCGGCTCATGCCCCAGGTGCTCGCGGTGATCGCCGCGGTCGTCGTCGGCTCGTCGCTGCTGCTGCCGCCGGTGCGCGCCGAGGCCGTCGCGGCCGACGTCGTGGCCGCCGGCGCGTACGCGATGAACTGGCATCTCTCGGCCGAGGCGGCGGACTACTTCGCGTCCGGCGCGGACCGGCCGCTCGACCACCTCTGGTCGCTGGCCGTCGAGGAGCAGTTCTACCTCGTGTGGCCGTGGCTGATCGTCGCGCTGTCCTTCGTGCGGCGCTCGCGGCGCGTGCTGCTGCTCGCGCTCGGCGCCGTCGCCGCGGCGTCGTTCGCCTACGCGGTCGCACGGTCGCGGGTGGCGCCCGAGGCCGCGTACTACTCGGCGTTCGCGCGTGCCTGGGAGCTGGCGCTCGGGGCGCTCCTGGCGGTCGGGCTCGCCGACCGGCAGACAGGCTCTCGCGTGGCGGCGACGTGCGGTTGGGCGGGGCTGGCGGCGCTCGCGGCGGCGACGGTCGCCTTCGGCGAGGCGACGCCGATCCCGGGCGCCGCCGCGCTGCTGCCGACGCTCGGAGCGGTCGCGCTCATCGCGGCGGGGACGTGCGACCGGGCCGCGCTGCCGACCCGATGCCTCATGCTGCGTCCGGTGCGCTGGATCGGCCGCGTCTCGTATGCCTGGTACGTCTGGCACTGGCCGCTGCTCGTGTTCGCGGGGCCGCTGTCGCCGTGGGCGCGCGCTGCGGTCGCGTTCGCGTCGCTCGCTCCCGCGTGGGCGACGTTCCGCTGGATCGAGGAGCCGCTGCGGCGCTCGACGCTGCACCTGCGGCGGCCGCGCGCCACGCTCGCCGCGGGCCTCGCCGCGCCGGCGCTGGCGATCGGGGTCGGCGTCGCGCTGTCCGGGAGCATCTCCTCGCCGCCCGCGCTCGCGGCCGGCGAGGCGGTCGGCGCGCCCCAGCTCCGGACCGGCACGGTCCAGCGCGCCGCGACGGCGCTGCGACCGCGCCCGTCAGACGCCGGCGACGACCGCGGCAAGGTGTTCTACGACGGCTGTCTCGTCGACAAGCCCGTCACGAAGTCGCCGTCGTGCGTCTACGGAGACCGCGGGTCGGGGACGACGGTCGTCCTCTTCGGCGACTCGCATGCGATGCAGTACTTCCCGGCGCTCGAGCGCATCGCGATCAAGCGCCGGTGGCGGCTCGTGGTCCTCACCAAGGGCGGCTGCCCGCCCGCCCACGTGCAGGTCCTGTATCCGCTCACGACGCGCACGAGCCCGGCGTGCGACGCCTGGCGCGAGAACGCGCTGCGGCGCATCGAGCAGGCCGAGCGCCCCGCGCTCGTGATCGTGGGCTCGTCCGTCCGCTACACCGTCGCGGAGCGCGGGCGGCGGCTGGCGCGGGACGCGAGCACACGCGCGCTGGCCGCGGGGTACGTGCCGACGCTCGAGCGCCTGCGCGCGGCGGCGCGGCGGGTGACGGTGCTGGTCGATCCACCGCGGCCGCCTCAGAACATCCCGGAGTGCGTGTCGGGATCGATGCGGAAGCTGCGGCGCTGCGCGTTCGCGCGCGGCCCGGCGGTCGAGCGCGCATTCGCGGTCCGCGACGCGGTCCGGCGTGTCAAGGGCATCGGCGAGCTCGACACGACGAGCCAGTTCTGCCTCGCCCGGACGTGCCCCGCGGTGGTGGGCGACGTGCTCGTGTATCGCAACAGCGGCCACATCACCGCGAGCTACATCAAGACGATGACGCCCTGGCTGGAACGGCGGGTGCGGCTCGGTCAGTAGGCGCCGGGCCCGGACTTCTCGGGCGTCTTCGTCGCCTCGGGGCCGCCGCTCTTGTCCGACGCCCCGCTGTCGCTGTCGCCGCAGCCGCCGGCGAGCAGCGCGACGAGGACGAGGAGCAGCGTGAGGCGGGCGCGCATGTCGGGGCGTACGCAGCAGGGGCGCCTGCGGTTGAACGTAGATCCCGCTCGCGAACGGGACGAGTTCCTGCCCGCGCGGGACTACGCGCCGGCCTGCTGACCGAGCGCCGCGTCGAGCGTCGGGTGCGTCGACGCCGCGCCGGTGACGGCCGTCAGCTGCAGCACGCGCGCGATCGGGGCGCCGTCGGCGACGACCAGGCGCAGCTCCTGCTGGTGCCGTCGCAGGTCCGCGGCGAGCTCGAACAGCAGCGCGATCCCCGCGCTGTCGAGGTACGTGGTAGCGGTGAGGTCGAGGACCAGCGCCTCGGCGTCGTTCGTGACCAGCGCGCGCAGCCGCTCCTCGACCCAGGACACGTTCGAGGCGTCGATCTCGCCGTCGATCCTGGCGATCGCGACGTCGCCGCGGCGCGATTCGACGATGTTGGCGAGCACGGTCATGCCGGCGTCCCGAGGCGTCGCGTCAGGGTGACCGCGGTCCCCTCGTCGGTCTGGCGGACGTCCACGGTCTCCGCGAGCGCCCGCATCATCGGCAGGCCGCGGCCGCGGTTCTCGCCGCGCGGCGCCCGCCAGCGGCCGGTGTCCGTGACGGTGATCGTCACGAGGCCGTCGTCGTACCCGGCGGCCAGCTCGAAGTGCGCGCGCGCCGGGCCGTAGGCGTGCTCGATCGCGTTCGCGCACGCCTCCTGCGTGGCGACGATGAGGTCGTACGCCTCCTGCTCCGTGGCGCCGCGCGTCGTCAGCCAGCGGCGCAGGAGGTAGCGGACGGGGGCGAGGCTGGCCGGCGCGGCGTGCCAGCGCGTGGCGAGCTGATCGGGGAGCGGCGGCACCTTGACGGCGATGAAGGCGACGTCGTCGCCCGGGGCCTCCGGAACGAGCTGCTCCACGAGCGTCGCGCACAGCGCCTCGACGTTCTCGGCGCCCTCCGCCAGGACCCTCAGCCGCTCGAGGCCCGCGTCGATCGACTCGCGGCGCCGTTCGACGAGTCCGTCGGTGTAGAGAAACACGATGGTGCCGGTCGGGATCGGGCAGGTCTGCGAGCGGTACATGGAGTTCGGCAGCGCGCCGAGTGGGACGCCCGGCTGCGGCCACACGTACCGCGCCTCGCCGGAGGGGTCGATGAGGAGCGGCGGGAGATGGCCGGCGCCGACGAGCTCGAAGGTCTCCAGCGCGGGGTCGAGCACCAGGTAGACCATGGTCGTCATGGCCCGCGGCCCGAGATGCAGCATCAGGTTGTTGATGCGATCCGCCACCGCGCCGGGGGGATGGCCGTCGGCCGCGTAGGCGCGGACGGCCGTGCGCAGCTGGGCCATGACCGCGGCCGCTTCGACGCCGTGGCCGACGACGTCCCCGACCGCCACGCCGACCCGGCCGCCGGACAGCGAGAAGACGTCGTACCAGTCCCCGCCGAGGCTGCCGCCGGCGGCCGGCAGGTAGCGGGCGGCCATCTCGAGGCTCGACGTGTCGGCGCTCTCCGCGGGCAGGAGCCGGCGCTGGAGCGCCTCGGCCACCCGCCGCTGCTCGAAGACCCGGGCTTGTTCGATGGCGAGGGCGGCGCGGTCGGCGGCGAGTTGGAGGAGGTCGCGGTCGTCGGTGGTGAAGTCGCGGGGGGTGAGGCTGCCGACGTGCAGGACGCCGATGACGCGGCCTTGGACGAGGAGGGGGACGCCGAGCAGTGACTGGATGCCCTTCTCGCGCAGGATCGGGTTGAGGATGTCGGCGTGGTCGACGTCGGTGATGGTGATGGCGCGGCGTTCGGCGGCGATGCGTCCGGCGAAGCCGCGGCCGAGCGGGATGCGGACGTTCTGCTCGACTTCTTCCTCGATGCCCTTGGCGGCGCGGGCGTGGAGGGTTTGGCCTTCGAGCAGCAGGATCGCGACGGTGTCGACGGCGAGGATGTCGGAGATCCGCTGCAGCAGCTCCTGCAACAGCTCCTGCTCCGGCAGGTAGGCGAGCGCGGCGTCGGTGACGCGCTGGAGTGACTCGAGCCGCTGGTGGGCCCGCTCCGCCGACTCGCGGGCGAGACGCTCCTGAGCGAAGACCCGGGCTTGTTCGATGGCGAGGGCGGCGCGGTCGGCGGCGAGTTGGAGGAGGTCGCGGTCGTCGGTGGTGAAGTCGCGGGGGGTGAGGCTGCCGACGTGCAGGACGCCGATGACGCGGCCTTGGACGAGGAGGGGGACGCCGAGCAGTGACTGGATGCCCTTCTCGCGCAGGATCGGGTTGAGGATGTCGGCGTGGTCGACGTCGGTGATGGTGATGGCGCGGCGTTCGGCGGCGATGCGTCCGGCGAAGCCGCGGCCGAGCGGGATGCGGACGTTCTGCTCGACTTCTTCCTCGATGCCCTTGGCGGCGCGGGCGTGGAGGGTTTGGCCTTCGAGCAGCAGGATCGCGACGGTGTCGACGGCGAGGATGTCGGAGATCCGCTGCAGCAGCTCCTGCAACAGCTCATCCTCGGTCAGGAAGGCGAGCACCGCGTCGGTGACGCGCTGCAGGGAGTCGAGCACCTGTCGCTCGGTGCGCGCGGTCATGACAGGCCGGCTAGCGCCCGTCTTGCGGGCGGCCGTGCAGTGCCAGCGACTGGGCGGCGAACCGCTTGTCGCCCGTGACCTCGCGCCCGAGCCACGCCGGCAGGACGAACGCCTCGCTCGCCTCGAGCGAGGGAAACTCGATCTCGGCCGTCAGCAGGCCCTCGAGCGCGCCCGCGTAGACGTCGAGCTCGGCGGTCAGCCCGTCGTCGAGCGGGATCAGGTGCCGTGCCTTGCTCACGCGGCGGCCGTCGGTGAGCTCCCACAGCGTCTCGAAGCGCCGCTCGTCGATCGCCATCTCCTCCTCGATCCGGACCATCGCCGGGCCGGACTTGACGGTCAGCACGGTCGCCTCGCCGCGGCGGCGGACGCGCACCTCCACGCCGTCTTCGGCGATCGCCAGGTACCCCTGGTGGATCGGCTCGCCGGCGTCGAGCCCGTCCGGCACACGCTCGACGAGGAACTTCCGCTCGATCTCGACGCTGGGCGCGGCAGCGGGCATCGCGCTTGAAACACTACGCCCCGTGACGCGCGAAGGGCTCGATCTGCTGCTGTCCGCCGACGGCGACGCGTTGCTGGCCGCGCTCGCCGGCCGGCTCGAACTGGACGTGGGCACGGCGCGCGTCGCCGACCGCTTCCTGCTCGACAGCTTCGACAGCCGGCTGCGCTCCGAGGGGCTGCGCGCCGAGCGGCCCGCCGGTCGCTCCGCCGGCTCCGCGCTGACCCTGCTCGAGCCCGGCGCGCCGGTGCGGCGCGCGAAGGTCGAGAGCGCGCCGCGCCACCTCGTCCCCGAGCTTCCTGCCGGCCCGCTGCGCGAGCGGCTCGCGGGCGTGCTGGAGGAACGCGCGCTGCTGCCGATCGTGCGCGTGCGGAGCACGCTGCAGTCGCTGGCGGTGCTCAACGGCGACGCCAAGACGGTGGTGCGGCTGACGATCGAGCGCCCGGAGGCGGTGGCCGGGGCAGGTAGGCGCGTTCCGCTCGCGCCGCGGCTGTCGGTGCGCCCGGTGCTCGGCTACGACCGTGCGCTCGAGCGCACGCTGGCCGTGCTGCGCGACCGGCTCGGCCTCGCCCCGGCGGAGCAGTCGCTGTTCGACGAGGCGGTGCTCGCGATCGGCGGCCGGCCCGAGGGCGTCTCCTCCAAGCCGGACGTCGCGCTCGCGGCCGGCACGCGCGCGGACGCCGCCGCCGGCATCGTGCTCACCCGGCTGCTCGAGATCGCCGAGGCCAACGTGCCCGGCACGCTCGAGGACCTCGACACCGAGTTCCTCCACGACCTGCGCGTCTCGATCCGCCGCGCGCGCTCGGTGCTGCGCGAGCTCAAGCGGATCCACGACCCCGACGAGCGGCAGCGCGTGCGCGACGAGCTGAAGTGGGCGCAGCAGATGACGGGTCCCGTGCGCGACCTCGACGTCCAGCTGCTCGAGTGGGAGGACCTGACGGCGCTGCTGCCGCCCGAGCGCGCCGCCGACCTCGAGCCGCTGCGGGCGCTGCTCGCGCGCCGCCGCGCGAGCGAGCTCGCGAAGCTTCGGCGCGGGCTGCGCGGCGCTCGCTTCCAGGCCGCGCTGCGGCAGTGGCGCGCGCTCGCGACCGCCGGGCCCGCCGAGGACCAGCCGGACGCCGCGGCGCCGATCGAGGCGGTCGCCGGCCACCGCATCCGCTCGGTCTACCGCCGCATGGTCCGCGACGGCAGCGCGATCGACGACGACACGCCGGCCGAGGCGCTGCACGACCTGCGCAAGCGCGGCAAGGAGCTGCGCTACCTGCTCGAGCTGTTCGGCGATCCGTTCCCGCGCGACGTGGTCAAGCCGATGCGCTCGACGCTCAAGGAGCTCCAGGACGTGCTCGGCCGCTTCCAGGACCGCGCGGTCCAGGTCGAGATGCTGCGCGACCTGCGCGACGAGCTCGCGGCCGAGCCCGGCGGGCCCGCCGCGCTGATCGCGCTCGGCCCGACCCTCGACGCCCTTGTCGCCGACCAGGAGGCGGCGCGGGCCGAGTTCGCCGCCCGCTTCGCGTCGTTCGCCGGCAAGGGGCAGCGCAAGCTCGTGCGCGACGCCTTTCCGAAGCGCCAGGCCGCGTGAAGGTCGTCGCGACCTACTCGATCAAGGGCGGCGTCGGCAAGACGTCGGCCGCGGTCAACCTCGGCGCGCAGGCCGCGGCCGACGGGCTGCGGACGCTGATCTGGGACCTCGACCCGCAGGGCGCCGCGACGTTCCTGCTGCGGGTCGAGGCGAAGGTCAAGGGCGGCGGCAAGGGGCTGATCCGCGGCAAGCGAGCGCCGATCGACGTCATGAAGGGCACCGACATCGAGGGCCTCGACCTGCTCCCGGCCGACTTCTCCTACCGCCACCTCGACATCCAGCTCGACAAGCGCAAGCGCCCGCTGGAGGGGCTGCGGCGCGTGCTCGGCGAGCTCGAGGACGACTACGACCTCGCGATCCTCGACTGCGCGCCCTCGATCTCGCTCGTGTCGGAGAGCGTGTTCAGCGCCGCCGACCTGCTGCTCGTGCCGCTCATCCCGTCGACGCTGTCGGTTCGCACGCTGGAGCAGTTGCGGGCCTTCCTGGCGACCGCCTCGGCGCCGGCGCCGGAGGTGCTGGCGTTCTTCTCGATGGTCGACCGCCGCAAGACCCTGCACAAGGAGCTGCTCGCGACGCTGCCGGGGATCGCGGATGCGGCGATCCCGGCGGCGAGCGTCGTCGAGCTGATGGGGTCGGGTCGCGAGCCGGTCGTCACGTCGCACCCGCGGCATCCCGCCGCGCAGGCCTACGCCGCGCTGTGGGAGGAGCTGCAGCGCGCGCTCAGGGACTGACGACGAGCCGGCCGCCGAACGCGCGCTTGAACGCGCCGTCGGAGAGCCGCCGCTCGAGGCTCCAGCGCGCGAGCCGGTCGTCGCCCTCGACGCTCAGCCGCAGGTCGCCCGCCTCGGGCACGAGCCGCGCCGCGCGCACGGACTGGTCCTGGCCGCGGTCGAGCTGCTCGGCGAGCCGCAGCAGCTGCGCGCAGCGCCGACGAGCTCGGCGTCGCCGTCGCGGAGCTCGCCCGGCGCGGGCGAGCCCTTGCGCTGGTGGCGCACGATCTGGGCGATCAGCGCGGTCTCGCGCGGGTCGTAGCCGTCGATGCCCGCGCTGTGGATCAGGTAGTGCGCGTGGCCAACTCAGCGGCGCGCGGCGACCCCGATGTCGGGGTTGTCGGTGAACACGCCGTCGACGCCGAGCTTGAAGAACTGGCGGATCTCCGCGCGCAGGTCGCCGATCCCGGCCGGGTTGGCCGGGTCCGCCGGATTGCGCAGCTCGCGGGGCAGGAACGGGTTCTCGCGCCGGAACGTGTACGGGTGGACCTGCAGGCGCGCCGCGTGCGCGTCCTTGACGAAGCGCGTCGGCGTGCCCGAGCTGCCGTCGGCGTTGCGGGGGACGATGTAGTCCTTCGACGGCCCCACGCCCTCGGCGTAGCGCGCGATGCTGCGCAGGCCGGCCGGCGTCGCCAGCTCGGCGTAGGTGCGGGTGTCGCCGACGGGCGTCACGCCGGGCTCGGCGAGCAGCTGCACGAGCGGCACGTCGAGCCGGCGGTCCATCGCTTGCAGGTTGCCGGTCTCGAACGACTGGACGAACACGGGCGCGCCGCGGCGGTTGAGGCCGTTGCGCTCCAGCGTGCGGATCAGCGCCGGCTCGAGCGGCAGCCCGAGGGAGCGGAAGTAGGTCGGGTGCTTGGTCTCGGGGTACACGCCGAGCGGGCGGCGGAGCTTGCGCGAGAGGCGCTCGCGCAGGTCGAGCACCTCCTGGAACGTCGGGACCTCGTACTTGTCGTTGTAGGCGGTGTTCGCCGGGCGATTCGCCGGGATCCGCTCCCTCGCCCTCAGGGTCTTGAGCTCCCTGAGCGTGAAGTCCTCGGTGAACCAGCCTTCGAAGCGGGCGCCGTCGATGAACTTGACCGTCTTGCGAGCGGCGAACCGGGAGAGGTCGGCCACGTTCGTGGTGCCGCCGATCTCGGGCTCGTGGCGGGCGACGAGCACGCCGTCCCTGGTGGTGACGAGGTCGGGCTCGATGTAGTCGGCGCCCTGCTCGGCGGCGAGCCGGTAGGCCTCGAGCGTGTGCTCCGGGCGGTAGCCGGAGGCGCCGCGGTGGCCGATGACGAGCGGCTGGGCGCGGGAGTCGTGGTGTGGCCGGGCGGGAGCGGCGGCCGGGAGCGCGAGCAGCGCCACGAGGAGGGTGGCGAGGAGAAGTCGGAGCGTTGGCATGCGGCGCATCAGAGCAACGGCGGTCCGCAGCCCAGGTTACCCGACTGTGACGTCACAGCCTGTTCACGCTGCCCGTGCTCAGGGCAGCTGCGGGAGCTGTACGTCGGGCAGCTCGACCCCGGGCACCTTGATCTCCGGCGTCTTGATCTCGGGGACCGTGATCTCCGGGGTCTTGATCTCGGGCAGGTCGACGCCGGGCACCTTCGGGACCTTGACCTCGGGCACCGTGATCTGCGGCGTTTTGACCTCGGGGACGCGGACCTCGGGCACCTTGACGTCGGGCAGCTTCACCTGCGGCAGGTTCCCGCCGCCGCCGCCGCCTCCGCCTCCGCCTCCGCCGCCTCCGCCTGAGCCACCGCCGGGCGCGGCGCCGCCGCCGGGCGCGGAGCCGCCGCCGCTGGGCGGGGCGCCCGCCGCGGGCGGGAGCCCGGCCACGGGGGTGCCGTTGCCGGGGCGCCGGGCGCGGCGGTCGCGGTCGCGGCGGCCGCCGGGGTTGCGGCGCGCGGCGCGGTCGTTCGTCGCGATCGGCGAGGTGCGGCGCGGGGCCGCGGGCCCGTCGCTCGCGCCGGCCAGCGCGGCGGGCTGGACGATGGCGGGCGAGGGGATCGCCGGCGAGGAGACCGGGGCCTGCGTGTTGCCGAGGCCGAGCAGCAGCGCCGCCGAGCCGGTGACGCCGGCGCCGATCGCCGGCGAGGCGCCGCCCAGCCAGGAGAGGAAGCGCTGCGGCGCGGCGGCGAAGAACGCCGACCAGGCGACCGTGCGGCGGCCGCGGTAGTAGCCGCGGAACGCGGCCACGGCATCGCCGTCGAGCTGCTGGCCGGCCTCGTTGGCGAGCACGTCGAGCGCGCGCTTGTGGTGCGCGGCGCGGCGATAGGTGCGGTTCGAGGTGATCGCGTCGAACGTGTCGGCCACGGCGATGATCCGAGCGCCGAGCGGGATCTCCTCGCCGCTCAGCCCGTCCGGGTAGCCGCGCCCGTCGAGCCGCTCGTGGTGGTGGCGGATCATCGCGGTGATCTCCGGGTCGCCGATGCCGGCGGCCATCGCCGCACCGTCGACCGGATGGCGCTTGACCAGCTCGAACTCGACGTCGGTCAGGCGGCCGGGCTTGTTGAGGATCGAGCGCGGCGTGTAGAGCTTGCCGACGTCGTGCAGCGCCGACGCGGTCCTGACCTTGGCCACCTCGGCGGGCGACAGGCCCATCGTGTTCGCGATCCGCTCGGCGTGACGGGTGACGCGCTGGGAGTGGCCGTACGTCCGGCTGTCACGCGCCTCGAGCAGGTCGCTGAGGTTGGTCAGCGCTTCGAGGCTGAGGCCTTCGGCCGCGCTGCCCAGCAGCTTCTCGGCCTGCGCGAGCCGCCGCTCGGCGACCGAGCGGCGCAGCCAGCCCCACAGCATGAGGTCGGCGAACACGAGGTCGCGCGAGCCGGGCATGCGCTTCCAGATCGCGTCACCCAGGCTCGCGGCGGCCAGCGACAGCGCGATCCCGGCGAGGATCGAGAGCGCGAGCAGAACCGGGTTGCCGGGGGGCACGATCGCCGCGACGGCAACGGCGGGCAGGACCACCACGAAGGAGGTCGCGAGCACCGCGTGCGGCAGCCACCGCTCGGTACCGGAGACACGACGGGTCGTGGCAATGCGGATTGCCATCGGATTCGCATCGGCACGAAGTCGGATCCCTTGAGTGCTGAGACGGCCTGCGGACGCATTGCCTGACGCGTTGTCACTTGATCCGCAGCTCGATCGCCTCTCCCGGCGCGAGCAGCATCGTCAGACCGCTGCGCGGGTCGCGCGGCGACGCGCGCTGCTCCCGCAGCACGACGGCCGCCCACGGGCGCCCCGCGTCGAGCTCGGGCGCGATCTCCGCGGCGAGCTCGCGGGGGACGAAGCCGAGCTGCTCGCCGCCCGCGTGGACGGCGATCGCGTTGGCGTCGTGCTCGTTTGCCGGGTCGCGCCGCAGCTCGAGCGGCCGCCCCGGCGCGACCGCATCGGAGGCGAGCGCGGCGCCGTGGTGGCGCCCCGCGCCCGCCACGCCCGCGACGTGCAGCCCGCGCTGGGCGAGCTGCGGTGCGTCGCGGGCGAGGTAGGCGCCAGTGTCGGGATCGACGAGCTGGTACCCCGCCAGCCAGATCTGGCCGCCGTCCTCGGGGTACCAGTAGCGCTCGGCGAGCTCGACGTCGACGGCTACCTGAATGTCCGGATCTTGAACGACCGGCCGTTGTTCGATGCGTACTGGCCGTTGGCGACGCCGGTCCAGATGCGGTACGTGCCGCCGCGGTTGATCTTGTGGTTCTTCGAGTAGCGACCGCCGCTGCGCACGACCGTGCCGCCGACGGTGACCCACTGGCCGTTGCGCTTCTTCTGGATCGCGATCTGCTGGCCCGTACCGGCCGGCTTGACCGTCCCCGAGAAGCGGATGCGCTTGCCACGCTGCACGCGCCGCTTGTTGACCTTCGACGACACGTACGGCTTGACGCCGATCGTCACGATCGGGCTCTGGACCTCCGGGCGCTGCGGCATGAGCACCCGTACCTGGGTGTTGGCGCCCACCGACAGGATCGGGAACGAGAAGCCGCCGGTGGCGTTCGTGACCTGCTCGTTGCCGAAGTTGCTGAAGCCGGCGGTGTACGGCCAGGCGCTCACCTGCAGCACGATCCGGCGGTTCGCGTTGTCCGTGCCCGTCAGCGTGCCCACGAGCGTCGTCGCAGAGTCAGCGGCCTTGACCGGGTTCGGCGTTGCGGCGAGCGAGACGCCGAGCGGCTGGCGCCGCGTCGTGAACGAGCGGCGGTCACCGAGCGTCGTGCCCGAGCCGTTGCGGGCGACGTACCGGTAGAAGTAGCGCGTCTGCGGCGCCAGGCCGCCGATGTCGACGCTCACGTTGCGGGGGTTCGCCCCGGCGCCGGCCGCGACCGGGGCGGTCTCGGTGCCGAACGCGATCGTCGTGCCGTACTGGATGTAGTACTGCGTCGCCTCGTTGTTCGGATCGACCCTTCCGTTGACCCGCGCGCTGTTGAACGTGACGTTCGCGGCTGCGCCCGTCGTGACGGCCGGCTTCGCGGCCAGCGCGGACGCGGGCACGAAAAGCCCGACGACGACGGCGCTCAGCACGAGCGCTCCCAACCCCTTCGATCGCATCTGTGTGGTCCTCCCGGACGTAGACGTTCTGACCCCTACTTCGATGGCAACACGGCGAATCCCGTAAGGAAGCGGTGCTGCCGCTAGGCGTGCGCGACGGGCCGCTTGCCGCAGATCGCGGTCTCGAGCTCGTCGAGCGCGGCGGCGGTGCCGTCCATCAGCGCCCACGCGTCGTCGACCTGGTCGCGGTCGGCGATGATCCCGAAGTCGACGTGGTCGCGGTAGCTCATGACCGTCATGTTGAGCCCGACGCCGTCGATCACGACCGACACCGGGAAGTGCGCCTGCAGCTCCGCGCCCGCGCAGTAGAGCGGCTCGCGCGGTCCGGGCACGTTGGAGATCACGAGGTTGAGCGGCGGGCGCGTGCGGCCGAGGATGTCCATCGTCGTGCGCGCGGCGCGCGCCGCCACGGCGGGCGGGATGAAGCTCGTCGCGTCGGTCAGCAGGTCGGCGGGCAGCGCGCGGTGGTGCTCCTTCGCGCCGCGCAGGTACTCGTGCGCCCGCATCAGGCGCTCGCGCGGGTCCTCCACGTTCGTCGGGATCGGGACGATCATCGTCGAGATCCGGTTGCCGAACGTGCCGGCCTCCTCCTCGCCGCGCACGGACACGGGGATCATCGCCACCAGCGGCTCCTCCGGCAGCTCGTCGCGCGCGAGCAGCCAGTCGCGCACCGCGGTCGCGCACAGCGCCACCACGACGTCGTTGACCGTGATGCCGAGCTCGTTCTTGAGCCGCTTGACGGTGTCGAGCGAGAGCGAGCCGAACGCGAACCGGCGGTGCGGCGAGACGCGGCCGTTGAAGCTCGTCTTCGGCGGCCGCGCGGCGGTGACCTCGAGGATCGAGGGATCCTCGCCGCGCGCCTGCGACAGCGCGCGCGTCAGCTGCGGCACGCCCGGGAACGCGTTGGCGCCCGGCAGGGCGATCAGGTTCGGCAGCGCGCTCGGGAGCGAGCGCAGCGCGCGCAGCGGCTGGCGCGGGATGCCGAGCAGCCCGCGGCCGAGCATCTCGAGATCGCCCGGCACGCGCTCGCCGGCGGGGCCGTCGGGCTTGGGCGGCAGCTCGCGCCCCTCCGGGCTCGAGTCGAGCAGGACGCCGAGGATCTCGTTGCCCGACACGCCGTCGACCATCGAGTGGTGGACCTTGGTCAGCAGCGCCGCGCGCCCGTCCTGCAGGCCCTGGATCAGATACAGCTCCCACAGCGGGCGGGAGCGGTCGAGCGGGCGGGCGAAGATGCGCGCGACCGTCTCGGCCAGCCGCCGGTCGTCGCCCGGCGGCGGCACCGCGCTCTCGCGGATGTGGAAGTCGAGGTCGAAGTCCCGGTCCTCGACCCAGTACGGCAGGTCGATCCCGAACGGCACCTGCTTGAGCCGCCAGCGGAACGGCGGCAGCATGTGGATGCGCTCGGACAGGAGGCGGCAGATGTCGGCGATCTCGAGCGTGCCGCCGGGCGCCGTCGCAGGGTCATAGACCGCGAGCCCACCCACGTGTCCGTACGTGCTCGCGGTCTCCACCCCCAGGAACTGCGCGTCCAGGCTCGTGAGCTGGCGCATACTCGAGTCGTGCCCGGTCCGGGCGCGGCCGGAACCTCAGCGCACGACGACCCGCTTGTAGTCGCTGTACGGGTACGGGCTGACCCAGCTGCGCGACTGGCTGAAGCGCACGCGGTATGTGCCCGGCCGCACGCCCTTGAAGTCGAACTCGCGGAAGCGCACGCGCAGCGACCCGCACGGCCCGGTCAGGCGGCCGAGGCGCAGTGTCTTGACGACCTTCCCGCGCAGCCGGTAGTGGGCGTAGAGCACGCGCGGGCCTGCGATGAAGCCGTCGGCCTCGAGCTGCCGTACGCGGCCCGGCCGCCCGCGGGCGGGCCCGTCGGTGTTCCACGGTCGGTAGTAGGCGCCGAAGGACGAGAGCGTGGCGTCGATCGTCGCCGACTGCGAGCTGGCAACGTCGCGCGCGCTGATCGTGAGCGCGCTGCGCGCGTCCTGGATCTCCGGGGTGTCGTCGATCGAGGTGATCGTGCCGGCCTGGCTCGCGGTCAGCTCGAAGCGGCCCGCGAGCTCGCCGTCCGGATAGGTGCCGGTGATTTCGACCGGCCCCCCTGGGGTGAAGCCCGAGCCGGTCATGCCGATGGTGGTGAACTGCGCGTAGCAGGGACGGTCGAGCTCGAGCGCGGGCGCGGCCGCCGCGCTCGCGGGGCCGGCGAGGGACACGGCGAGAGGGAGGAGTGCGGTGAGTTTGTGCATGACCGCAGCGTCCTGCCGCCCGCGCGCCGCCGCCAGGCATCAAAGGTGTGAACGGAGCGCCACCTACGCGGCGGCGAGCGTGCTGCTGACGGCGTCGAGCGCGGTCGCGATGTCCTCCGCGCCGACGTCGAGGTGGGTGACCGCGCGGACCGTCCGCTCGTCGAGCGCGCCCATGATCACGCCGTTGACCGCGAGCTGCGTGCACACGGAGCGGGCGTCGCTCACCTGGAACACGACGATGTTGGTGGCGACCGCGGCGGGATCGATCTCGACCCCGGGGATGTCGGCCAGGCCGCGCGCCAGCGTGCGCGCGTTGTCGTGATCCATCGCGAGCCGCTCGACGTGGTGGTCGAGCGCCCACAGTGCGCCCGCCGCCACGATGCCGGCCTGGCGCAGCGCGCCGCCCATCATCTGCTTGTAGCGCCACGCCTCCTCGATCAGCTCCCGCGAGCCGGCCAGCACCGCGCCCATCGGGGCGCCGAGGCCCTTCGAGAAGTCGATCCAGGCGGTGTCGAAGCCCTCCGTCCACTCCGTGGTCGGGATGCCGCTGGCGACGACGGCGTTCATCAGCCGCGCGCCGTCCATGTGCAGCCGCAGGTCGTTCGCCTTCGCCACCTCGACGACCTCGCGCAGCTGAGCGAGCGGCCACACGTGGCCGCCGGCGAGGTTGGTGGTCTGCTCGACGGAGACGAGCCGCGAGCGCGGGTGGTAGCGGTCGCCGGGCGGGCGCATCGCGGCTGCGAGCGTCCGCGCGTCGAACATGCCGCGCTCACCGTCGAGCGGGCACAGCACCGTGCCGGAGATCGCCGCCGGCCCGCCGGCTTCGGCCTTGATCGGGTGCGAGATGCGGTGCAGGTACGCCTCGTCGCCGCCGGCACGGATGTGGAGCCGGAAGCCGATCGCGTTGCACATCGTGCCCGAGGGCAGGAAGACCGCGGCCTCGAAGCCGAGCAGCTCCGCGACGCGCTCGCAGAGCGCGTTCACAGTCGGGTCGCCGAAGTGCTGCTCGTCGCCGACCTCGGCCTCCGCCATCGCCCGGCGCATCTCGGGCGTCGGGCGGGTCTGGGTGTCGGAGTAGAGATTGACCCGCGACATTGCCGGGGGCACGCTAGCGCGTGCCCCCGGCGTGCGGAAGCCTCTAGCGGGGGAGGCCCCTGATGCTGCGGCGGAACTGGTTGTACGCGGGACGGGCCGAGCCGTCCGGGTCGACCAGGCCGGCGTCGAAGCGCGCCGAGCGCGGCTCGCCGAAGTAGCGGTAGACGTAGATCCGCTTCGTCCGCTTGTAGCGCCGGGCGAGCTTGAACATGTACTTCGTGCGCGACGCGGCGCGCCGCTCGGAGTACGGGAAGTCCTTGCCGAACTTCACGATGCCGCCGGTCTCGGTCAGCCACAGCTGGCCCTTCGTGACGGACAGCACGTTGCGCACGCCCTTGGACTGGCGGCGGTTGACGTCCTTGTAGTTGTGCAGGCCCCAGATGCGCCCCTTGCTCTTCGTCGCGCGCTGGAACTTGCGCAGGTAGCGCTTGACGTCGCTCGAGTCGAGCAGGTCGGCCGCCATGACCGTGCACTTCTTGCACGCGCTCTTCATCGCCTTGTAGTAGCGAGCGGCGAGCTTCGGCTTGCGGTACGTGGGCTGCGAGACGTGGTTGACCTCGTTCCACGGGGTGAACGTCTTCGTGTACGGGAACTCCTTGCGGAACGCCTTGACGGCGCTCGTGTAGGCCCGCTTGCTCGGCGCACGGCACGCCTTCTTCTTCGAGTACCGGTTGTTGACGAAGCAGCCGCGGGTGGCCGAGAACGTGACGAGCACGTCCTGGCGCTTGGCGCGGGAGGCGTTCATGAACGCGGTGACCTCGGCGTGGTTGCCCGCATGCTTCGCGTAGTCCCACGGGAGGATGTACCGGACCCGCTTGAGCTTCAGCTTCGACCAGTTGGATTGATCGAACATCGCGGGGCTCTGCTCTGAAAGGCCCACTCGGACCTTCGCCTGTGCCGCGGGGGCCACCGTCAGGGCAGCCAGGAGCGCGGCGATGGGGAGGATCAGTCGATATCGCATAGGGCACCTAACCTAGCCACCCCCCGCAGAGTTGCGGCGAGACACGGTTCGTAATCTTTGTTGCAGGGATGACGAAACTCGCGGAGCAGCGCGCCGGCCTGCCGGACCAGCCGGGCGTCTATCTCTTCCGCGACGGGCGCGGCCGCGTCATCTACGTGGGCAAGGCGAAGTCGATCCGCAAGCGGGTCGCCTCGCACTTCTCGGCGCGCGGGGCGCTGCGCGAATTCATCGACAACATCGAGTACCTGGTCGTCGAGACCGAGGCGGAGGCGCTGCTCGCGGAGCAGAACTTCATCCGCCAGTACAAGCCGCGCTTCAACATCCGGCTGCGCGACGACAAGTCGTATCCGTACATCGCGATCTCGCTCGACGAGGACTTCCCGCGGGTCTACTTCACCCGCGAGCGCCACCGCAAGGAGCGCGCCTACTTCGGCCCCTACTCGTCGGCCAAGCGCGTGCGCGGCACGCTCGACCTGCTCGGCAAGATCTTCCTCTTCCGCTCCTGCGAGGGGCCTGAGCCGGGGCGGCGCTCGGGCTCGCCCTGCCTCGACTACTACATCAAGCGCTGCGGGGCGCCCTGCGTCGGCTACGTGTCGCGCGAGGAGTACCGCCGGGGCATCGACGGCGTGATCGCGTTCCTGTCCGGGCGCTTCCGCCAGATCGAGCGCGAGCTCGAGGACCGCATGTTCTTCGCCGCCGGCCAGCAGGACTACGAGCAGGCGACGATCGAGCGCAACCGCCTGCAGGCCGTGCGCGCGCTGCTCGAGCGCCAGCGCGTGGCCGACGACCGCGCGGGCACCTACGACGCGGTCGCCGTCGCGGTCGACGCCACGGAGGCCAACGCGCAGGTCTTCCAGGTCCGCGACGGCGTGCTCTCCGATCGCCAGTCGTTCTACCTCGACAACGAGAGCGAGTACGGCGTCGCGCGCGCGAGCGAGGAGTTCCTGCTCCAGTACTACGCGAGCGCGATGTCGATCCCGGCGCTGATCGTCGTCCAGGGCGAGCTGGCCGATGGCTCCGAGCTCGACGTGCTGGCCGAGATGCTGTCCGAGCGCCGCGGCGGCCCGGTCGAGATCCGCGCCGCCGAGCGCGGCGGCAAGCGCCGCATCCTCGACCTCGCGCAGCGCAACGCGCAGCTCGCGCTCGACCAGGAGAAGCTGCGCTCCGAGCGTCGCCGCCAGCAGCGCGTCGAGGCGCTCGACGCGCTCCAGAAGGCACTGGCGCTCGATTCGCTGCCGGTGCGGATCGAGTGCTTCGACATCTCCAACATCGGCGGCACGCACACCGTCGCCTCGATGGTGGTGTTCGAGGGCGGCGCCCCGAAGAAGTCCGATTACCGTCGCTTCACGATCAGGACCGTCGAGGGCAGCGACGATTTCGCCTCGATGGCCGAGGTGCTCTCCCGCCGCTCCGCGCAATTCGAGAAGCAGGCCGAGCGCTCCCCCTACGACGCGGAGCGCGACGCGTCGTTCGCGGCGCTCCCGAACCTCGTCGTGATCGACGGCGGGCCGGGCCAGCTGTCGGCCGGCCTCGAGCCGCTCGCGCCGTTCCGCGAGCGCGGCGTGGCGGTCGTCTCGCTGGCGAAGCGGATCGAGGAGGTGTTCTTCCCCGGACGCGCCGAGCCGCTGCGGCTCGCCCACGACACGCCCGAGCTGCAGCTGCTCCAGCGCGTGCGCGACGAGGCCCACCGCTTCGCGATCACGCACCACCGCAGCCGCCGCGACAAGGCGATGACCGAGTCGGTGATGGACGACCTGCCGGGCATCGGGCCGGCGCGCAAGCGCGCGCTGCTCAAGCACTTCGGCTCGCCCGAGGCGGTGCTCGCGGCGCCGCGCGACGCGCTCGAGGCGGTCCCCGGCGTGCCCCAGAAGGTCGCGCGCGAGCTCTACGCCCATCTCAATCGGACCGGTCGATGAGCCACAATGTGGGGATGAGCGGTAACGGGCGCGTCCCGCCCGGCTCGAACCTCGTCGACCTCGTGCTCATCTCGGGCCAGTCCGGCGCGGGGAAGTCGTCCGCGATGAACGTGTTCGAGGACGCCGGCTACTTCTGCGTCGACAACCTGCCGGCCGAGATGATCCGCTCGCTGGCCGGCCTGTTCATGCACGACGGCTCGAAGGTCGAGCGCGCCGCCGTCGTCTCCGACCTCCGCGGCGGCGAGTACTTCGGCGGCCTCGCGCGGGTGATCGAGACGCTGCGCTCCGACGAGGTCGCGCACCGCGTGATCTACCTGTGCGCGGACGACGAGACGCTGCTCAACCGCTACAAGGAGACCCGCCGGCGGCATCCGCTCGCGCCGTCGGGCAGCGTCATCGACGGCATCCGCAAGGAGGCGGACCTTCTCGCCCCGATCAAGGAGCTCGCCGACTCCGTGATCGACACGTCCGGCATGACCGCCGCGATGCTGCGGCGCAAGGTCGCCAACGAGCTGCTGGAGGAGAAGTCGCCGCGCCGGCTGACGGTGACGTTCGGCTCGTTCGGCCACAAGCACGGCCCGCCGCGCGACGCCGACCTCGCGTTCGACGTGCGCTTCCTGCCCAACCCGCACTACGAGGCCGACCTGCGCCCGCTCACCGGGTTCGACACGCGGATCGTCGAGTACGTCGGCCGCGACGGCCGGCTCGAGGAGTTCTACGAGCGCGTCGTCCCGCTGCTCGACTACCTGCTCCCGCAGTACGTCGGCGAGGGCAAGGCCCACCTCGTCATCGCGATCGGCTGCACCGGCGGCCGCCACCGCTCGGTGGTGATCGCCGAGCACCTCGCATCGCACTTCCGTTCCGACGATCGCTACTTCGTCGAGGTTCAGCACCGGGACGTGGATCGCGCCCCGACGCGGGCGTAAGCCGCCCGCTAGCCTGCTCGCCTCCAGAGGCGATTTCGGAGGGTTCCAGGGTCATGGGCGTACGCGTGGGCATCAACGGCTTCGGCCGCATCGGACGCAACGTCTTCCGCGCCGCGCACGAGCGCAACGCGGACATCGAGTGGGTCGGCGTCAACGACCTGGTCGACTCGAAGACGCTCGCGCACCTCCTCAAGTACGACTCCGTCTACGGCCCCTACCCCGGCACCGTCGAGCACACCGACGACGCGATCATCGTCGACGGCAAGGAGGTCAAGGTGCTCGGCGAGAAGGACCCGGGCGCGCTCCCGTGGTCCGACCTCGGCGCCGACGTCGTGATCGAGTCGACCGGCCTCTTCACCAAGCGCGAGGACGCGCAGAAGCACCTCGACGCCGGCGCGCAGAAGGTCATCATCTCGGCGCCCGCGACCGACCCCGACGTGACGGTCGCGCTCGGCGTCAACTTCGACGACGCCTACGACGCCGACGAGCACCACATCATCTCCAACGCGTCGTGCACGACGAACTGCCTCGCGCCGGTCGCGAAGGTGCTGCACGAGACGTTCGGGATCGAGAAGGGCCTGATGACGACGATCCACGCGTACACCGCGGATCAGCGGCTCCAGGACATGCCGCACAAGGACCTCCGCCGCGCCCGCGCCGCCGCCATCAACCTGATCCCCGCCTCGACCGGCGCCGCCAAGGCCGTCGGGCTCGTGCTGCCCGACCTCGAGGGCAAGCTGACCGGCTTCGCCGTCCGCGCCCCCGTGCCGACCGGCTCGGTCGTCGACCTCACCGCCGTGCTCGCGCGCGAGACGACGAAGGAGGAGATCAACGAGGCGTTCAAGGCGCAGGCCGACACCGGCGCGTTCGAGGGGATCCTGCGTTACTCGGACGACCCGATCGTCTCCTCGGACATCGTCAAGTCCACGCACTCGTCGATCTTCGACGCGCCGCTGACCCTGGTGCTGGACGGGACGATGGTCAAGGTCGTCGCCTGGTACGACAACGAGTGGGGCTACTCGAACCGCTGTGTCGAGCTCGCGCAGCGCGTGCTGGTGCATGCGCACGCTTGACGACCTCGACGTCGAGGGGAAGCGCGTCCTGGTCCGGGTGGACTTCAACGTCCCGCTGGAGGACGGCCGGATCACCGACGACGCGCGCATCAAGGCCGCGCTGCCGACGCTGAAGGAGCTGCGCGAGAAGGGCGCCACGGGGCTCGTCCTGCTCGCCCACCTCGGGCGGCCGAAGGAGCGCGAGCCCGAGTTCTCGCTGAAGCCGGCCGCGGAGCGCCTGAGCGAGCTGCTGGGGACCGAGGTGGAGCTTGCGCCCAACCTCGACGAGGTTCCCGAGTCGGACGTCGTGATGGTCGAGAACGTCCGCTACGAGCCGGGCGAGACGAAGAACGACGAGGCGCTGGCCAAGCGCTACGCCGCGCTCGCCGACGTCTACGTCAACGACGCGTTCGGCGCCGCGCACCGCGCGCACGCCTCGACCGAGGCGGTCGCGCACCTGCTGCCGTCGGCCGCCGGGCGGCTGCTCGAGCGCGAGGTCGCCACGCTCACGAAGATCCTCGAGGAGCCCAAGCGGCCGCTGGTCGCGGTCGTCGGCGGCGCGAAGGTGACCGACAAGATCGGCGTCCTCGACGCGTTCCTCGAGCGCGCCGACAGCGTGCTGATCGGCGGCGCGATGTGCTTCCCGTTCTTCGCCGCCCAGGGCCACGACGTCGGCGACTCCAAGTGCGAGTCCGAGGGCGTCGAGCCGGCGAAGCGGGCGCTCGAGAGCGACAAGCTGCGCCTGCCGGAGGATCTGGTCGCAGGCCGCGAGTTCGCCGAGGACACCGAGGTGCGCGAGCTCGACGGCGTCGACGTCCCCGACGGCTGGATGGGGCTCGACATCGGGCGCGACTCCGCCGAGGCCTACGCGTCGGTGATCGCCGAGGCCGGGACCGTGTTCTGGAACGGCCCGATGGGCGCGTTCGAGCTCGAGCCGTTCGCCGCCGGCACGCGCCGGGTAGCGGAGGCCATGGCCGAATGCGAGGGCACGACGGTGGTGGGCGGCGGCGACTCCGCCGCGGCGCTCGCCGAGTTCGGGCTCGCCGACCGGGTCGATCACCTGTCGACGGGCGGCGGCGCGTCGCTCGAGCTGATCGAGGGCAAGTCCCTCCCGGGCGTGGAGGCGCTGTCATGAGCCGCACGCCGTTCATCGCCGGCAACTGGAAGATGAACAAGACGATCGCCGAGGCGGAGGAGTTCATCCAGGCGCTGCTGCCGCGGGTCTCGAGCTCCGAAGGCGTCGAGATCGCCGTGTGCGCGCCGTTCCTCGCCCTCCAGGCGCTGGTGGACTCCGCGCGCGGCTCGCAGGTCGAGATCTACGCGCAGACCATGCACGAGGCTGACGAGGGCGCGTTCACGGGCGAGGTGTCGCCGCGGATGCTCGCCGAGATCGACGTCGCGGGCGTCGTGCTCGGGCACTCCGAGCGGCGCCAGCTGTTCGGCGAGACCGACAAGGCGCTGGCGCTCAAGGTGCCCGCGGCGCTCGAGGCCGGGCTGACCCCGATCCTGTGCGTCGGCGAGACCGAGGAGGAGCGCGAGCGCGGCGACACCGAGCGCAAGCTGCGCCACCAGGTCCAGGAGGGGCTCGAGAAGGTGCCCGCCGAGCGGCTCGGCGAGGTCATCGTGGCCTACGAGCCGATCTGGGCGATCGGGTCGGGTCGCAGCGCGACGCCCGAGCAGGCGCAGGAGGCGGTCGCGTTCGTGCGCGCGCTCGTCGAGGGCATCGACAAGGACGGCGGCCAGGCGGTGCGGATCCTCTACGGCGGCTCGCTGAAGCCCGAGAACGCCGAGGAGCTGCTCGCGCTGCCCGACGTCGACGGCGCGCTCGTCGGCGGCGCCAGCCTGGACCCCGCCGACTTCGCGAAGATCGTCGAGACCGCCGCGTCGTGAAGACCGTCCCCGGCGTCTGCCTCGTCATCCTCGACGGCTGGGGGCTGGCGCCGGACGGACCGGGGAACGCGATCTCGCTGGCCGACACGCCCGTGTTCGACGGGCTGTGGGAGCAGTACGACCACACGACGCTGACCGCCTGCGGCGAGGCGGTCGGGCTGCCCCCGGGGCAGATGGGCAACTCGGAGGTCGGTCACCTCAACCTCGGCGCGGGCGCGATCGTCCCCCAGGACCTGCTCCGCATCGACAAGGCGGTCGAGGACGGCTCGCTGGCCGAGAACGACGTGATCCTGGGGGCGTTGCGCGACGCGCCGCGAGTGCACCTGATCGGGCTCGTCTCCGACGGCGGCGTGCACTCCTCGGAGCGCCACCTGAAGGCGCTGATCGAGCTCGCGGCCGAGCAGGGCGTCGAGGACCTCGTCGTGCACGCGTTCACCGACGGCCGCGACACGTCGCCGAAGTCCGGGGCGAAGATGCTCGCGACGGTGCAGGAGTGGCTCGACGAGGCGGGCGTCGGCCGCATCGGCTCGGTGATCGGGCGCTACTTCGCGATGGACCGCGACACGCGCTGGGACCGCACCGAGAAGGCGGTGAACCTGCTGCGGCGGGGCGAGGGCGAGCACGAGGCGGCGACCGGCGAGGAGGCCGCGAAGGAGGCCTACGCGCGCGACGAGACCGACGAGTTCATCACCGCCACGAAGGTCGGCGACGAGGACTCGGCGATCCGCGACGACGACTCCGTGCTCGGGTTCAACTTCCGCCCCGACCGCATGCGCCAGATCGTCAAGGCGCTCGACGACGACGGGATGCGGCGCATCACGTGCCTGACCGAGTACGACGAGGACTGGGACTACCCGGTCGCGTTCCCGCCCGAGCGGCCGGACGTCACGATCGCGAAGGTGATCGCCGACCGCGGCGAGACGCAGCTGCACGTGGCGGAGACCGAGAAGTACCCGCACGTGACGTACTTCTTCAACGGCGGCGAGGAGGACCCGTACGAGGGCGAGGTGCGCGAGCTCGTCGACTCGCCGCGGGACGTCGCAACCTACGACGAGAAGCCGGAGATGAGCGCGCGCGAGGCGGCCGACGCGTTCGTCGAGCACTGGAGGTCCGACGAGCCGGTGTTCGGGATCATCAACTTCGCGAATCCCGACATGGTCGGCCACACCGGCGTGATCGAGGCGGCGGTGAAGGCGGTCGAGACCGTCGACGAGTGCCTGGGCCGCGTGATCGAGGCGGTTCACGAGTCGGGCGGCGCCTGCATCGTCACCGCCGACCACGGCAACTGCGACGAGATGCTCGAGGAGGACGGCTCGCCGGACACGGCGCATTCACTCAATCCGGTGCCGTTCCTCGTCACGCTCGATGGGGCGCGGCTCGACGGCGAGGGGATCCTCGCCGACGTCGCGCCCACGGCGCTCGCCCTGCTGGGGATCGAGCCGCCGGAGGAGATGACCGGACGGTCGCTGCTCGCGGCCGACGACTGAGGAGGACGAGATGCCTGACCGCACGAGCCACAAGCACGGGACGATCTCCTGGACCGACCTGGCGACGACCGACGCGGACGCGGCGAAGGCGTTCTACGCGACCCTGCTCGGCTGGGAGTACGACGAGCAGCCGATCGACGAGAACACGACCTACTCGATGGCCAAGGTGCGCGGCCGCGCCGCGGCCGCGATCTCGCCCCAGCAGCCCGACGAGGCGGCGCAGGGCATCCCGCCGCACTGGAACGTCTACGTCACCGTGGACGACGTCGACGCGACGACCGGCGGCGTCTCCGAGCTCGGCGGCAACGTGCTGGCGGGCCCGTTCGACGTCTTCACCGCCGGCCGGATGTCGGTCGTCGCCGATCCGGCGGGGGCGGTGCTGTGCCTGTGGCAGGCCGGCGAGAGCATCGGCGCGGAGGTCGTCAACGAGCCCGGCGCGCTGAGCTGGGCGGACACCGCCTCGACCGACCCGGAGGGTGCGCAGGGCTTCTACGCCTCGCTGCTCGGCTGGCGCTTCGACAAGATGAACGACGACCCGCCCTACTGGGTCATCTGGAACGGCGAGCGCACCAACGGCGGGATGACCGCCCCGCCGCCCGGCGTGCCGTCCAACTGGTTCCCCTACTTC